>JAHLLM010000075.1 GCA_020444175.1 Desulfobulbaceae bacterium | reverse complement strand
AACAACTCAGAAGTCTATTCAGATGTGCCTTAGATTTGGACAAGCAGGCCTGCGAAGCTATAGCCCGTCTATGTGAGCAGGCCTGATCGTTCAAAGATGAGGTGCAGCTGTATAGTTACGTTACTTTTAAAAATAATAAATGGATATAGGCCTTTAGACAGGAAAAATAAAGCAGCAGGGATCATCTGTTCTGATTTTCTTTTTTTCCACATAAACAACTGCATAAATGTTCAATTGATAGCTCATTGCAAGGAGGTTTTAGATATGAGTCCTCATTTTGGTCTTATGGATGCATCGAAAATGAGTCACGACGAAGCGCTTCTGCTCAGAACAAAACTTCATTATCGCTGCGGCATAAGGAGGGTGCGGGAAAAAAAGACCTCTTCCGGACTTGCCACATTGTATGATGCGCTTCTTTCCGCCATGCGCTGGTATATCCTTACCCGTCTGCCTGATGAGCTTGGAGCTGACGCTGAGGAAAAGCTTGAAAACGAAAGGTTTGTTTTTTCTCTGTTACGCAAACATGGAATTTTAGATGATTCCTTCGATCTCGTCGGCTTCCAGGATCTTGTCGACAAGGCACTGATGGAGGAGGATGTAAGCCTTAACCGGGACAATGCACTCAAGGAACTGGATATTTTCCTGGGCCGCATTGCAATACTGCCCTTTGATGAGTCGGAATTGCCCCCCGAGGACCCCGCAACATTTTAAGAGGGACAAGATGACTTTTAAGAGGCGGGAAGCTGCGATAGCCGACGCGGCTCAAGCTTTGAAGGTGTCGAGGAAAACAGTGGCCCTGACCGGTGCCGGCGTCAGTACGGAAAGCGGTATCCCTGATTTTCGGAGCGCCAATGGATTGTGGTCCAGGTTTGATCCCATTGAGTACGGCACCCTGGGCGCTTTCCGACGCAACCCTCAAAAGGTCTGGGAGATGCTGGGTGAACTGCTGGAACTTGTCAATGCCCTGCCCAATGATGGCCACATTGCCCTGGCCGACCTTGAAGAAATGGGTCTATTGAATGCGGTAATCACCCAGAATATTGATGGCCTACACCAGCAGGCAGGAAGCCGAAATGTTGTCGAATTCCATGGATCTCTGGCCCGCTTTGTCTGTTTGCAGTGCAGGAGCGGAGTCTCTCTTGAGGAAGTACTTGAGGGAGAATTGCCGCCCTCCTGCAGGCATTGCCGACAGATACTTAAACCGGATATCGTCTTTTTTGATGAACAGATTTCCCTGGATGTTTTTCGGAAAACAGAAAAAATTCTGGATGATGTTGATCTGCTCCTGGTGATCGGTACGTCATGCCAGGTCGTACCCGCAGCCCTTATCCCTCAAACGGTGAAAAGAGCAGGCGGCAGGATTATAGAAATAAATCTGGAGCCTGCTTTGGGAGGTCTTGCCGATATTTCCATAGTCGGCAGCTTTTCAGAGATTATGAGGCTTCTGATTGCGAAAGTATCCGATATTGACTAGCAACGTTTTTGCTCCTTTTATTCTGATTGCCATTGCAGCTCAGCAAGAAATGAGAACAATACCCTGATAACCACGAAGCACACGAAGTACACGAAGATATTTATTTGCTTCGTGAGCTTCGTGGTGTAAAAAATATTTATAATATCTCTATGTTGAGTGTGTGTGGGGGGGAATGTTGTCCCATCGTAGGTTGCGGTTGAGCGGATGCTTTCAACTTATCATGTTGGGTTTCCCGTAGGAACCCTTTCCTGCCCTGCTGTTTTGAGGGAAAGAAGTTGAGCGAAACCCAACATAACAGGCTGTCTGTGATTCGTTAAAGTTAGTGCCTGTCCATAAATGGCCCTTTTGCCCGATATCTGCGTCATGCTTAAAAAAATATCCTCGGAATATCGCATATATGCCTCCGGTAATTTTTTGCGCAATCCTTGATCTCGAACAAAATGCCCTATTTATGGACAGACACTAGTTATTGCAGCACGGCGGCAACCGCAGCCACGGTTACCGGAGTCTTGTCCGCCTCATCATAAAAACCAACGAACTGATTTACCTTGTCCAAAGAGTCATCTTTTCGCAGATCTTTCATAAACGCGTGTGAAACTGGGGTGTAATGCAAAGATGCCGTGACCTTGAAAGGGCCTTTTCTGGAGTGGAGCGCGATGCTATAGGTTACCTGGTCCGAGCCGCCGATGAAATTTTTGTCCAGAAGGGCCTGCCCCTGAACAGCGATATCCTTATGGGCTGTCTCTTTGTTAAAACCTCTGGGGAGAAGTCGGTTGTCCTTGATGTATCCTGCTCCTCGCAGGAGGGTGAATGTTGTCTGTCCATCGGTGTTGTGCATGACTGACTCGTAGATCTGCACCTGGTCCTGCCGGGTGATCAGATCGTAATGGGGTTCATAGGACATTTTTTCGTCGCAATCGTCACCGATGATGCCGCCATCTGCTTGCGGACGCCCTGATTCAAAGAACACTTGCCCTGAAGCGTCCTGGACCGTGAGATGGATCCAGGTGCGTCTTGAAGGAAAACCGGTGGGGAATTTATGTCCGACCAGGCTTTCAACTGTAACGGTTGTGGAAAGTGTATTGTCTGAAATTTTTCCTTTGCTCAGCGAGAGCAGGGCGCTTTCCTGCTGCAGGAGTTTGGCTGCCCGCATCTTGGTATCTTCAAGTTTCTGCGTTGAGGCGGAAATATCCAGAGAGGAGATATTGTCCTGCAGCACATTGAGCATGAGGATGTTGCCGCCAACAAAATGATGCTGCGAAAAATGATCCTTTTCGGTCGCCTCTTTGGGGGCAGGTCTGGCAATCATGACTCCACCTGAATTGGAATGGGGCATGTGGCATTCCTGGCATATCCTGACAGTGCCGACGCTTTCATGGATGTCATGACGGATGCCGACAGGTTCGCCGAATTCGCTGTGCAGCCATTCAAGATAAGGGGTTTGTTCCGGAAATTTTCCTGCTATGTTTCCCTTTCCGTCAAGATAGGGGGTGTAGAGAGTGTGACAGGTGGCGCACAGGGCAGAGTCGTTTGTGTGGGCACCATATGTCGGGGTGAACCCTATTCCGGTCTGCATTGGTTCCGGTACAGTCTCTTTGTAGGGACCGAATATCGGCCGATCCGGGGGCTGGATTTCGCTGTTTAACGTAAATTTTCCACTGAAACTTTTTTTGATGCCAAGGTTGATGTCCTGGATTTGA
Organism: Desulfobulbaceae bacterium; assembly: GCA_020444175.1. Classification (GTDB taxonomy): domain Bacteria; phylum Desulfobacterota; class Desulfobulbia; order Desulfobulbales; family SURF-16; genus JAHLLM01. The sequence continues at coordinate 11,563 of JAHLLM010000075.1, read as the reverse complement.
TGACACAGACTGCATGAAACGCCGTCAAGAGCAGCCTCGCGCAGGTTTGATTCTGTCTCCAGAAAGCCTTCAAAAGGATGATCTGCGATTTTGCCCTCAGCCTCATAGCCTTTGTTGTCAATGATGAACTGTCGCCAGGCCATGGGCATGTGACAGGATACGCATTTTTCTTCTATGACTTTCTTGATGGCCGGATTCCGGTTTGTCTCCGATACAACCTTTGCCTGCCATAACGGATCCTTGGCTGCATTGGCCATCATGGTTGACTGCCAGTGGTTATTGATCGACATGTCGTTGCCTGCTTTATCCGTAAGGTGGCCATGGCATAAAGAGCAACGGTTGGAACCTATGAAATTTTGGGTGATAAACTGGGTTAAGGGAGAGCCGAGGAAGTTTTCTTTGCTGTTTTGTTGGGGTAAGGCAAGATCGGGAATGTTTTTTGACACGATGTTTTGGGTTTTTTCAGAGGCTGGAGACACTTTTGGTGTCGTGTCTTTGTGGCTGGCGGTACAGCCATTTAAGAGCAACAGGGAGAGCAGGGAGCCGGCTGTAATGAGGAATTGAGATTTGAGGTGTCTGTTGTTGTTCATGCCCATCACATTGGCTCTCCTTTTTGATAACTGTGCAATTGCGTGTTCATCATTATTTTTTTGGGGGAAGATACTGGCCAATCATCATCCAGGCTTCACGGGAGTTCCAGGGTCTGGGGCCAATAAATTTTTCCCGCAAAACGCCTTGGGTGTCTATAATGAAAGTTTCCGGAACGCCGGTGAGGCCATACTGCGCTGCTGCTGTTGATTCTGGATCCATGAGAATCGGGAAAGTAAAACCTATCTTGTCAGCCAGCATCCTGGCGTAGTCGGGACGATCATTGTTAAGAATTGACAGCATTTGAAACGGAGCGTCTGCCATACCTTCATAAAGCGCCTGCATTGACGGAATTTCCTCCTGACAGGGAGGGCACCATGTTGCCCAGAAATTAATGAATACCACTTTGCCGCGCAGGCTCGAAAGTTGCCACTGCTTGCCGTCAATGTCCGTCAAGGTGAAATTGGGTGCGGGTTTGCCGACTTCGGCCTTGAGCACTTCGCCTGGTTTGGACTCATCTTCCTTGCTGCAGGCGGCAAGAAGCAGCATAATGGCAAGAAAGACAATGTTGATACGCATTTGATAAGTATTGGTGATAATCTGTTTCATGTTTGGTACCTTCAATGTATATAAATGATTGCAAATTGATTTTCAGCACTGCAGGCTGATCATCCCCAATGCCTGAGAGGGCACGATCAATGCTCACTGCATATCATACGCGGCTTGTTTAAGGCAATAAAAAATAGGAAAGGACAGGGTGAATGGGGTGCAAACCTGTTTCGAATTGGAGAAAAGCAATGATGCCGACCGGATCAGGGAAAACGACGAGGTTTTGGGCAAACATTTGGCCTGGTCTTTTTCTCTTATTGTGTATAAGCGGCTGTGCGGGACACGAAACCCGCATCATGGAAACCACGGCCTATTGCGGCTGTCAGAAATGTTGCGACTGGGAGCGAGGCAGTTGGAAGTATCTCAAGCTTGACTTCTGGAATCGCTACATAAGCGATGGAGCTGCGGAAGGGGAGGACTATAGCGGACATACTGCCAGCGGCGATGAGCCACGTGAAGTCTCTCCCGGACTTTTTTCAACAGACAGCATTGTCCATCCCTGGATGATTCCGGTTCGCACGGTGTTCCCCTGGCTCTGGTTTGCCGAGGATGGCACCATTGCCGCTGACACGGATTACTATCCGTTTGGAACCCGTATGCATGTGCCGGGCTATGGCTGGGGGAAAGTCACGGATCGGGGAGGCGCCATCAAGGGACCCGATAGAATAGACCTTTATTTTCAGTCGCATCAGGAAGCGCAAAGATGGGGGAGAAAGTGGCTGGAGGTGACTATAGAGAGGTGAGCTTTCAGATAACCGGCGGAATGCGGCAAACTAAGAAAAAATATTCTTTTTATAAAGACAGGGGGAATTTATTATGGAAGCAGAACTGACGCAAACAGTCCAGCGCAACTGTGATATATCAGATGCCAAGGACAATGGTATTTATTCCCTCTGTACCCTGGTTCTCAAGTTGCGGAACCGCTATAAATGGGAAAAGAATATTGAGCCGTGGAATGAGCCTGAATCTGCTGACCTTCTTGACTGGATTGAAGAAAGAGAGAATTTCTGGGAGACGATCTCGGATAAGGCGTATACTCCTTTAGCCGTTGGCCATGATACGTTTACTCCATGGGATTCAGCCGGGATTAATAAGCGGCTTGAAAATACAGGGCTGATTTACGGTGCCGGCTATGGCCGCTCCATGAAAGCTGTTTTCTTTCTTGCCGAGAAATTGCGTGAAGAAACTGTTGAAGGATGTCCTGTTATAGTATTGGGGAAAGAGAGGGCAACGGAACTTGCCAGTCCTTTTGCCATGCTGCAGGATGATGTTATTTATATCCGCCGCAGCCCGTTGCGCTTTTTTTTCTGGGATCATATTCAGGATATCCAGTCGTCAAGCAGGACTTCCCTGCATTTTGCCCTTGACCAGTATGGCTTGCTGGAAAACGGCAAACTCAACCAGCCGGAAATACGAAAGAAACTTGATGGAATCGTTGATTTTGAGACGCCCATCTTCATCTACCATGAAGTGGGAGAGATGCTGCAGGATACGTTTGACAGCACTACCATGAAGACAATCGTCAGCAATTTTCCCCATTCTGCGGTTGAGCTTGTGGCCCGGTCGCTGAAGGATATTCTGGCTGACACCCATCCCCAGGGCATGATCAGTTTTATCATACGTGAAAAGAGACCAACCTCTCTTGCCTTTTATGTCGGCTTTCTCGACGGCCTTCGGAAAGTATTGTTCCCAGAGATTATCGAGGCTTTCCCTCAGTTCCTGCAAAGCAAGGACTGGAACATTATTGAGGATGCCAGTGAACGCTGCAGGAAGAAGAATCTCAAGCTGGCTGATACGATGTGCGATATAGCCAAACTTATAGGGCATCAACCCCATTCCCTCATTCAGGAGCGTTTCAACAAAGAGATACTCTGTCCCCTCGGTCTTGATGCACCTGTTTAGTAGGAATAATTTTTCTACATACAGTTTGATTATTTTGACTGCGTTGGGTAGTATTGCGTAATGGTGACACTTTGTGTTAGTTTGTGCTCCTTGTGAAGTTTTATAGCTGATCGAATTGCATGCTCTTCTGTAAGCGGAAATATTTTTGATCATAAAGGTGATGAAATTTCGCAACCTCCCTTGCATAAAGGAACAGGTCCGGAGTTCTTTGTCCAATCGTCACAGTTCGTCCTGTACGGTTTGTTTCTTTTGGAAAAATGATAATATTGCAAAAAAAGCCCTGAAACTGACCATCCGCCAACGTAATATCAACAAGTTACATGCGTGTTGGCGGCGGTTGAGCGGTTTTTTTTACCCTCAAGGGCATAAATACGAAACCGTCAAAAATAGAAATGCTGATTTTTAACTTTAAGAACTTTCAATAAAATTCATGAATAAGATCCCCATATTCCTTCTCCCCCTTTTATTTGCTGCTTCTTTTTCCTCTGCCCAGATCCATAATATCAGCGATGACAGACTTGCATCACTGGAAGATCTGCTTTTGTTTTATGAAGAAGAGGAGCTTTTTATCGCCACGCGCCATGAGACCCCTGTCCATACGGCTCCTGCCATTGCCTCCGTTGTCACGGACAGAGAAATTCGCAACATGGGCGCCCGCACCCTTCTTGACGTGCTCAAAAAAATACCCGGTATAGGGGTGAGTATAGGGCATATTCCAGTTGTTCGTTCCGTGGAAATGAGAGGAATTAGAACCCTTATGTCTGAGAAAATTTTGATCATGATTGACGGACACAGGGTTAATGACAGCTTGAGTGGAACGGCTGCCATACATTTTGGCGATATGTCCGTCGATTTTATAAAGAGAGTGGAAGTTGTCAGAGGGCCGGGGTCAGCCCTTTTCGGCGCCAATGCCTTCCTTGGTGTGGTGAATATCGTTACCAAGAGTGCGGAAGACATAAACGGAGTGCAGGTCACAACCGGCGGGGGCAGTTTTGACACCCTGCATGGCAATGTGCTTTTCGGTCATTCTGTAGAAAATGTCAAGATGTCAGGCTATTACGATTATCTTGATACGGACGGCCCAACATCGTTTATTGAACAGGATGTTCTCGGAAACTCGGGTGACACCCTGAACTGGCAGGAAAAAGAGGAAATGGGACTCAATGTTTCCTGGAGGGATTTTACCCTGAGGGGCAGATACCAGACCAATGAAAATGGCCCGTATATAGGCACTGCCAGCGCTTTGAATGATGAAAGCGTCCTGAGGTTCGGTACGGCAGGTTATCTGGACCTGGATTATGTAAAGACTATTGATCAGGGCACAGATGTCAGAGTCAGGGTTTATGGGGATTACGTTGCCGGGGAAAATTATTTTGAGATTTTTCCCGAAGGTTTCCCTGGATACCCTCAGGGTATGATCGGTGACCCACAATCAAAACAAAAGCTTTTCGGCGGTGAAATGGCGCTGAATTACGAGCTGGCCAACCATCAGTTTACCACTGGAGGGATGTTCGAAAATCAACAACTCTATGGAGTCAAACATAGAACAAACTATCATCCCCTGACCTTTGCTCCCCTCGGTTCTGTTCAGGATATATCGGACTGGGGAAATTTCAATGAAGAGACCACACGGGATATCTGGGCTCTTTATCTCCAGGATATCTGGAACATTAATAACAAAGCGACGCTGACTGTGGGCATACGCCAGGACCACTATTCCGACTTTGGCGGTTCGACAAATCCCCGGGCTGGATTTGTCTGGGAGTTCTCAGAAAATTCCACCCTGAAACTCCTCTATGGCAGTGCCTTCAGGGCTCCAAGCCTTACTGAACTCTATCAAAAGAATAACCCGTCTAATATCGGCAACCTCGACCTCATACCGGAGGAGATAAAGACCTGGGAGGCGGGAATCGAACAGCGAATTCATAAAAATGTCATCCTGCGGCTGGATTATTTTTACAGCAAGATGGAAAATCTGATCATTATTGGCGACAAGCCCTCGGTGACCGAGCCGGCACAGAATGAAAACAAGGGACAGGCAAAGGTTGACGGCATTGAGGCTGAACTGCATTTTGATTTGGGCAGCAATACGTATGGGTTTTTGAATTACTGTTACCAGCATCCCCGGGATGGTTATACCGGAGAGCATTTGCCTGATGTGGCGTCTCACAAAATAAACGCTTTGCTCAACGTTGCTCCCTGGAAGTACTTAAACGCCAATGTCAGCCTTTCGTGGATAGGCGAAAGATCTAGGGCCGCAGGAGATGCCCGGGAAGACCTTTCTCCTTCGACTCTGATAGACCTTAGTCTGATTGTTAAAGAATTCTATAAAACACTTGAAATCAGGGGCACTGTATACAATCTTTTTGATGAAACGTACCTTGATCCTTCACCTTATCCGGTTCAGGTTGCCAACGACTATCCGACCAATGAAAGAATGTTTTTAGTCGAGGCCCGCTTTACCTTTTAAGTGAGCTGTTTTATCCTGCTGGATAGTGGTAATGGCCTAAAACATTCGGCAAACAAATGGGAACATCTTGAGCGTTAAACAAGCATTTGACAGCGGAGCAGAAGATTACGATCTGGCACGGAGACAACTCATTCCGTGCTTTGATGATTTTTATGGAACTGCATTGCAGCTTATCACCTTTGAAAGGGAAGCCGCTATTCGTGTTCTCGATTTAGGTGCCGGAACAGGGCTTTTTTCTTCTCTCGTGGCAAAGCGTTATCCCAATGCTGAATTCACACTGTATGATTTGTCGGATAGAATGCTTGATGGGGCACGGAAGAGATTTGCCCAAAGTGACGTGAACGTAGCTTTTGCTGTCAAAGATTATTCCACTGAAATAATTGCCGGCGAATTTGACCTTATAATATCTGCTTTATCCATCCATCATTTAACAGATCGGGCAAAGGAGTCATTATTTCAGAAACTCTTTGCCTGTTTCAACAAGAACGGCTTGTTCATCAATGCCGACCAGGTTCTCGGAGAAACACCTGCCATAGAAAATGTCTATCGGTCTTCATGGTTAAAACAGGTTCGGGAAAAAGGGGTGAGCGAAGCCTCTTTGTCGGCTGCTTTGAAACGCATGGAAGAAGACAAAATGTCAACTCTGTCCAGACAGCTCGATTGGCTTAGAAAAGCACATTTCTCAGAGGTAAATTGCTGGTACCAGAATTACAGTTTTGTTGTTTATTCCGGACAAAAAAAATCGAGCTGAGAGAGAGAAGAGTGTTACAGGATCTCCTGGCCGGTAAATCTCTGACTGAAGAGTTCGATTTCATATATCCTTCCCTTGCCATCCACCACCTTCCTTTGCAGGAGAAAAAAGAGCTCTATGTCGCTATCTATAAACTTCTTCGTCAAGGTGGCTGCTTTGTCCATTATGATGTCGTGGCGCCCAGCTCCGCAATAAATGAAAAATGGTATTTGTCACAGTGGAAACAATGGATAGAGCAGCATTCTGATGCAGAAAAAAGGCAAAAATTGCTCGGGATTCCAGAGCAATATAAGGGAAATCCAGACAATATTCCCGACACGCTTGAATCTCAGTTGGAAATTTTAAACGAGACAGGCTTTAAAGAAGTTGACCGCTATTTTAAATATGGCATTTTTTCTTTGTTCGGTGGTTTCAAATAGATCTGCAAACTGATTCGTGAGGTGAAATTTAAAATTGAGTAAAGAACCCATGCAAATTGAAAAGGCAACAGTTGGCGACATACCTGACCTCTGCGACCTGCTGGATATCCTCTTCAGTCAGGAGGTTGAGTTTAAGCCTGAACGCACTGTTCAGGAGACAGGGCTGCGTGCAATTATTGAAGATCCCAAAACCGGAACTATTCTTGTCGCACGGAGGGAAAGGAGGACCATTGGCATGGTAAATCTTTTATTTACCGTATCAACGGCCCTGGGCGGGCGAGTGGCAATACTCGAAGATCTGGTTGTAATGCCGGGTGAGCGCGGATCAGGAGTGGGATCAAAATTAATCAATTCGGCAATAAATAAGGCCCGGGAATGCGGATGCCGGAGAATTACACTGTTAACCGATCATTCAAATGAAACGGCCCATAGATTTTACAAAAAGTATGGATTTGCCTCCTCGGAGATGGTTCCTTTCCGGCTTGCGCTCAGTTAGAAAGTCCGATGTCACGCAATAGTTTTTTTAGTTACTCCCTATTAGCTTAACCAATACTGGGCCATTCTTTATTCGCTGAAATGCTGAACCTGATAGGTCAATACTTCAAGTTTTCGAGTCTTCCAGGCATCTGAGGCAATACCTGCCTTCAGACAGAGATGGGTCAGGAAATCCTCAGTCCTGGAAAGCTGGTCCCAGACCTGGGGAAGGAATGTGGCGCTGCTCATTCCGTCACGAAGGATGACGCCGTCAATTCCGGGACGAAGCTTGGCAACAAGATCTGCTCCGTCTTCATAATCCAGGGGTTGAGGGTCGGTGAGAATGCTGAGTTCAATATCAAGCTGGAGAAATTCCTCTTTTTGCACGGCTGGGAATCTTGGGTCGCCAAAGGCTGCATTTTCCGCATTTCGCCTGATTCCTGATGAAAGCGCCTCAACAGGAGCAATGGTGCCGATGCAACCCCGGAGTTGTCCCTGCTTATGCAATGTTACAAAGGTACCCTTGTTCTGATGGAAGGTCTCCTGCTGCAGGTTTTTTTCCACCTGTTCTTTGTCTGCATCTGCAACAGAAATTCCAAGTTTATCGGCGATTGTCTGACGGGCAAGTGAAAGCAGGGTTCTGCCCTGATCTTCAGAAATAACAGGGGATTTGTCGTCTGATGCGGTCATGTTCTTTTCGACTCTTACAAATGAAAGTTTATATCGTTTTTTGCTTCATGTCTTTCAGCGGATAACAACAGGTTTATCTCATTCGAGCCGCATGGTTCTGATTATCCGCCTTCTATCCTGGATAAGGTAGCAGGAGACAGTGGTTCCCTTGCCTTCAAAGGATTCGATGATGATTTTTCCCATCTGCTCTTCCACTATTCTTTGGGCAAATGTCAGTCCCATGCCGATATGTTTCGTTTTATTGCTGTGAAAATGGGCAAAAACATGACGGAGATGAGATTGAGATATGCCCACTCCCTGATCGATTATTTTGATAACATAAGGGAGATTCGAGTTTTTTGAAAGCTTGACTTGAACTGTTACATTTTTTGCAGAGTCAGATTCCGTGTAGGATTCGCAGGCATTTATGACAACAGACTCAAGCGCTACCATGAGAAGCTCCTGGTCCACGAGAAAAGTATAATTCCTGATATTTTCTTCATAGTCGCCAAACCAGTTGCAGCCCAGATCGGTAACCTGTTTCTGTAATCTTTTTTCCATGTTGTCAATAATTGAGCCCATGGAGGTGCGGGTTGGGTGGGGACGGGGCAATCTTATGAAATTGTTTAAAGTATCGAGAAGGGCTTCAAGATGATTTGCCTCCTTCATAATGGCTTTGGCTTTGGCCTGGGAGTCGCAATCTTTAATGAGTCGCCTGGCAAAACCGCCGATTACCGTAACCGGGTTGCGAATCTGATGGCTTATGTCATCCACCAGACGACCTAGAAAGGCAGTTCGTTCTGATCGCCTGAGAGCATATTCGATGGATTTGATGTCAGTTATATCGTGGATGGTAAAGGCCATCCCTTCCTTATGATTATCCCAGAGAAAGTAGGTGACGGCAATCATCCCCAGGAAGGAGGTTCCGTCCGGTCGCTGCAGCATGGCCTCACCTTCAAACTCCCCACTTGTTCGGGTGATGTCGAGGATGTTGGGGACCAGGATTGATAAATCGTCAGGCATAAAAAGATCTATTATATCCATGCCTTGAAGATGAGAGACCGTTGTTTGAAACATCTTTGCCGTTCTGGAGTTGGCAAAGATAATTTTGTTATCAGAATCAATGACAAGAATGGCGTTGTGGATGATATCCAGCAGATCGCCAATCAGTTTTGGTGCAAATTTTACCTCTTTTTGTGTCATATCCGATCCTGCCTGCAAAGAACTGTTACTCACAAGTTAGCGATAACGAATTGGTGATGGATTCGAATTTATGCCTTTCATGGTGAAAAGCTCTGAAGCTGGGCATCCATATTTAAGCGGGTTATGATTTCACCAATTGTTACCCTGGAAGAGAAGCGATGTCCATTGTAAATTTTATAAACGATTCCTCTTTATAGCAAGTTAAAAGCAACGCGTCTTTTCTTATCCATTTCTTGATATTTTTCCTTGTTCGTTTCATCATGTAAGAGAGTAACGGTAAGCCTGTTCGTGTGCCTTTTCCTGTTATTGATGCAAGTGGGGGGATTATCCATGAATAACCTGGCTGAAATATTCGTTGATATTGAGAAGCATAAGAACGCCGGCCGCTTTATCTCGTCCTGTTCCATCAACAGGCAGGATATCCGGGAATTCACCTTTGCTGGAGAGGACCTGACAGCGTGCCGAAGCATTCTTGATCTCGGCTGTGCCTTCGGTTATTTCACCAGTGGTCTCAAGGGGCGGGTTCATCCGGAGGCGACTATTGTCGGCATTGATCTCTGGGAAGGATGTGAGGATTACTATGTTAATGCCTGCCTCAATGCAGGCATTGCAGCACAATTCTGCCTGTCGAAGCGGCCCTTTTGCGCGCTGTGTCCTGCCAACAGGTATGATCTTGCCCTTTGTTCCTTTGCCCTTTACTTTTTCCCTGATGCTCTTCCTGAAATTGTCCAACTTCTCAAGGAAAAGGGCATTTTTATCACTATTGCCCATTCCCGACCTCATATGCAGGAGCTGGTGCAGCTGGTTAAGGATCTTCTTGTCGAGGATGGCTATAATCGTCCAGAAGCGTTGCCGTTGGAAAGCTTGATCGCCAAATTTTCCGCTGGCAACGGCATGGAACTTCTGTCTCCCTGGTTTGAAGAGATCAAGGTCAAAGAATATGGCAATGCCCTGCGGATTGATACAGAGACATTGCCGCATCTTATGAAATACCTGCGTTTTAAAAGGCCTTTGTTTCTGCCGGAAGAGTTGCACGTTGAAGAGGATTTCATGGAGCGGGTCGAAGCCCGGATCCGGCAGGAAATAGCTGCTAAAGGATCATTTATGATTTCCAAGGATGATGTCGTTTTTGTCTGTAATGGTCCCAAGACCAGATAAACTTGAAAAAGCATTAAGGTGTTAGGGGTTCTTGCTCGTACCTCCTTGAGGGGTATAAGTGCCTTATCAGTAAAGGGCAGTTGTTTGTCGCAAGGAGGTTTTTAAATTTTTTGCCACAAATAACACGAAAATAATCTTTAAGGGACTAAAAATCAGGGAAATAAATGAATAAAAACAGGCGGAAATACTGTCATGTCTGTGGATTGCGGGTGATTCGCAAAAAGGAAGACGGTATTTTAAGGGATTATTGTAAGGAATGCCATTTGCTGTTCTATGATAATCCTCTGCCTGTGGTCTCCATTATTTTAGTGAGTGAACGCAGGGTGCTTCTGGTGAAGCGGGGCAGAAAACCATACAGGGGCAAATGGTGCCTGCCCACCGGTTTTGCCGAATCAGGAGAAAGCATAGCGGATGCCGCCTTGCGGGAGTTAAAAGAAGAAACAGGGGTGATCGGTCGCATTGTGCAACTGATTGATGTGAACTCCAGTTCCAACTATTTTTATGGCGACCTCCTGTTCCTCACCTATGAAGTAGAGTCGGTGGGTGGAATCCCAAGGCCTGCTGATGATGCCGTTGCAGTAAAATATTTTTCCCTTGAAAAAATCCCTGTTCTGGCATTCGACTCCAACATCAAGGCCCTGAATCACTACATTAAAAATAAGAAGGAATATTGGGACATTGTTGACTCTTTCAGAAGTGCAGTGGGCGATTGCATGGATGACACCATGCAGGTCCTTCTCTCTGATACTCTTGTGGAACTGATCGAGCAACACTCCATGCAGATAGCGAGCCTGTGGCTGGAAGATGTGACAACAAACGCAACAACGCCAACCTACCATCGTTTCAGCAGCGTCCTTCTTTTCGAACGCTTTGAACGGGTCCTGTCGCATTTCCGGGATTGGTTGGCTGGGTCATACGGCGGCCAGAATATTCAAACCTATTATACGCATCTCGGCAGGGAACGGAGGCTGGAAGGCTTTCGCCTGAGTGAGGTTGTCAGCGCCCTCAACCTCATAAAAAAACATATCTGGGAATTTGCTCTTTCCAGGGACATCTGGCATCGGACAATAGATATTTATAAAATGCTGGAACTGGAACGACGCATAGCCCTGTTTTTTGATAAGGCTGTTTATTACACTGCAACAGGTTATGAAGAGTAAGTTGCGATAATTCAACCGACATTTTTTCCATTTCGATGCTCACGCCTTTTTTCTTGTCTTTTTAAGGACGAGGAATTACCCCGTTTTCCTCCATGTTTACAATAATATTTTTGATTACCACTCATCTTCAGCCTTTTTATACGTCATTCCCGCGAAAGCG
>JAHLLM010000012.1 GCA_020444175.1 Desulfobulbaceae bacterium | reverse complement strand
GGGAATCCAGAGTAGCTGGCTAGTCCGCCTAGATTCCCGCTTTCGCGGGAATGACTTTTGTGTAGACAGTATTTTTTGAATTATTAATGCATTACAGTACCTGCTGCAAGACTGGCTGAGTTTCAGTGGTAATCACAATAATATTTGAGTTGACGCTGCTTTTGACCGAGATGACATAGTAACTCTAACTCGTGTCCGTCCATGAAAGTTACGAAAAAGGAGCTTGAACTCGCTATGGTATGCCCTATCTTCATATCTGAATACAATTGGCGAATATGCAAAATTTTACTCAGAATGCTGATTCTCGTGGCCGTTTTTGCCGTAAAGACAGAGGCTTCACCTCCGGAGAGGGGAATAAGGCCGATGACCAAAATTATGCCTGTTTTTTCGGAGGAAAGCGACTCCTGTTCTTTACTGTTGAAAACATACCAGCCGATATCAGCCTATAACTCTTTTCTGCTTGTCGGGCAGAATCGGCTGGTGATAGATGTTGCGCAGGCGGAATTTGCCAGGAGTCCAGAAGACTTTAGCAATGCCTGCCGGTATATTGAAAGAACAAGGGCTGTGCATCATCCTGATAAGGTGCGTCTCTGGTTTTATTTCCAGGGGGAAAACAAGGCGGATTATTCTGTTGACGAGGTGAAAGACGGCCTGCTTCTAACAGTTAAGGGTGGTAAAAAAGCTCCTTTGTTGGCTGAAGAAAAAATTATAGAAACCCGGGACAATGTTTTACCGGCAAATGTCCAGGAGGCTGAGGAGGTGAGCGCTAGCCTGGAGCAACTGCTCGATGATATCCCTGAAAGAAGAGTATCTCTTCATTTTTTTAAGGATAATGTACAGGATTTTTTCAAGCAGGTGGCTTCTCTTGTCAATCTGCAGATTGTTGTAAATCAAGATTGCAACGCCCCGCTCACCATGGACTTCCAAGATGTGCCTCTCAGGGAAACGATAATGTCTGTTTTAAGAATATACAATCTGCAGATGCAAAAGCAGGGCGAGGTGTTCTTCATTTCTTCTGCCGATACATTGCCCCCTGGACAGTTGGCAATGTATTGACGGAACCAGTTTTCTCTTTTCTTATCCTGAGATTATTTATTGCTCCGGGATAATGCCTGCGGCTGAAATCCCTCGGATGGCATACTCATCGCTATTGTTAAAATTGGCAAAGATGGCCAGAAAGGCAATTGCCACAAGTCCCATGAGTCTTTTGTTCCCATAGAGGGCATCGAGACGTTCCTTCTTCATTGCAGCATTGTCATAGATAAAAAAATTCCTGAAAAGTCCGTCCAGTTCTGATGGCCCGTCAGCGCGAATACTTTCCAAACCACCTTCATGGGAATAATGCATTGTCTCAAGTAACATGGCTCGCTGCTCGGCCGGGTTGGTTATATGATAGGCAAAGATATGAAGCAGTATTGTCTGAGCCTCCCTGATGCTGGCAACGGCCAGGGAATAGAAAAGTCTTTGAGCGGCTTTACTTAAGGGAATTTTCTCGCTTTGAAGCATGGACAGGAAAACTGCATTTTTATAGAGCTGAAAAAGGCGCCTGGCACCGTTTATTTTACTACTGGTAGGGTGCGGCCGATTGAAATGCAGGCCGCTGTAGGAATTGACAAATAAGATATCAAAAATTACCTGAAAGGTGCGCGGCCGGTCCGAAAAATCCTGGAGATCTATTCTGAGATCAAGGGTATTATCCAAACGATCTGCCAATTTAATGGCTGCAAGTTCCGGGGTCTCCTGAGCCTTGTTGAGTAACTGGCCCAGGTATTCAGTGTATTTCTGGCCTTTTGCCTTGGCAAGGTATTCTATGCGTTCGTTCAGAAACCAGTTTGCTTCGGAATCTATTGTCCGCAGTAAACGTTGGTACTTGTTTTCCAGTCGTTCCCATGTTTCCTGGCTGTAGCTGTCAATTGTCAGGTCTTCATTTTTGTCATGAAAAAAAGCTGTAAGAAGGTCAAGAGTGGAGGGAACGGTGTCATGGGCCTTGGCAAGAAGAGCGGTAGTCCGAATCGGATGGAGAATAGCAAGGGGACCCAGGCGTCTTTTCTGTTTTCCATATGCGTCTCCAAGAAATTCAAGGGCATTTAACAGAAATTCTGTTGAAATTTTGTCCTGATCTCCCGAGTCTCCCAGCAGAAGACTCAAAATTCCCTGCCAGTTCGTTGGTTCCCCGGCAAGCTGATAATTCAGGAATGAAGAGAGCGAGAGAAATTCCTCGGTGTCGATGAGCGGTTTCACGGAGTTTGCCTTTTTTCAATTTTCTGCAGACGTTACTCAGTCTGAAATAATTTTATTCAGTGTATCTTTCATTTATATTGTGGAGCAAAAAAATGCTCTCATTTTGTTTAGATCTGCTATAACTGCAGATAATACTTTAACAAAAATAAAAGCTGTAAACCAGTGAATTCCTGAAGTGCCATCTTTGAAAACGTGTCACAGGCGGGTGGAAATTTCGATCTCTATTTGTCCTGTTACGAGGTGCAATCAGCCGTCTTGAGACGGGAGGCTTTTCGCAACTCGGGCTGTTATTAAAAAATTGTGGCCTTTATGCCTCACGCTATCAACTTCAATCCATAGTCGTCAATTTGATGAAATCGTACATCTTTTATGCACGAATTTCCATAACCTGCAAGGTAAGAAAATGACCGTAAGTCTGGATGACATTCAAAAGGCAGCGAAACTGCTGCAGGGAAGTATTGAAAAAACACCATGTGTTAACTCACGGGTCCTCTCTCAGATAACGGGGGCTGAGTTGTTTCTGAAATTTGAAAACCTGCAATTTACCGGTTCATTCAAGGACCGTGGAGCCCTTGTCAAACTCCTTTCTCTTTCCGAGAGTGAGAGAAAGCATGGAATTATTGCCATGTCGGCAGGAAATCATGCCCAGGCGGTGGCCTATCATGCCCAGCGTCTGCGTATTCCCGCTACAGTTGTCATGCCGCTTTTCACACCAAATATAAAAGTTGAACATACCCGCAATTTCGGCGCTGAGGTCATTCTGCATGGCAATGATCTTGCTGAAGCGGCTGATTATGCACTGGAGATATCCAGGCAACAGAATCTTAGTCTTATACATCCATATGATGATCCTAAAATTATTGCCGGACAGGGAACCATTGCCTTGGAGATGTTGGCGGACTTTGCAGATCTCGATGCCCTTGTGGTGCCCATCGGTGGCGGTGGTCTGATCTCGGGAGTCAGTGTTGCCGCCAAGTCCTTGAATCCACATATGAAGATAATCGGTGTTGAGACAAATCGATATCCTTCCATGAAAAAGGCGCTCGCCGGTCAAAGGCCTGATTGCGGAACTTTCAGTATTGCCGAGGGTATTGCTGTAAAAGATCCAGGAAAATTGACATTGCCCATTGTTCGGAAATGGGTTGATGACATTGTGCTTGTTGATGAGCCGGAGATTGAGGAGGCGGTTCTTCTGTTCCTGGAGGTGGAAAAAACGGTGGCAGAAGGGGCGGGTGCGGTTGGACTTGCCGCTTTGCTGCAGAACAAAAAACGGTTTTCCGGGCAAAAGGTGGGCTTGATTCTGTCAGGAGGCAATATCGACATGCCCATATTGTCATCCATCATTCAGCGAGGCCTGGTACGAAGCAGGCGAATGGTCAAAATAGATGTTGATCTGCGTGATGTGCCTGGGGCTCTTGCCAGGCTTACCGGGAAGATCGGTATAATGGGCGCTAATATCATACAGATTTCCCATCAGCGTACCCTTACCCATCTGCCCATCCAGGTTGCAGAAGTGGAGCTGCTTCTGCAAACAAAAGGCAGCGAACATGTGCAGCAGATTCTGGCCCAGCTGCAGCAGGATGGGTTTAAGGTGAAGCTTTCTGAGGCTTCGGATGCCCGCTGAAGGTGTTGAGAAAAACCTGGCAAGAATGATTTTTTTTGGTTGTAAGATTGAATCTTGATTGCTAGGCTTTGGTTTACACTTTCTTGGAACAGGAACATATTAGCGAGACAGGCAAAACAGCATGGTTTCTCAGAAGAGATATTCAATTCCACAACCGTGGCTTTTGAAACAAAAGATGATGTTTGAGGTGTGTTATGCCTTGCTGCCCCTGGTTGCCGCCTCGGTTTATTTTTTCGGCTGGAGAGCTTTCGTCCAATGCGTGGTTGTTCTGTTTTTTGGACTGGCCACCGAGGCCCTGTTTGTCTTTAAAGACGGAAAGCCTGTTACATCGGCAGTTTTTGTAACCTGTTTGATTTTTGCACTCTCTCTCCCACCAACTCTTCCTTTCTGGATGGCAGCCGTCGGCATTGTTGTTGCGGTATCCCTTGGAAAAATGGCATTTGGTGGATTTGGCCGCAATATTTTCAATCCAGCCATGGTGGGAAGATGTTTCCTCTACATTACCTTCCCAAACTCCATGAACAGTATTTGGGCACAGCCTTCCCAAGGTTGGGTTGGTGGTGGTGCTTTCTGGGCACCGACGCCTGATGCCATTACAAGTGCAACTCCTTTAATGCAATTTAAGGAGGGTATCTCCACTCCGTTTTTTGACATGCTGTGGGGAAATACTCCCGGCTCCCTTGGGGAAACCTCTGGCATTCTCATTATTTTGGGGGCAGCCTATTTGATCTATAAAAAGGCCGCACCCTGGAGGATTGCTCTTTCATGTCTTATTGGAGGAGTACTGGTCTGTTCCATCCTCAATCTTTTTTCTCTTTCCGGGTCATCCCTGCCTTTGGCAACAATTTTTTCAGGTTCCTTTCTTTTTGGAACGGCATTTGTCGCAACCGAGCCGATCACTGGAGCAAAAACCAAGGAAGGACAGTGGATCTATGGTTTTATGATCGGCGGACTGACCATTGTGCTGCGACGGTTTTCCAATTTCCCCGAAGGATTGATGTTTGCCGTTCTCATGATGAATGCCCTGGTGCCCCTTCTGGATAATTCGATTCGCCAGGTGCAGAAATGGAGGCAGTCGTTATCATGAAGAGTCGTTTCTATTCAGTGCTCTACATGTTTTTACTGACGTTTATTTTCACGGCAGTGGTGACTGTCGCTAAAATTGCCAATCAGGACCGTATTCTCAACAATCAACATGCCAAGCTGCAGCGAGTTATTTTCAAAGTATTACATGTTCCGCTGCGAGCCGATATGCAGGCTGATGAATTGCAAGAGCTCTTCAAGGAGCGCATACGCGTATCGGAAGTTGAAGGACGGACGGTTTATACGGCCTTTGCCCCAATTGGCGAAACCGTTATAGGTCACGCAACCAGTCTGAATGGTCCCGGTTTCTGGGGACCTATTTATGCAATGGTCGGCGTTGATGCGGGGGGCACCAGAATCACAGGCATAGAATTTTATAAACAACAGGAAACTCCAGGGCTTGGAGCACGGATTTCCGAGCAGTGGTTCACAGACCAGTTTGTTGGCCTTTCTCTTGACAGGGCACAGGAGGACAAGGCCTTTTTTTCATTCACCTATCCGGGGCGGGGGAAGGTGAGCGGAGAGCTGGATGCCGTTACCGGAGCAACTTTTACCAGTAAGGCGGTTGAGAAATTTTTAAACCGGGAGCTGGTCTTTTTGAGAAAATTGGCAGACAACAATGATGGGACAATGAAAAATGCAGAATGATCAGTCTCCCAGTCAACTTTTGAAGCAGGGATTGTGGCAGGAAAACCCTGTTTTTAGACATACTCTCGGGATTTGTTCGACTCTTGCGGTAACAAATCTCGTTGTCAACACCCTGGTGATGAGTGCCGGGATTATTTTTACGCTGTCCATGTCGTGTGTCACCGTATCTTTACTCCGTCATATAACACCTATGCGTACCCGCATGATGGCGCAGACGCTCATCATATCCTCTTATGTTATTGTCTTTGATATTTTGATCCAGGCCTATTTGCCCGACATCAGTGAGGCCCTTGGTCCATATGTGGGGCTCATTATTACAAATTGTATCATTATGGGGCGCTGTGAGGCCTTTGCCCGGGAGAATCCAGTCTTTCCCTCGCTGCTCGATGGTTTTGCGGTGGGCATCGGCTTCTCCCTTGTTCTGCTTGCCATAGCAGTGGTACGGGAACTGCTCGGCTTCGGAACTCTGCTCGGATTTACGGTGATGCCTGATGGTTTTACGCCGTGGACAATCATGGTTATGGCGCCAGGAGCCTTTTTTACTCTGGGCATTTATGTCTGGCTTGTTCGGTCTTTTTCCATGCAGTTTGATAAAAAGTAATCTGGAAGGAGTAATTTGTGGAAAATCTGAACCCTGGGACGCTTTTTTTCGCCGCAATATTTACCAATAATATTCTGTTGACCAATTTTCTGGGACTCTGCCCCTATTTGAATATGTCCCGCAATATCCGATCTGCTTTCGGGCTTGGTGCGGCAGTCGTTTTCGTGATGACCTGTACAACGGTTATCAATCATCTTGTTTATTACCGTGTCCTGGTTCCCCTGCATCTCGAACATTTTCAGTATATTGTTTTCATCATTGTTATTGCCGCCTTTGTCCAGCTTGTCGAGATGGTTGTCGAGAGGTATTTCCCGGCTCTTTATTTTGTGCTCGGGATTTTTTTGCCACTGATTACTGTGAACTGCGCAATTCTGGGCGCATCACTTTTCATGATTATTCGGGAATATACCTTGACTCAATCCCTGGCATATGGCGCTGGTTCGGGAATAGGCTGGCTGCTGGCCATAACCCTTGTCGGCGCCATGCGGGAAAAAATTCAAAAGAGCGGCATGCTTCCCAAAGGACTTGAAGGGCCGGGTATTACTCTCATCATAACAGGTATTTTATCGCTGGCTTTCATTGCCTTCAGCGGCATGATACAGATCCAATAAGGGGCTGTTTTGTTCAAAGGTATTTTGTGCAATGGCTGATATTATTACAGGCTTACTCATAATAAGCGCAAGCACCGCTTTTCTGGCGTTACTTCTTGAGATTGCCGACCGCTTTCTTGCTGATTACGGGGAGAAAACTATCCGTATTAACGAAGAGAAAGAGTTTGTCGTTAAAGGAGGCAGCACGCTTCTGTCAACGCTTGGTCAAAACAAGATTTTTCTTCCCTCAGCCTGTGGCGGCAAAGGGACGTGCGGTTTATGTAAGGTGAAAGTCCCAAACGGTGGCGGCCCTGTTCTTCCCACGGAAACACCTCATCTTACCGTTGATGAAATGATGCAGCATGTCAGGATATCCTGTCAGCTGAAGGTGAAAGAAGACCTGGACGTTGAGATTCCTGAAGAGCTTTTTGCCATTAAGGAATACAGGGTTCGGGTAGAGCGGGTGGATTTGCTCAGCCCGGAGATGAAATATTTTCATTTTAAGATTCTTGCCCCTGAGGAGGGGCTTGTCTTTAAAGCCGGTCAATATGTTCAACTTGAGGTTCCCCCGTCTGAACTGAGTAAAGAACCGCAATTCAGGGCGTACTCCATTGCTTCGCCACCCTATGAGCATGAGACCATGGGGTTGATCATAACCAAGGTGCCGGGCGGGGTTGTTTCAACATATGTGCATGATTATCTTCAGGTTGGCGATGAGTTGATTGCTCGCGGTCCTTTCGGTGAGTTCTGCCTGCGCGAATCAGAAAAAGATATGCTGATGATTGCCACAGGATCAGGGCTTGCACCCATTCGGTCTATGCTGCATAAAATCTATCGTGAGGGTGCAAAAAGGAAAATCACCCTGTTTTTCGGCGATAAAAAGCCCGAAGATCTCATTTACTACGATGAGCTTCATGAGTTTGATAAAACTCATCCGAGTTTTACCTATATTCCAACCCTGTCCCGGACTACAGAGGAGGATACGTGGGACGGTGAAAAAGGAAGGGTGACAGACTTGATCCGCAAATACATCCCTGATAACAGCGGGATTGAGGTGTATATTTGCGGCGTTCCCGCCATGGTTCAATCGTGTAATGATCTTCTCCTGCAAAAGGGAATTCCCCAGGAGAATATTTGTTTTGACAAGTTTGAATAAAACGGGAAAGGCCTTGCCTTTCGTGTCAGAAGCCAATGGCAGATTGTGCCTATATCGGCCGGGCGATTCGTTATTTTTTCTTTGAAACGCGTCTTATTGAACTTGTTTGGGGAAGAGGGGAGTTGTCTTTATTTCGAACCCATCTCTTGCTCTTGTTATAAAAAGAGCAGCAAGGTTATTGTCCACAGCCACAGAATAACCTTCTTCCGGTCCGAGAACCATGAGAGCTGTTGACCAGGCATCCGCCGTCATGCATTCGTCAGCAATGACTGTTACCGAAGTAAGATTATGGGTTATGGGTCTGCCTGTCCTGGGATCAATCAGATGCGAATAACGATGTCCTTTCTCTTCAAAAAAATTCCGATAATCTCCTGAAGTAGCTAATGAACGGTCCTGGAGTGCAATGAGTTCTTCTATCTTCCTTGCATCAGGGGACGGCTTTTCAATACCGACGATCCAGGCAGTACCATTTTTCTTCTTTCCCTGGGCTCGTATCTCGCCGCCGATTTCGATGAGAAAATTTTCTATGCCATGTTGTTTTAATAATGCCGTAATCTGGTCAACGGCAAAACCTTTGGCAAGAGCGGAAAGATCCACCTCAATATCATAATGGCTTTTGCGAAGTGAAGGAGGGTCGAAACGGGTTCTAACAAATTGGCTGTCTGAGAATTGTCTTAATTCGAAAATCTTTCTCGGATCAGGGACCTTTCTTTCCATTTTTGCCTCTGGTCCAAAGCCCCAGAGCCTAACAAGGGGATAAACAGCAATGTCAAAGGCTCCTTTTGTTTTCTTATATATTCCAAGAGCAAATGTAACAACCTGGGCAGTGCTTTCCGAGACAGGAACCCATATAAAAGAAGTAGCCTGGTTGAATTGTGAAATTTCAGACAATGGTCTGTAAGTGGACATCTGATTATTGATTTTTTCAAGCTCTGCGTCGATGGCCGCCTGCAGATTTTCCGCTGATATTTGCGGGGCACTGTCAGCTATCTTGACAAGATACGTCGTTCCCATTGTCGAGCCGTTCAGAGTATACGTTTCCTGGGGCTCCTTTATGTTGTCACAGGAAGCCAGAAGCATGAAAAGACAGAAAAAAAAGAAATATGCGAGGTTGCGAACACGAAGATAAGAGAAGGGGGCGGGCATACGCTTATGTATGAGATTATTCATAAAATTTTTTTGTTTGATTCCAAATATATTTAATTACATATAAGGAAAGAAAAAGTTAGAGCCTTTTTCTTGTTTCAGCAGGCAAAAATGAATAGAGTGAATTTATGAGAAAATATTATATGGCAATAACTTACCATTTATAAGAGCATTGGTCACATGTTTTTCTGCTGAAAATGAATTCAGACCGGGCAGATGGCCAAAAAGAATCCTCACAGTTGAAGATAGCTGAACACAGCAAAGGAGGTTTTATGCCTCGTAAAGAAATTGAACTTCCCTATCGTATTGAATACCTTTCTATACTGGATGCGGACGGTAATGTTGATAAAGAACTTGAACCGGATATGCCTGACGATCTGCTCTTAAAGCTGTTTAAGGCCATGCTGGCAGGCCGGCGATTTGATGAGAGAATGCTTCACCTTCAACGACAGGGACGTATCGGTACTTTCCCCCCCATAAAGGGCCAGGAGGCGTCACAGTTGGGGGCTGTTGCCGCTTTGGAAGCCGCAGACTGGATGGTGCCGGCTTTTCGGGAAACCCTGGCTGAGATCTGGCGGGGAAAGCCCATGGAAAATTTCCTGCTGTATTACGCGGGCTATGATGAGGGGAGCAAGGTCGAGGATGATCGAAATGATTTGCCCATATCGGTGCCGGTGGGCTCCCAGATGCTGCATGCTGTCGGCATCGCCATGGCCATGAAATATAAGGCACAGCCCCAGGTGGCCATGACTTTTTTCGGTGATGGCGCCACGTCTGAAGGTGATTTCCATGAAGCCCTTAATTTCGCCGGCGTCTTCCAGGCCCCTGTGGTTTTTGTTTGCCAGAATAATCAATGGGCTATTTCCATACCCAGGGCAAAACAGACCCATTCAAAGACACTTGCCCAGAAAGCCGTTGCCCATGACATTCCGGGCATACAGGTTGACGGCAATGACGTACTCGCCGTCTACTCTGCTGCCCGTGAGGCGGTGGAGCGGGCTCGCAAAGGAGACGGCCCGACTCTGATAGAGTGTTTTACCTACCGGATGAGTCTCCATACCACAGCAGATGATCCCAAGAAATATAGAAGCGAGGAAGAGGTGAAGGAGTGGGAGAAACGGGATCCGATCAGCCGTTTTGCCGCCTATCTTAAGACAAAAAAGCTTCTGACCGACGAGGCGGTTGAAAAACTTGAGGCTGAAATCGCCAAAGAGGTGCAGGACGTTGTTGACCAGGCTGAACAGTTGATGAAAGAAGAGGTGGATCCAGCGGATATGTTTCATCATATCTTTGCCGAGTTGCCTCCGACTCTGGTTGAGCAGCGTGAAGAGATGCTGCGTGACTCATCTTTGGGAAAAAAGGAGGTGGACCATGGCTAAGCTCAATATGGTCCAGGCCTTGAACCTGGCAATGAAACAGGAAATGGAAAAAAACGACAACGTTGTCATTCTGGGTGAGGATGTGGGTGTTGATGGCGGGGTATTCCGGGTTACGGATAAACTTTTTGATCAGTTTGGTGAAAAAAGGGTTATGGACACGCCTCTTGCCGAATCCGGCATTGTCGGAGTGGCTATCGGTATGGCGGTTTACGGAATGCGCCCTGTTTGCGAGATTCAGTTTTCTGGATTTTCCTATTATATCTTCCATCAACTCGAAGCCCATGCCGCCCGTCTTCGACATCGCTCCCAGGGGCGTTATCAGGTTCCTCTTGTTGTCCGTACTCCTTATGGCGGAGGGGTAAGGGCTCTGGAACATCATTCTGAAAGCCGTGAGGCATATTTTGCCCATACCCCGGGTCTCAAGATGGTGATCCCATCCGGTCCACGGAATGCCCGCGCCCTTTTGCTCAGTGCCATCCGCGACCCGGATCCCGTGATTTTCTTTGAACCCAAAGCTCTTTACAGGGCTTTTCGGGAAGAGGTTCCGGATGAGGAAGAAACCATGCCACTCGGCGTTCCCCAGCTTGCTAGAGAGGGAAAAGACGTCACTGTCGTAGCCTATGGAGCCATGATGTTTCCTGTCATGGAAGCTGCCGATGAACTGCAGGAAAAGCATGGGGTTGAAATAGAGGTCATTGATCTTCTGACGATTTCACCCCTTGATGATGAGTTGATTGTAGCCTCGGTCAAAAAAACAGGAAGGGCTGTGGTTGTGCATGAGGCCCCCAGAAGTTTCGGGCCTGGTGCCGAAATAATGGCCCGTTTGGTTGAAAAGGCTTTTTATTACCTTGAAACGCCGATCAAACGCGTGACTGGCTATGACATTGTTTTCCCTCTTGCTGCCCGCGAGACGGCCTATATGCCGAATACCCAAAAAGTTGTGGGGGCAGTTCTACAAACTTTAGAGTCATAAAAAAGGGGAGAATTTTATGCTGCAAGATTTCATTCTACCGGATTTAGGCGAGGGCATACACGAGGGAGAGATCCTTGAAGTGCATGTTGCAGCCGGTGATGCGGTAAAGGAAGGCGATGTCGTTCTGGTTGTTGAAACGGACAAGGCCGCGGTTGAGCTTCCCTCTCCCTATACCGGCACAGTGCTGGAGATTCGGGTGGGTGTCGGTGATGTTGTGCATGTCGGCGAGGTGATGATTGTCTATGAGGTCTCGAACGGCAAAGAAGCCGGGGCGGAGAAGACAAAAAAAGAAAAAACCGCGCCGCCGGAAAAGGAAAAAATGAAACCTCCCGCAGCAGTTGGGGCATCAGCCAAAAAACAAGGTCCCGTCCCTGCCTCTCCGGCTACAAGAAGACTTGCCAGGGAACTGGGGGTTGATCTTCACGATGTGTCGGGTTCAGGTCCGGGAGGACTTGTCACTTCCGAAGATGTCAGGGCCTATGCCAAAACACCGCAAAAAGGCGTTGACGTGGAAGCAGAAACAAGCAAGGCAGAAGCCATTTTAGAGCCTCCTCCTTCTCCGACGCTTCCGGATTTTTCAAAAATGGGGCCAGTCGAACAGGTGCCGCTTCGTTCCATCAGAAAGGTGATCGCCCGAAAAATGGCTCTGTCGTGGTCCCAGATTCCCCACGTCTCCCATCAGGACCAGGCTGATATCACTGACCTTGAAAAGATCAGAAAGCAAAATCAAAAAGAGGTGGAAGAGCACCACGGAAAATTGACGCTGACCGTTTTTGCCTTAAAGGCAGCGGCTGCCGCCCTGGAGGCCTTTCCCCGTTTTAATTCCAGTCTCGATATGGAGCGAGGGGAAATCATTATTAAAAAGTATTGTCATATCGGGGTGGCAACCGATACGGAGCGCGGTCTTGTGGTGCCGGTCATCCGGGATGTCAACCATAAGGATATGCTGGAGCTTGCCCGGGAACTGTCACAAATCAGTCAGAAGGCCCGTGAAGCAAAGCTGGGTCTTGAGGAGACAACCGGGGGCACTTTCACCATCACCAACATTGGATCCATCGGCGGCACGGGTTTCCAGCCCATCATAAACTTCCCCGAGGTTGCCATTCTGGGCCTGGGAAGAGCGCGCTGGCAGCCGGTGGTCAGTTTTTCTGGTAAAAACGATGAATTCTCCCTTGAGCCGCGCCTCATGCTGCCCCTTGTTCTTGCCTTTGATCACCGAGTGCTTGACGGTGCCGAGGCCGCCCGGTTTGTTAATGATGTGAAAGAGACATTGGAGAGACCGTCACGGATGCTGTTTTTTGAACAGTAATGTGACAAGAGCTTTCCCTTTTTGAAAGCTCGCCTATCAATGAAATAAGGAGTTGCAATGGTTGTCGGAGAAATCAGCCTGCGTACTGATCTTTTGATAGTTGGCGCCGGACCTGGCGGCTATGCTGCCGCCTTTCGAGCGGCTGATCTCGGTCTGGATGTAACCCTGGTTGATGAAAGAGAGGAGTTGGGAGGAGTATGCCTGTATGAAGGCTGTATACCCTCTAAGACCTTACTCTATCTTTCCGAACTGATCCATGATGCAGGTCGGGTTGGAAAAATGGGTCTTTCCTTCAGCAGGCCCGAGATAGATCTTGTCGCTCTGCGGAAGTGGAAAAGTACTGTTGTCGAGAGATTATCCGCAGGCCTCCGGGGTTTGTCTGAAAAGCGCAACGTACAATGGTTAAAAGCAAGGGCCGTTTTTGAAAGTTCCAATTCCGTTCGGCTTATCGGCTCGGACGTGGCCCACATAAAATTTCATTCCGCCATTGTTGCCACAGGCTCCAGGCCGGTAATTCCCCAAGGAATTGAAGGTTCGCCAGGTGGCAGAATAATGGATTCAACAGGTGCTCTGGCTCTTGAAGATATTCCGCCAAGGCTCCTTATTGTTGGGGGCGGTTACATCGCCCTTGAACTCGGACAGGTGTATGCTTCCCTCGGCAGCAAGGTAAGTCTGGCAGTGCGCAGTGAACTTCTGCGGGGTGTTGATAAAGACCTGGTGAAACCCCTGGCCGGAAGGATGAAAGCTCTTTGTGAGTCCATTTATCTGCAGACGGGGATTGAGTCCCTCCTGGAGAATGAGGATTCTGTTTCCGTTGTGTTGAAAGACAAGGATGGAAACAAGATCGAGGAAAAATTCGACCGCGTGTTAATTGCAGCAGGCCGCTCCCCTGTGTCTGATAAGCTCGGTCTTGACAATACCGGTGTAAAAATTGATGAAAAAGGCTTTATTGAGGTGAGTGAAGAGCAGCGGACTGCTGAGCCGAATATTTTTGCCATAGGCGATGTTGTCAAAGGACCCATGCTCGCCCACAAGGCCATGAGGCAGGGGAAAATCGCCGCAGAGATCATTGCAGGGAAACCTTCCGCCTTTGATGTCAGGGCCATCCCGGCAGTTGTTTATACAGATCCGCAAATTGCCTGGTGCGGTCTTACCGAAAATCAGGCCCGGCAACAGGAGATTGCTGTCAAGGTGGTGCGTTTTCCCTGGAGCGCTTCGGGAAGAGCAACGACCATGGGCCTTGAAGAGGGGATGACCAAACTGATCCTTGAGCCGGATACCGGAAGGGTGCTTGGCGCCGGTATTGTGGGCCGTGGCGCCGAAGCCCTTATTGCAGAAAATGTTCTGGCCATTGAAATGGGAGCCCTGGCAGAGGACCTTGCCTTTTCAATTCATCCCCATCCTTCGCTTACGGAAACCGAAGCGGAAGCAGCGGAGATTTTTATGGGCAGTTCAACGCATTTTATCGTGAGGTGAGAGTGCAGCCGGATTCCTGTTGGCATCTCTATTCCCTTGGTATCGTTGAATACCGGCAGGCGCTCTGTCTGCAGAAAAAACTGGTTGTTCTGCGTCAGCAAGATAAAATTCCCAATACCCTTCTTCTCCTTGAACATCCGCACACCTATACCCTGGGATCCAAAAGCAGAAAAAAACATTTTAACGTGCCCCCAGAGTGGATTACGCAAGGGAAAGTTGCCGTGCACAACGTTGATCGGGGTGGTGAAATAACCTATCATGGGCCGGGACAGCTTGTCGGTTATCCTATTATTCAACTGGATCACAAGAATATGCAGGTAGGACGCTATATCCGGATGCTGGAAGCCGTGCTCATCCGGACACTCCAGAGCTATGGAATTCAAGGGCAGGAAAAGACGGAGCAGTCCTCGAAAAAGCATGTGACAGGAGTCTGGGTTGGTGATGCAAAGATCGGCTCCATCGGCATCAATGTTGATCACCGCAGAGTGGCTTCCCACGGTTTTTCCCTTAATGTGAACACGGATTTAGGTTATTTTAAAAAAATTGTTCCCTGCGGCCTGGAAAAGAGCGGCGTTGTTTCAATGGCTTGGGTCAAAGGTCGTGAGCTTGCCATGGATAATGTAAAAGCGCAACTGATCAGCGCCTTTGCAAAGGAGTTTAATGTTGATTTCATCCCCTGTGAAGTGCGGCAGATCGACAAAGCCCTCGTGGCTTAGAGTGCGTCTGCCGAGTGGCGAAGAGAGCGGGCGCGTGGCAGATCTTCTGCGCGGTCATGATCTTCATTCCGTCTGTGTGAAAGCCCGTTGCCCCAACAGGGGAGAATGCTGGCAGAGGGGAACAGCCACCTTTCTCATCATGGGAGATATCTGTACCAGGAATTGCCGTTTTTGTGCAGTCAGAAGCGGCGAGCCCTTACCCCTTGATCAAAAAGAGGCGCAGCGGCTCGCAGCTGCTGTGAAGGACATGGGGCTGCGCCATGTTGTTGTCACTTCGGTAACCCGGGATGACCTTGAGGATGGAGGGGCATCATGCTATGCTCAGGTTATCTTGCTTTTACATGAAAGATGTCCACCATGCACTGTCGAGGTTTTGATTCCAGATTTTGGCGGAGGCGTACAGGCTCTGGAAATGGTTCTTGAAGCACGGCCCCATATCCTGTCCCATAACCTGGAGACAGTTCCCCGTTTGTACGGGAAGGTGCGGCCCGGAGCCAGTTATGAACGCTCCCTGGGGATATTGAAAGGGGCCAAAGGATATTCAGGCCGGATTCTGGTCAAATCCGGTCTTATGCTGGGGCTGGGGGAAACGGCGCAGGAAGTGGAGAGTGTCATGTCTGCACTTCGCGAGGTTGGTTGTGACATTGTCACCCTTGGTCAGTATCTGCAGCCGTCAAAGAAGCATCTGCCGGTTGTACGCTACCTGGAGCCAGGGGAATTTGAGACTTTCAAAAGGAAAGGAATGGGAATGGGTTTTCAGCATATTGAGGCCGGACCTCTTGTAAGAAGCTCATATCACGCGGAAAATGTTTTATGGAAAGGATGAAGGGGAAAAACAGTGGCAATAACAAATTCCATTGAGTTTTATTTAATATTATTGTCGGGAAAGAGATTGCCATGAAATTTCTTTTGGGCCGCAAAAAAAGAAAATCCTCCCGTACAGTTTTTGATCATTTTAAAAAAATACTTTCCATTAACAATGATGTACTGGCAAAAACAGCCCGAATGGAACAGGCTCTGGGGGGGGGATTTATTTTTGACAGTGCCTTTCTGTCGAGTTCTGTAGCCGACATTGCAGAACTGGTCCATCAGGACATTGATCACCTGAATGCCATGGCAGGGGATCGGTACTTCAGCCTTTTTGACCGTTTTGAAGAAATTCTCGATCGGCTTGAAAGGTTGATTGCCGGCAGACGCGCTGGACAGAAACGACTTGCCGTTCCTTACTCCGACATCAATATGGATATGGATGAATCTGTTGGTGGCAAAAATGCCATGCTTGCCGAAATAGGCAATATGCTCAATATCCGTATCCCGCAGGGTTTTGCACTCACCACCCAAGCCTATGGCCTTTTTCTTGAAGCAAACTCAATACCTGAAAAAATTGCAGCCTTTGTTGATCTCAGTCCCCAGGAGCTGACAAGGCGCATTGCCGATTTTTTTATCCTGGAAAACATGCCAGACCCTTTGGGGAAGGCAATTGAAGAAGGTGTCAGGAAACTTGGTTCTGACCGGGGAAATATTTTTGCCGTGCGCAGCAGTACAGTCGGCGAAGATGGCACAAGAAGTTTTGCCGGACAGTTTGCTAGTTTTGTTCATGTTCCGGTAGAGGAAGTCTCAAAGCGTTGCCTGGAAGTGATGGCTTCACGATTTGCCGTCTGTGTCCTGCAGAGTTCGGTGGCTGATGCTGCCTGCCGGGAGTTCCCGGTGGCGGTTGGCGTGCAGACTATGATTGACACCATGGCAGGCGGCGTTATCTACACCAGTAATCCCTTGTGCCTGGAAGAGGATACGCTGCTCATCAGTGCCGTGCCGGGAAGCGGCAGCAGGCTTGTCTCCGGTGAAGTAGACAGCGATCAATATTTTGTCAGCCGCCGTGCCCCTTTTGCCCTGAAAAAGAGTATCCTTGGGCACGGCAGGGAATATACCCCTGAGTCCCTCAATAGCCGATCCCCGCAGGAAGTGGATATGGAACAGGGGGAGCTTTTACTGTCCCGGCATCAGTTAACGGAACTGGCCGAAACTGCAATGCTCATTGAAAAATATTTTGGCTATCCACAGGATATTGAATGGGCAATTGATAAAAATAATGTCATTTTCATTTTGCAGTGCCGCAGACTTTATACGGCGGAGCAGCCATCTCTTGATCTTATTTCATTTCGAAAGGAACTTGCCGATGCCAATGTTATCCTGAGCGGCTGTGGTCATCCTGCCCAGATTGGTGTAGCAAGCGGCGAGGTTGTGTATGTCGACAGCAGGAATCCTCCACTGGATTTTCCAGTGGGCGCCATTGCCGTCTGTCGTACTGCAGATCCGGCCCTGTCCGTGGTTATCCGCCGGGCGGCTGCAATCCTCACCGAGGTAGGAAGTCCCACCAGCCATCTGGCAACCATTGCCAGAGAATACCGGACCCCGGCTCTCTTCGGATGCGGTGATCTCGCAAATGTTCTTGCTGACGGTCAGTTCGTAACCGTGGATGTTGAAAAAAAGACAATTTATGCCGGGTACATCAAGTCACTGAGCATGTTGCAGTGTCTGGAGAGTGAACCCCTTGCCGACAATGTCGAAATGCGCATGCTGCGCCGGCTCCTGCGAATGATCAGGCCCCTTCACCTTCATGACTCTTCCGAATGCAGCCCGGAACAGTGTCGGACCCTGCATGATATCATCCGTTTCTGCCATGAAAAGGCGGTGGAAATCATGTCCGGGATTCAGAATTGGGATAGACGTTCCCGGGAAGACCGGACGTTGTTGCTGCCTCTGCCATTGAAAATCAGGCTCGTCGATCTGGGCGGCGGTTTGAAACCACTGGAAAAGGAAGAGATTGACCTGGCAGATGTGGCAAGCCTTCCTCTGCAGGCCATCCTCCAGGGCATGCTGCTCAGGGGGATCTGGGAAAACGAGCCTGTTTCCCTGGGCATCCGGGATTTACTGTCCGGCGCTCTGGCTACTCCTCTGACCGTACCCGGCAACACTTCTTTGACTGGTGAAAATCTGGCGATTATTGCCGAAGAATATGTCAATCTCAGCCTGCAGCTCGGCTATCACTTCAATGTCATTGACGCATTTATATCATCCGACCCGGCTGATAACTATATATATTTTCGTTTCATCGGCGGCATGGCTGATGCCGCCCGTCGGGCACGCAGGGCGCAGCTCATCACTACTATCCTGAACGGACTTAATTTTAAAACAGACCTTCAGGGTGATATGGTGACCGGCAGGATAAATATACTCACTGTCGAACAGGCTGAAAATATACTCGGGCGGCTTGGTCAACTCATAGCGTTTACCAGACAGCTTGATGTCCGAATGGAGAGCGACGGTACCATTGATCGCTTATTAGAAAAATTTCTTGCTGGTGCCATAACTACAGATCAAGATTGACGGTTTCGTAGGCGGATGATCAGCTTCAGGACTTTTTACGAGTTCATTAAGATTCATGAATCATGTATCCGGCCTGATCTGCAGAATACCGAAGGCGTCTCCTCGCAAATTTTGAAAAAAAAATTATTTGATAGGGATAAACTTGCTCACGTGATCATGTTGTTTCATACCGTCCTGACAGACGTTGGATCGACATAAGCCGTTCCTGCATCTTGCTGTTAATGACAAATATCATCTTGAAATAGAGAAGTCCGTCAGGTAAGTTTAATTCGTTCGGCTTGCAGACAAAAGTAGTATGTCGGGAGCAGAAAACAGCCCACTCATGCCAGGGCAGCCACCATATTGCCACATCCTCACAGGTAGCATTGTCGATTTTTAACGGTGTAGACAGCAGTACCTGTCAAAGGAATGTGACCGCAAACCACGACCTTGCCAAATCGAATCCCCCATCGAGACAAAGATCGCGAGTTTCCATCATTACTTCGGAGTGCTGCCGTTTGAACGAGCTGGCCGGATAAAATACGATATGCCAAGGAATCGTCTACGTCGCTGATGTATGGCAGTCTTGCAATAATTCATAATTGAAATGACTCAAGCAGAACTGCACACATCAAAGAGAATTTTGACGGTTTCGTATTTATGCCCTTTAGGGTGAAAAAACACTCAACCGCCGCCGACGCGTATGTAATTTGTTGATCCTCCGTTGGCGGATGGTCAGCTACAGAGCTTTTTGCGATATTATCAATTTTGGCAACCCCTGAAAATGAAAACCTGGAAGTGAATAGCATGCCATCATCAAAAAAGACGACAACAATTAGAAAAAGAATGAAAATGCTCAACATTCTGGTTTTTGCTTTTATCGGTTTTCTAATGTTGGCGTATACTCTGCAGTTTTTTTCCATGGAGAAGAATCTATTAATCTTAGAGGATTTTTATGATATTTTTGACAACGTACTCGAGGTCCGCCGCTACGAAAAAAATTACCTCCTGGGTGTCGGTTCTGAAAACATCCATACGATTCTGGAATATCTTGACTCAATTGACGAAGACATCAAAAGACAAAAGGAGAATATCATCAGAGTGAGCGGGGAAAGGAAATTTCTTGAGTTTCGTTCCATTTTAACTGGATACCGTGACATATTTTCCACTCCGCATACCGTTATTTACGAGAATACGGAAGATATTACGAGACCCATGATAAATGCCGTCAAGGTGCGTGCTAAAGGCAAGGAAATGGTGGGTTTTGCCAAGATGCTTCGCGATGACAAGCAGCAGAGTATCCGTAACAGTCTGAAGATGATAATTATCGGCTTCATTGTCCTGACGGGAGAGTTTTTTGTGTTTATTATTATAGGGTTGCACCTGCAGGCCAAAAGTATTCTCAAACGGATCGGTTTTGTGCATCAGGCAACCAGGAATGTGCTTAAGGGCAATTTTGAACCTATCAATTCCCATAGCGCCAAAGAGGATGAGATAACCGATCTGATTGATGCCTTTAACACAATGGCCTCCGAACTTGACAACAGACAGGAGATGCTCATTCAGTCCAAGAAGCTTGCCTCCATCGGTACTTTTTCATCCGGAATCGCCCACGAACTGAACAACCCGCTCAATAACATTTCACTGTCAGCCGATACCCTGCTTGAAGATTTCTCATATCTCTCTGAGGAAGAGGCAAAAGAAATTATTGCTGATATCATTACACAGACCGACCGAGCCTCCAATGTGGTGAAAA
This sequence comes from Desulfobulbaceae bacterium, assembly GCA_020444175.1. Classification (GTDB taxonomy): domain Bacteria; phylum Desulfobacterota; class Desulfobulbia; order Desulfobulbales; family SURF-16; genus JAHLLM01. The sequence goes on along the minus strand of JAHLLM010000012.1, from coordinate 113,392 downwards.
ACCTGCTTGATTTTTCACGGGATAAAGCACCATCATCGGAACTGCTTAATATCAAGGATGTTCTTAATTCCACAAAAAAATTGATTGCCAACGAACTTCGTTTAAATGCCATCTGGATGGAGGACTACGTACCAGAGACGCTTCCGTTGGTGCAGGGAGATCTGCAGAAACTGCAGCAGGTCTTTCTTAATCTTTTTGTGAATGCAGTCCACGTTATGACCGAAGGTGGATTGATCTACATGGATGCAGGGATAGAACCTGACGGCTATGTGAGGATCAATATCAATGACACAGGCACGGGCATTGATCCCAAAAATATTGAACGTATCTTTGATCCTTTTTATACGACCAAGGAGGTGGGCAAAGGAACGGGTCTTGGCCTGTCAATCGTTTATGGTATAGTGAAAAAGCACGGCGGCTATATCGAAGTAAAGAGCAAGATGAATATCGGCACCACCTTTTCGATTTTTCTGCCGATCGCTTCAGAAAATCAGTCAGAGGTATGAGCCATGCGAGTAGCAGTCATTGATGATGAAAAGATTGCAGGCCAGCTTGTCAAGCGAGTGCTTGAACAGGAAGGATTTGAGGTGGAGTTTTTCCAGGCCGGCAAACCTTTCCTGGTTCGTATGCGGCAGAATCCGTTTCCCATTGTCTTTATCGACCTGCAACTGCCGGATATAGACGGACTCAGTATATTGAATGAGGTGAAGAAAATACACGAGGATTCCGAGGCGATTATCATTACCGGGCACGGCTCGGTGGAAACCGCCTTGGACGCTACCCAGAAGGGAGCCTTTCACTACATTCATAAACCGTGCAAACGCCACGACATCCGACTGCTTGCTTCCCGGGCCAAGGAAAGGATCGAGTTGCGCAAAGAGAACAAAAGGTTGAGACTGGCCATGGGCAAAGACAACCTTGTTTCCGGGTTTGTCGGTGCCAGCCCTGCCATGCAGAAAATTTTTGCTTTGATAAGAAAATTGGCAATGGTCAACTGTAATGTTCTCTTGCAGGCGGAAACAGGTACCGGTAAACAGATGGTGGCCCGGGCAATCCACGCCTTGAGCCCCCGCAAAGACCATCCTTTTATCTATTTTAACTGTGGCGGTTTTACCGAAGAATTGATCAGCAGTGAGCTTTTCGGACATGAAAAAGGGGCCTTCACTGGTGCTTCGAAAACCAAGATCGGTCTCCTGGAAGCAGCGGAGGGAGGCACTGTTCTTCTTGATGAGATTGGAGAAATGCCACCCTCCATGCAAGTGACTCTGCTCAACGTCCTGCAGGAACGTCAGATCATGCGGGTGGGCGGTACGCATCATATTGACCTTGACATCCGCATCCTTGCCGCTACCAACAGGGATCTGCAGGAAGCTGTCAAAAAAGGGGACTTCCGTGAAGATCTTTTCTTTCGCCTTAATGTTGTCGGGCTTCATTTGCCAAGACTTGCTGAACGCCAGGACGATATCCCGCTGCTTATTTCACATTTCATAGACAAGTTTAATCGGGCCTTTAGCAAGGAAGTCAAGGGCGTCTCTCCACAGGTAATGGATATTTTGACCGCCTACGAATATCCAGGCAATGTCCGGGAGTTGGAAAATATTATCCAGAGGGCAGTTGCCCTTGCCGACAGCGAACGGATCCAGCTCCGCGATCTGCCCAGCAGGCTCCAGAAATTTGCAGAGCAGCAGGCGGACGATGCGGAACAAATGATGCCCCTGGAGGAAGTGGAAAAAAGACATATTGCCACGGTGCTTGAAAAAACCCACTATAATAAAAATCTGGCCAGCGTGATTCTCAACCTGCCCCGAACCACTCTCTGGCGTCGCATGAAGAAATACCGTCTGTTCCAATCCGAAGACGAGGCGGATAACGACTAGTGTCATGTCAAATGACTTTTGGAACAACTAAAGGTCGGGAGATAGCGAACAAGGAGAGACTGCGAGCCCTTCCCGACAGCGAAGAGTGGCCATGGGTATGGCGGCCTACATGGCAATTGAAGCTTTACATGACACGAGTCGTTAGAACCTTAAATATCAGGGGGCATTTCAATTTGAAACAGTGCGCCCCTGATAATCACTCCTATATAATGTTACAGGATGTCCCCCTGTTTTTGCATTCCTGATGAAAAGGTTTGCTTCAATCATGCCTTGCCGGCATCTTTTCTCCACGCTCAGCTCTAACTCTTCAGAAACACTACCTAACCTACTTAACACTTTGAATGTCTGCTCTTTGATTTTTGTCGCGTTTCAACTTGAAACACGCCTGCTTGGAGACCGGCTATTCGCTCGTAGCATCTGTTCGTAGCCTGATTGTTCAGGTGTTATCGTGTTAATCTTTTCATTCTGAAACACTTTCCTCTCGGGCAGGCATATCTTTTAAATTTCATTAATAGATAAATTATAACGATAAAACAGGGAGATGCGGATGTGTAACTTTTCGGGCTCAATAGGTTCCTGTTTATTGCTGTTGCGTGATTTTTTTGACGGTACTCCTGCATAGTAATTTTTTTTATGCAGGTAACATATTGATATAGCACTGTTTTTGCTTTGTGGGTGTTTGCACGAAATATGCTTTTTCTCAGGACGGCATAGACTTTGCCATAATCAATAGTCAAAGGCACGTCAGCGGCTATCAGTCGCGAAACACACTTATGCGAGACAAAGTAGCTTTTATTATTGAAGAATGAACCCAAAAAAGGAGCAAAGAGAAAATGTGGCACATGTACCTTCCCATTGCGGGTAACAGTGTAAACATCCTGGCGATATTCGGGCTTGGCGGATTCGTCGGTTTATTGTCGGGAATCTTCGGTGTCGGAGGCGGTTTTCTTATGACCCCTCTGCTCATCATGTTTGGCATCCCAGCTACCGTGGCGGCTGCCTCGGATTCAAACCAGATTGTGGGAGCCTCCACTTCAGGCACCCTGGCCCATTGGCGGCTTGGAAATGTTGATGTCAAAATGGGTATCCTGCTTTTGATCGGCGGTGTTCTCGGAGGCACGGTCGGCGTTCAAATCATTAAGATCCTTCGCGCCATGGGTAATGCTGATTTTTTGATCAGTATTACGTATGTCCTGATGCTTGGCGGGGTAGGTGGATATATGTTCCTCGAAAGCCTCCAGGGGCTGAAAAAGTCGAAGAACGTAGAAGAGGATGAAACCTCAAAAGAAGCTCCTGCGAAAAAGGAATCAACTTACGCAAGGATGCTCAAGAAACTGCCCCTGCAGAGTCGGTTTGCAAAATCAGGAGTTGAGATATCCATGCTGATACCTCTTTTTCTGGGGGTTCTCGTTGGAGTTCTTGCGGCAATCATGGGTGTAGGCGGCGGCTTTATTATGGTGCCGATCATGGTTTATCTTCTACGCATGCCCATGCATGTGGTCGTTGGAACCAGCCTGTTTCAGATACTCTTTACCTGTGTCAACGTAACCATAATGCAGGCCAAAAGTAACCATACCGTTGACTTTGTGCTGGCAGTTCTGTTGCTGCTCGGCTCAACCATCGGTGCTCAGGTCGGAACCAAGGTCGGCAAAAAAATGAAAGGCGACCAGCTCAAAATTCTGCTGGCATCTCTCGTACTTATAGTCTGCGTAAAGATGCTTGCCGGACTCCTTATGACCCCTGATTTTATGATTGCCATGAAGGGAGGACACTAAAATGAAGAATATTTTCAAAACCCTTGTGGTAACTGTATTTGGTCTTTTATTTTTCCAGCTCGAAAATGTTTCGGCAGCAGATAATGTTACTGTCGATATTGCCCCGCAAACCGTTCAAATAGGCACCTTTTACAACGGCACCACTGTAACGATCAGCGGCAGTATTCCGGCAGGAGCTGAAGCAGTCATACGGCTAAGCGGCGCAGGTGAAGATCTGCATCTGAAGAGAAAGGGCAAAGTAGGTGGCGTGTTATGGATGAATGTTGGAGACCTTACCTACCACAATGCCCCGAATGTTTACAAGCTTCTCACTGATGCCAGTACCAATGATCTTGATAACTCTGCTGCGCGGAATTACGGCTTTACTGCCCTGAAGAACCGAATTGAAATATCACCGGATAACGGGGAAACGGATTTTCTGCTGAAGGAATTTGTCCGACTTAAAACGGAAGATGGGATGTACGGAATTATGCCTGGAACCATCAGTTATGGCGCGGCAGAAGGCGGGATGAAATCGTATACCGGTACCATTGACATTCCACCAGGCATGACCCAGGGAGCGTATGCTGTTGATGTGGTAGCCGTGCAGAATGATACCATAGTCGGTACTTCAAGCAGCAGTTTGAACCTAAAACAGATCGGCTTCCCTGAACAGCTTTCAGCCATGGCCTTCGGACATGCACTCTGGTATGGAATCATGTCTGTTGTCATTGCACTCATGGCCGGACTTTTCATGGGACTCATGTTCAAGGATAAAGGAGGAGCGCACTGATTTAACCAGTGTTCCTTTTTGATAGAGACTTAATACCTGACCTTTCGGTGATTCAAAATTGCCGAAATTGCAGAGAAATTTTTCCCTCTCGTTTGCGTCGTCGTGTGCAAAAAATTGCTGACGACGCAGACGGAGAGAAGAGCTTCTCGTACAATGAAACGTTCAATTAAACCTGAATTTGCCTGATCGAATCATAGCAGGATATGAAAGTGATAACCGCAACTCCCAATAATAACCTCCAGAGTAACGAACTGAAATTCAGCGTCATGCCGGCGCTGCTCAGGAAGGGAATTGCACTTGGCGAGCAAATAACACCAGTCGGGTCCCACAGTCTTTCCTGGCTTAAGGGATCGGAAGAGTTATTAATGAAGAAGATATTCAAACATGTCAGCCGTTTCTTTTCCCTGAATCGCGAGGCCGAATCAGCCGTATCCTTTACGGTTCTGTTTGCCAGGTTTCAGGAAATTCTGACGGTCAACAACAGAATTATTGAGTTGATTGCCGAGGCAAATGACAAGTTGGGCGGGGATTATATCTTTGATCGACATTACATCGAGACAACCTGTCAAAACATATCTGATCTGGTGCTTAAACTTGTTCATGACCTCAATACCCTGGCTCCACGGAAATACCTGCCTCTGCATGATGCATTTCGCAGGATACAGGCTGATATAGAGAAAGACCTTGCCGGACGGCCTCATTGTCCTGTGGGGGCATTTGTCCTGCCTTATAAAGACATTGAACACAATTTTGCGGAAGTCGTGGGCGGCAAGAATGCCAGCCTGACGGAAATCCAGAAATTCCTCGACTTGCGAGTACCCAATGGTTTTGCCGTAACAAGCGCTGCTTTTTACGCATTTCTCGAATCAAACGATCTGCGGCAGAAGATTGAAGCTCTTCTTTCCTCCTGGAAGGAAGGGAGACTGTCCCTTGAAAAGGCTGCCGCTAGTATCCGTCAGCTCATTATTGGTAGTCCCCTGCCTGTTCATCTTGAGAAGGGACTGGCCAAATGTCTGGCCAAGCTCAAGGAAGAGCATGGCAATAAGACCATTTTCCTGGCTGTGCGCAGCAGTGCCTGGGGGGAAGATGGTGAACGGAGCTTTGCCGGACAGTATAAAAGCTTCCTGAATGTTCCGGTCAGTGATGTTGGCAATGTCTACCGCCAGGTAGTTGCCAGTGCTTACAGCGAAACGGCCTTGGCTTATCGGCAGAAGATCGGCTTTCATGAAAGTGAAGTGGCCATGGCCGTTGCCTGCCAGGTTATGGTGGATGCCGTGTCAAGCGGAGTTCTGTATACACTTGATCCCCAAAAGGGCCATGTCCAGACCATGCGGATCAATGGTACCTGGGGGCTGGGCGCCCCTGTCGTTTCCGGCAAGGTACGGGGGGATCATTTTATTGTGGACAGACGTTCACCTCTGCGTTTACGGGAAATGGAACTGGTTCGTAAGGAAACAATGCTGCAACTCCGGGAGGAAGGCGGAACTCGTTTGATCCCCGTGGAAACGAATCTGCAGACCCAGGCCTGTCTCAGCAAAAGTCAGGTTGAACAGATAGCCCAGGCCGGCCTGTTGATAGAAAAATATTTCAAGAAACCGCAGGATATTGAGTTTGCTTTTAACCGGCAGGGTGAGTTGATAATTCTCCAGGCCAGACCGCTGCATATCAGCTCGGCCGCAACACCGAGGGCGCCTGAGCTTGCCGAGGTGCTTAAGAAATATCCGGTGTTTTTCCAGGATCAGGGCGAAATTGCCCAGAAAGGTATTGCCACGGGGCCGGTCTTTTTGCACACAGATAAAACAAAGTTGAGGGATTTTCCAGCCGGTTCCATCCTGGTGACCCGGTTTGCCTCACCCATGCTTGCCAAGGTCATGGCAAAAGCCAGTGCCATTCTGACCGATGTCGGTTCCACCACCGGGCATCTGGCAACCATTGCCAGGGAATTTCGGGTGCCCTGCATCCTGAATACCGGCAATGTAACAGAGATAGTAAAGCATGGGCAGGAAATCACCGTGGACGCCGAAGCCAATGTTATTTACCAGGGGCTTGTCGATGAACTCTGTTATTACGAACTGACTGAGGACGCCATTGAAGAGACTTCTGAGTATCGATTGCTGCGAAGGGTGCTGAAGAATATTGCCCCGCTTAATCTGCTGGACCCGGCTGAGAAAAATTTTACTCCGGCCGCCTGCCGTACCCTGCATGACATTACGCGCTTTGTGCATGAAAAGGCGGTCGAGGAGCTCATAGACCGCAATTATTATCACCATCATGATCCCAACACAGCGGCCGGAAAATTGCGATGGAATATTCCCCTTGATCTGGTGTTGATCGATATTGATGGGGGGATAAAACCTGGATTCAAGAAAGGGGAAGTTCCGCCCGAGGGTATTGCCTCTGTACCTATGCGCTACCTGCTGAAGGGTCTTGCTCACCCCCAGGCATGGGACAATGAACCCATGTCAGTGGATATGAAGAGTTTTATGTCCAGTTTGACCAGGACATTTTCTCCGGAACTGGCCACACCTAAATATGTTGGGCAGAACCTGGCGGTTATCTCGAAAGAATATGCCAATATAAGTTTTCGACTGGGGTATCATTTCACCGTGATCGACAGTTATGTATCCAGGAATATAAATGACAATTATGCCTATTTTCGTTTTTTCGGAGGTGTCACCGACTCTACCCGTCGCGGGCGGCGTACAAAATTTCTGGCAAAGGTGCTGTCCCGCCATGATTTTCTGGTCGAACTGCGTGATGACCTTGTGGTGGCCAGGATCAAAAAATTAGACAGAGACAGCATGTTAAAAAGGCTTTATCTGCTTGGCCTGCTGGTCGGTTTTACCCGGCAACTTGATGTGAAGATGCTGAGCGAGCAGCACATAGATAAATATATCGATAAATTCAACATACTCATAGAGGTGACTGAATGAACAATCAACAAACCAGCATCCTGATTCTGGATGATGAACCCATAGTGAGCAAAAGGCTCAAGCCATCCCTGGAAAAAAGGGGCTATGAAGTGGAAACCTTCACAAGCAGTGCGGCGGCTCTAAAGCGAACCCATGAACGACAATTTGACATCGTTATCACTGACCTGAAAATGGAAGGTCTGGATGGAATGGATTTTCTCACTGATGTTAAGGAAAAATCGCCCAGCACCGAGGTTATTGTAATCACCGGTTTCGCAACCATGGAAACAGCCAAGGAATCTTTCCAGAAGGGAGTCTTTGATTTCCTCGCCAAACCGTTCAAGATCGGCGAAATAAGCGAGGTCATCAAAAAAGCGGAACAAAAATTGAAACAATCTTCTTAACACACTTTCTTCAAAGGAATGCTCCGAAGAGGTATTTGACATGATAAAAATGAATAAAGGGCTTCTTGCCCTCGACGAAAATTTGGCTTCCAGTATTGCCCTCAGGTATGCTTCTCGATTGGTGGAAAATCTGCCTTTGCAGCTTCAGGCAGGGCATGTTGAAGTTCCTGATAATAAACATCATTCCGCCGGAAAAGGATGGGTGCGCCGCACCTGGGAACGCGGCTTGATAGAGGCTGGGCAGCAGGCAATCCAAAGGCTGCTCAACACCGAAAAAGTTCCCTGTCCCTTTATCGGTTACCCCAAGGTATTTATCGGGGAACGCGATGATGCCCTGCTTGAAGAATTGACTGATGGTCATTACGACCTGTTTATTGAAGGCAATCTGAATACTTCGGATGTCATGGATTTTGACAGCCTGATTTCTTCACCGCTTTACACTAAAACACCGTGCCCGATTCTGGTCGTTAAAAATTTGGTGTCAAGCAATACCATAGCCCTGCTCTGTGGAGACGGTGTTGACCATAAATCGGTCATCCCCAGGACACTCAGCCTGCTAAGCGGCAATGGTCTTGATTTTGATCTGATTTTTTATCGATACATGGAAAGCGAGGCCACCATCTCCGAAAACAAGGATGAAGCGGGTTCCGCGCTCCAGGAAGCAGAGGCATTATTGCAGAACGAAAATCTTAAGCCATTGAACACTCAAGTCATCTCCGGCACACCGGAAAGCGTTGCCAGGCTACTCAAAAAATACAAAATGGTGGCTTCTGCATTTCCGCTCAGAAAGAGCCCGAGACTGGAATTGCTTGCCCAATGTCCTTCACCGGTTCTGCTCATGAAATCTGCTAAACAGGGGGAAAAATCATGAGAATTGTAATAGCTTTAGATACACATTCATATAGCGAGGCTATTGTCAGCGAAGCGGCAAAGCTTGCGGCAAACACCTGGGCGGATATTACCATGCTGGGAGTGCAGCCATCCTCTTCCGGGGACATGCCGGACACGGATCTTGAAAAGAGACTCAGGCAGTACAGGAAAAGTTTTCTAAGTCGTTTCAACGAAGGCGATAATCCTTATGGGGGTGTGAAGGGTGCTGGAAAATTCACCTCGCAAAATGGCGGATTTCTGCTTACCGGCGATGACAAGGAAAACGAATTCCGAAAGAAACTGCATGTCAAGATACGAGTGGGTGATGCCACCAAGGAAATCCTGGCTGAAGCCAGGGAGCAGGAATGCGACCTTATCATCATAGGCTGCACGAAAGGGCTTGATTGTCAGTGGCAGGGTGAAATCGACCTGCCAAGGAAAATTGCCCAAAAGGCGGATTACTCGGTTCTGGTTATTAAAGAGAGAAAAACAACGGACACCATTTCCTGCTGCCTTGATCAGGACCAGGTCAGCCAGTCCTCCCTTGAAATGATCAATCAGATGGTTACCCTGCATCAGGCTGAATTGAAAATCGTCGGTCTCACCGACAGCTTGAAGGCTGGCGGCAAGGAGGGTGTCGAGAACAAAATGGCGGAAATATTGAAATATTATGCCGATTTGGAACTTAACCCCTGGATCAAGCTGGTTCGTCTGGAAGACCTGGAGGAATACGTTGCCCAGGCGAGCCGTCAGGGCATGATCGCCTTGTGGATGGGAAAAAAATCCCTGCTCGGCAAGATTTTTTCCCGCGATCTGGTGGGCAAACTTGTCAATACCAGTCAATCGTCTGTTATGATTTTGCGATAACTTACATATAAGATGAAAGGAGTTCGGCAAATTGCTGCCAGCAGCGCCAGCCCTCCTCCCTTCATCTTTAAACGAATGCTCACAGCGACATGGTGACCAGGCCAAAGCTCATGCCTCCCATTGTGCTGCCTGTCATTTTTTCGGTCTGGCCATTTGCATAGGGGCTCTCCTCCTCCATCTCCCGGCCAGCCGAAATAACTGTGAGCACCTTTCATGGCCGGATGCGTTTTTTTACCGCAACTTCGGCTGTGTGCGTCACAGGTCTCACTGGAGTAAATACAGGCTCTTTTTTCAGCCGATCTGGCCAGAATGTCAATCCGGTGCTCATCCAGATCGGCGGCCTTGGTATTTTGACCTTTACCAGCCTGGTTTTTTATTGTATACGGAACGGTTTTTCATTGACTGACCGGATCGCACTTGGTCAAGCCATCTTGCATGACAAAACTTTTGACATGGGCCGCGTGCTCAAGGCTATTGTCATTTGGACCCTTATCATCGAGACCTGTGGCGCTGTTTTTATTTTCTATGCACAACGTCCCTCCCTGTTCAAAAATTAAAAAGCCAATCAAAAAAAACATAACCTTGCCAACCCGTATGATCTTAAAGTAGATACAAGAAGGAGTAACGTCGTCTCCTCCTTTTGACTTCCATCCGAGGACTCAAGCGGGCATTATTGTGATCGGGACAAAAAACTGAAGCGATTGCTACAGTAATTTTCAGTCTCTGCATACTTCAGTTCAACCACGGGAGAACCCCTTGTGAATAGAATGGAACAATCGGATTATCAGACACCGTTTCAATCCTTGACCCCGGACACGGTGATTACCCTGGCCGAAACCGCCCTTGGAATTCGCTGCACTAATCTCTGCCGCTCGCTGATGAGCTATATCAACCGGGTTTATGAGCTGGAAATCGAAGACGGTCCCACCATTATCGCCAAATTCTACCGGCCTCATCGTTGGTCTGCGCAGGGGCTGCAGGATGAACATAATTTTCTTATCGAACTGGCTGACCAGGAAATTCCGGTGATTGCACCGCTGAAGCTTAAGGACAACAATACTCTTGGGTATGGCGGGGACTTCTATTTTGCCCTGTTTCCCAAGATGGGCGGTCGCAGTTTTGATGAGTTCTCGGATGACCAGTGGCTGCAACTTGGCCGTCTGCTCGGCCGCTTTCATGCAGTGGGTGCCCGTCATCTGCCCCAGGACAGGATAACCATGACGCCGGATTGTTCCACCCGGCAGCAGCTTGATTATCTGATCCACAACAGTTTTATTCCGTCGGACCTTTTGCCTGCTTTTTGCGGGCTGGCCGATGAAATGATCGCAATGACGACTCCGCTGTTTGACGGCATGGACCTGATTCGCATCCACGGTGACTGCCATTTTTCCAATCTTATATACAGACCCCATGAATCTTTTTACATCATTGATCTTGACGATATGGCTGTGGGGCCTCCGGTACAGGATTTCTGGATGCTGCTGCCCGGCTATCAGAAAGATTCTCTGGCAGAGATTGAGATGTTTCTGGAAGGCTATGAGACTTTTCATGATTTTAACAGGCGTTCCCTGCGGCTGATAGAGCCGTTACGCGCCATGCGTTTCATCCACTACGCCGCATGGTGTGCCCGTCAGATGGATGAGGACGGCGAGGCTCGTGTTGTGCCGGACTTCGGCACCCATAGCTACTGGCAGCGGAGGATTGCCGACCTTGCTGATCAGCTTGAACGAATTAAAACAGCTGTTTTGCGATGAATTCAATAGGATCAAATGAAACTTCGCAATGGACAAAGAGAAGAGATTTGATGTCGTGTCCAATTCCTTTCAATAATCCGCCATACGAAACGCGGCAAAGGCCAAAAGCAGGTTTGAGCCTGTATCAATAAAGCTGGGCAAAAACATGGTGAACGACCTCGTTATTTTTTGCTTCCAGACACCCTTGCCTGGCTAATTCCCTTCTGCGTATTTCTATTTTCACCTTGCCTTTGCACCCCATAAAATTGCATCATGAAGAGTAGGGTTCTGACTTGTTTTTGTTGGTTGTCTTTGGAAAAGACAGTTGGAACTGAGGGAGCTGCATTTGATTGTAAAATTTTTTAGACGGCTTTGAGTCCGGTTTTTATTTTTTGCAGTGCGGATGAAAAGGCTGTTGCTCATCAGTAAAGAAGGGAGAAGCATGAAATCCTTCAGCTTAGGATCGATAACAAGAAATCTTGCGTTGTTGGTAATCTTGACCGTTCTTCCTGTTCTGGTTGTTCTCCTCTATACCGGCCTTGAGCAGCGGCGTCATTCCATTGAAAATGCCAAACATGAAGTTCTGCTTTTGAGCCATACGATGGCCGAAGTTCAGAAGGATATAACCAGCATTACCAGGCAAATGCTCTCCACCCTGTCTCTGATGCCTGAAGTTCAATCCTTGCATCTGCAGACATGCAGCGAGATTTTTGAGACTTTGTTAGATCAGAATCCGGATTATCTCAATATAGCCCTGTTGGATACCAATGGAGAGGTGTTAGCTTCGGCACAGCCACTGAGCGTAGCAAATTTGGGGGACCGCAAACATGTCCGTGAAACCTTGGACAAGAAAAAATTTTCCGTTGGTGAATATATAATATCCAGGGTTGAATCCAAGGCACCCGCCTTTGCTTTTGCTTATCCGGTATTTGATAAAAATAAGAAGCTCAAAGCCGTGTTGAGTGCGGTAATCAAACTTGATTATTTTACCCGCTTCCATGAACTTTCAAATCTGCCTGAAAAATCCTTTATAGGCGTGACCGACTACCAGGGTATTCGGCTATTTTATTATCCCCCCATGCAAGATTCCAACCCCATCGGCAAACCGATTAAAGTTGCTTCTTGGGAAAAGGCCAGCAAGTCGAAAGGACCGGGAACATTTATGGGTCGAGGCTCTGACGGAGTTCGCCGGATATTTTCCTTTGAGCAGGTTCGCCTTGTTCCCGGGGGCACTCCTTATCTTTATGTGTGGACAGGAATACCAGAATCCCATGTTTTTGCACCTGCCTACGCAGCTTTGACCAGGAATCTGTCATTTTTTTTGATCACCACGGTTTTGGCTCTTTTCTTTGCCTGGCTCATTGGCAAAAATACACTCATTTCTCCAATTAAAAATCTTGTGACCATGACACAGAAATTTGCCAAAGGAGACTTTGTGGTTGACGGTACGCAAGCAACCCTCTCGGATGAGGTCGGTACATTGACCATGGCTTTTCATAATATGGCTGATGCTCTGGCAAAGAACCAAAAGACGCTGCGTGAGAATGAAGCACGATTTCGTCTTCTGACAGATAGTCTGGATGCGCTCGTTTATGTAGCAGACATGGACACCTATGAAATAGTGTTTATCAATGAATATGGGAAAAAAGTCTTTGGAGATATTACCAATAAAATTTGTTGGCAAAGTATCCAGCAGGGACAAGTCGGACCGTGCGAGTTTTGTACAAACAAATATCTTCTGGATGACGACGGCAACCCGACAGGTGTTTATATTTCCGAGAGTCAGAATACTGTCACTGGAAAGTGGTTTCGGGCCCACGACAGGGCAATAGAATGGACAGATGGTCGAATTGTCCGATTTGAGGTTGCAACCGATATTTCGGATCGTAAAAAAGATGAGTTGGTTAAAGATGTGTTAATTGAAAAACTTGAAAAAGCGCTATCAGAGATAAAAACCTTGCGTGGAATACTGCCAATTTGCTCCTTTTGTAAAAATATCCGAAACGATGAAGGTTATTATGAGCGAATCGAAAAATATATCCACAAACATTCGGGAGTGGATTTTAGTCACACGATTTGTCCTGCTTGTTTGAAAAAGCATTATCCTGAAGAATATGAAAGTGTGTCTCTGAAAAAAGAGTCTTAAGCAGGATAAGGGTGGAGAAATGAGTTCAATTAGAATTTGTGCCGAGTAGATCGCTCAAAAAAAAGCACCTGGTTTTTTGAAGACCAGGTGCTTGAGATTTCTGGTGGGCCGTCGGGGGATCGAACCCCGGACCTGCTGATTAAGAGTCAGATGCTCTACCAATTGAGCTAACGGCCCGTTGGATAAAGAAGATCTTTTATCACATGAACTGCAAGTCGTCAAGAGACATGCGGGCTGTTTTCTTCGACAATTTTCTTGATGTCTTTATGTGAGATTGTCTCAACATCAAGCAGAGCCTGGGACATCGCATCTAAAGTTTTGCTGTTTTCCGTGAGTATGTTTTTTGCTGTACTGTAAGCTTGGGCAATGAGAGATTCCACGGCCCTATCAATCTTTTCAGCAGTTTTCTGGCTTATCAGTGGTCCCTGGCCTCCCTGGGCAGGATCTCCTTTAAAGGAAATTGTACCGATTTCTTCACTCATGCCCCATTCGCAGACCATTTTTCTGGCCATATTTGAAGCCCGGTCAATGTCATTGCCGGCCCCGGTGGTCATATCTTTAAACTCAATCTCTTCGGCAATTCTGCCTCCAAGCAGAATGCAGAGGTTATTGAGGAGATATGATCTGGGATGGGAGAGTTTTTCCTCTTCCGGAAGTTGCATGGTCAGACCCAGGGCTTTGCCGCGGGGTATAATAGTTACCTTGTGTACAGGATCAGCGCCGGGAAGCATCCAGGCAACAAGTGCGTGGCCTGCTTCATGAAAAGCGGTGATCCTTTTCTCTTTGTCGGTGATAATCAGACTGCGCCTTTCAGCTCCCATCATTACTTTATCTTTGGCCTCTTCCAGAATATTCATGGTCACCTTGGAGGCATTTTTCATTCTAGTTACCAGCAGAGCCGCCTCATTAATCATATTTGCCAGCTCAGCACCGGAAAATCCCGGCGTTCCCTTGGCAATGACCTTCCAGTCAACATCGTCAGCTACCTGTATTTTTGCGGCATGGACTTTTAAAATCTGCTCGCGACCGCCTACATCGGGAACAGGCACCATAACCTGACGGTCAAAGCGTCCCGGTCGCAGGAGGGCTGGATCAAGTATATCCTGGCGGTTGGTGGCTGCTATAATAATGACAGACTCGTTACCCTCGAAACCGTCCATCTCAACAAGGAGCTGGTTCAGGGTTTGTTCCCTTTCATCATTGCCTCCGCCTCCTCCTGCACTGCGATGACGGCCAACAGCGTCAATTTCATCTATAAAAATGATACAGGGCGCTTTTTTCTTCCCTTCTTTAAAAAGGTCACGAACACGGGACGCGCCGATGCCGACATACATTTCCACAAAGCTTGAGCCGCTTATTGAGAAAAAGGGGACTCCCGCTTCACCGGCAATTGCCTTTGCGAGTAATGTTTTTCCGGTTCCAGGCTCGCCATAAAGTAAGACACCTGTTGGAATACGGGCTCCGGCATCAGTAAATTTTGTAGGGTCTTTGAGAAAATCAACAATCTCGACCAATTCGTCTTTAGCCTCCTGGACGCCTGCGACATCTTTAAATTTAACCTTGGACTTTTGTCCGTCGATTAACTTGGCCTTGCTTTTCCCGAAGGCCATTGCCTTGCCGCCACCTTTGCCGCCTCCCTGTTTCATAAAGAAAAACCAGAGGACTATTATCAATATAAAAGGAACCCATGAAAGAAGGGTTTTAAAAAACCAATGGGGTTCTTTGGTCTGCTGAACCTCTACATTAATACCTGAAGCGAGGAGCGGTGATACTAATTCCGGTTTTTGCGGAGCTATGCTCTTGAATTTCTCCCCGTTTGAGTTGGTCCAGGTAATGGTGTTTTCATTGATACTGATGTCAGAGATGGTACCGCTTTTTACTCTCTTTAAGAAATCGGAATACTGAATATGGTTTATGTCTTCAGGTGCTTTTTTGAAAAAATTGAGAAGCAGAATGAAGGCAAGTCCGATTATGAGCCAGATTGAAAGGTTCTTGTAAAAATATTTCAAGCAAAGACCTCCTTAGGTGATTCGGTAAGGTGTTTCATTAAAAATAAGGCGAATTTTGCGTCTTATTGGGATGGTCAGGCAATTGTTGCCACGTGAAATGAGGGGCATCAAGACAAAATTGCCAGAAGATATAAACACAACTTTTAAGAAAGGTAAAGAGGCTATTCGACATGAAATGCTTGTAAGGGAAATAAAAAAAAACCTGGGCCATAGACCCAGGTTTTACAAAGGAGAAGTTATGTTTTCAGGCTCGTCAATGAACTCTGATTTTTTTTAACCTCTCGGGCCGCCACCCGAGAGGAAAGTAAGGAAGAAGCTGTCTCGTCTTTTGGCATTTTTGATGAGCAAGCTAATGCATTTATTTTACAGCAAGACTTGTGCCAAGTGTGTGAGTGTGGAGTGCCGGTAAAGGGTGTTTCTTGTTTTTCTTATCATATTAAGCTGTTATCCGCTTCTTGGTTCATGGAGCATATTGAGCTGTCTTCTGAGGGTGATGGCTTATTTTGCGCCCTCTGGATTTTCTAGTGGGCGAATTTTGCTTTATGGTGTAAAAAGTGTCAGTTTTTTTAATTTGGCTGTTTTTGGAGGGGGTGTGAAATGCTCAATATTTATAACTATTCAATTTTATTAAAAAATTTAAGAGTGGATTGCTGTGAAATAAATGCCACATTGTGGTTGTCCGCTTAATCTGATGCTGCTATTTTGCGTTTAAGTTGTAATTCGTATGATATTTTTTCTTGACAATTGGCATGTCCCATTTTATACATTTAGTTACATTAAGCATGTGGCACATTGTCACAGTTTAATGTGAAAAAAGTTTTAATTTATAGTTTTGTGTTTCAAATAATGCAACAGATAAAACAATACATCGTTAACTGAAAAGGAGGTGGAAAAGGAAGAGAGTGTACTGTCTGGAATGGATCCGCCAATTTGTTCCGGAGAGTAAGTAGAAAAAGGACATATTAATGTCTCAATTATTAAGGAGAAGCAAATGGACGGCTTATTATTTCTCGTTTTTTGGCTAGGTTGTGCTACGCTCCATACGGTTTTTGATCTCAAGGTCAAACCAGTGCTTCGTGCAGTGCGTGAAGAGAGTGATTTTTCCTAGTCACATGTTCTTAACTGAATGTCTGTGAACCATGAAACAAAAATCGAAGGAGTGAGTTCAATGAACAATATATTAGCAAATATTCTGCCCCAGGAAGGTGAGGGCTTAGCAGTAAAAGCTTCAAGCGGCTATAATGCTGCTATCGCTTTGAGTGGTTTGTTGGCAATTACCGGTGTTGCCTTTGGCGTGCATGCCTTTTTTCAGGGCTATCACAATGCATATAATGTAACCCGCGAAGTTCCATGGGGACTTCTGATTGCCACCTATGTCTTTTTTGTTGTTACCTCAACAGGTCTTTGTCTTGTATCATCAATTGGTCATGTCTTTAACGTCGACGCTTTCAAACCTATTGCCAAGCGTTCCGTTTTTATGGCGATTACAACCATTATAGCCGGTTTTCTTGTCATTGCGTTTGAGATCGAAAATCCCTGGCGTATGGCCATTTACAACATTACTTCCCCCAACCTGACGTCGAACATCTGGTGGATGGGTACACTCTATGGAGCATATCTTTTCTTCATGCTCATCGAGTTTGCTCTGCTCCAGGCCGGCAAGCATAAACTGGCTGGGTACCTCGGCCTGTCCGGTGTGGTCGCTGGTGTTGCTGCTCACAGTAACCTGGGTGCGGTTTTCGGACTGCTCAACGGTCGTGAGTTCTGGCATGGTCCTTATATGCCTATTTACTTCATCACCTCTGCAATGATGTCCGGTTGCGCAGCTGTTATTTTCTTTCACTGGATCGGTTATAAGGCAAATGGCTGGAAAATGAGCCCTGCTCTTGAGAGTTCCCTGCAGTCCACTGCTAAACTCGGTGCTCTTTTGATGACCGTTATCATGTTTTTCACCTGCTGGAAAGTAATCTCCGGTGTAAGTGGTCATCCGCCAGGAAAATACGAAGCAATGCAGGCTATCCTCAGCGGTCCTTATGCAGTGAATTTCTGGATTGGCGAAGTTATGCTCGGTATGGTAATTCCTTTCTGCATCATCCTTGCAGTACGCGCTAAAAATCTGACAGCTCTGATGGTTGCGGCTACCTCAAGTGTTATTGGTATCTTCTTTATGCGCTTTGACCTGGTTGTCGTTGGTATGATCGTTCCTCAGTTCCATGAGTTGGGCATCGTTGGTCAGCCTCACCTCTGGTCTTATACTCCAAGCCTGCACGAAATTATGGTTGTCGTGGGCGGCATGTCTCTCTGTGTCATGGGTTTTCTCATGGGTGAGCGCCTGTTTAAAGGCCATCTGTCTGAAGATCACTAATTGTTGTATGCGGCCCCATGAAAGGCAGGGGAGATATCTCCCTTGCCTTGCCTGCTGATTTAATAAAATGAAGCAGCAGGACCATAAAATTAAAGGAGGATGATATGGCCAGAAAAAAGACTGACATTCAGCCTTTGCGGCCGGATTTACCAATCTATCCCATAGGTGTTGCCGCGAGGTTGCTTAACGTTCATCCGCGAACACTTCGTATATATGAAGCTGAAGGGTTGATTAAACCCGCCCACCGCGGATCGCGTAGGATGTTCTCTCCGAATGATATAAAGTGGATCGAGTGTCTGCGTTCGATGATCCATGACCAGGGTATCAGTATTCCGGGCTTGAAAAAGTTGCTGACGCTGATTCCCTGCTGGGAGGTTAAAGACTGTCCTGAAGATATCTGTGAGAGCTGTTCTGCAAGAGTTGACTGGTCTGTGCCGAGAACCTTGCATCAGGTCGGTGATGAAGTTGCAAAGCGTGAAGCCAAGCTTGCTGATCAGGAAAAAAAGAAAAAAGCTGGTGCCAAAAAAAAGCAAGTATCACCTGGTTGAACTTCCACCGATCTCGCCGAGTCTCTGGAGAATATGGGGATGAAAAGCGGAAGTTGTGTGGATGACAGGTAGCAGTCAGGTGAAAAAAGTATTTACCTGTTCCAGCAGCATTGCATTGAAATAAGCGGATCTTCTCCTTAGTAGGGAGATGTCCGCTTTTTTTTATTGGGTTAATTGCGTAGAAGAGGGGAGGCGGTCTGATCAGTTTTCGTCTAAGAGGGGATTTGCTAATCCGTATCGGGTGATCTTGCGACGGAGTGTGTCTTTGGAGATTCCCAGTTCCCGACAGGTCGCCATGCGTTTCCATTTGTTTCGTTCCAGAGAAAGGATGATTGCCTGTTTTTCAGTTTCTTCAAGGGTGAGGAACCCGTCTTTGGCTCGGGTAACCTTTGTGGCCGTTTGTTCAGGGACGAAAAAAGGCTCGGGAAGGTCTTCGGGTTGGATAAGGCCGCCGTCACAGAGAATAAAGGCATACTCGATTATGTTCTCAAGTTCTCTGATGTTGCCTGGATAATCATAATGCATCAAAAGGTTCAAGGCCGGGCTGGATATGCCTATAATATCCTTTCCCTGCTGGGCGCTGAACTGTTTGATGAAATGTTCGGTCAGCAGAGGGATGTCTTCGCGTCTTTCCCGCAGAGGGGGCAGTTGGATCTTGACCACATTGAGCCTGTAAAAAAGATCTTCCCTGAAAAGTCCCTGGTTCACCAGTTCCTGGAGATTACGATTTGTGGCCGTGATAATCCGGACATCGGCCTTGACTGGCGCGTTCGAGCCTAATGGTTCGTAGACCTTGTTCTGCAAAACCCGTAAAAGTTTGACTTGAAGCGCCTGGGGGATGTCTCCGATTTCATCCAGAAACAGGGTGCCTTTTTCAGCTGCTGCAAAACGACCCATTTTGTCTTTTTTGGCGTCAGTGAATGCACCAGCCTTGTAACCAAAGAGTTCAGACTCAAGCAATGTCTCGGGCAGTGCTCCGCAGTTAACGGCTATAAAAGGTTTTGTGCTGCGGGTGCTTTCATTGTAGAGGGCGCGTGCCACAAGCTCTTTTCCTGTACCGCTTTCTCCCAGGATCAAAACAGTACTGGGGCTTTTGGCAATATCCGGCAATATTTTGAATATTCGCTGCATGGCGGCATTTTTGCTGAGGATGGCGTCGAAATTATAACTTTGCGTCAGTTGTTTTCTGAGGCTGGTAATGGCTGTGAGGTCCCTGAATGTTTCAACACCGCCGATAATGTTGCCATCCGGATCGATGAGCGGAGCGGCGCTGATGCTGATCGGGATTTTTTCACCTGTTGCATTGGTAATGGTGATTGAGCGGTTTGAAATTGTTTTGCCGGTGTAAAGACATTGGGCAATGGCGCAATTTTTGCCGCATATGCTTGAGTGGAAGATGTCGCTGCATGATTTGCCAAGGGCCTGTTCGCTTGTCCAGCCGGTTATTTTTTCTGCAGCACGATTAAAGGAGGTTATCTTCCAGTTTTTGTCAACGGAAAAAACGCCATCTGCGACAGAGTCGACAATAAGATCGTTCCTGATGATGCTGGTAATGTCACGGAAGGTTTCAATGCCGCCGATTACTTTTCCTTCATGGTCGAGAAAAGGGGCTGCGCTTATGTTGACCGGAATTGTTGAGCCGTCTTTTTTCTTGATAAAAATGGGTCTGTCTGTAATTTTTTTGCCCTTTTTGACGCTTTGGGCAAGGACGCAATCGTTGCCGCAGATATTTGAGTGAAAAATACTGCTGCAGGATTTACCCATGACTTCTTTCTGGGTCCAACCGGTAATTGATTCGGCGGCCTTGTTAAAAGAAGTCACTTTCCAGTTCCTGTCTACTGTGAATACGCCGTCGGCGATGGAGTCGAATATGAGGTCCTTGCTGATAATGCTGGTAATATCACGGAACGTTTCAACCCCGCCGATTGTCTTACCCGTATGGTCAAGAAGGGGAGCTGCGCTGATGCTTACCGGTATGGTTGTACCGTCTTTGCTCTGGATAAAGATTGATCGATCAAAAACCGGTCTGCCCTGTTGCACGCTCTGGGCAAGGACGCATGAGTCACCACATGCATTTGAGTGAAAGATTTCTCGGCATGATTTGCCAAGTGCCTGTTCGCGTGTCCAACCGGTAATTTTTTCAGCGGCCTTATTGAAGGATGTAATCTTCCATTGACTGTCAACAGTGAAGACACCGTCTGCCACAGAATCAAAAACCAGTTGGCTGACCAAGTGCGATTTTGAAGTTTCCTGGAAACTGATAACGGCTCCACTGATATTGCCAGCCAGGTCTGGAACGGGGATAATGTTTACCTGGATATCCTTTTGTTTATTCGTGTCGACGTTCGTGATGACAGAGTTAAATGTTGTTGTCTGTCCGTTGGATAGTTTGCTGCTGCACAGGATGCTGAAATGTTGATCCTCTGTGAAGAAATCAGAGCAGTTCTGACCGATCATGTCAGCGGCATTCATGCCTGTCAGGACTTCTGCTTCAGGAGTAAAGGAGGTAATTGTCCAATTGGAGTCAACGGTAAAAATCGCGAGTGTCAAATGGATTGCGGCGGGTGGTGCTTGATTGGTCATGTTGTTTTTAAAGCTGTCTGCGGACGCAAAATACGCCCTGCTTTTTGTAGTGTAATTTGAGTGTTAAAAACTACTGGTTTAATTGGTATAAACACCTAATCTAGTCGCTCCTGCAGCGACAGTCAAGCAGCAACTTTTGCCATAAAAATGGGCAAAAAAACCAAATTTGACTTGACAGTTAAGCTAGAGTGTGTTTTCTGGCTGCTACATAAGTGTGTCTTTTTTGACTGTTTAAGCTGGTTATTTTTTATTTTCTGTTTATATTAGAAAGCAGTTTGCCTACTAAATAACATTTAAACATTGGCTGCTTGCTCCCCCAGGGTGACAGCCTTTTAATTATTTTTTCGAGGGAGATTCATAATGAGAATTAAAGATTTGGAAAAACTCAAAAATGAGGGTGTTGAAAGCCTTCCCTCAGATGAGCGGCGTTCTTTTTTGAAGTTTGGCCTCTCTGTTACAGGAGTATTTCTTGGTGGTTCCGTGTTGTCTTTGACTTCAGCTCGTAATGCTCAGGGTGCGCTGGGTACCATGCCGAAAGCCCAGAAATTCCCCTATAGTCCCCATTATACAATGGTTATACGTCAAAATCGCTGTATCGATTGTGAACGTTGTATGGAGGCCTGTGTAAAAACCAACCACGTTCCTTCATATGGATACAGAACAAGGATTCTTGAACAGGAGAGAGAAGTTGGTCCAAATGAAACAGAGCGCATTTTTATGCCTGTACTTTGTAATCATTGTAATCGACCTCCCTGTGTCCGCGTTTGTCCGACCAAGGCAACATTTAAAGACAAAAAAACCGGTATTGTTAAGATGGAATACAAAAAATGTATCGGTTGTAAAACCTGTATGGCTGCTTGTCCCTATGGTGCCCGCTATTTTAAGGAAGAAAACAGAGCAGTCGATAAATGTAACTTCTGCTATGATACTCGCCTGTCCAAGGGAGAGACAGAAACGGCCTGTGCTGCAGCATGTCCTGCTGATGTTCGAGTCTTTGGCGATTTGGCTGATACAAGTAGCAGGGTTTACCAGCTCATTCATTCACCTGAAAAGGTTGTCTGGGTTCTTCGCCCTGAGACTGGTGCCCTTCCCAATATTTACTATATGAATGACTAATTGCCATTATAAGAGGATTACAATGAAATTTGACTATAAGCGTGTTACAGGTTTTT
This sequence comes from Desulfobulbaceae bacterium, assembly GCA_020444175.1. GTDB lineage: Bacteria > Desulfobacterota > Desulfobulbia > Desulfobulbales > SURF-16 > JAHLLM01. The sequence goes on along the minus strand of JAHLLM010000012.1, from coordinate 91,359 downwards.
TAAGTGCAATTGCCTTTACAGGTGTGCTTTTGGGCTTTGCCGGCAATGCTGTTTCTGAGGAATATGATGAAGACACATATGGTCCTGAGGCGCCGATTGTTTTCACTTCCCCTGTGAAAGCCGTCATTTTTACCCATAAACTTCATACCATGGATGTGGGACTTGAGTGCGACAGTTGCCACGATGAAATTTTTGAGATGGAAATAGGCTCTGCTGAGGCCAATGGCGACTATACCATGCAGTCTCTCTATGATGGAAAATACTGTGGTGCCTGCCACGACGGAGACACCGCTTTTGCATCAGACACTCGTTGTACGGTGTGTCATATTGGTGTAAAGGGTTTTGATCGCATGTTTGGAAGCCCAAAGACTGATTCCCATAGTGGCGGAAACCACTGATTTCTCTGTGGAAATCCTGCCCGATTCTCTCGATCTGCAAAGAATGATTTTTGAAGTCATTCTTTGCAGGTCTTTTTCTCCTCTTTTTCACTTCATTCGCAATCCCCTTTAGGCACCTTATATAAGGTAAGGTTAAGACCATACTTTGTAAGCTGCTCTTTGCAGGTTTCATTTTCAGTCTCTTTAATACTCCTTTCCAGTTTTTCTTCTTTTTTCATTTTTTATAATTCTCCCATTTATTCCTGCTGCTGTTTGTGGCATCCCTCTCTGTGCTTTTACTGTAACATCCTGTAGTTCCAGTAAATAACTCAAGTTAAGCATATGAAATCCACTCGTCTTGTCATTGTTTTAAAGGTCATCTTATTGTGGGCGGAAAATGCGCGCTTGGTCTAGTTGTGGGCTCAAAAGCAGGCGCATAATTCTTCTGGGGCAAAATGTCGCAGGTATAACGTGCTGATATTATTGACTTAGTGCTCTTGGGAGGGTGTTTTTGAAAGGGGAAGTTCGGCAGGAAAGGCGAAAAATGAGTCAAAAATGGGCGAATTTTGCAGCTTTGTGCTGGGTGGGGTGGGGCGTAAATTGAGCCCGGCGTGTCATATTATGTGGCTATGATTTTGTAGAAAAAGTAGTGGAAATTAATATTTATAGGTGTCGATTTATTCGTTAATTTGAGGAGTTAGCTTGTTGCGTTTTTCGGTTCATTCTTTTTTCACTTCTGTCTGGCATATCATTTGCTCTAGTTACTAGTCAAACGAGAAAAAAGCCTAGCCAAAGAACGAGAAAGAATAAGGAGGCCAAAAATGAGTGCCTTAATCCATTTGCTTGCAGATCATCACAGGAAAAACGAAAACAAATCAATCGTAGGGAAACTGGCAAAAACCATGAGCCGGTTAAGCGAAGCCTTCTGGTTCGTTCTCTCCCTGGTTCTTTTTCTTGTCATGGGGCCTTTTTCAATCATCGCGGTTGTTGCCGGTCTGTACCATCTGTCAACAAACGCCAAGGATCAGAAGAGCCCTGAACCTGTAGGATGCTGAAAGGCCCTGGTTGCCTGGCCCGGGTGCACTGAAAATCGGATGGCGGTCTGATGTCAGTGCACAGGGCAAAACACCTGTTATGTACAGAGATGAGTAAGATAAAGCAAGAGATTTAAGAGTTTGACAGCGTGGCTGTCGAGAAAAATATATACGTTTCAATACCTAATAAAAAGTGAGGAGGAAGAACATGTCAAACGGATTTTCACTAGCAGCGACTGCGGAGCCGAGAGTTGCCACACCTGGCTTGAATAAAGCCACACTTGTTTTTGTGTTGATGGCGGTGGTAGGGATCAGTGCCGGACTGTATGCATTCTATGCCGGACATCACAATGTTTATAACAATACAAGGGAAATGCCCTGGGGGATTTTGATTTCCTCCTACGCCTTCTTTGCCATCACTTCCACAGGCCTCTGCCTGTTGGCGGCGATCAGTCACATCTTTGGCGGCAACAGTCTTGCCCCGTTGGCAAACAGGATGGTCTGGATGTCAATTATAACAATTATAAGTGGTTTCACCCTTATCGGTGTCGAGCTTGAAAGTCCCTGGAGAATGGCCATCTACAATATAACCTCTCCTAACCTGACATCAAATATATGGTGGATGGGTACTCTTTATGGCATGGCAGTTGGTTTCATGTTTCTTGAGTTCTTCCTGATCCTGACCAAACAGTACAAGCTTGCCATTACCCTGGGTGTATTGGGAGCCCTGGCAGAGGTTGCCGCCAATACCAATCTTGGCGCGGTTTTCGCTACCCTCGGCGGTCGTCCTTTCTGGTACGGCGCTCAGTTGCCGATTTACTTCCTGGCCAGTTCATTCCTGTCCGGTGCTGCTGCAACCGTTCTGATTACCAACTTTGCCTTTGCCATCCGTAAACAGAAAATGAGTGACACCGTATACAAAGGCGTTCAGAGCGCTGCCAAGGTTGTTACCCTTATGCTTCTTCTGATCATCGTTGCCACCGCCTGGCGCTTCATCTCCTTCTATGTTGGCGGTAGCGAAGGCGGTCGTACAGCAGCAACAGCTTTGATCAGCGGTCCCTTGGCCTCAAACTTCTGGATCTTTGAAGTGTGCATCGGTCTTCTGTTCCCCATCGGTCTTCTTGTGATGACCAAAATGAAAAGCATCCCTGCCATGACCTCCGCAGCCATCATGGTTCTGGTCGGTCAGTTCTTTTCCCGCTATGACCTTGTTGTTGCCGGTCAGCTCGTACCTCAGTACAGCGGATGGGATAATCTTCCGACTTACTTCAGCTACATTCCTTCCACGTCAGAACTTCTGGTAACCATGGCAGGTCTTGGAGTTGCCGGAGCAGGCTTCATGCTTGGCGAAAGGTTCTTTGGGAAAGCGTTTGAAGATCATGGCGAGCACTAAGAGAAGGTAACGAATTAAAGCCGACATGGGCCGGGGCATCTTAGAGATTCCCCGGCCTTCCTTGAGAGAGTTTGGAGGAATACAATGATATCAGACGACAAGGCAATTTTTACGATCGGAATAGCTGCGAAAATGTTAAACATTCATCCCCGAACTTTACGGATTTATGAGAAAGAGAATCTGATTCGGCCTATGCGTCAGGGGAAATGGCGTTACTTCACCATGGACGATATCAAGTGGGTTGAGTGCCTGCGGGGCATGATCCATGAAGGCGGCATCAGTATCGCGGCAATCAAAAAACTTCTGCAATATACACCCTGTTGGAATATTGCCGACTGTCCCTTTGAAAAACGCAAACAGTGTACAGCCTTTATGGCAAGCGGTCTGGTTCCGCGCAAGATTGATCTGGCAGAGCCTGTACGCAAGAAAAAAGCAGACGGTGCGGCTTGAGATCAAATGCCTTTTTTAAAGAGATCGAATTGTCTTAAGCAGTACTTCCTCCAAAGCTGTCTGCTCCCTGAGAACGGCGGAAGCGGCTTTATCAAGTTCCTTTAAGTCCCCAGCCCCATTGCCGGTTAAGATGTGCCGGCAATTATAATTCAGGCAGAAAATGGGCTTTACCTTCAACGTGCAGCCTGGCCATCCCTTCCCAAGAAAATCCTGATACTGTCCATATTTATTCACGTGGTTTTAGATTGTTTTTTTTTATTTCCGAAATTGCTATCAGATTCCTGACATATGTGATTTGTGAGAAGCGGTCTGCCTGGATTAATGATTGGTCTGAGCGTCGGTCCGTCAAAGCGTATGGGGAGGCCGCGGAAGCGTTTCGCTGCTTGTTGGCTGTGTTCGATCAGGGGTATAGATTGTACATCTCCTGTGTTGTGTCCTTGATATGGACTTTAGCCATTGCTCGCAATGAAGTTTCAGCTCGTGGAAGTTGTCTGTTCGGCTTGCTGTTTCTCTCTAGTTGATGTCTTGGGTTGTTCAAATAGAGTTCGCGTATGGGGGGGGCTTATTTTGCGTCCTTTGTGCTGGCGAAGTTATTTTAAAGCATTCAGAAATCATTTGTTTGCCTGGTTCGTGTCATCCCAAAGCTTCAAATGGCGTGTCGGTCCCCATCCTTTGCCCATGGCGACTCTGCAGCTTCGTGAAGGAGGCGGAGTCTTGCTTTGTTCGTTGTCTTCTGGCCAGCTGGAACAACAAGAGTCGTTTGGTGTGACACAGGGCTTGTTGCTGCGGAAATAGGTTCCAGGGAGCCTCTTGCTGCATGTTCTATGGCCAGTTTGGGAATAGTGAATATACAGTACTGTTGGGTATAACTGTACTGTAACTTGTAAATTGATATATTCACCTGTGTTGCGCGGGTTTGATTCTTTGTGTCCATATATACTGCTTCTCCAGCTTTTACATTCCATTTTGTCCGTATATTCTTCATTTTGAGCAACGTTTAGCTAACATGCCGAATATAAATGATATTTTTGGCTGCAGTGTCAATTTTCGTGATAAAGATTTCTCTTTATTGTGGGCGGAAAATGCGCGCTTGGTCTAGTTGTGGGCTCAAAAGCAGGCGCATAATTCTTCTGGGGCAAAATGTCGCAGGTATAACGTGCTGATATTATTGACTTAGTGCTCTTGGGAGGGTGTTTTTGAAAGGGGAAGTTCGGCAGGAAAGGCGAAAAATGAGTCAAAAATGGGCGAATTTTGCAGCTTTGTGCTGGGTGGGGTGGGGCGTAAATTGAGCCCGGCGTGTCATATTATGTGGCTATGATTTTGTAGAAAAAGTAGTGGAAATTAATATTTATAGGTGTCGATTTATTCGTTAATTTGAGGAGTTAGCTTGTTGCGTTTTTCGGTTCATTCTTTTTTCACTTCTGTCTGGCATATCATTTGCTCTAGTTACTAGTCAAACGAGAAAAAAGCCTAGCCAAAGAACGAGAAAGAATAAGGAGGCCAAAAATGAGTGCCTTAATCCATTTGCTTGCAGATCATCACAGGAAAAACGAAAACAAATCAATCGTAGGGAAACTGGCAAAAACCATGAGCCGGTTAAGCGAAGCCTTCTGGTTCGTTCTCTCCCTGGTTCTTTTTCTTGTCATGGGGCCTTTTTCAATCATCGCGGTTGTTGCCGGTCTGTACCATCTGTCAACAAACGCCAAGGATCAGAAGAGCCCTGAACCTGTAGGATGCTGAAAGGCCCTGGTTGCCTGGCCCGGGTGCACTGAAAATCGGATGGCGGTCTGATGTCAGTGCACAGGGCAAAACACCTGTTATGTACAGAGATGAGTAAGATAAAGCAAGAGATTTAAGAGTTTGACAGCGTGGCTGTCGAGAAAAATATATACGTTTCAATACCTAATAAAAAGTGAGGAGGAAGAACATGTCAAACGGATTTTCACTAGCAGCGACTGCGGAGCCGAGAGTTGCCACACCTGGCTTGAATAAAGCCACACTTGTTTTTGTGTTGATGGCGGTGGTAGGGATCAGTGCCGGACTGTATGCATTCTATGCCGGACATCACAATGTTTATAACAATACAAGGGAAATGCCCTGGGGGATTTTGATTTCCTCCTACGCCTTCTTTGCCATCACTTCCACAGGCCTCTGCCTGTTGGCGGCGATCAGTCACATCTTTGGCGGCAACAGTCTTGCCCCGTTGGCAAACAGGATGGTCTGGATGTCAATTATAACAATTATAAGTGGTTTCACCCTTATCGGTGTCGAGCTTGAAAGTCCCTGGAGAATGGCCATCTACAATATAACCTCTCCTAACCTGACATCAAATATATGGTGGATGGGTACTCTTTATGGCATGGCAGTTGGTTTCATGTTTCTTGAGTTCTTCCTGATCCTGACCAAACAGTACAAGCTTGCCATTACCCTGGGTGTATTGGGAGCCCTGGCAGAGGTTGCCGCCAATACCAATCTTGGCGCGGTTTTCGCTACCCTCGGCGGTCGTCCTTTCTGGTACGGCGCTCAGTTGCCGATTTACTTCCTGGCCAGTTCATTCCTGTCCGGTGCTGCTGCAACCGTTCTGATTACCAACTTTGCCTTTGCCATCCGTAAACAGAAAATGAGTGACACCGTATACAAAGGCGTTCAGAGCGCTGCCAAGGTTGTTACCCTTATGCTTCTTCTGATCATCGTTGCCACCGCCTGGCGCTTCATCTCCTTCTATGTTGGCGGTAGCGAAGGCGGTCGTACAGCAGCAACAGCTTTGATCAGCGGTCCCTTGGCCTCAAACTTCTGGATCTTTGAAGTGTGCATCGGTCTTCTGTTCCCCATCGGTCTTCTTGTGATGACCAAAATGAAAAGCATCCCTGCCATGACCTCCGCAGCCATCATGGTTCTGGTCGGTCAGTTCTTTTCCCGCTATGACCTTGTTGTTGCCGGTCAGCTCGTACCTCAGTACAGCGGATGGGATAATCTTCCGACTTACTTCAGCTACATTCCTTCCACGTCAGAACTTCTGGTAACCATGGCAGGTCTTGGAGTTGCCGGAGCAGGCTTCATGCTTGGCGAAAGGTTCTTTGGGAAAGCGTTTGAAGATCATGGCGAGCACTAAGAGAAGGTAACGAATTAAAGCCGACATGGGCCGGGGCATCTTAGAGATTCCCCGGCCTTCCTTGAGAGAGTTTGGAGGAATACAATGATATCAGACGACAAGGCAATTTTTACGATCGGAATAGCTGCGAAAATGTTAAACATTCATCCCCGAACTTTACGGATTTATGAGAAAGAGAATCTGATTCGGCCTATGCGTCAGGGGAAATGGCGTTACTTCACCATGGACGATATCAAGTGGGTTGAGTGCCTGCGGGGCATGATCCATGAAGGCGGCATCAGTATCGCGGCAATCAAAAAACTTCTGCAATATACACCCTGTTGGAATATTGCCGACTGTCCCTTTGAAAAACGCAAACAGTGTACAGCCTTTATGGCAAGCGGTCTGGTTCCGCGCAAGATTGATCTGGCAGAGCCTGTACGCAAGAAAAAAGCAGACGGTGCGGCTTGAGATCAAATGCCTTTTTTAAAGAGATCGAATTGTCTTAAGCAGTACTTCCTCCAAAGCTGTCTGCTCCCTGAGAACGGCGGAAGCGGCTTTATCAAGTTCCTTTAAGTCCCCAGCCCCATTGCCGGTTAAGATGTGCCGGCAATTATAATTCAGGCAGAAAATGGGCTTTACCTTCAACGTGCAGCCTGATGGACCGAGATAGCAGCACTCGAAATCATCGTCCCGCTGGGGACAAACGTCAATGCCCAGCAACAAGTTGATAAGTAACAAAACAGCATCTGTTTCATTGGCCATAAAAGCGCTGCAACAGCCGCCTTCAGGTTTTGATGCGCATATCTGACAAAGTGAACCCATTGTCATTGAAGCCATTTGTTTCTGCAGATTAAGTGAAAGAGAGGTGAGATTGTCGAGCATTATTCTGACCTCTGCCTCGTTCATGAATATATCGCCATGTTCAGAAAACAGCTCCCGGGCTGTAGCGAGCTTCTGACTGACATCTCTGTAATATAATTTGTCTAGTGAATATCTGTTCGCCCTCATAGTTTCCGCTCCATCACCCCTTATTCGTTTTATCCTGCAACCTTGACATCAGCCGTACGGGCTATAGCCTCACTCAAAGAGCTATTGGGCAAGGTTTCTATTGGCAATCACCCAGATGCACCAGTTGTCAACTCTCGTACGTTCAAGGAACCTGATTTTTTCAGTGGGCAATTCGGCCAGCAGATCAGCTTCCATTGAGGATATGAAACCAGACAGGATGTAAAGGTCTGCAAGCCAGAAATCAGGGGTCTGTATGAGTTGTTTTAAAAGTCCCTGGTAAAGATTGGCTACAACGAGATTGCATCCTGTTGTGCTGGGCAGATCGGAGCGCAGATCGATTTCTTTGACTGTGACATTGGCATCCACTTTATTTAACTTGCAGTTTTTTGCTGCAACCTGGCAGGCAAGAGGGTTGTTGTCAACTGCGGTTATGCTTTGGACACCAAAATGAGCAGCTGCGATGCTGAGTAAGCCTGTGCCGGTACCAAGATCTATAGCAGAATCAATTTTTATCTCCGGTGTCTTCAGGTATTTGAGTAAAATTTGCAGGCAGGCCCTGGTGGTTGGGTGGAACCCACTGCCAAATATGACGCTCGGGTCAAGAACAATATCAGCAGGGACATCTTCCCATACAGGGGCAACGGTCAGACCATTCTCGGTGAAAGTGGAAATAAGCTGACCAGCCTCCCAATCCTGATAATCCAGATCTGCTTCGTATATGAGTTTGCTGTTTTCCCTGGTGCAGAGATTTTCAATCAGTTCTTTTTGCGGGGTGTGGAAAAAAAGCACGGCAGTTCTGTCTTCCATCCATATTCCGATCAGGTCCGGAGAGTTTACTTGGGGAATTCGGGCAAGGTCAAGGTGATAGACATACAGTCTTTTATACGAAGAATAGGGAGGGCGAAGCATAATAATGTACCTGTGTTAAAGGGAGTTGTTACTCAATCGAGAGAACCCAGTTTGAAATCGACCCGATAACCCGGGCGACCCGGGGCATCGGGAGGGACAAGAGAACCTGTTGTATCTGGAATAACGCGTGAAGGATTGATTTTTAAATGTGTGACAAGATAATCAAGCACGGTTTTTTCTCTTTTTTGAGCAAGTTTCAGGAGTTCACTTTTCTGCACAGTCAGGGAGGAGGTTGGTGAAGATGGTAAAGGCTCGTCCTGTTTCGGTACGGGGGATATTTCTTCTTTCCCGTATTTTCTGGAAAGCTCGGACAGCTTGGAGCTCAAGGTGAGCATTTCCTGTTTGTGGGCGTACTCCTTTTTTTTCTCTAAAATGGCTTCTCTGTCTTGTCCTGAACTGGCAAAGCCTTTCAGGGTTACGGTAAGTTTTGGTCTTTGTACCAAAATTTGTGAAAGAATTGTCAGATATTTTTTGTTTTCAGTCGAAAGCGCGGCCTCGCCGGGAAGAAAAAGCAGGTGATCCGGAATTTTTTCAAATTCCGGAAAAGAAGAATTTAATTGGGAAAAAGGTGAAACAGAGGTTTTTAATGCCAGGTTTCGGAGCGCTCTTCCCAGGGCAGCCGGAAAGGAGTAAGCAGGTTCTGAAGGAGTGCCGCTTACCGGGAAATTGAAGGTGATTTCACCCTTCGGGTTGGACAGGAGAGCAAGGGTGAGCGGAAGCTGGATAGTTGATTGTGATTGGTTGTCTATGATAAGCCCTGAAGCGTGGATGGTATTTTGTGAATTGATTTCATCGTTCTCCTGATGGTAGTCAGTAAAAAAGTCGAAATGCCCTGTAGCTATGTTGTGTCCGAGGAGAGATTGAAGATAGGGAGAAAATTTTACTACTGACTGGTTCCTTATCTTGGCTGAAAGGTCAATATAATGCGCGCTGCCGAATAACCTCGCTTCACCTTTTGCAACACCCCGCATTTTCTTTTCGCCTTGAAAAGACACGTCAAACTGCATTTTCTCCGAGTCATTATTGACCAGATGGTCCAGGGTTCCAGCCAGGCTGACTTGAGTTGTAAAAACCGGGATTGGACGCCTGTCTGTCAAGGCCACTTTGCCGCCGGTAATATGAATTGTATTTATGTTTATTTGACCTGCATGGTTAAAGGGAAGTATCTGGTCAGCTGATTTGTTTCTAAAAAAAGGTGATTTCTGTTTTGTCGAGTCTTCTGCCTCAATAATCCAGTCAAGAGATGGATTTGTGAGATCAAGATTTTCTGCCCTAAAGGAAAATGGCTGATATGAAAGATGAGCGCCTCTTGCTTCTGCCTGGGTGCAGGAAAAGAGCTTCATTCCCTTTTCTCTGAAGGCATTGATGTTATGCAGTGAAAAGGTTCCATTATAAGAGAGCTTGGGAAATGAAATGTCTCCTGCTGCATTGATTCTTCCGGAAATTTCCGCAAGGTCAAGCCAGTCGGTTATGAGTGATGGTGCAGAGGCAATCTGGTAGTTTTTCAGATTAACAGAAAAAAATCCGGAAAATGGTGAAATGCCAAGGGAGCCGGTAAGAGAGAGGTCTGTCCCGGTGAGGTTTTGGGTCTGCAGTGAAAACTCTCCTTTCGTGTCCGGTTCTGTGGAAATATTTGTCGCCTTGATATGCACATTTTTCACAGAGCTTGTGATTGGAGTATTCAGGAAATTATTTTGGATATGCAAAATGGTATCCTGCAAGTCGAGAGATGAAAAAGTCACGTGCCACTTCTGGTTTTTCTTATCTTCGGATGTTTGAGAAAAAAGCTGCCAGTTGAAGTGATTATTCTGATCCCATTGGAGGAGTATTTCCGGGTCATCTGCTTTTAACGCAATATCCGTTATTGTGCTTTTTAGCGGATCGAATTTCTTTATGTCAAGATGTGCCTGGGGCAGGGAAAGCCAGTTGGTGTTTTGTTGAATCAGTATAAAATTCGTCAAATCTACAGAAGCATCTTGAAAGACCAATAAGGGCATGTCCCTGTCGCTGCTTGAAGCAAAGGTAAAATGGCTTTCAAGCCTGTTAATTTCTCCTTGTTTTAATCTGACCCTGTCCGGAAAAGGAAAATAATTGGAGAATGGCTGGAGACTAAAGCTGTCTGCACTCAGGCGACCCATAATTTTAAATGGAGAAAAGAAAAGCTCCCCGTTGATGGCAATTTTGTTTTGCTGGCTGGTTGCTCCTGTCAGTGAAAAAGGGAAAGCTTGTGCGTTTGGTGACGAGTCCTTGTGTAAAGTAAGGTTGACGTCTGAGAGGTTCTCTGCAAAACCACCATCTGTTTTTTTATCAATAAATGATAATTTCCCATTTGTTATTGATAAATTTTCAATAATAAAATTCTCGCTTGATAAATGATTGCTGCGTGCAGCAGAGGTCTGCTCACTGCCTGTCTGCCTGTCTGAAGGCATGTTGTGGATAATTCCGGCAAGGGTCCATTGCCCGTCAGCAAGTCTTGATACGTGGATTTCAGGTTCCACCAGGGAAATTTCACTGAAAAAATAGCTGGAAGCAAGAGGCTCCAATGTGCCTTTGAGCGTGGCAGAAGGAAGAAGGCTGATATTGTTGAATTGGTCACGGAGCCTGACATCTTTAAAGTGGCTGACGGTTTCAATTTTTAGACTTGGCTTTTGGTCGGCATCAGTGGAGAAGGAGAGCTCCATGAGGATATCACCTCGCCCTCTGTCAACGAAAAAGGGTGGTTTGCCGGGAAAGTAGGACAAGTAGTCGGGAAGGTCGATATTGTTGAGCTGCAACTGGAGATTGGCCGTAAATATATCTCCTTCCAATTGGGTTTTGCCGGTTAAGTCTATGGGGCTGCCGTTGATGATGGCTGAAAATTTGGGATTGAGAAGTTGTCCTTTTGCCGAATAATTTTGCTGAAAGCCATGCCCGTTAGGGGGGAAGTGATAAAGAAGCGGCAGAATAATGTTTACCTGTTCCATGCGGTGTTTCTTTTTGGCCGGCATGTCATCAAGAAACAAGCGACTGTTTGTTATGCTGATATTATGCAGGGAAAAGGCAAAAGGAAATGCAACAAAGGGAAATGTTGAGGTTGGTTGCAATTTCAGGATTTCATAAATATTGTAGGCGCCGGCGTCATTTCTGACAATATGAAGAAAAAGTCCGTCCACGGAAAGGCGTCTGCAGGTAACACGTTTTTGGATAAAAGAGAGGGGTGACAGGCTCGCTTCAATGACTGAGGCTGAAAAAAGCGGGTCAATTTGATCTTCCGGGTTGCTGAGATCTGGTCCTATAATGGTATTTTGCAGCCTGAGCTGGAAGGTGAAGGGGTTAAAATGAGCTGAACCGACAGTGACCGGGCGATGTACTGATTCAGTGATCCAGGAAGGGATAACAGTACGCAGGGCATATGGAATTGCCAGAAAGCCGATGACATTATAGAGCAGGAAGCAGATAAAAAAGACAAGTGCCGCCACCTTGATCTTTCCTGTTATGGGAGACGGAATTTTGCGTCTGCCCGGATCGGAGGATAATTCCAGATACCTGTCGTCATCGCGGGTGTCCTCTTCAGGCACAGGCGGATTGGGACCGGTATTGGCGTCGACAATACTTGTGTCCTCTTCGGGAGATATTTTTATTGATCCGAAAGGATCATCATTTTTTTTGGACATGGGGCAAAAGAGTTACTCGTAGAACATCTGGCAATTTTTCCGCAATCCGTTTAAAAACGAGAAAATTAAAAAAAGTCTTCATGGATTTCGTGGTATGCATCTGGGTCACAAGGCTAACTTGCCTCGCCTGATCGTTCAAAGATGAGGTGCAGCTGGATAGTTACATTGCGACTTTGTCAACATTTAGATACCATGAACTCTATTTCATTACCACAAACCGTGTATTCGTGTCGAAAAAATGTAGATGATCTCGGGATGAACCGATCAAAAGCCGCTTTTGCTCAGTTTAACTCGTGTCTGTCCAGAAATAGGGCATTTTGTTTGAGATCAAGGACTGCGAAAAAAAATTACCGGAGGCATATATGCGATATTCCGAGGATAATTTTTTAAGCATGACGCAGATATCAGGCAAAAGGGCCATTTATGGACGGACACTAACTCATTTCCAATTGTAATCAGTCAGACGATTAAAGGATAATCCGTATGAATTTTATTGTTTTTCTCAGGGGCGTTTTTGTGCTGGCCCTTGTTCCTTTACTCACCCTTTTGACCAGCCTGCTGGCAATTTTGTTCCTTGTCGTTTTCCGGGGGTCACCGGAAAAAGTGTTGATCTTGCCGAAAACTTGGGGGCGAATAATTCTTGCGTCAACCGGTGTTTCGGTGAAGGTCGAAGGTGGAGAAAATCTTGACAGGACGAAACCCTATATATTTGCTGCCAACCATCAGAGTCAATATGATATCTTTGCCATTCAGGGGTACTTTAATTTTAACTGGCGTTGGCTCGCCAAAAAAGAGCTCTTTGAAATACCTTTTTTTGGCAAGGCTCTGCAGTTGGCCGGGAATATCCCCATTGATCGATCACGGGGACGGCAGGCCTTGAAAAGTTTGCAGGAAGCGGCAAAGCGGATAGCCGCAGGCACTTCGGTTATTCTCTTCCCGGAAGGCACAAGGAGTCTGGATGGGAAACTTCATGATTTCAAGTCCGGAGGTATGGTGTTGGCTATTAAGGCAGGTGTTCCAATTGTTCCTGTTGGAATTTCAGGTACTTTCGATATTCTTCCCAAAGGAAAACTGTTGGCAAAACCTGGTCGGGTCGTTATACGGGTTGGCAATCCCGTACCAACAAGTGACTACACCGTGAAAGAGAAACATGAGTTGGCAGAACGGATCAAAAATGATGTTGCCAAGCTGTTGGTTTGATGTTGCAGAGAGATGAAGGGAGGGGAAACTCCGCAGGCTTATGGGAGTCGACAGCAGGGTGTGTCAAAGGTGAGCAGCCCCTGGGATGAGTCCATTCGCGCTTCAAGTCCAAATGGTACAATCAAGTTTTGTTCACCGTGCCCAATAGGGAAGTTGGCCCATATGGGGAACATTTCATCCTGGAAAATTTCAAGTACACGTTGCCAGATGATTTCCTGGCTCCCGCAGTTTGTAAATGACCCGAGGATGAGTCCGCTTATCCCCCTGAATCGTTCAGCAGTTTTTAAATGTGTGAGCAGGCGATCTATCCTGTAGGGGGCCTCTCCTATATCTTCCAGAAAGACTATCTTATTTTTCCATGGAGTTTCATAGGGAGTTGCAATGAGGTGCGTGGCCGTTGTCAGGTTGCCGCCGGCAAGTTGTCCTTCGGCGTTTCCGGGTTTCAGTATTTCAAGCGATTCCGCTTTAATGGGGGGCACGAAGCCGGTGGTCAGCGTGTTAAAAAAGGCGAGTACCGATTTTTTGTCACTCTGGTCAAGAGTGGTCAGCATGGGGCCGTGAAAAGAAACAAGGCCGGTCTTTTGAAAGAGGCCGCTGTGCAGGGCGGTTATGTCGCTGAAACCGATAAAGATCTTTGGCTGTGCTTTTATGCTGTCAAAATCAACGGAAGGCAACATTCGCAGCGAGCCGTATCCACCCCGTACGGCAAGGATCGCCATGACTTCAGGATCGTGCCAAGTTTCGTAGAAAAGTCTGCTGCGGTGTTCATCTGATCCGGCCAGATAGCTGTTTGGAGCACAAAGGTCCCTGGCAAATTTTGTTTTAAAGCCGAATTCCGAAACAAGGCGGATGCCGCGTTCAAAGGCTTCATTTTGCCATGAGCCGGCCGGAGCAACCAGGCCGATTGTGTCACCTTTGCGCAAGACCGGAGCTAAAAGCTGGTCTCCTTGGTCATCTGTTTCTGTCATAGAGAATCTGTAATCCTTCAAGGGTCAGCATGGGCTCAACTTTTTCTATGGACGGCGCAAAAGGTGCAATCACCTTGGCCATACCGCCAGTGGCAATGACCTTTGGGATGCTGGGTGCAAATTGTGAGGATATTTGGCGGATCAGTCCTTCCACCATACCTCCGAAACCATAGAGCAGACCCGATTTTAAAGCGCTTTCCGTATTTTTGCCAATAGGTCCGTCCGGCGGTGCGCTGATATCTATGCGGGGCAGTTTCGCTGTCCTGCTGATCAAGGCATCAAATGAAATTCCAAGACCGGGAGCAATGGCTCCTCCAATATATTCGCCTGCCCCGGAAACACAATCAAAGGTGATGGCCGTACCGAAATCAACTATAATCAGCTCTTTTTGGTAGCGGGTAAAACCGGCAACGGAATTGATTATCCTGTCAGCCCCGACCTCGTCGGGGTTGTCGATTAAAATGGGCGTTCCTGTGTCCATTTTTTTATTGTGAACCAGAAGAGGGGTACAGCCGAGATATTTTTCGGCGAGTTGACACCAGACTGAATCCAGAGGCGGAACAACTGAGCCGATAATGACCCCGCTTATATCTTGAAAATATCTTTTTTTTAAGAGGAGCAGTCCGGAAAGTGCGGTGGCCAGCTCATCTGTTGTCGTTTCACGCCTTGTCTGCACCCTCCAGTCACAAACAAGCTCTTTTCCCTGGAAAAGGCCGAGTACCATGTGAGTGTTGCCTATGTCTACTGCAAGGAGCATTTTTTCATCCTTCTGTTTGCGCTGCTGCTCTTGTCTGTATCCGGAGATAATCCGAAAAACTTTTTAACGGGCTTATTTGCCACCGCTTCATGGGCCCTGTGGAAATGTGAAAGAGGCGCGATTCTTCAAAATTTGTGTTCTGTCAGCAGGTCGGCTGGTCAATTCTCAATTCATTGTATTTGCCCAGGTCGGTTCCAGTGCCGCTGGTTTACAAGTTTGCTTGCTTTTAAGTTGTTGCAGTATTATGTTAGGGTGGAGCGTCATTTTCAGTGAAGTCGCTGCAAATTTTTTTCAAGGTGATAATTCTATAATTCTATAATACTATAAATATGTTATACGGGAAACGTTAAATTATATTGGTTGACTTCCTCTCTGTAAAATTGAAAGAGTTTGTGTACCAATTCCGCTGCACCCCACGGAGTTTTCACTTCGTTTCGTTTGTCTGCACGAAGCTGGGGCACAGTTGAACAGGTAACAGCCCTGAATTTAAGCATGTTTCGTGTCTTATGTGAATAGATGCGAATGTATCAAGGCTTTTATTCTGTCCGGTACTCTGAACTTTTTCATGAAATCGGAGGAGGGAGGAGAGAACAATTTGAAAGTTCAAAATAAAATATTAATCGTCGATGACGAACAGATTATTCTGTTATACATTCAGGAACTGCTTAAGGAATCCGGCGATTATATCATTGAAACAGCAGAGTCCGGCGAGGAAGCTTTGGAAATACTCCCTGTTTTCAAGCCTGACCTTATTCTGCTGGATATACAGCTTCCTGAGATGGATGGCTACGCTGTCTGCCGATTTATACGTTCGGATGATCAATACCGCTTTATTAAAATCATTATGATTTCAGGTAATGCCAGTGTTAATGAACGCTTAAAAGGCTATGAGTCGGGGGCTGACGATTATATCGGCAAACCATTTGATAACGAAGAGTTATTGGCAAAGGTCCGGGTTTTTGCTCAGCTGAAGAATAAAGAGGAGGTGGATCAGGTTAAGGGAGATCTGCTTACGTTGATTACCCACGAGACCAGAACGCCTGTAAGCGGTATTATCGGCTGTGCTGAGTTGCTGGCTCATGACCCTTCGTTGTCGGAAGAGGGCAAAGAGCTTGCAACCCTCATTGCCAAGTCAGGGCAGCAGCTTTTTCAGTTTATGAAGAATGCTGTTTTGCTCTGCAAGCTCAAAGCCGGGCTTGAAATTCATTTTAATCCTGAGCCGGTCAATGTTATGTTGGCAAATGTCATTAATGGTCTTGTGGAAAATCACCTTGATGACGAAATTGTGGTTGATACGGATTTTGATGATAATCTTGTCCTGCAGGCTGATTGGCCGCTGCTTATCAATGTTTTTCGTTTTGTCATAGATAATGCGTATAAATTCTCGCCCAAAAACGGACGCATTTCAATCAGAAGCTGGAGCGAAGATGATATGTTGCTGGTGACTGTAAAAGATGAAGGCGAAGGGGTTGATAGCGGTTTGCGAGACCAGATTTTTGACGAGTTTGCAATCAAGGACGTAGCCCATCATCAGAAGGGACAGGGGATCAGCCTGGCAATCTGCCGTTATATCCTTAACTATCATCATGGCAGCATCCACGTAGAAGGGGAGCCTGGAAGCGGGGCTACTTTTGTGATCAAAGTCCCCTTGACTCCTATTGAGGGAATATCAAGTCATTAGAGCTGGCTGCATGAAAGAGGCGAAAAAAAAATCATTTTCACGGCGTAGAGTAAAAGAGTATTTCTGCCATTGCTGTAAAAAAAAATTACCTTACTGCATGAACTGCCCATGCGGGTTCCAGATTTGCGAGGACTGTTTTTCGGAAAATATCTGGGGAATCAGCAATGGGCCGACCTGGGTCTGTCCCGACTGCGGTCGGATACGGATGACGTATTGATTTTTTGCCAGGAAGGACGGACCTATGTCCCTGCGCCTTGCTGCATTCCTCAGTGGTCCTCTTGTCGATATCCGGTAAGTGACCAAAGATACCGTTGTAAAAATACCTGATTTTATCAGGTTCAGTCTTCTCAGCTTCTTGATTCGTATCTATTCAGCTCAAGCTTTTCATCCACAGGGAGTGCAATAACGGACCAGTGCCATGGCCCATGGTGTATGACCGGCTTTTATTGATAAGCGTATCCATGAAGTGAACGGTTTTTTGGAAGGCCATTAAACGACTTTCTGTCTGCATGTGAAACGCCGCGTAGGCTGAGGCAAAGGTGCAGCCCGTTCCATGCGAGTTTGTTGTGGTGATGCGAGGGTGGTTAACCTGGTCTATGACTATCTGTTTACTTTTCGAATCCTTCTGCTCTGTTTTCCGGATTAAAAAATCGGTTACCGTTTTGTCCCGTACGTTGAGATGTCCTCCTTTGAGGCAGACAGCTTTCAGGCGCGGGTGAACCATAAGCAGATTTCGAGATGCCTGAATGGCCTTTTCACTCTCCGTACAGTCCTGAGATGTCAATCTTTCCAATTCTGAAATATTGGGAGTGAGAACCGTGACGCGGCTTATGATATGTTCGGCAATAGCCGTCAGGTCGCTTTCGGTAAAAAGAGAGGCGCCGCTCGATGATTTGAGAACGGGGTCATAAATAACCTCCCCGTTGAACTGTTGCAGTATTTCTCCCAGGGCCTCCGCGATATCAGTTGAGCCAACCATGCCGATTTTGATGTGGCTGATGTCTAAATCCTCTAAGACGAGCTCTGCCTGTTTTTTCACAAAAGAGGCAGGCAGAGGCAGATAAGAGTCTACCCCCATTGTGTTTTGAGCGGTGAGTGATGTAATTACTGCACCGCAGTAGACACCGATAACGGTAAAGGTCTTAATATCTGCCTGAATACCTGCTCCACCCGAGGGGTCAGAGCCTGCAATTGTAAGTGCTGCTTGAGGCCTTTTGTTGTTGGTTGGCATTTTTTGAGGTGAGTTCGCTCAAATCATGAAGAACAGCCGCAACTTCCAGAGGAGCAGTCATTTGTAAGTTCTGTGTTTCCAGCTCCATTAATGGCTTGCAGGGTAATCTGGTAGATGATTTTTTTTCCAGCCAAGGGGTGGTTGAAGTCGACTGTTACTTCGTCTCCATCAATTTCTGTGATCAAAGCCGGGACCTGGTGCTGCTCTCCCTCATGTTCCATGGTCATGCCGACCACAACACCCGGCTTGATTTCGGTTGAAGCATCCCATGAAGAGCGGCTTAGGGTGTGAACGAGCTCATCCTGTCGTAATCCGTAAGCTTCTTTGGGTTCCACCATGATTTTTTTTGTTTCACCGGCTTTCATACCGATAATCGCCTGTTCAAAGCCGGGCATGACGCTTGATTTTCCGATTTGGAAATCAAGGGGGCCGGTATCTTTGGAAGATTCAAAAATTTCACCGTTTTCCAATATCCCATCATAAATGACTGTAACCGTATCTCCTGGTTTTGCTGTTTGCATGGCTATACTCCTGTCAACTTATCCTGTCTGTAATTTTTGTAAGTGTTGTGTGTGAACTTCGATTTTAGATATCAGGCGACCAAGCTGGATTTTGGGACTTGGCAGCTGATGTGGCTTTGATGCATTTTCTGCACATGGAGGTTTTCTTTCCGCCTGGAATGAAATAAAATCCTTCTCAATCATTGATCCATACAAAGCGATAGACTTTTTCAAAATAAGAAAAAAATCTTCATAGGGGAAAGGTTTTTTTAGATGATGAACAAGCTTCTCGATAAATTTTATCATTTTTTGTGTATCTGTTTCTTTGCTGCAATAGTAATAAGGGCAGGTTGACAGGGCAATATATATTTTCTCGGTGAGAAGCTTTAAGTGGGAAGAGCCGGGCTCCGCTTTCGCAAAAAGCTGCAGTTTAAGAAGACGCATGAGTCCCTTCAGTCCACTGAAATATTTTTTTCCAAATGTTTCAGCAAGTAAATAAGGATGAAGGGTGGAATTTGGCTCCATGGTGCGTTTGGACAGAGACGGCAGGTAAAAATAGCGAAGCGACTCATAAAAAACCTGCATGTAGTCAAGGAGAAGATTGATTTTTTTCATCTCTTCAATCAAATGCGCCTTGTAGTAAAATTCATTAATAACTTTCTTTAATTTGGTACTTTCTTCTTTGAGCGAAGAAAGGATAATTGAAAACGATTTTTCTTTTAATTGTAGTAATTCAAGTTTTATCTCTGCAACTTTGTCCATTTCGCTCTTAAAGGTGTTCTGCATAAAAGAAACGAAATTGTTGATCTGCAATGCGGCTGACAGGCAAGTGTCTATATGACAATAGACAACAACTTTGGCAAGCTCGGGCATTTCCGGAATTACGATTTTGGTAAATTTTAATTCAATACGTTCAGTGAGTTCAATTAGTGTGTGGATATTATTGTCTCTGTCCTGACAGTCTTGGTCGTTGGTCAATGTCCTGAAAAGTTCCAGGCCTGCTTCAAAAATTGTTTTTTGTTTTTTTAATTTGGCAGCTTCGTTCTGGGCAAGGGTGAAAATTGTATTGAGCGAGAGATTTTTTTGGATAAGATCAGCTGTGGTGGTGAGAATTTTTCTTGATTCTCTTAAATTTGCAAGGAGTGGATTCAGCTCCCTGCAATCTGTCTGCATTTTGAGAAGAACTCTGTACAGCGTTTTTTCAGATTGATTGTTTAAGCGAATATCTGCTTCTATGTTACTTAAATGATTCTGCCAGCGTGTCTGTTCTTTCAAAAGCTTGTCTGCTGTTTCCAAAACCGTTTCACTTGCCTTGACGAGTTGTTTCTGATCAATGCCAAAATTTTCAAGAACCAGGGAATGATGGTTTATTTGGACAGTCTGCCATTGTCTTGCAACAGGATCGGTCAAGGTATCCTGAGCTTCTTTCCGACATTCAGAAAGAAATTCTTTGATTGATGTAATAATTTCCGGGCAAGTGCTCATTTGTAAAAAAAATGGAGTTAAGGTTAAAAAAAGAGTGATGAAAATTTGACAAGGCATCAAACTGCATAATATAACAAAATATCTTGCTATTTAATTATAAAAAAAGCAAAAAAGACTTTTGCGCAGTTTTATTTATTTTCAGGCCAGGCCTCTTTGGGTTGAAAACTATCTTTACTGCGTAAAAGATAGTTTAATCTTATGAAAAAGGGGGGGAAAATGAAATGGCGAATTTGTTGCTGCCTGGTCTTGGCCACAGTCTTGTCGGCCAGTAGTGTTTATGCTGATGGCGGCACACTATTTAAAGAGAAATGCGGCTCTTGCCACAAGAAAGGTGGAGATGCTCCGCCTGTAAATCCAGCAGATAAGGCAGCAGTTGTCTGGAAAAAGTATTTTGACAGGGGGCGACACGACGATTTGTCCGGCACTTTGAGTAGTGCCGAACTTGAAAGTGTGGTGGGCTACCTGCAGGCTTATGCCGCAGACAGTGATAAGCCGGAAACGGCAGCAATTCCGAAGTAAAAGATAAGGGAAGGGAGAATAGAGATGAAAAAAAGCTTACTTACAGCGGGAGCCTTGCTGTTGTGGACTGGAGCAGCGTTTGCCGGTGCCGGAGACACTGTGACCCTGCCGGCGGACTCTTATAAGGCGATACTTGACAAGCTTGATGCTCTCCAGAACAGGGTGCATGTTCTGGAGACGGAAAAGGCGGCGCCCATGAGACCCGTTGCCACGCCAGCTGCACCTGCCCCGCAGGTGACAAGAGAGGATCTGGACAGGATAACAGGCGATATTGATAACATTTACGATACCCTTGATACTGTTGAAACCAAAACTTTAAAAGACAGGATTAACCTGGGAGCGGAACTCCGTACAAGGGTCGACAATTATAAGTTATCCGATCTTGGCGCGGCCGACATGATGATTGTTAAAAATCCCGCCACCGGTGGTTTGGCAACTTTTATGCCGGATGATGACGATTCAGACGACAATAACTGGACAAATCGTTTCCGTCTGAATATGGATGCCAAAATCAGCCCAACCTTAAGCTTCCATGGCCGGATGACGGTTTACAAGAACTGGGGTGACTCCGATATTACCACCTGGGCCAACTATAATGATATTAATCGCGCCCATAGGCCTGGAACAAGTGGGGTAAAACTTGACCGCGCCTACGTTGACTGGGTGCCTAATTTTGTACTGCCAATTGCTGTCACCATCGGTCGACATCCGTCAACTGAAGGACCTCCTATAGAGTACAGGGAAAACCGGAAGCGGCAGTCCACATACCCATCTTTACTCTTTGATGCGGAAAATGATGGGATCGTCGTGACCCTTGGCCTGGATCGCTATACAGGACTTACCAATTCCGGATGGCGTTTTGCCTATGGCAAGGGCTATCATTCCGACAGAGACGATTCCTCCAGCTTCTCCTTTTTTGATGACAGCAATGACGCCGGCGACACCAATATGTACGCCACCTTCCTGGAAAGCCAGATTCCGGGTGTTGCAAACAGTTTGATCGTGTTCAGCTATGCCCACATCAGTGATCTGGCAAGTTCTTTCCTGGGGGACGATGGTCCTGTTGACCTTGGCGATATGGATCTGTACGGAATTCATCTGCAGGCAAGCAATATCATGTCGTCTCCTTTTGATGTCTTTGTTTCCTGGGCAGGGAACGATACCGATGCCAGTGGAAAGGCTGTTGATTATTCCGTTCCTTTGGGCTTTCCAGCCGGTTCACTCCCGCTTTATGGATTGCTTTCGGATGGCACAAAAGATCGTTCAGGGTCAAGTATTTATGCCGGTGTACGGTATAACATTCCCTGCTCGTTTCTCAACGATCCCAAAATCGGTTTTGAGTATAACCATGGCTCCAAATACTGGATGAGCATGACTATGGCCAGTACCGAAATGTTCAATAAGCTGGCTACCCGTGGCGATGCTTATGAAGTCTATTATATTCAGCCTGTCAGCAGGAATCTGTTTTTCAGGGCCGGTTACACAAAAATTGAATATGATTACACAGGGAGTGGCGACCATCGGGGGCAACCAGTTGAAACTGATGCGGAACTGGATAACTATTACCTCTTAATGGATGTTCGTTTCTAGGCTGCTTTATCAGATCAATGCCGGGGAAAGACAGATGAAATGGCTGTTTTGTCCTTTGGATTGATGACTGAGAACCGTTCATGCCTTTCTGGATGAACGGTTTTTTTATTTTTAATGAAGAAAATAGCTCAATGGAGGGAAAATTTGATATACTGAGTGGTACAAAGGGAAATGTGATGGCACTGTCTATTATTCGCAAACGATAGGGATATCCTTAATGACACTACCAAAAAAGGAGCTTGTCTCTCTCAACATGGGCCATCAGTTACCACAACGAAATATGAAGAGGAAAAATGCGAATTTTCTGATCTTCCGGTTTTGTGGGTAAAATAAATTTCCCCAGTGATTTTGTATTACCTCGTACCTTAATCTTCATTAAGCCATGTTATTTTCATGAGCAATACATTCTGTTTTATTGAGACTGGAGTCTGGAAAAATGGATATAAAGAAGTTTATTTCGAGATTTAATTTTCGCATTTCAATCAAAGCAAAAATTATGGCACCGTCATTTGTTGTCATTTTTTTCCTCATAGGTATCGCTGCCCTGAGTTATAAAAACTTTAACTCTCTTGGTGATACAGTCGCAAAAATCATCACCAGTTCAGGTGATACCTTGAATTCCGAGAACAGGCTGACCGTTCTTATCGGTCAGACGCAACAGACAGCCAGCAGTTATTTTTTTTCGGCGGAACCAAAAGATAGAGATAAGGCCCAAAAAACCATTGGCGACTTGAAAGCTATTGACGCAATTGCCGGTGATGAGGGAGTGCTAGAAGCTTTGTCAAGGCTTGAACAGCTCATTGATGCCGCGGTTGTCCGTTTTGAATCTCTTG
The DNA here is from genome assembly GCA_020444175.1 of Desulfobulbaceae bacterium. Classification (GTDB taxonomy): domain Bacteria; phylum Desulfobacterota; class Desulfobulbia; order Desulfobulbales; family SURF-16; genus JAHLLM01. The sequence continues at coordinate 68,677 of JAHLLM010000012.1, read as the reverse complement.
CCAAGCAGCAGAAATCTTCACTCGCTCTTGTTAATGAAATACGGGGCGGACTCGCTGCTCTGCCCCAGGACAAAGCAAGCGCCATTCTTGATGTCATTGATCTTGTTAATGCTGACATGAGAAGCCACAAGGATGAACTCGATACGCAGATTGAAAAAGCTTTTGCCGAAATTTTGCCGGGTTTGCCCACGGATATGCGATACAACCTTGAGGATTTCTCTGATATATGGGCAGGGTATGATGCGGTATCCTTGAAACTCCATACTGATTCGACGCAGACCTTGCAGGAGACATTGACTAAATTGCGTGCATTCCAGGCTGACCATATTCGGCTAAGCTTGGAGCACATGGATCAAATCGGTCAAAAAACTGTAGAACAGATAAATTCTGCTGCCATGGTTATGGTGATAGCGGGACTCGCCGGAATTTTCATAAGTATTGCAATCGCTATTGTAATTGCCACATCAATTACCAGGCCGATTCTTGCCTGTGTTGCAGCTGCGGATAACGTTGCCTTGGGTGATGTTCGTGAAAATCTCACCATGAATCAGCAGGATGAAGTGGGAGACTTGGGTCGGACAATGGACCTCATGATCATAGGATTACGGCAGAGGGCCAGACTGGCTGAAGCAATTGCGGCCGGTGATTTAACTCAACAGGTTGCTGTTTATTCCGAGCACGACCTGCTTGGAAACTCCCTGCGCCGAATGGTCGGTAATCTTTCCGGCATGCTTGAGCAGATCAAAATGAACTCTTCACGTTTAAATGAGTCGTCGGATCAGCTCACAGAAGTTGTTAATCGTCTCGCCTCCGGTTCGGATGGCATGATAGCCCATTCTGCAAAAGTTTCCGAGGCCGCAGGTGAGATGAACAGGCAGGTTGAGGAAGCCTCTTTGACCGCCGGTGATATGTTGAAGGACATGGAGAAGGTCGTATCTTCTTCACAGGAGATGTCTGAGGCTGTTAATGAAATCGGCCGGAATGCCACTGAAGGTGCTTCCATTACCCAAACAGCTCTGGGCATGTCGGAACAGGCTCGGGTTTCAATGGAGAAACTGAATGCCGGCACGGAAGAAATTGGTGAAATTACGAAAGTGATCCATGACATTACCGAGCAGACGAAGCTTCTTGCCTTGAATGCAACTATTGAGGCGGCCAGGGCGGGTGAGGCAGGTAAGGGGTTTGCCGTTGTTGCCGGTGAGGTAAAAGAACTTGCCCTGCAGAGTTCCCAGGCCGCTGATCGTATTGCCGCCCAGATTACTGATGTCCAGAAAAACACCCAGGAGGCCGTCAGGGCTATTGCTGATGTGGGTGAAATCGTCCAGAAGGCCAACACCTCTTCATCGACTATTTCTGAATCTGTTGAGTCGCAAAGCAGGATTACCCAGGAAATTTCAGGCATGGTAGCCCAATCTCAGATGGGAGTGAATCAGGTTGCCGAGTCGATTAACTTTCTGGCTTCTGGTGCCAGTTTGGTTGGTGATAATATTCAGCAGATTGATCAGGAGATCAAGGGCAGCGGGGATGAATTGCAGAAGATCAGTTCCTCAACGAGCGAGCTTGTTGATCTTGCTGCAAGTCTGCAGAATCTCGTGGAAAAATTCAAGATAGCTTCCTGATTATGTTGAAATAGAGCTGCGTAAAAAGAGAATTAAGGAGTCAGTGATGTGTTTGTTTTGTGACTGACTTCTTAATTTTTCTGAGGATTTTCTTCAGGATCGGCACATTTTTCTTTGATAAGCAGGACATCATCTATGTTGGCCAGAAAGACATCAAGTATATCCGGGTCAAAGTGATTTCCCCTGCCTTCTTTCATGATTTCCAGGGCTTTATCCGTGGGAATAGCGTCCTTGTAAACCCTGTTTGTTGTAAGGGCATCAAAAACATCGCTGATGGCAGCAATTCGTCCTTCCACTGGGATTTCCGTTCCTTTCAGTTGTCGCGGATAGCCGTTACCGTCGAATTTTTCATGATGTGTATAGGCGATAGTTGCGCCGAGGCGCAAAAGATCAGATTTGGCGTCAGCAAGGATCCGATAGCCGATTTCCGAGTGCTGCTGGATAATTTTAAATTCTTCGTCCGTCAAGCGACCTGGTTTGAGAAGAATTGTATCTGATATCCCTATTTTGCCAATGTCATGCAGCGGGCTTGCCAGCCTGATTTGCTCACAATGCTCCTCAGGGAGACCATGTTTGAGGGCGAGCAGCCAACAAAAATGGCTCATGCGATACGTGTGCTGCGCTGTTTCATTGTCCCTGAATTCAGCCGCCTTGCCAAGCGTCATGATTGTTTCTTCCTTGGCAAGGGTTAATTCCTCGGTGCGTTCGGCTACAAGTTTTTCGAGCTGAGTATTATATTTCTTATTGGTGATCTCCAGTTCCCTGCGGTGCAGGGCATTGGCGATATTGATGACAAGTTCATTCATCTGCACCGGTTTGATTATGTAGCCGTAAGCCCCCAGTTCAAGACAACTGATAGCTACATCCCGATCATCAACACCGCTTATCATTATGGCAGCAAGTTCGTTGAACTTTTTTAATGAATGGCGAAGGAGTTCGATGCCGTTCATGATAGGCATGTTGATATCCGACAAGAGCAGGGAAAAGTTGTCTTTTTCCAGAAGAGCCAAAGCTTCTTTGCCGTTTGAGGCTGTGTCACACTCGTAGCCTGCATAGCCAAGAAGCCTGGAAAAAGTATCCCTGATAATATCTTCATCATCAACAATAAGGACTTTGTGTTTATTTTTAAGTGATTCCATAAAGATTAGTTTATCATGACCAAATTTTTTTTAAAAGAAAAAGAGAGAGGAAATAAGATTGATATTTTTGGGCAAAAAATAGTTTCCTCAAAATAACTGAAATTATCGTTGAATGCCTTGATAGCAAAGAAAATGTTGACAAAGTCAGCTGATAGTCATAACCTGCTAATTTGTTTTTAAGGCAGCCTCGAATTTTGATGAAGAAGAAAACCTCACCATCCTCCATGTAATTTCAGCAACTTGCGCGTTTGACATTCGGAGGGTGAGCTGGTTATTGGGAAACCGTTTATTTGAAAATATTATTTTTTTCTCATTTGAGCCCTTTTTGAATTCTGTTTTTAAGGTTGCCAACTAGTAACTGTTCAGCTGCACCTCATCTTTGAACGATCAGGCCTGCTCACATAGAAGGGCTATAGCCTCGCAGGCCTGCTTGTCCAAATCTAAGGCACATCTGAACAGTTACGACCTGGAGTTGAGGCCCATTTCGAGCCCTTGCTGAATAGATACGCCAACTATAGGTTAAATGGTGGAATTAATTTGTGAAAAATATAAAAAGAAAGTCTCCTCCGGGGATGCCAAATGTTCCCATGAAGGCGAATATTGTAAGTTCCGTACTTCCTGTATGATTCATTTTCTGGAAAAGGAACATAAATTGGAGCAGAAAAAGAAGCAAAAAGAGAATAAAGATGCAGATGCTGAACTTTGAAAAAGGCAATGGCCTTTTACCAGCCATTGCCCAGGACTATAAAACTGGCGAGGTCCTCATGATGGCCTACATAAATAAAGAATCTTGGGAAAAGACTCTTGAAACCGGAAAGGCCCACTACTGGAGTCGTTCTCGGAACAAACTCTGGTTAAAAGGGGAATCTTCAAACCATGTACAGATAATTAAAGATATTCTCGTTGACTGTGATGAAGACACGGTTGTTTTCAAAGTGGATCAACTGGGTGGAGCAGCTTGCCATAAAGGATATCCCAGCTGTTTTTTTCGACGTGTTGTTGATGGTGAACTTGTCATAAAGGATAAACCTGTGTTTGACCCGCAGGAGGTATATAAAACATGAAACAGTTAAAACTCGGAATTCCCAAGGGAAGCCTTGAAAAGGCAACTATCGAACTCTTTGCTAAATCCGGCTGGCAAATTAAACTTTCTTCCCGGAATTATTTTCCAGAGGTTGATGATCCGGAATTGTCCTGCTCAATCTGTCGCCCTCAGGAGATGTCTCGATATATTGAGGATGGTATCCTTGATGCCGGTATTACAGGCAAAGATTGGATTCTTGAAAATGAATCGGATGTCGTTGTTATTGAGGACCTTGTTTATTCCAAGGTGAGCAGAAAACCGACAAGGTGGGTAATTGCCGTGCCGGGTGATTCTGATATCAAGAATCTGGAAGATCTCAAGGGGAAGAAAATTGCAACGGAACTGGTGAGTTATACCGAACGTTTTTTTGCTGAGAAAAATATTAATGTTTCAATTGAGTTTTCCTGGGGAGCCACAGAGGCAAAAGTCGTATCAAAACTCGCTGATGCCATTGTCGAGGTAACCGAAACTGAATCTACAATCCGTGCCCATGGTTTGAAGATTATTCATGAATTGATGACTTCAAATACCCAGTTTATTGCCAATAAAGAGGCCTGGGCAGATCCGTGGAAACGTGAAAAAATTGAAAATATTGCTATGCTCCTGCAAGGGGCATTGAGAGCTGAAAATATTGTCGGGCTCAAGATGAACGTGCCGGAAGAAAAACTGGGGGATGTCATTGGTATCCTGCCCAGCATGAATGCCCCGACAGTTGCCCCGCTTTATCATAAAAAATGGTTTTCGGTTGAGACAGTTATTTCAGAACATGAAGTGCGTGACCTTATTCCAGGATTGCTGAAAGCTGGAGCAGAAGGTATAGTCGAATATGCCTTGAACAAGGTACTTTAAGCTGTTGTAACCGGATTTTTCCTGTGGAGAGTCCTGGTTCTGCGGTTACCCTGGAGAAGCTGAATGAAGTCTCTGCTAAAAGTCGACAGGTTAAAAGGCTAATCGACCTGTGTCGTTACTCATAAGAGAAGGTGATAAGTGAAAGACCGATGGCAGGGGGGGCAAGCCCAATTCATTAAAAGCGTCTTTAAGACGAGTCAGCTTCCTGAGCCTGAATTTCCTGAATTTGCCTTTGCCGGGCGATCAAATGTGGGGAAATCCAGCCTGATTAACAAGTTGTTGAATCGTAGAAACCTGGTTAAAATCAGTTCCAGGCCCGGTAAGACACAGAGTCTTAATTTTTTTCTGGTAAATGAGGACGTTTATTTGGTCGATCTGCCGGGGTATGGCTTTGCCAAGGTTCCACGTAAAGTGCAGAATGACTGGAAGGGATTGATTTCCTCTTATATTCTGAATCGTCAAACTCTGAAATGCGTGGTCGTTATCGTTGATATTCGGCATGGAGTAAAAGACCAGGATCTGGAACTCGTTACCTGGTTGAAAAATGAAAATATACCGCTTTTGATCGTTTACACAAAACAGGATAAGCTCACTGCAAACAAAAAAAGGCAGCAGGCATCCATTCTTGATGCAGGGTTTGGTATTTCCAAAACTGACAGGGTGCTTTTTTCTGCCAAAACAGGAGATGGGAAAGATAATTTAATTTCGATGCTTGATCAGTATCTTTGATCGTTTTTACTAATTCAATGTAAGCACCAAAAAATTGATAAATTCGCATTTATGCCCTTAATGGTGAAAAGACATGAAAATGTCCATTCACCCGAGGAACAACTCTAAGTTACAAGTCGGTCTATTGCGCTTGAGATGGCTTTCGCGAAACTGTCAAAAATTCTGATAGGTAAAGTACTTTCTGAGGAGGAAGGGTTATGCTTGGATTGAGAGTCGTAGATGAGGTGTTTGAGATGTCTTCAGAATCTGATTGGCATTGCTGGAATATTATGCAATGCAACAATGATGAATGTCTTGCCCGTAAACAGGGAAACAAGCCATGTTGGGAGGTTGCTAGCGAGTTTGAGGATTATCGAACCGCTTTAAACGTTTGTTCGGATTGTCTTGTTTATGTGAGCAAGCAAGAGAATGCGACACTTTCCAAAGAAGAAATCGAAACGATTTTAGAGAAAAAAGGAATCTGTATTCTGAAAAAGAAGTGCTTGAAATGATGCCCGTTATTTTTTCTGTTCTTTGCCCCATCCGCCGCCGCCAGGTGTTTTAATGGTGAGCAGGTCGTTTTTTTTGGCTTTTATGTTGATTTTTCCGGTTAATTTTCTGGTTAGCCCCATGCGAGTTAGAAGATTTTCACCTTTTTTGCCGTTGCCTCCCCCTTCAAGCCCATAAGGCGCTATTGTCCTTCTCTCTGTGAGAAGTGAAATGTGACCATCGGAGAGAAAGCGGTAAGATCGTATAATGCCGTCCCCGCCTTTTTTTTTGCCCTTGCCGCCGGAGCCATATCGCACAGCGTATTTTTCCACCTGCAACGGATAGCTGTGTTCAAGGGCTTCAATCGGTGTGTTCATTGTATTTGTCATATGGGTATGGATCGCTGAAAGACCTGCCTTTGTTGGTCTTGCTCCCATGCCGCCGCCGATTGTTTCATAATAGGTGTAATGTTGATCCGTATGCCCCTTCGTTCCTCCAATGGCGACATTGTTCATTGAGCCGCAGCTTGCAGCCGGAATTTTCAACGGCAGGGCCTGGGCCAGTGCTCCAAAAAGAGTATCGACAATTCGTTGAGATGTTTCAACGTTGCCTGCTGCCACCGGGGCAGGGGGCTTGGCATTGAGTATGGACCCGCGGCGTGTTACAATCGTAATTGGTCGATAACTTCCCTGGTTTATTGGAAAACCGTCACCCATGATGCACTGAAAGGCATATACGGTTGCTGAGATAACTACCGACTCCACAGTGTTTACCGGAGAGGGAACCTGGTCGGCGGATTCGCTGAAATCGACTAATGCTTCATCTTTATCAATTTTTAACGTGACTCGCAGCGGGATTTTTGATGTCGAAATTCCGTCGTTGTCCAGGTAGTCGCAATACCTGTAAGGTCCGTCCGGAATTTGGCTTATTGTTGCCCGCATGAGGCGCTCTGTATAGGATTTCAGTTCCTCAAGCACATCTGCTATATGTCTTTTCCCGTGGATTTCAGTGAGTTCGAGGACACGGACCCTGGCCCTGGCCAAAGCGGCAATCTGGGCACGTAAGTCGCCTTTTCTCTCTTCCGGATTTCTTACTTTGGAGAGGAAATCGTCCCAGAAACCTTTGTTTACTCCTTTTTGGCTGTAGAGCAGGGTGGGAGGGATGAGAACCCCTTCGTCGGCCAGTTTCGTGGCCAGGCCCATTGAACCCGGAGTCTTTCCTCCCACATCAGCATGGTGTGCCCTGTTGGCTGCATAAAAAAGTGGCGAACCGTCTTCGTCACATATTGCTTCAATGAGGGTAATGTCCGGCAGGTGACTGCCTCCTTTGAAAGGGTCGTTTGTAATAACGATATCTCCTGGTCCAAATGTGTGATCGGCCAGCACGTACTTGAGGGTTTCCGGCATGGCTCCAAGGTGAACAGGGATATGGGCCGCTTGCGCCACCAGATCACCTTTTGCGTCGAAAAGTGCGCAGGAAAAATCCCGCCTTTCTTTAATGTTTGAGGAAAAGGACGATCGGGTGAGGATAATGCCCATTTCCTCGGCAACAGAGGCAAAGAGTTTGTTGAAAACTTCTACTTCAATGACGTTCATGGAGATAAGTTTTGATTGGTTTGATTGGTTTGATTGGTTTGATTGGTTTAATTAGTTGGCTAGTTGGTTGGTTGTCGTGGTGGCGAAAACTAATCAACCAACGAAACCAATCAAACCAATCAACAGTATTTATTTTTTTTCTGATTTTAAAACGGCAAGAAAGGCCTTTTGCGGAATATCAACATTGCCGACTGTTTTCATGCGCTTTTTCCCGGCCTTCTGTTTTTCCAGAAGCTTTCGCTTGCGACTGATATCCCCTCCGTAGCATTTTGCGGTAACGTCTTTTCTGAGAGCTGCAATTGTTGTCCTGGAAATAATTGTCCCTCCGATGGCCCCCTGAATGGCGATCTTAAACATCTGCCGCGGAATTTCTTCCTTGAGTCTTTCGCAGGCGTGAAGTCCGCGTTCGCGTGCGTTGTTGCGGTGAACAAGCTGGGAGAGGGCGTCAACTTTTTCTCCGTTGACCAGGATGTCGAGTTTTACCAGTTCGCTTTTTCGATAATCGATCAGGGCATAATCAAAAGAGCCGTAACCCTGGGTAATTGATTTGAGTTTGTCGTAGAAATCGTATATTACTTCGGCGAGCGGCAGCTCGCAGGTAAACTCTATGCGTCCCGGCATGGGATAATGGTAATGGGTATTCTCGCCACGCCTCTCCATGCAGAGTGTCATGACCGCACCCATGTAACGCTCAGGAATATGAATGGTCGCCTTGATAAAAGGTTCCTCAGTTCTGGAGATGGTTGAAGGGTCGGGGAAATAGGCAGGGTTGTCAACCTCTTTCATGCTGCCGTCTTCCAGGTAGAAATGATAGGAAACCGATGGAACGGTGAGTATGAGCGGAATGTCAAATTCACGTTCTAGCCGCTCCTGGACCACTTCAAGATGGAGAAGGCCGAGAAAGCCGCAACGGAAGCCAAACCCAAGGGCGGAAGACGAATCTTTCTGAAAGGTCAGTGATGCATCATTCAGGGTCAGTTTGTCCATGGCTGCTGCCAGATTTTCGTAATCATCTGTTGAGATCGGGTACAGCGACGAAAATACAACCTGCTGGATTTCTTTAAAGCCGGGCAGAGGGGCGGCGGCTGGAGCATCTTTCAGGGTGATGGTGTCACCCGGTTTTGTGTCGGTCACGGTCTTGATCCCTGCCAGAATATACCCGACCTGTCCGGCTCGCAATTCCTTCTGGGGTTTGCGTGTAAGCCCGAAGAGTCCAACCTCATCCACCTTGTAGGTGGCTTTGTTTGCCATAAAGAAGATGGTATCACCTGCTTTTACTCTGCCGTTTATGATTCGACAGGAAATCACAGTACCTCGGAACGGATCGTAGTTGGCATCAAAAATGAGGGCCTGGAGGGGAGCATTCGGATCGCCTTCAGGAGGCGGCAGGAAGTTGACGATGGCTTCCAGGATGTCTTCGATGCCTTCCCCCGTTTTTGCAGAGCAGCGCTGAATATGTTCACCTTCAAGCCCCAGATCATCTTCAATCTGCATGGCAACTGCATCCGGATCAGCGGATGGAAGGTCAATTTTGTTTATGACTGGAATGATTTCAAGGTCATTGTCCATAGCCAGATACAGATTTGCCAGAGTTTGTGCCTCCACTCCCTGGGCAGCATCTATGAGAAGCAGGGCGCCTTCACAGGAGGCAAGGGCTCGTGAAACTTCATAACTGAAATCAACATGCCCCGGGGTGTCAATAAGGTTCAGGAAATATGTTTTTCCGTCCTTTGCTTTGTAGGGCAGACAGATTGTCTGGCTTTTTATGGTGATTCCCCGCTCCCTTTCAATATCCATATTATCCAGAAGTTGATCTTTGAATTCTCGATCGGTCACCATGCCGCATACCTGGATAAGTCTGTCTGAAAGGGTTGATTTCCCGTGGTCGATGTGGGCAATAATGCTGAAATTTCGGATGTTTTTATCGGACATGATAAGTGATAGACCTCGTTTTGACTGGCATGATTGTATAAAATAATGTAAAATTTATTGTTTCTGTGTTGAAGTAATCTTAAGTAGAATCAATCAAGATAGTATGTCTTGCCTTTTGCTTCAACTTTTCATTTAGGTCATCTCTTCTTTTTTATGCAAGCCTCGCTTGTGGAGCATATAAAGGGGTGACTAACTCTTGTCAAGAAAGAAACTCTGTCTTTTAGGTTCTTAAATTAATAGATATGTCGAAAAAAAGTACGAAAAAACAGCCTGATAAGAAGAACTTTCATTCCCTGGTGGCACTGCCGGATGATAAAAACCTTCCAGCGGTCAGTCATCCGGGTCTGCATCGTTATCTGCAGGAGATCAGCCAGCATAAGCTTCTTACACGGGAAGAAACGGAGGAGTTGTCCAAGCGTTTTCATGAAAGTGGTGACCCTGATGCCGCCTATGAACTTGTTACCGCTAACTTGCGCCTGGTTGTGAAGGTTGCAATGGATTTCCAGAAATACTGGATGCAGAATTTTCTCGATCTTATCCAGGAAGGCAATGTGGGACTGGTACAGGCCGTAAAGAAATTTGATCCTTACAGGGGGGTTAAATTTTCCTATTATGCCGCATACTGGATAAGAGCCTATATCCTTAAATTTATAATGGATAACTGGCGTCTGGTGAAAATCGGCACCACTCAGGCTCAGCGCAAGCTTTTCTTCAGTCTCAACAAGGAAAAAAAGCTGCTTGAATCACAGGGGTTTAAGCCGGAGACAAAGCTGCTTGCCGAACGATTAGGGGTTAAGGAAAGCGAAGTTATTGAAATGTCTCAGCGCATGGATAACTGGGACGTATCACTGGAAAGCCCTGTGCGGGACGATTCCGATGATGAACAGAAAAGTTTTCTGCCCGACCTTGGTCCCTCTGTTGAAGAAACTGTTGCGGATAAAGAGATCAAGGAGAGGATGGGAGAGATCCTGGACAGGTTGAAAGATACTTTGAATGAGAAGGAGCAGACAATTCTTGCGGCCCGTCTTCTCAGTGACGAACCCCTTACCCTGCAGGATATTGCCGATCAGTTTGGTATTTCCAGAGAGCGGGTGAGGCAGATAGAGGCGAACCTGCTTAAGAAAATGAAAAAATATTTTGAGCAGGAAGTTCCTGATATTCACTTTTTCCTGGAAAAGGTGTACAAACAGTGGATGGTTTAGCTCATAGCTCATAGCTCATAGCTCATAGCTCATAGCTTTTTAAAATTGGAATCTTTCAACGTAGTATCTTGATATCGCGCGAGTCGAAGACAGTAAGCGTGAGTTACATAAAATTTAAATTTGAACTTTTCTTATGAATATCCCTTTACTTGATATAAAAGCACAGCTTGATCCTCTTTATAATGAAATTATGGCCGCTATAAAGGAGACAGTTGATTCGACACGTTACATCATGGGGCCCAAGATAGAGGCCTTTGAAAAGAATGTAGCGTCTTATTCAGGCACAACTGATGCCATTGGTGTCTCAAGCGGAACAGATGCTCTTCTTGCCAGTCTGATGGCGCTTGGAGTCGGACCCGGTGATCAGGTGCTGACAACACCCTATACATTTTTTGCCACCATGGGGAGTATCCTGCGCCTGGGCGCTGAGCCGGTTTTTGTTGATATTGAATCTGATAGTTTCAACATAGATCCGAAACTAGTTGCTGATATACTGTCAGAAAAAAAACGTGCTGCTAAAATAAAGGCCATTGTTCCTGTTCACCTCTTTGGGCAGTGTTGCGATATGGCGCCTCTTCTTGCTCTGGCCAAACAGCATAACCTCCCCGTAATTGAAGACGCTGCCCAGGCAATTGGGGCTTCCTATCCTATGATGGTTGACGGCGTCTTAACGTGGCAACGGGCCGGAAGTATGGGTGATTGCGGTTGTTTTTCTTTCTTCCCCAGTAAGAATCTTGGTGGAATGGGTGACGGAGGGATGATTGTCACAAGTGACAGTCTGCTGGCTGATCAGTTGCGAGTTATCCGGGTTCATGGTGATATACTGACTTACGATCATGCCGTTATTGGAGGGAATTTCCGGCTTGATGTCATCCAGGCCGCCGTACTTGATGTCAAGCTGCACTATCTTCACAAATGGCATGCTGCAAGACGGAGTAATGCTGCACATTACAATGAACTTTTTAAGCAGGCTGGACTTGTGGAAAAAGGTCTTATTGTTCCGCCAAAGGCAGTTTACCAGGAAAAGGCAGCAGAAAACCATGAAGTTGATTTTCATATTTATAACCAGTTTGTTATACGAACGCACAATAGGGATGCATTAAGAAATTTTCTGCTTGAACAGGGGGTCGGAGTGGCGGTTTATTACCCCGCACCATTGCACAAGCAGAAGTGCGTGTCTCATCTGCCGCTGAGTAAATGTTCCTATGCTGAGGCAGATAAGGCTGCCGCAGAAACCTTGGCTCTCCCCATTTATCCGGAGCTGACTGCATCCATGCGCGAGTATGTTGTTGACCGAATCACCGCATTTTATAAGAGCTAGCTGCTCATGCGCAACTCTTGTTTTGTAAAGATCCCTACTTGTTCAGAGAAAAGAAATAAATGCATCACAGCTCTTTTACTGTCTTTTCTCTGTTTTCTTTTTGTAGGTCCCGCCTTTTCGCTGGCCTCAACGGATAATGCCGCGTCATTATCGTCATTTTATCTGAAGCCTGCTATCCCTGAGCAAAAGATTTTTCAGAGCCTGGAAGCTTTCCCGGAATGGGTTAAATTGTGGCAAGAGGCGAGAAGTTTGGTTCAGAGCGGAGACTTTGAGACCGCTTTACGAAAATACGAGATTGTTTCGAAGCGCAGAGAAAAGAGTAACCAGGCTCAGTGGGAGTATTCTTCCCTTCTTTTGGTCCTTGGTCGATTCGATCAGGCAGCTGTCCGGCTTGAAAAGTTGATTGAGGCGTTTCCAAATCAGGTGAGGTACTTGAATGGTCTGGCTTTTGTGACGATACAACAAGGTTATCTTGATCGTGCCGTCGAGCTTCTTGATCGTGCCATTGCTGTTGATCCTGAAAATCATGTCACCCTCGTCGGTTTGAGCCAGACATTGCTCTCCCTCGGCAAACCGGCTGAAGCACTTCCGTATATTGAGAAAACCTATCTCCTGAATGCTCAGGATCTTGCCTTGAAAGAACAGTTGGCAACTGTCTATGCCCAACTGGGCATGTATGGGAAAGCCCGTCCTCTTGTCGTGCAACTTGCGGAACAGCCGGATGCTCCTTTGGCTTATCTGAAACTTGGTGCGCAGGTGCATGACGGGCTTGAGTTGAAAAACCTCGCCGCTGAGTATTGGCAGAAGGTTCTTGAAAAAGATGACTCGGATGAAACGGCTCATGTCTGGCTTGCTTCTTATTATAGAAATGAAGGGCGCTGCAGTGATGCGCTGCCGCACCTGCTTTTTGCCCTCAAGCAAACGGATGCCGATCCAAAATTGCATGCCGGTATTGGTGAGTGCTATGTAAAGCTCAATGACCCGTCAAAGGCCATGGCGCATTTTGAAAAATTCCTGGCCTATTTTCCCGGAGACAAGGAAGTCATCCGGCAGCTGGTAAATATACATGCATCGTTAGGGCAGGGAGAGGCAACACTTGCCGCTCTAGACCGGTATTTTGAGGTTGAACCCGATCCTTCGCCCGTAAATCTTCGCCAAGCCGCACAGCTTTATGACGCTGCAGGCCGCTATCATGATGCCATACCTCTCTATCGTCGCCTGTTGAAAACGAATCCAAATGATCCTGAGGTGCTGGCAACCCTGGCGCAGGATTTGCTGTCGATTGGTGAAGATGAAGGAGCCTTGCGGATCTGGGAACACCTGGCTCGAATATCTCCGAATAGAAAAGAGATATATCTTGATATGCTTGAACTTCTCGGCAAACTGGACCGGCAGGACGAACGTATAGCTCTTCTTGACAAACTCCACCGTCTTGACCCTGAAGATCTGACAATCACTCTGAAGCTCGTTGCCTCTCTTCTTGACAAAGGAAACAGGGAAAAGGCTGAGACAGTTTTTCAGGAGGTGAGCGGCAAAGAAATTTTTTCCATAGAGATCCTCAAGCTGCGGGCAGATAATTTTGAAAAAATGGAAATGTATGCCCATGCCCTGAAAGATTACGAAGAGATAATTCGTTCAGGAGAAGAGAGTCGTTCGTTGCATCTCAAATGTATACATCTGTGCGGATTGCTGGGCAAGATAGAGTTGCTTGGTAGGCATTACGAGTTTTTGCAATCTGTTGGCTTGAGCCAGGAAGAAAGGCTTCTTGCGGCCAATGCCTTTCGCGATGGAGGGGATTTTGAAACAGCCTTGGGACTGTATGACAACCTCGCCGTTTACCCCAGCCTTTCTGGGGATTTTCGACAGAAACTCTTTCTTGAGTTAGCAACTCTCTACCAGAGACAGGGGCTTTTCTTTGAGGCTGAACAGGCCTTGCGCCAGGCCCTTCTTGGGAATCTGGATCGAGCCGGAATAATTGCCCGTCTTGTTGCATTGCAGCTTGAAGCCGGCGCACCGGAGGCAGCAGGGCTCTGGCTGACCCAGCTGCAGTATGCGGATAATTCTTCTTCCTCGCAATGCAGTTCAGATTATCAAAGGAGAATAGTGCGTGAATGGCTGGAAATGAGACGATATAACACCATTTCCAAATATCGGGCTGCAGCAAGAACCGGACAAAAACTAAGAGCTGAACTTGAATCCGGACAGCCATTTGAGTGTCAGGGGCAGCAACTCCATGATCTGGTGCTTTTTGAACTTGCAAAGTCATATCTTGAAGAAAGAAAAACAGATGAAGCGGCTAAAATATGCCAGCTGATGTTGAGCCACACGAGCTTTAACCCTTCCGCACTGGCTCTCCTGGAAAAAATTTATATTGTTTCTGGGAACCAGCCGCAGGCAGAAACGGCCTCACGTCAGAGTATCGCCACGGCAGGGAAAGATTTGTGGAGGATGCTGGAGCTGACCGAGGCCTATGCAAATGTTGGTCTGCTTAAACAAATGGAGCATTCCGCCTTACTTGCCCTGGGGATGGAGCCGGATTCACTTGCCGTGTCTCTCTGGTATGTCAAGGCATTGCGTGCTTCCGGGCAGCTTGCCCGAGCCCGTGACATGCTGCAGGAAATGGAAGGGAAATTTTTTTCCTCTGCGGTTGTTGAAAGTCAGGCTGCCCATGTAACATTTCAAATGGGACTTTATCAGGAGTCCCTGAGCTACTGTGAGGCGGTCTTGAAGCGGCAACCGGACAGGGCTGATATGGAGCTCCTCAAGGGCAGAATTTATTGGAGAAGAAATGAATGGCAAGATTCTTTGGACGTTTATAAGAGATATGCTGCTGATTCTGTTTTTGAGCTTTTTGTGGAAAAATCACACCAGGCAGGCTTAGCCTTACCCTTGGAGGAAAAAGGAAGCTTCTGGCAGCGATTTCGCTTTTCAATTCCTGATAATCAGGAGCTTGTTGAGCGTGTCATGGCGCCTTCTTTTGCCGGTGCTGAAGGGAACACGGCTGTGAATGAAATTGCCGTGCCTCTTTATTCCCATTATATGTGGCAGCAACGTTTTGCGGCGGAAATGTATGCACGCAGGGCCGTGAACGATGGTGACTACTTTCAGGCCGCGAATCAGTTCGCCGAACTGATCAGGAAGCACCCTGAAGACATGTCCCTGATTTATGATCTTGCCGGTGTATACAGCCGATTGGACAAGCTGGGGGAAGAGGCTATGCTCTACGAGCAACTTGCCCAAAAAGATAAGGAATACCCTGGGCTTGCTGAGGCAATGGAAAGGAACAGGCTCAAGCTCCAGCCGAGGATGGATCTGACCTATCGATTAAAAAAAGAAGAGGGACGCAATGGTTATAAAGCCATGAAGCAGAGTGCTGCTGATTTCGGCTCCTGGGTTTCGT
Organism: Desulfobulbaceae bacterium; assembly: GCA_020444175.1. Lineage (GTDB taxonomy): Bacteria > Desulfobacterota > Desulfobulbia > Desulfobulbales > SURF-16 > JAHLLM01. The sequence goes on along the minus strand of JAHLLM010000012.1, from coordinate 53,339 downwards.
TCAAGCCTGGTCAAGAAGGTGACGCGTCACTTTCCAGAATCAAATACAGTTCCACAGACACGAAAGACAGCCTGCTGTCAAGCCGTGCCGTTGCGCGATATGAAGCAACCAATCTATTTAACCGGTTGGATGTCCGCCTTGGTGGCGGTGTGGAAAGTTTTGATGATGGAAATAATGATACAGGTATCATAGAGTGCGCTATAAATGGCAAGATGGGCGACAGGATTCAAGGTGAATTCAGCTATGCCAGAGATGTTGTGGCCGATACCCTTGCAAGTTTGACACGAAGTATTGTTTCAGAAAACGTGCATGCCGGATTTTATCTCGGAATTCTGCCGAGACTATTGACAGGTGCGGACTATGAATTTACATATTACTCGGATGGTAACGACATAGAAGGATATTCTGTCTGGGCTTCTTATATTCTGTTGCCGGAACCAACGTCTTTAGAGTTCAAATTCCATTATGAATTTAAAGATACAAGTGTAAAAGCGAGCAGGAGCGGGTCTCTTTTGGCTGATGGGTTTCTTGAAGGCGATTCTCCATACTGGACGCCGAGGGACTACTGGAAAAACAGTTATGGGCTTTTGTGGAAACATAAATTGTCAGCTGATACGCTTGAACGTGGGACACCAAGTTATTATAGTGCAGCTTTTATGCTTGACTATGATTCAGATGGTCATATTATGCAGACTGTTAAAGGTGCTTTTGTCATAGAGCTGACAACAAATTTCATGCTTGAGTCTTCTGTCGGTATTGTCTCTTCTGATGAGTACCGCTCCAGTGATTTTACTCTTTCTGCGATTTATCGATGGTAACCTTTTTTCAAAGTTCAAAGTGTAAATGAATGTTTCGAATTCTGAATTTAGGGTTCTTTCCTGTCTCAAAATCAGAGTTATATAATATATGCTGTTTTACTGTTGAGGACTATTAATTGTTAAATGACCGGATTAACCGGTTAGGAGGTTTTGTTGATGATTGAGCGAGTGCCATTGTCTAAGGCTGGCCATGCCCGTTTACGAAATGAATTGATTCGTTTGGAAAGAATTGATCGTATTGAAGTGATAAAGTCCATCGAAGTTGCGCGTGGTCATGGCGATTTAAAGGAGAACGCAGAATATCATGCCGCCAAAGAGCGCCAGGGGCATATTGAAGGCCGCATCATGGAGTTGAAAGATAAGCTCGGCAGAGCTGAAGTTATTGATTGTTCCACTGTGAAGTGCGATAAGGTTATATTCGGAACAGTAGTAACACTGGAGGATTTAGACAGCGGTCAGGAGATAATCTATCAATTGTTGGGTCCTGAAGAGGCTGATGTGAAGAAAGGGAGTATCTCTGTTCTCTCTCCCTGGGGCAAGGCAATGATTGGCAAGACAATCGGAGACGAATTTGAAGTGAAGACACCGGCTGGCCTTCGGCAGCTGGAAGTTCTGGATATTCAGCAAGGAACTGATGCCTGATTCCTGGTATTGCCATTATGGGCTCGGTAGTTATGCCGGGCCTGACGCTTTACTCCCTAAACCGCCAAGTGGAAAAGGATCAAGATCTTTTTATAAGATCGAAATGGCTCGAAGGCCTCTCTGTGATCGCTGGCTGGAGCTAATTGTCCCGCTTTGTCAAGCCATACAGAAAGATATCGCTTATCTGTTCCGCTGTTTCTTCAAGGGTATAGTGAGGTTTGGCGGATAGGGACCAGAGCCGGGACATCTCATCAAGTGCGCCGAAAAAAGCCCGCTTGATAATACCTGGTTTGACCTCTTGCCGGAAATGGCCTTCCTGCTGTCCTTTGTGGACAATGTCTGAAACAATGTCAATATATTCAATAAATTTCGTGTTTCGATATTCCTTGATAAATTTATTGCTTTGCCTTAATTCCATCTGCAGAACTTCAACAAGCTCTTTTTGCTCCTGGAGAAGGTTCAGGTGGTGCAAGGCATATATTTGAAGCATTTTCTGGGGATCTGTCTCGTTTTCAAGAAGCAGTTTTACTTTGACAATTATTTTGCCGATTTCGTCCTCAAAGAGGGAGATCAGGATATCGTACTTGTTGTTAAAGTAGAGATATATAGTCCCGTCCGCAACTTTTGCTTCTTTGGCTATATCTGAGATTCTGGCATTAAAAAAACCTTTACGAGCAAAGACCTTTACAGCCGCCTGGGTGATTTTTTGGTGTTTGTCTGAAACTCTCATCAGTAGACGATCTTATTTTGAGTTGATGTGTTTTTGTTGTTAGGGTGAATTTTCTAAGTGTAATGAATAAGTGAAATCAGATAGTTGTAGCTTGATTAATTTTGTGTTTTGATCTTCGAAGCTTTAGTTGTGGGAAAATTTATATTGCACTTTTGACAAAGTGTGTGTCAATTATGAATTGCTATTCATTTTGACTATGATAGAAACACGGTTGCACTATGTCAAGGGTAAAATGATAATTTATGGCACTTGTTTGAAGTTTTCTCTGTTTGTTGGAGGGGCGAACGTTTTGCCATTGAGAATTGAGTCTTTTTCACGGCACGGATAAAGGGCTGAAATTCTCAATGGTTGCATTAAATGAACAAAAAAAAATTCCTTTTTGTGTATGTTGCTTGATTAGGATTGCATATTTTAAGTAAATAGCCTGCTGGACTGAATAAATAGTTGACGGTTTCGTAAAAAGCCACTCAACCGCCGCCGACACGTCTGTAACTTGTTGAGATTACGTTGGCGAATGGTCAGCTTCAGGATTTTTCACCCTAAAGGGTATAAATACGAGACTTTCGAGATTTCAGTATGAACAATCTCTTTTGGGGATGCTTTTTAAAATAGATTATGGAGATAGAAATGAACATTTTAGTTGTCGGTTCCGGAGGGCGTGAACATGCTCTGGTATGGAAACTTGCTCAAAGCACGAGAGTGAAAAAAATATTTTGTGCACCAGGAAATGCCGGTATTGAGGCACTTGCCGAATGTGTAGCCATTAAGGCCTCTGATGTTGAAGGTCTTCTTCAGTTTGCCCTGCAAAATAAAATTGATTTGACTGTTGTCGGTCCGGAGGATTCACTTGCCTGCGGGATAGTTGATTCTTTTGAAGAGAAGGGACTACGTATTTTCGGACCGAACAGCAAGGCTGCCTTACTTGAAGGAAGCAAGGTTTTTACCAAAAATCTTATGGAAAAATACGGCATCCCCTCAGGTTTCTTCAAGGTGTTTTCCGATCATGATATGGCCATGGCTTATCTTGATGAAATAGATGCGCCTCTGGTGGTGAAGGCCGATGGGCTCGCTGCCGGCAAAGGTGTTATCGTTGCCGAAACAAGAGATGAGGCCCGCAAAGCAGTCGATCTTATCATGTCGGACAAGGCCTTTGGTGAAGCCGGCAACGAAGTCGTAATAGAAGAATTTCTAAGGGGAGAGGAGGCTTCCTTTATCGCCTTTACTGATGGTGAAACTGTTTTGCCTCTGCCGACTTCCCAGGATCATAAAGCTGTGTATGATGGGGATAAAGGCCCCAATACCGGCGGGATGGGAGCCTATTCCCCTGCTCCTGTTGTAACGGATGCTCTTTATAAACAGGTTATGGAAAAGGTCATGCTGCCCACGGTGAAGGCCATGGAGTCTGAAGGCCGCCCTTATAAAGGAATGCTTTATGCCGGGCTTATGATTGATGGCGATACAATAAAAGTCCTCGAATTCAACTGCCGATTCGGTGATCCTGAAGCCCAGCCCCTGCTCATGCGTTTAAAGAGTGATCTTGTTGATATTTTTGATGCCGTTATAGATGGAAAACTATCCCAAATCACCCTGGATATAGATCCTCGTCCTACTGTCTGCGTGGTGATGGCCTCGGGTGGCTATCCTGCTTCCTATGAAAAAGGGAAGGTCATGGGTGGACTTGAAGAGGCAGCGAAGCAGGATGATGTTTTTGTATTCCATGCCGGTACTGCAAGGGAAAACGGCAAATTGGTTAATGTCGGGGGCAGGGTTCTCGGAGTGACGGCACTGGGAGAAGATTTGCAAAACGCCATTCGGAAAGCCTATGATGCCGTAAAACTTATTTCTTGGGATAATTGTTATTTCAGGACTGATATCGGTCAAAAGGCGTTAAGGCGAGATATGGGCGATGCCCGGGTTTCTATTGTGATGGGAAGTGATTCTGATTTGCCGATAATGAAAGCAGCCAGCGATTTCTTGCAATCCATGGGGATCACTGTTGCAATGACAGTGGCCTCTGCCCATCGTACTCCGGAAAGGGCTGCTGAATTGGCGTCAACTGCCAGAGACCGCGGAGTGAAGGTAATAATAGCAGGTGCCGGGATGGCTGCCCATCTTGCCGGAGTGCTGGCGGCGCATACCACTTTGCCTGTTATCGGGGTTCCCATAGATGCTTCCTCTTTAAAAGGTATGGATGCCCTGCTGGCAACCGTGCAGATGCCTCCGGGAATACCTGTAGCAACCATGGCAATAGGGAAAGCTGGTGCCAAAAACGCCGCTATTTTGGCAACTCAGATACTTTCTTTGTCTGATGAAGGATTGGCCCGGAAATTGGCAGAGTATAAAAAGGATATGGCAAGGCAGGTTGAAGAAAAAGCACGAAAGCTTGTATTTTAAGGATTCTTCGGTAAATCCTGCAAAACAGGCCTCCGCCTCAGATTATATCTGTTCTGTTAAGGTTTTTTGAGAAAAACAGTGCCCTGCCTGCCTGAAAACAGGTAGGGCTGTTTATTGCTATGGTGATTGTATGGTTGTCTGCAATGGGGATGGTACAGATGAAAAGCCCTGTCAGGACCTGGAGTATGCCTTGGCAGTAATCAAGTCGGGAGGAGTTGTTGCTTTTCCTACGGAGACCTACTACGGTCTTGCTGTTGATCCTTTTAATATACATGCAGTGGAGCGTCTGTTTCATCTCAAAAAAAGGCCAACGGCTAAACCCCTTCTTACGCTCATTTCAAAACAAAGCCAGCTTGATCAACTTACACCGGAAATTCCTCCTCTTTATATCCCACTCATGTCCTTATGGCCTTGTCCTCTTACTCTTGTTTTCAAAGCCCATGCCAGCCTTTCTTCCCTTGTTACAGGAAACACAGGAACAGTGGCTGCGCGGATCTCTCCCCATCCGCTGGCCAACATGCTTGTCAGTCGGCTGGAACAACCTGTAACTGCAACGAGCGCTAATATTTCCGGTTTTCCTGCTGCTGTTTCCGCTGAAGAGGTGAGGGCGGCTTTTGGTAACAGCATTGATTATATTCTTGATGGTGGCAGGACCCCGGGAGGAGAAGGTTCAACACTGATTGGCCTGGAAGGGAGTAAACTTGTTCTCATCCGGCGAGGCGTCATTGAATTTGAAATTCTTGCAGAAATTACCAAAGAAATTACACCATAAAAAGCTGGTTTCAGTGCATTTTTTTTTATATAACATGTATTGAAGTTTTGTTTATCAGGCTTTTTTTAGAGAAGCTTAAATGATCCCACTCCGCGGAATTGCTTCTTTTTTGTACTCTTTGACGGTTTCGTAATAAAATATTTCGACCGCCGTTGCCACCTATGTAGCCTGTTTAAGTCACGTTGGCGACCGGCCAGCTTTAGAGTTTTTTTTAGAAGACCATCAATATTTGATGGTCTCGCAAAAAGCTCTCAAGCTGACCATCCGCCAACGAAATATCAACAAGTTACATACTTGTCGGCGGCGGTTGAGGGGGTTTTTACGAAACCGTCAATATTTGCGTGATTTCTGTTTTTCTTTCAGTCTGCTGTTGAAGCGAATCATACGGTCAGCTGCGTAGAAAAATTTTCAAGGTATAAAAGGAGAGATCTATGGGTGAGTTGAAATGGGACAGGTTGTTTGCTTTGGAGCAGGCCGGTGATGATGAAGAATTGCTTGAGGAATTGTTGGATCTGTTTCACGACTCATCTTCCAGTGATATGGACAAGATCAGGGATAGTGCCTCTCAGGGGGACTCTCAGGGGGTCGGTGACGCTGCTCATAGTATAAAGGGGGCGGCTGCAAGCCTTGGTATTGATGGAATCAGGGATGTTGCCGCATCTCTGGAACAGGCCGGTCGTGATGGTGACTTGAAAGGGGCAGAACCTCTTGTGGTGAACCTTGTTCGACTTTTGCAGGAATTTAAGTCTGCAACCTGAAATGCGAAACGGACAAACATAACCAGAAAAATCGTACTTCTCTGTTTATCAGTAATAAGGGAAGCACGTTAATATTTAAGCAAAGAAAGTGAAGTTCTATGCCCTCAGCCCAATCCCTTGTCAACAAGTTTAATGACTTGAAAACTCTCCCCCATGTGGCCATTCGGGTCACGCAGATGGCTGGTTCCGATTCAACTACCATGCAGGATTTTGAAGAGGTAATCAAGCTTGATCCCATTCTTGTTGTTCGCCTTTTGCGTCTGGTAAATAGTCCTTATTTCGGGTTAAACAATCAGGTGGACTCCATTGCAAAGGCTGTTGTTTTCATAGGAATGAAACATCTTCGTAACCTTGTAGCAGTTGAGGGCCTCAGGAATTTGTTTAAAGATGAGAACGACGGGGTTCAATTTCCCAGAAAAAATATATGGATTCATTCGGCAACCGTTGCGATTCTGGCCCAGATGATTTCCCGAAGGATTTTCGGTGAGGATGGTGAGGATGTTTTCCTTGCCGGAATTATTCATGATATTGGTTTAATAGTGGAGGACCAACTGGTCAACAAAGACCTGGTTCAGGTATTTCAAGGCTATAGCAATGGGAGTCAGATTATTTCAGATATTGAAGACGAAGTTATCGGTACGAATCATTCAAAAATAGGCCGATTACTGGCTGCTCAGTGGAAGTTGCCGGATGACGTCATCGATGCCATACGATTTCATCATCGCCAGGACAAGTCTTATCCAATTCCGAGTGTCATCAGCATACTGCAGCTTGCCGAATTTATGGCAGGAAAATTAAACTATGGTGTTGTAACAGGACGTTGCGATCCTTTGCCTCACTATTTAACCGCTCATTTAAAGAGCAAGATGGCTGATTATAAGGTTTTGCTCAAGGCATTCCCCGAGGAGATGTCCAAGGCAAAGGAAATGTATGAATCTGATGACGGACACTAATGACTAATTTTTTTGATGATGTTTTTGCGGATATTGCCGACGGCGATGAAGACCTCCGTGACTTGCTCCAGCATTTGTCGAACATTCTGCCGGATGCTGCGGTGGTCATTTATTCTGATAGAGGAACTGTGATAGGGGACCCTCTACCGCAATTCTCCACTGAAATGCTTGATGGATGCCGGGAACAGGCTGACTGTACAACTGTGAAAAGTTTGTGTCAGCTTCCAACCGGAGAATGGTTGAATGGTATTCGGGTAGATGAGCATCAGGCGCTTTTCTTTATTGTTGCCGAAGGACAGAAAACAACCCTGTCTGAAGTCCCTCAATTGGCAACTCTTTATCATAATTCAATAAAGCTGGCTCTCCTGCAGAAAATTCATGAAGAAGCTGTCATAGAAAATGAGCAGCTTGGGCGACGCATAGAGGTGGTCAGCAGCAAGCATACCCAGCTTCTTGACGACAATCACAGGCAGTTTCTTCTTATTCGAGAAAAAGAAAAGGAGTACGCCAAAAAACTGGAAAGCGAGATTGCCAGACAGACCAAGGTTTTGCGTAAAACCAACGCCCGGCTTGAAGAGGCAAGTCGATTGAAAAGTGAATTCCTGGCAAACATGAGCCATGAGCTCCGAACTCCACTGAATGCAATTATCGGTTTTATCGGTCTGCTGTCTGAAACGGAATTGACAGTGGAGCAGGCTGAGTTTGCCGACACAATCAAAAAAGCCTCATCAAGTCTGTTGGTACTTATTAATGACATACTTGATCTTGCCAAAATTGAGGCAGGAAAACTTGAACTCTATGTTGATTCATTCAATCTTGATGGCTTGGCAAAAAATGCGGAGGAAATGTTCCGGTCCCAGGCTCTGGAAAAAAACAACACGCTGAAATATCGAATAGATCCCTCCCTTCCTTCCCATCTTATAGGGGATGAGAATCGTCTCCGTCAGATTCTTATTAATCTCGTTGGTAATGCCCTGAAATTTACAAGCAAGGGTGAAGTAGCTATTGAGGTGGATAAGATTGATGACACTGAAGAGGATGTACGTCTTCGTTTCTCTGTTAAGGATACGGGGATTGGTATTCCTAAAGAAAGACAGAAGGCAATTTTCGACAAATTCACCCAGGCGGACGGCTCAACAACAAGAAAATACGGTGGAACGGGTCTTGGACTGGCAATCACAAATCAATTGGTCAGTTTGATGGGCGGCAAAATCGGGATAGAAAGTATTGAGGGGAAAGGAAGTACTTTCAGTTTCATTATTTGCCTTAAAAAGTCAGAGGCGCAAAAAGAAACATTGCCCGTTGATTCCGGGGTCGAATCAGAGAGCACTGGCGTTTCAGAACGTACAGAGGCAGAGGACGGAAGAACTGAAAAGAAAGCTGTTGAAACAGGTCTCAAGATACTGGTTGTGGAGGATAATCTGGTTAACCAGAGGCTTGTTTCGATCATGCTGAAAAAAGCAGGTTGCTCCAGTGATGTTGCAGGGGACGGCGTAAAGGCACTGGAAAAATTAAAAGCAAATCAATATGATTTTGTTCTGATGGATGTCCAGATGCCCAATATGGACGGGCATGCTGCAACCAGAAAAATCAGGGAAATTGAAAGCTCTGAGGAAAAAGAGTCGTTTAGATCGTTAGTGGGACGCAGCAAGCCCCTATATATAGTTGGACTTACGGCACATGCCCGTAAAGAAGATGAACTGCAGTGCTATGAAGCGGGAATGGATCATTACCTGACAAAGCCCATTGTAAAAGAAAAACTTATGCAAGTTATAGAAGATATGAGGCGGCAGAAAGCATGACTCAAAAAAAAGTACGTGTTCTGATTGTTGACGACACGGTTCTTTATCGTAAAGTACTCAAGGATGTTCTGTCTCTTCTGCCTGATGTTGAAGTGGTGGGGACGGCTAATAACGGAAAGATCGCCCTTGATAAGATTGATCAGCTGAAACCTGATTTGATGACTCTTGACCTGGAGATGCCTGTGATGGATGGTTTGACCACATTGCGGGAATTGCAGCGTCTCAAAAAAGATGTGGCAGTTGTCATGGTGAGCGCCCACACCAGTGAAGGCGCAGCCGTCACCATGAAAGCCCTGGAACGCGGGGCCTATGATTTTATTGCCAAGCCGGATGGTTTATCTCTGGAAGAAAACAGGAAGTCCCTGCTTCAGCAGTTGCGTCCGGTTATCCTGTCGGTTGCTACCAGAAAAATACTCAGACCTGCGTTGACAAAACCGGAAAGGCAGGTTCCTGTGCGGCCTTCTGCGCCGGTCAGAAAGCCCTCCGCGACTGTTGTCAGGCCTCCAGCAGCACCACAACCGGCAGCGCAAACAATATCCCATACTGTTTCAAGTCCGCCGCCAGGCCGGGTTTCTGTTGTTGCCATTGGAATTTCAACCGGAGGTCCCAATGCACTTGCTGAAGTGATTCCAAAGCTGCCCAAGAATTTTCGCGTGCCTGTGGTCATAGTACAGCATATGCCTCCGGTTTTTACCAAGGCCCTTGCCGAGTCTCTGAATAACAAAAGTGTGTTGCAAGTCATTGAGGCCTCGGGAAACGAGAGGCTTGAGCCAGGCAATATTTATATAGCACCTGGTGGAAAACAGATGAAGGTCGTAAAGAAAGCTGCAGGTGAGTTTCTGCAGCTCACCGATGACCCCCCTGAAAATCATTGCAAGCCGGCTGTTGATTATCTGTTTCGCTCTATTTCGACAGTCTACGGAAACAGAGCTCTTGGCGTTATTATGACGGGGATGGGTGCTGACGGCGTTAAGGGACTGAAAACGATGAAACAGCAGGGAGCCCAGGTCATTGCCCAGGATGAATCAAGCTGTGTTGTTTTTGGTATGCCAATGGAAGCTATACGGGCCGGAGTGACCGATGTGATTGTCCCCTTAGTTCAGATTGCCTCTGAAATTACACATCGGGTCAAATAATGAAGATAACCCCGGAAGAGCTTCAGCGTATTGCTCAATTTGTTAACACGAAGAGTGGAATTGTCCTTGATGCCACCAAGGCATATCTTTTAGAAAGCCGGCTCTTGCCTCTTATTCGTGAGAACAGTTTTTCCAGTTTTTCTGATCTCTATAACCAGACATTGCGCAATCCAGAGCTTGCCAATCGGGTTATAGATGCCATCAGCACAAATGAAACTTCATTTTTTAGGGACCAGAAACCGTTTGAATTGTTAAAGTTTAAAATTATTCCTGATGTGCTCGATGCCCAGGCTGGACGCTCGGGCATCGGTGGAAAATCAATAAACATCTGGAGTGCCGCCTGCTCCACAGGTCAGGAAGTATACACAATTGCCGTTACTCTTCATGAGTTGCTCGGCAGTTCTCTGTCTCAATACCGGATAAAGATCACCGGAACTGATATTTCTGATACGGCAATAGTGCAGTCAAGCCGGGGGTGCTATTCTCAGTTTGAGGTCGGTCGTGGATTTCCCCAGACCCTGTTAAGCAAATATTTTACCCAGGATGGGCAGAGCTGGCGGGTAAAAGATGAACTGCGCGCCATTACTTTTTTTAGAAAAATAAATTTGATGGAACCGTTTACTTCCATGGGTAAATTTGACATTATTTTTTGTCGTAATGTGGCAATTTATTTCAGTATGGCGAATCGGAAATCTCTGTTTGAACGACTTGCTTCCCAGCTCAATCCCCATGGAGCACTGATTATTGGATCGACAGAATCTCTTTTTGGAGTTACAGACTGCTATGAACGTCGTGAATACCATAACTCCGTTTATTATTCTCCAAAGTAAAATGGCCGATCAAATTTTCCAATTAATTTTTGTAAACAGCATTGCCGGTGAATATGGTGATTAATGAAAAACGAAAACATGTTCGTGTAGAATTTATAATCAGAGCCATTTTTGAAACTGAAGGGCAGATTCGAGAAGATCTTCAGTGCCGGAATATCAGTATGTCCGGCCTTTTCTTGCGTACTGAGAATCCCCTTCCTGTCGGGACACGGGGAAACCTTCTTATCGTTCTTGAGTGTGGTGAGAATCGACTTGAGGTTCGGGCGGAATCTAAAGTTGCCAGAGTGGTCGGCTCAGACAATGGCCTTCCTTGGGGGATGGGACTGGAGTATGTGAGACTGGACCCGGATAGTTCCCTTAATCTTTATAACGTCATTAAATACCAGGGTGGTATTGAAAAAGAGAAAAAGGTGTGAGATGACAAGTATCACAATCGACGATGTGCTGCATGAGTTGCGTCATGTAATTGCCGAAAATGACCTCATTAAAGCGACAATGCTTTTGAATTATATAGAAAATCTCAATGCAAAAGAGCAGAATCAATTTATTTCCGTTCTGGGAGCTTCGAAGGGCGAAATTGCCATAACGATTTTAGGCCGACTTATCGGCGGCGACATAGAAGTTATGGTTCCGCAGGCCGTATTGCGCAATATTCTGCTGGCTCAGGTAATGGAAGACCCCGAACAGCTCCTTCTTTTACTGAAGAGCGACCACATCTTCAGGAAGGATGTCTTTGTTGAGCTTGCCGGTGAGATCCAGCTCGAAAAGTCTATCCCTTTGCTTGAAGAAATTCTTACCTCTTCCGATGACCTCCAGGTCATGAAAGCCTGCCTCATTGCCTTGGGAAAAATAGGGGACCCTGCACCGACAAATACCCTGAGTGATTTTCTCTATTCCGGGCATAGAGAACTTGTCATCGCTGCTATTAACGCCTTGTCAAACATTGATACCCCTCTTTCCGTGCAGCGTCTTGTCGAGCGAATGGGTACTGACAGCGATCTTGATCTCATCATTATAGACGCCCTTGCCAATCTTGAGGATTCCCTGGCGCTTGACCACTTGAATAAGGAACTGGCCTCGCAGCATGCCTATATCAGAACGCATGTCAAAAAAAGACTGGCTAAAATCGGCGCAAAAGCTATTCCCATGCTCATTGAAAATCTGAAGAATCCTGACCAGGATTTTGTTGTTCATTCTCTGAACGTGTTGGGGTATATCGGAGATGAAAGTGCTGTCAGGGCGGTGCGAAAGCTTCTTCATAATGAACCCGCTGATGCCAACGTTCGTTTTGCCGCCTATGAATCTCTGGGCATGATGCCTCTTGCCAAAGGGGCCTATGTCCTTGCCGAAGGGCTCACCGATCCGGTCGATCAGGTACGGATTGCCGCGGCAAAGGCCATTGAATGGAATTGTGATGATATCCTTATTGCCGGGGTGCAGAATCTTATCAGGCAAGGGGGGGCGGATGCACGGCATGTTGTTGAAGCCTTTCTTAACTCTGAGTCGCATAAAATCGTTTTCAGCGCCATTGATCTGGAAGGATTTCAGCAAATGACTATTGATTTTTTAACGAGTAAGGCCCATCCTGATCTGAAAAATCGGTATGAAGTATTATTCAGAGAAAAGGGATACACTGATCTTGCAGATAAGTTGCTTGAAGAAGAAGTCGGTGAACTGGAGAAACTGCTTGTGTTTGCCGTTGATGATTCCCGGATGATTCTGTCAATTTATAAAAATACGCTTTTCCAGCTGGGAGTAGAACCGCAACTCTTTGAGTTTCCGGCATCGGCCATTGAAAAGGCCCGGGAAACCAAACCGGATATCGTTTTTACCGACCTGAATATGCCTGATATAACCGGGATAGCGTTAGCCAAGCAGTTACGGGCACTCTACTCGAAAGTGGAACTTCCCATTGTCATGGTGACGACTCAGAGTGAAAATCCTGATCACAAGGAGGCGTATGAGGCGGGAATTGATATGATTGTTTCCAAGCCCTTTACAGCTGAGGACTTAAAAAAGGCAATGGATGCGGTTTTGGACAGGGGAAGCGATCTGCCGGAATTTTAATGGGGAAGTGAGTGTAACACCTTGATATAAACCACAAAGGCACAGAGACACTCCTATTCCATTTTGGGTTTCGTTTGTGTGTCTCCGTGCCTTTGTGGTTCGACTAACCAAGAACTCACGACTAGAGAATTATGCATGGTGTGCTATTCTTCTGTCTTCAGCAGTTCCTCACTGTTCAAAATGGACACAAGTTCAGTTTTCATCTTAAAAATTCCGCTGAAGAAAATTCCAGTAACTCCCCCTATGTTTGAAGGTGGGGGGGTAATCTCTTTTCTGTCCGCCCAGACCACGTCCCGCACTCTGTCTACCATAAGGCCTATATTTTCAGAACCGCTTTTCACAACAACAATTTCCATGTTTTCACCGTCATCCACGGTTTCCATGGAGAATTTTTTTCTAAGATCAATGACAGTGGCAATTTCACCACGCAGGTTAATAACGCCTCGAACATAATCAGGTGCTAAATGAACCTTGGTAAGTTGTGTGTTTTTTATTATTTCTCTCACCAGGGATGTATCAAGGCCGCATGGCATGTCACCGACCTGGAAAATTGCCAGCTCCTGCGTGTTTGATGGAGATTTATCCATTGATTCTTGCATTCTTATTCCTTTTATCTGAAAGATTGTAGCTGCTTGCTAAGCGCCTTTCATATAGTAATCCATTTTTTTAACGATCTGTTCTCTGTCAAGTTTAATGAGATACTCATCGACACCGGCATCACGTCCCCGTTCCTCTGCCGCCTCACCGGCAACGGATGTGACGGCGATAACCGGCAATGCTTTAAAGTTGGGGTCCTGTCTGATACGGCGTGTCAATTCCAGGCCATCCATATTGGGCATTTCGATATCCGTAAGCACAAGTTGAATATTTTCTTCTTCAAGCACCTGCAGTGCTTCAATGCCATCTTCAGCAGAATATGCGGTGTAGCCCGCTTCCGTAACGAAGTTGACGATCTGGTTCATGAAAAATTTTGAATCTTCAACCACAAGGACATTATATCCATCTCCTGTTTCACTCTCTTTTGCCGCTGTAAGAGCTGCCCATTCCGGCATTACTGTCGAAACCACTCCATAAAGGTCGACAAGAAGGGTGATTTTATCAAAAATGATCATGGAGCCCAGGATGCCCGGTTGTTTATGGGTAACATCATCGATCGTTATTTTGGCATCGAGAATGTCGACGATTTCACTTGCCAGTATGCCGACTTCCCGACCGGCCATGGGAAAGACAATGACATAACATGATTCGCTTGCCTCATCTCGCAAGCCGACATTCGCCACCTCTTCAACCCCGAAAAGCGATAAGGTTCCATCCCGGTACTGTATGTTTCTTCGTCCGGCGGTAATAATAATATCGTTTGTTTTAATTCGCTCAATCCTGGAAATAAGGCCAAGCGGAATAGCCATCTGTTCCTCAGGGGCATTCATAACAATGAGCAGCGACTGCGAATCCTCTCCGCCTGACTTGTTTTCTTTCTGGTGCAGCATTTGCGAATTTACCTTTTCCGCCACCATATTGAGGTTCATCTGTGAGCTGATGCCAACCACGTCCAGGATAAGAGCCACTCGTCCATCACCCTGGATAGTTGCACCTGCGTAGCATTTGCAGTTGCGTAAATGAGATCCCAGTGGTTTGACGACAATTTCTTCTGAATCAAGGAGTTGGTCAACGATGAGCCCGTAATGAAAGTCCCCTGCAGAAAGAACAAGGATATTGTACGCACTGAGTGGACTTGTCCGCCTGTCATCCCCTGATCTTTTCTCTTCAAATTCGGTGTTGGGAGATTCTTCTGCAGCCGGGGAATCAACTGACTCATCCAGTATATTCCCTCGCGGGTCGCAGATATTGGATCTTCGATCTTTTTGCGGCTCTTGACTTCCCGGGGTAATATATGTCCAATCCTTAATTTCCAGGGCATCCCGTAAATGAACCAGAGGAAGCAATTCACCTCGAAGTCGCATGACCAGGGCATCACCGATTTTTTCAATTCGTTCCTTGATCTGGGATGCAGGAACTCTGACAAGCTCAACCAGATTCACCTGGGGAATGGCAAAGCGTTCCTGCTGACAGGTTACGATGAGACTTGGAATAATGGCCAATGTCAGAGGTAATTTTATTGATATGGTTGTGCCGGTTCCCATGGCCGTTTCAACATCAATGACACCGCCGAGTTTCGATAGATTGGTATGGACAACGTCCATGCCGACGCCGCGCCCGGAGACATCGGTAACCTCTTTTGCCGTTGATAGTCCCGGGGTGAAGATCAGTTTCGCCAGTTCCTTGTGCGACATGGATTCCAGTTGCGCCCTGTCAAACAGTCCCATTTCCAGGACTTTGGCTTTCAGGCGTTCGGTGTTGATGCCGGCACCGTCATCCTGAATTTCAATAATAACCTGGCCGCCTTCGTGAAAGGCGCTGAGACGGAGAGTGCCTTCGGCCGGTTTGTTGCTAAGGGCTCTTTTGTCCGGAGTTTCAATACCATGATCAACGGAATTTCTGACAAGATGGGTCAGAGGATCACCTATGGCCTCGATAATGGTTTTATCGAGTTCAACCTCTTCGCCTTCAATAATCAGATCGATTTGTTTGCCCAGATTTTTGGAAAGATCACGCACCACCCTTTTAAATTTGTTAAAGGTGTTACCAATGGGCTGCATTCTGGTGGACATGATCGCTTCCTGAAGTTCGGAAGTAACAAGGTCAAGACGTTGGGATACTGTGTCCACCCCCTGTTGATTGCGCGAAGAAACCGCCTGAACAAGCTGGTTTCTTGTCAAAACCAGCTCTCCTGCCAGAGTCATCAGGTTGTCAAGGATCTTGACATTTACCCTGAGGTTTGTCTCTGTTTTAATTTTGGGCATTTCTTTTGGAGTAGAATTTGCTTTCGGAGAAGGTGCTGGTTTTTTCTTTTCTGCTGCAGGAGCAGGTGGCTCCGGAACAGATTCAGTTGGTGAAGGGGCAACCTCAACTGTTTCCGGCGCAGGGATGACTGGTTCGGGTGTTTGGGGAACAGATTCCTGCGGTACAACTTCTTCAACCTCCTGGGGTTCAGTTGCTGCAGCAGGAGAACCTGTTGTTTCGACCGGGTGTATTTGCGAAGCGTCAATGCCCAGGAAACCGGTAAGAAGATCGATTTCCATAATGGTTGCAAACAGAGCAAAAAAAGGAATATGCATTTCCGACAGATCTGAATCAAGATCACCAACACGGGTGATGTCAACTTTGCTGTCAAGCAGTTGGCCTGTTTGTTGGAGTTCCTTGATTACCGCCATAGGAGTCTTGCCCTGCTGCTCGATGTCACTTATCAGGTCATACTCAAGTATAAAGAGGTTGTTCCCTCCTTTAAGGGTGTTGTTAAGTTCGAACTGGGTAATTTCAAAGAGATTGCTGAAATTTTCCGTGCCGAGCAGGATATTGTTTTCAAGAGATGGTTTTTCTTCTTCATCAAGTGAAGAGGAAACAGCATTTTGCAGTGCTTCGACATGGGAGGAAATATCCACGTCATTACTTGTTGATGCCGAGTCTATCATGTTCCCAAGAAGATCAGTTGCATCAAGCAGAGTGCTGACCACAGCCGGAGTGGGAACAAGTTCTTCATTCCGAATGAGGTTCATCAGATTTTCTGATGAATGGGCAAGTTCTTTTACCTTGTCCAATCCCAGAAAGCCTGCCCCTCCTTTTAAGGAATGCACGGCTCTGAAAACCTTATTGACAAGCTCTGTATCAATATTTGCCCCGCCTTCTTCAATGGCCAGCAGATCAGACTCAATGCCATCAAGGTGCTCTTTGGATTCTTCTATAAAAGCCTGTAGGGTTTCGTCATCATCAATCAAGGGCATATTTCATTCTCCTCAGCTTATCCCTAAGTTTTGACGGTTTCGTAAAAAAAGACTCAACCGCCGCCGGCACGTAGGTAATTTTATTGATACCAGGCTGGCGGATGGTCAGCTTCAGAGCTTTTTGCGAATCCATCAAGTTTTGCATTGTTGAAGCTGTGTCAGCTGATCGTAAAATGATTATCCAACCGCATCACTTTAAAAAGTTGGTGCAGGTCGTCAGACAGGTTGCTTAATTCAATTTCCCCACCGCCACTGTTCGTAAGACTGTTCCGTATTGAAATCAGAAGACCTATGCCGGACGAATCAATCATCTCGGTCTCGGAAAAATCAATGACAAGTTTTTTTTCACCACTGTTGATGATTTCAAGGAATTCCTGCTTTAATGTCTCACATTGTGAGGCGACAATGTCAATTCCCGGTTTTATGGTGACAACACCATCTTTTCTTTCAATGAGGCTCATGCTGTCTTCCTTTTTAGGTAAATATTAAGTGACGGAGCTGAAACGATTTTGCGGGTTGAATTTTTTTGAGGCGGTGCTAAAAAAAATCGGCAAAAAACATCTCAATTAAAATATTACATGATTTTTTTTGTTAAATAAAGCGTATTGCCAGAGTCATTAAATTGAACATCAAAACCATACATGAACATGCTCTCCAAGCCGCGACCGGAGGTCGCATCAGAGCCGGCCTGCTTTTTATGAAGCTGGTTGCGCCAGTCAAAGCCTTTCCCTTCATCGGTAACTGAAATAGTGAGTATTTTCCTGTTGATCTCCAGGGTACATTCGACCTGTAAAAGGTCATTTTTCTGATTGCCGTGGATAACCGCATTGTTCAGGGCTTCCCTGATTGCATAATGGATCTCGAATTTATTAACTGTAATTTTCGGTTTTGAATCCAGAAATTCTTTAAAACAGGCAATGGCTCTGTCTATATTTGCCAGGGTTGACGAAAGAGTGCAGGAGATGCCGTTGGGGGTATGAGTTGAGGTGAAATCCTGCATTTCTAAACCTCTATCGACATAATGACCACGTCGTCATCAGGGTTGTCATTGAGAATATTGACTTTTGCGTTGAGCTGGTCCGCGGCCTCAAGGATCGGCGTCTCGCGCATTTTTTCAGCAAGCGGCAGCAGTTCATGGGTCATTGAAGTCCAGACCTTGCGGGATTTGCCCCTTTCCAGCAGTCCATCGGAATATATAAAAAAACGATCTCCTTTTTTTACTTTCAAATCGCATGCCTCAAAAAAAGCATCTTCTAAAATACCCACTGGTGTGCCATGAATGGGGACAAATTGTGCGGCCCCGTCAACCGGAAGATAAAGAACAGGAGGGTGACCTGCATTCACAATGGACATAACCAGAGTTTGTCTGTTTAAACGGGCATAGGCCGCTGTCAGATATTTTCCTTCAGGAAGAATTTCCATGAGAACGCTGTTCATCATGTTCATGCTGTCCAATGGACTGTATATCAGAGAGGAATTCTGTTGAAGCAGTGCCTTGACAGAAGCTGTAATAAAACTTGTCCCGATGTCATGACCGGAGACATCGGCCACCATGTAAATAAAGATGTTTTCAGAAACCTGAAGCACATCATAAAAATCTCCGCCGGCCTCAAGAAGAGAGGCATAAAAAATACCAAAATTTGCCTGGGGTAAATCAACAGGTTTAACCAGCATGGCGGATTGGGCATCATGGATCTGTTTCAGTTTTTCTGTCTGTGTTTTGACCAGAGCCTGGGTGGCAAGACTTAATTTGAGATGGGTTCTTATTCGAGCGAGGACCTCTGTTGTATTAAACGGCTTGATAATGTAGTCAACAGCCCCAAGTTCGAATCCTTTTATCTTAGTCGCAACATCATCATTCCCGGTAAGAAAAATGACGGGTATGGAATTGGTTTTCGGATTGTGCTGCAGTTTTTCGATAACCTCAAAGCCACTCTCCTTCGGCATGATAATATCCATGAGAATGAGGTCAGGATGGTACTTGTCGACAAGTATTCTCGCGTCAAGGCCATTACTTGCTGAAATGACACTGTATCCCTCCCTCTGAAGTGAGATCTGCAGAAGTTTGAGGTTGATGGGTGTGTCATCAACGACAAGTATGGTTATTTCTTTGGTCGCTATCATGAATTGTGGATTATCGAATGGAGCGGCAAGGGTTGACGGTCACGCACAAAAACGCTCAACCGCCGCCGGCAGGTATATAATTTATTGATTCGCCGTATTGATCTGGCTCGTTTTGAGACTTTTTGTGAATCCATCAATCTTTTGTGACAGTCTTTATTTATATGATTGTATCGGCATGGTCTGTTCTTTCATTTTGAGTACAAAATGCAGTGAACAGGTGTTTTAAAATTCCATTTGATGAACTCTTAAAAAAAAATCGCCGCTTGGAATGCGCCTTGGCAAAATCAATAAATTTGAAATATACCGACAACTTTTGAGAGCTGTTTTTTCCCTCAAGAGGCATAGAAGCGAAACTGTGAAATATTATCTAATTAAGAGCGATCAAAAGTCAAATTTTATTTAAAAACGGTGTATTGCGATGAAAAAAAGATGAAAAACGAGGGATGATGTCCCCATAGGGGGTGAGTAAAGCAGATCTTTCATGTTCGTTGATGAGAGTCAGATGGATATCCAGCCGTGAATCCGGCATGAGTTCTTCAAGTCTGTCCGGCCACTCAACAACGGTTAATCCATTCCCGTAAAGATAGTCTTCAAAGCCGAGCTCTTCAATTTCTTCCATTGAGCCAAGGCGATAGAGATCCATGTGGTAGAGCGGAATGCGTCCGGGATATTCATGGAGCAGGCTGAAGGTGGGGCTGGTTATATAAAAATCAGGAGGAACTTCCAGCCCCTGGCCGATTGCCTGGGTAAGGGTTGTTTTTCCTGCTCCCAAGTCTCCTGTAAGGGTGAAGATATCTCCCGGCTGGGCGTTTCTGCCGAGATGACTGCCAAAGGCAATCGTGTCTTGAAGATCTGGCAGGTGAAGCAGATGTGAAGGAGTCATACAGGCAATAAACGTTTCAAATTTAATGTTTATTTATCCATTCTCTTGTGACAGAAAAGACAGCGGTATTTGGGAGGGTGATCTTCCGGCAAAGGACTTTCTCCGGAAGGATTGTGGCAGGTTTCACAAAATTTTTCAGCTTCTTTCTTGCCCATGGCAAAGAAACGTTCATGGTTGTCGTCATGGGGAATAAAAGCTGTTGATTCGGGAGGGGCATTCCAGAGGAAAAGAAAGACTCCTCCGCAAAAAAGAAGAAAAACAATATTAAAGATAAGTGTCTTGGATGGTTTGGTGTTAGTTGGCATTTTTCCGGCTTTATGATGTTGTATGGAAATCAAGTGGCAAGGGAAGAGAGGGCATGATTTTTTTTAATCACCCATTTCCAATGCCTTGAAGTTAATAATATTGAACCGCAGGGCTGCTATAAGGCTTTCCAGTATAATTTTAGCAAAAAAAGTGTTGGTGCTGCAAAGGCTGAGAAGTCGAGTGTGGCGGCGGTGTTTTTTTATAAGCCCCGTAAACGTCTTACTCTCATAGCCCGGATCAATAATCGTTTTGGCCACGGTCTCTCCGGAACAGACAGCAGGATAAATACCTTCACCGGTTAACCCGGAGGCAAGGCCGGCTGCATCGCCGACAAGGAATGTGTTGCCAAAATGCCAGCCTCTGTAATCAAAGTTAACGGTTGCGGCTTCCGGTTTCAGACCGTTTATATTTATATCATGTTTTTTGATCCAGTTGTGTAATTTTTCTTTGAGGGTTTTGGGAGAAAGATCTGCACGATTGGCATATGCTCCTACTGAGGCACTGTTGCTGTGCGGGAAGACCCAGGCATATCCTGTTTTAAAAAGATCGGGGTCCAGATGCCATATCATTTTCGGAAAATTACCGGGAACCTGATAGTGCACTCCGACACCTATTCGTTTTGTCGGAATATTCAGAGTCCTCCGCACAAGGGAGTTGCTGCCGTCGGCTCCGACGAGATAACGAAAGGTGTAACGCCCTGATTTGGTAACAACCTCTGAATCGGTGATTTGGGTGACTGCGGTTCCTGATAGAAGTGTCACTCCTGCTTTGAGTGCTTTATCCGCCATCCATTTGCCGATTTTTTCCCTGTTTATGGTGGAAATGATTGGTTCTGTCTCTCTGATAACCGTCTTCTGCATGCCGGAGTGAATGTATTGCCTGTTAAAGGGCTTTTCGATCAACTCTTCAGGGAGATGGCGGGCCAGGCCTGACCAGGTGACGCCTCCTGCACAGACTTTCATCCCTATGCTGGTGTTTCGCTCAACAACAAGAACATCCATGCCTTTTTCGGCAAGCAGAGTGGCGCAGGTGAGTCCTCCCGGGCCAGCCCCTATTACAATCGTATGGAAATGTTTCGTACGTGTCATAGTGTTCGAACTTCAGCTAAATGAACTGAAAGGGATTTTAATAACAAAGTGTGCCTCCTTGTAATGAAGGAAGTTTATTCTGGCAACGGAAAAAAGTTCGGAACTTTCCCCTTCCTCAAGGATACCTATTAAAAAGCTAAACGACTCAGATAGTTATGAAATGTAATTGAAAGTCTCATGAGCGCAAAGGTTTTATTTTCATGCTAATTATGGTACTCTTTTTTACTTTTTGATAACTGTTATCTGGCACCCACATATAAAATTTCCGGCCATGCCGGTTTCTGAGGTTTTTCCATGGCATCTAATTCATTACATATGGCTAAATCAGGTAAGAATACACCACTCAACTTTCTTTTTATCCTGGGGGTTCTTTTTCTTGGATTTCTGATCTGTTTGTTTTTTCTTCTGGAAAGGGAAAAACCTTCCATCGAAGTCAATGGGGAACTTTCTCTCCTTGGAGCCCAAAAGAAGATTTCTTTTGCTGTATCGGATAAAAAGAGCGGTATAAGGCATTTTGATGTCATCGTCAGACAAGGGAAAACCGAAAAAAAACTCTATGAGCAGAATTTTGAAAGGCAGGGCTACTTCAGCAAAGCAGGTCCAAATCACATTGACGGGCAAGTTAATATTGATACAACGGCTCTCGGAGTGAAGGACGGGGATGCGGCTATCGTTTTTACGGCTCAGGATTTTTCTTTCTGGAACCTGTTCAAGGGCAACATGGTGCACCGTGTTTTTCCGATTACCTTTGATACGCAACCGCCCAAGGTTGATCGAATGGATTCTCCCCGCTATATAAAACCGGGCGGAGCGGGAATAGTTATTTATAAAATGAGTGAAAAGGCAGTCAGCCATGGCGTTCGTATAAACGGATATTTTCATAAAGGCTTTCCTGTATCAGGAAAAGAAGGTCTCTACGGAGCCACTATTGCACTTCCTTATGATACGGAAAAAATCGGGTCCGCTGCCGTGGAGGCAGTTGATGAAGCCGGGAACATCGGGAAGGCCCCTTTTGGCATGATCTTTAAAAAAGTGATCTTCAAGAAGGACAGAATCAATGTTCCGGAGAGTTTTCTTGATCTGAAAATTCCCGAATTCTCTCAGTACTATCCGGAAATGACAGGCAACCAACTGGAAAAGTATCTTTATGTTAATAACAGCGTGCGGCTTGCCAATAATAAAAAAATAATGGAAATCTGCCAGAATTCAATTCCCGAACAATTATGGCACGGACGATTTAACCGTATGGCCCGAAGCAGCAACCGGGCAGGGTATGCAGATCATCGCACCTATTATTTTGGAGGCCAGGAGGTGGATAAACAGGTTCACCTGGGTATTGATCTTGCCTCAACCCGCCATGCACAGGTGACTGCCGCTAATAAAGGAAAAGTCATCTATGCCGACTATCTTGGTATTTACGGCAATATGGTTATTCTTGATCATGGGCTGGGGGTATTCAGTCTCTATTCACATATGAGCACAATCGATGTGAAACCTGGAGACCTTGTTGAAAAAGGTGGAATCCTGGGTGCGACTGGCAAAACAGGTATGGCGGGCGGTGATCACCTTCATTTCAGTATGCTCGTCAACGGTATCATGGTGAATCCCCTGGAATGGTGGGATGAAAGCTGGCTCGATCTGCATATTCTCAGTTATTTGAAATGATTTCGTTTTGAGTTCCTGGTTCTGGGTTTCTGGCTTAATATCATGGAGTTATTAAGCTTATGTCTCGTGGAAACGGAACTTACTCTCTGAGCTCAAAACTAAAAACGCAGAACTGTGTCCCATGTCTAAAATAAGAATCCTTCCTGAGAATCTTGCCAACCAGATTGCTGCCGGCGAGGTTATTGAGCGACCGGCCTCGGTGGTCAAGGAGTTTGTCGAAAACAGCATCGATGCCGGAGCCCGCAATATCGTTGTGCAGGTGGAGGGGGGAGGAAGCCGGCTGATCAGGATTATTGATGATGGGGAGGGAATGGATCAGGATGATATGCTGCTTTCCCTGGAGCGCCATGCCACCAGCAAGCTGTTGAACAGCGAACAATTATCCTCCATCAAAACCCTTGGTTTTCGCGGAGAAGCCATACCCAGCATAGCCTCGGTATCCCGTTTGACAATCACCTCAAGGATTGCGGCAGACGATCTCGGTCAGCGGGCTGAAGTTCGCTTCGGGCAATTGCGCAAAGTGCACGAAATGGGATGCAGCTTGGGCACTGTGATGGAGGTTCGCGATCTCTTCGGAAATGTTCCCGCCCGGAGAAAATTTCTCAAAACCGTACGCACAGAGCTGTCCCATATTGAAGAGGTCATTGTTAATTCAGCTTTGGCCTTTCCTCATTTAGGGCTGACCTACACGGTAAATGGCAAGGATGTCTGGTCTTTTTCCGCAGGAGTCGATGCCCTGTCTGATCGGGTGAAAAAAATCATGGGGCGCACTATCGACAATCAGCTTATACCGGTTGACTCGCGTCTGGATTCCCTTGCGATTTACGGCTTTCTTCTGCCTCCGGACGAACCTCGCAGCGCAACAGCGAGACTGCGGACTTTTGTCAACAACCGGGCAGTGAGAGATAGAATGGTCAGCCATGGCGTTACGGAAGGGGCGCAGGGTTTTTTAATGAAAGGCCGCCATATTGCCGGGGTGTTGTTTTTAGAGGTTGATCCGCAGTCAATTGATGTAAACGTCCATCCGACAAAACAGGAGATTCGTTTTCATCAATCCCAGCATGTGCACCAGCAGGTCGTACAGGCCGTGAAAAAGGCGATGGAGTCGTACCAATACTCCATACAGCATAGTGTGTTTGGAAAACCTGCTCGCTCTGAAGCCGATCTGCCCGCAGATCATTCCTTATCCCGCGAAGAACATATTCCCCGGGATAAGTGGCAGCCTGCTGTTCCTGCCGGTAGAGAGCAGGTCAAGGAGCCCAGGGTCAATTTTGAAAGGAAAAAAGAGGGACACAGACAAGAGGCTCACGTTGTGGAGGAGGTCTCTCCTCCGAGCCCGGCTTTTGAACCCCCGGATATCCCAGAGTCCATTCAACAACCTGAAGAAACTCTTTCTTTATTCCCGGCGCATGTGGAGAATAAACAGAGACGCTTTAAATATGTCGGGCAATTCATGCGTTCCTACATCCTCTGTGAAACTCTTGATGGGATAGTTGTGATCGATCAGCATGCTGCCCATGAAAGGCTGCTTTTTGAAAAGATGAAAAAAGAGTATAATGATATGGCAGTGCCGGGTCAGGCCCTTCTTTTCCCTGAAATAATAGAGTGTACCCCCGCCCAGACGGAAGTCATTAAGAAGTACGGCGAGGAAATTAAGCGGCTCGGATTGCATATAGTGGAGTTCGGTGGCGGCAGTTACGCAATAAAGGCTATTCCCGCTATACTGAGTCACCTTGGTCCGCTTGAAATCACAAACGGTGTGTTTGATCATTACCTGAACCGGACCAACACGGCAAAAGGAGTTGCGACCCGCATTGAAGATATCCTCGCCGTCATGGCCTGCAAGGCTGCTGTCAAAGCACACGATGCACTCCTGCCGGAGGAGGGCGAGGCGCTTATCCGTAAAATGGAGGATGCTGATATTTTTTCCCACTGCCCCCACGGCCGGCCGGTTCTGAAACATTTCAGTGAGAATGATATCAAGAAATGGTTTTATAGATAGAGAAGGGAAGGAAGACTGAAGTAAAAGAAGTTAGAGAAGTTAAAGAAAAAAATAGAATTGACCACGCCGGTTCCGGCATTCTTTACCTTCTCTAACTTTTTTATATTCTTTAACTTCTTAATAAAAAGGACAAAACAATGATAAAGCCAGTTACCCAGACTAACTTTGAAAATTTGAAACTTATCCACCGCGGCAAGGTTCGTGATCTCTATGAGGTGGAGGACAAGCTGCTCATGGTGGCCACGGACCGCATCTCGGCCTATGATGTGGTTATGCAGGAGCCGATTCCAAACAAGGGAGCGGTATTAACCGGTCTCTCTCTTTTCTGGTTCGATTATCTCAAGGATATTATTCCCAATCATTTGATATCCGCCAACCCTGATGACTATCCTGAAGTATGCGCCCCTTATCGCGAAGAACTCAAAGGCCGCAGCATGCTGGTAAAAAAAGCCAAACCCCTGCCGGTTGAGTGTATTGTCCGGGGCTATATCTCCGGGTCTTTCTGGAGTGCCTATCAGAAAAACACAACGGTCTGCGGTTTTGAACTGCCGGCCGGCATGAAAGAGTCAGAGCAGTTTCCAGAGGTTCTCTTTACTCCCTCAACCAAAGCGGAATTGGGTCTGCATGATGAAAACATCTCAATCGACAGGATGGCCGAGATTGTCGGTGTTGAAGAAACCAAAAAGATTGCCGATATTTGTGTCAGGATCTATCAGAAAGCCGCAGATTATGCCCGCAGCAAAGGGATTATTATTGCTGATACCAAATTTGAGCTGGGTTGGTTTGATGGCGAATTGATCCTCATTGACGAGGTGCTGACTCCTGATTCTTCCCGCTTCTGGCCAGAGGATGATTACGAAACCGGCCGTGGACAGGCAAGTTTTGATAAGCAGTTTCTCAGGGATTATCTCTCGTCTCTTGATTGGGATAAAACACCGCCTGCTCCCAAACTGCCGTCAGAGATCCTAGAAAAAACAAGCGCTCGATACCTCGAGGCAGTTGAACGCATAACCGGAAAGAGCCTGCTTGGGTGAGATACAATTTTTTCTTTTTCCTTTCTGTTTTTCTTTTTATTCAGGCAATAACCGGCTGCAGCTCCAAGAACAGGGATGCAGCCGATTTTGCCAAGGTGATAAAACCTGCTGAAGTTTCCATATTTGAATACCATATACAATCCACAATCTCCGACCTGGAGGACTTTGTGGTCCGCCTCTATGCCCGCAATCCTAAATATGAAAAGAATCTGAGTGTCCGCCGTCAGAAAATAGATTCAATATTCAGGCCGCAAAATGGACGATACCGCAACGGCCTTGAGAACAAGACGTCCAAAGAGCTGCTTTCCCTTTCTTTTGCCCAGGATACCGCCGAAGACCGTGTCTATCTTCTGGGGTTGGGGCTGGTAAAAAGTATACAAGAGGCCTATGGACTTGATGAAATGAAGTATTTTCTGACAGGGCTGCAGCTGTCGCTTGAAAGAATCGAGCGTCTTCATTTTAATTTGAGTCAGGTGAACTGGCGTTTGAAAACATACAAGGATATGAATGGCGATCTGCTTTTCCTGACCAACGGCATGTCTGAAAACGGCTATCTGAACATGGGATATGAGGTGATCATGACCAGAATCCTGACCCGCGTGGAAGACGACATCTACCTGCGGGGAGGCCTGCCGCAGAAATACATGTTCGGCATGTCGACCCTGTTTTTATCTATTGTGATGTAAGTGATTTGCGTTGGCTGCTGTCCCCGCAAATTTTTTCCTCTCTTGGCTGTAAATTCCGTTTTTCTGTTCGATTTTGTTCGTATTCCCGGAATCCGCACATTCTTTTTTAAATTCCCTAAGCAGTGTAAATCAACGTAATAATCCGTAATTGTAGAGAAATTAAAGAAATATCCCAACATTTTGTTGTCGGTGCAGATATTGCTTGTTATGTTTCGGGAATGAATTGTGGTTCAGTGTTGTCGATGAGGCTTTTCAAGGATTGGCGATGAATCGAAAATTAAAATTAAGGGAATGCTTTAGGGTTTATGAAAATGTTATCTAGTGTCTGTCCAGAAATAGGTCATTTTGTTCGAGATCAAGGATTGCGCAAAAAATTACCGGAGGCATATATACGATATTCCGAGGATAATTTTTTAAGCATGACGCAGATATCGGTCAAAAGGGCCATTTATGGACAGGCACTATCTAAACTAATTTGCCACACCATTTTTTTCCTATTTATTTTCACTCCACAAATATTTGCTGCGACAACCGGACGAGTGAATTTCACAGATCAATTAGGATCGGATGTTGAAAATTATCAAACAGGCTCAGAAGTCTCTATCAAGCTTGAAGACCCCGACCTCAACATTGACCCGCTAACGATTGACAGCACAACAGTTTTAGTCACCAGTACCAGGGAAAACATAGGCGAAAGCATTATCCTTATCGAGACAAACCCAGACTCCGGAATTTTTGCCGGCAACATTGCTACAAACGAAAATCCTGTGCCGATAGAAGAGAATAACCTTCTTGAAGTTAATATCTTTGATCGCCTCATAGTTTATTATCATGATCCCGCTAATGAATTAGGACTTCCTCAGGACCTGAAAGACAATGCAATCTACGGTGCAACTGAAGTGAGTGGCGGTGAGCGGACTGAGGATATTCTCTGGAGCAAAGCGAATAGCCCTTATCTGGTTACTGGAGATGTAACGGTAAAAGAGGGCTTCGCATTGACCATCGAACCCGGAGTTACAGTCATGTTTTTAGCAAACAGTGACGATCAAGGGGATACAAGCTCTGGACAAAGCTTCAATGCGAGTGAATTGATTATTTATGGTCAACTTGATGCAGTTGGTACAGAAGCCGAACCAATTATTTTTACCAGCAGTGCCCAAGAGCCGTTTAAAGGAGATTGGGGAGGGATTTACTTAAAAACTCCATGCTGCCAGTCTCTTTCTACTCTGCTTCAACAAATTGTGGTTGACTATTCTGGATATGGAATATGGACAGAAGGGTACCGTCATTTGACTATTACTAACAGTGTCATCAGCAATAGCAGTAATCATGGTATTTATGTAAATAACATCGACAAAGGGCAGGGATCAATAACGGTAAGTGGTTCTGCTCTAAGGCATAATGCCGGAAGCGGGATATCCATTTTATTTAACTATTCTAATAGCCTGATTGTTAATAATGATATTTATGAGAACAACGAGGCTGGCCTAAATTATCTTTACAGTAGTGGAGAACTCGTTGTTTCCGGCAATAATTTTTCCCAAAACGGTGCTGGAGGAATAATCACAAATCATATTAGTAGTTCCGATTCCCCATTAATAGAAAATAATACAATAACCGCGAATGGCATAGGAAATGGATATGGTATCAAATTGTATCATAATAAGGATTCTTACTCTTGTGATACCCGATATCGTATTGAAGGCAATACTGTATCGAATGGTTACTATGGGCTGTATATTTCGGGAAAAGTAATTGCCGATATCATCGACAATGTAATCAGCGCCAATGAATATGGCCTTTCAGTTGACTTTGCAGATGTCAATGCTGACGGAACTTTTGCTATCAGTGGCAACCAGATAACAAATAACAGCAAACATGGCATCTTTCTGAACAGCTATGCTAAGCCTGTCATTCGTTTCAATGATATTTATGGCAATGGTGCATCATCAAGCGACTTAATTACTTATTATGCCATTTATAACAACACCACTTTCGACATTTCTGCCCACTACAACTGGTGGGGTGAAACAAATACCCGGGAAATTACCAGTGGTGATAATCCAAAGGATCTTAGCTTTATATTTGATATTTATGATAGTAATTCCAGAGGGATGGTCATTTATTGGGCGTTAGCAGCCAGCGCTATGGGTGATTCCGACAATGATGGTTTGCTGGATGCCTTGGAGGAAATTGGTTGCACCGACCCAGAGAATCCTGATTCCGACAATGATACCCTGTTAGACGGACTTGAAGATGAAAATCATGATGGCATTGTGAATGGGCAAGAAACCGATCCATGTAAAAGCGATAGCGATGGAGACCTTTACCAAGACAACATTGATATCTTTCCAACAGACCCCCAGGAATGGATAGATAGCGATAATGATGGAACCGGTGACAACTCGGACCCCTGTCCTTTTGAAGCTGCAAATAATGACATTGATGGTGATTTGATCTGCGGCAATGATAACTGCGAATATACTTTCAATCCGGAACAGAAAGACTGCGACAATGATGGAACTGGAGACAAGTGTGATCTGAATTCTCCCTGCTCCGAAGACCGTGACTATGATGGTATATTTGATGATGTAGACAACTGTCTTGATGATGGGTACCCAAATTTCCCAAGTGCCGTTCTTGACGATTTTGAGCCGGAGTCTGCACGCCTGGAATGGATGACAAGTGGTGACGGCGACTGGGAGATCAGCTCTGATAATCCTCTTCTCGGAAATTTTTCCATGAGCTCTCCGGATCTTAACGATGGTGAAAGTGCGGATCTGAAACTTATTAAACACTGTGACACGGGAGTCATCGGATTTATCCACCGGGTTGACACTGAAGAGGATTACGACTTTCTTCAATTCTATATAGATGATGAATTGCAAGGTGAGTGGTCGGGATCAACCGGTTACACATCTTCTTCTGCAGGTTCTTATACATCTGCTATTTACCCGGTCTTATTTGGTTTGCATTCATTCAAATGGACATTTAACAAGGATGAATCTCTCGCAGCGGGCCAGGACAAGGTCTGGATAGATAATGTTTTCTTTGGCCCGGGAACACCCACATGGCCGGACATTGACAACGACTTTATCCCTGATATTTTTGACAACTGCCCTGAAATAGTTAACTCTCCGCAAAGCGATTTAGATCACGATAAAATCGGCGACATCTGCGAAACAGATAACATCGGTTTTTTTGACAGTTTTGAATCCGGCGATTTCTCAAATTTCCCTTGGGTAACAGGCGGTGATGGTGATTGGTTTGTTACATCAGAAGCTACCTGGTATCAATATGCCGGTAGCTGGATCTTTTCGTCTCCAGCATTTGAAGGACAATACGCAGCACGTACGCCGTGGCTTTACGATAACCAGCAGGCAAGATTAAGCTTGAAGGCTTTCACAAACGAAGGTGAGATGAGTTTTCGCTACCGGGTTGACTCGGAGCAGGACCATGATTTCCTGGCCTTTTATATTGATGACGAATTACAGCAAACCTGGTCCGGCGCCCAAGGTTACACTCTCTCTAACAGCTTTTATTACACAGCCTCAAGCTCCTCATGGTACACTTTTTCAAGCAGTGCTTCGTATACTGCATCCGGGGGACACCCCTTCACCTCTCAAGTGAGCGCCGGGCTCCACACATTCAAATGGGTCTATGAGAAAGATGGTGCGAATGCTGCCGGGACAGATGCTGCCTGGATAGACAATGTCATACTTCCTTATGACCCTGTGGTGGAGATCCCTGGCTATAATCCTGATCAGTCTGATAGTGATAATGACGGCTTTGGTGATGTTTGTGACGTTTGTCCACTTGATGCAGAGAACGACTTGGATGATGACGGTGTGTGCGGTGATGTCGATCTCTGTCCCGGAACAATGCCGGGTGAACAGGTGGATGAATACGGTTGTTCCTTGAGCCAAAATGATATAGATCAGGATGGCATGAACAACTACTGGGAGATCGATAATGGCTTGGACCCTGCTGCCAATGACGCGCTGGATGATCTTGATGGAGATGGTTTCACGAATCTTCATGAATTCCTTGGTTCAAGCAACCCTGATGATATAAATGAACTGCCGGAACTCATTGCCGACAGTGACTATGACGATGACATAGATGGTGAAGATTTAATGCATTTCAGCAATGAATTAGGAAAAATGGATTGTTCTCTTGTCAATTTCTGTTTCTTTGACCTGAATCGGGATAGTGTTGTTGATGATATTGACCTGTTCCTCTTTACCCAGGATTTTGGCCGGCGCCACATCAGTCTCCCGCCTCCCCCGTCTGGTCTTGAACCTCCTATGTGATTTTTTTAACAGAGACCAACCTGTACTCACAGGATATCAAAGTTTTTCCTTTGATATCCTGTGAAATCTGTCAGTAATTATGCGTTTAATTTTTCTCGATTCGATAAGCGGATATTTGGTAGTTTTCATCTTACTCGCTGCCTCTTTTGTCCACGTAAACGCACTCTATGATTTTGCTAATCTTCCCCAGGCTGTTTTTATCCAAACTTCCTCTTTCGCCTTACTTTTTCTCCTGTGCCTGAAAGCATATAAAGACCATAAAAAAACTCTCTCAATGAGTGTCCTTGATACTGCTCTACTCTTTTTCTTTCTGTGGGGGCTCATCAGCTTATTTTGGTCGACAAATAGATATGAATCCCTTCAGGTAGTTATCCACTGGTCAGCCTGTGGGGTCATTTATTTTGCAGTATCACGTCTGCAGCCGGAAAAATGGCAAGAAAAAATGATGATTGCCTTGGTTCTTTCCTGCCTTGGGATCGCGCTCCTGGGTTGTGCGCAATCTTTGTTTGATATCTCTTTGGTAACTCAGGTTGTGCCGCCGGCAGCAACTTTCGGCAATAAGAACATGGCCGCCCATTTTGTATGTCTTACTGTTCCTTTCTCCATTGCCTTATTTTTCAAGGAAGACTCGGTCAGATTCAGAATACTTTGCCTGCTCACTCTCTTTTCAGGCCTCTGTTTCCTGTTTTTTGCCGCGACATGGGCTGCATGGGGAGCTGTCATCACTGCGGGATGTTTCATCGCCGGATCATTTATTTTTAAAAATTACCAACTTAAAAAAGAACGACGCATACCGACTAAAGCCATCTTGGTTGTTATAGGGATTTTTCTTCTTCTTACGGTTGGGTTCAATCAATCAAAATGGGGCAATGATCTAAAAAACAGTGTGGTTGCTGCATACAAAAATAAAATTGTAAATCCGCAAGGATCATTCAATACCCGTTATATGATTTGGCAGAATTCACTGCAAATGATTAAAGAACGTCCCTTTACAGGATATGGTTTAGGAAATTTTAAAATCTTTTATCCCTTCTACCGCACAAAGGCGGTTAACGAATTCAATTTTAATGCTCTGCATCAACCTCGCAATGTACACAACGATTATATCCAAATCGGCGTAGAATTGGGAATCACGGGGCTCTTGTTTTTTGTGCTGATATTGTTTACCGCGTTTTGGAATATTTTCATTTTACTCAAATATTCTGATTTGCCGAGTGATCGAAAAATTACAGTCTTATGCCTGGGAGGTGTGCTTGTCGCCTTTATGGTTATCTGCCTGGCCAGTTTCCCCATGTATCGCTCTGTATCTGCATTAATTTTTTTTGCAACTCTTGGGATGATTTCATCTTTCAACCATGGGAAACAAAGGAAGTGCATACTTAGGTTCCCTTCTTTTGTAGCCTTGCTTTCAGCCATAATTATTTTGCTTATGAATCTGTTTATTTTGCGTTTCAACGTGGGGAATCTACAGAGTGACTATTATTATAAAATCGCACAGCAAGCTGAAAAGAGAGGCAGGTGGAGTGAAGCAATAGATGCAAGCTTACAGGCGAATAAACACAATCCCCATAATATGGAGGCACTGTCTACAGCGGGACTTGCCTTTGCTCGTACCGGAAATCTGCAGCAAAGCATTCAGTCCCTGGAGGCAGTCCTTCAAACGTACCCGTATAACGTCAATGCCTTGATCAATCTGTCCAGCGCATATAAAGAATCTGGAAATGAAGAAAAAACCTTGGCAACATTAAAGCAAATATTGAAAATTTTACCTGATGACGGGAACTCTCTTAAAGGTATTGCCAATATTTACTTAAGACAGAAAAAATATGAACAGGCCTTGATCTACTTTGAACAGGCGGTGAACGTCTTGGCAGACAATGCGAAAATCCACGCTAACCTTGGCTACTTATACGGCAGAAAAAAATCATTCACCAGAGCGGCAGGGGAATATGAATTGGCAATAAGGCTTGATCCTTCTCTTTATCGGGTGCATAAAAGTTTAGCGGTTATCTACAGTAAATACCTCAATGACGAGAGAAAAAGCTCCTACCACAGGAGTAAATATCTTGAATCTCAAGTCAGATGAACTTTCCCTAACGATTTAACAGCTGCTTTGTTGCCTGGATACAGATTTATAATCTATAATGAAACTTGGTTAAGCTCAGTTGATGCGCCAACACTTTTCTTAAGTTCTTTCTTAATCTTGCCAGTTTGAAATTCAAGCCGAGTATAGCCTGGCCACTGTTGGTCTTCTCTGCGAGAGGCGGAGATCCTCATATTGATTTACCATGGCAGGCGCACCACTTAGTTTATTTTGACTGAAAATGTTTTCAATCAGCTTTCCTGGCTAAACTGAAGCATGCGTCTGCCGTGGTATTTTTCATGGATTGCCAAACTTATTTTATGTGTCAAATGGCAATTGTATGTGGGGAGTAGGCTGTTTTTAATGATAATTTGCCAAGGCCTTGGCGAGTCCGGTTACGATATATCTTAAATTCAGAGAATGCTAAATCGCTTAATATGGGCAACGGCATAGCATAACCTCTTCTCTTCAAAAATCGTGAGACAAGTCTTTCTCCAAAATTCTTTTAAAAAATCCAGCAACTCAACTTTAAAAATTAAAATTTTCCGCATTTTGGGAACCTTTTTCCACTTTACCGTAAATCCGAACAAAAAATCACATCCAAGAAATACACAACGAAGTATATCTATTTAAAATAAAGTAAGTTCTTGCCTCTGGTTAGATTGGTGCAAATCTTGCTATGTTGACTTAATGGTTTTACAGCGGTTCCCGGACATGCTTGAATCATGGCAATAACTGCAAGTCCTGATTTTTGTTTCGTAAACTTTTGGCAATTTTGGCTATAATAGCGCCATCGTTGTTTGATAGATGATGGCATATAACTATTCAATTTTACATTATAAAAAAATACGGCGCAGGTGATTTTTTTCTTGACATAATGCCCATAATGGGCGCGATTATCTTTGATAAGAATATCAACAACTTACAAGGAGCCGCCCAATGTCGTATCTCAAGTCATTTATGAAAGAAGCAAAGAAGGCAACCGATCAAGTTAACAAAATCAAACTGCGTAAGCATCTCAATGCAGATGCCCTTTTCAGCACCTTGCGAAAAGGCTTTGACAAAATTGACGATCATCGCAGAGGCAAGGTGGAAATCTCTTTGACTGATGCGCTGATGTCCGGCTTTGCCGTTTTTTTCCTGAAAGATCCTTCCTTGTTAGCCTTTGATGAGAGGCGTAGAAAAGGACCTCTGAACCTCATGAGCATTTATGGGATTATGGGATCGGCAAAATTCCCTGTGACACATCCATGCGTGACATTCTTGATGATGTCGATCCCAATGATCTCCGACCACTTTTCAAAGATTCATTTCGACAACTGCAACGAGGTAAGGTCCTTGAAAAAATGGTCTTTATGGAAGGATGCTATCTTTTGAACCTTGACGGCACCGGTTATTTTTCATCCAAAGTACGTCACAGCGCGGCCTGCATGGAAAAACTCAACCGATCCACAGGGGAAGTGACCTATTATCTCCAGATGCTAGGGGCAGCCATTGTCCACCCCGACCACAAGGAGGTTATTCCCCTCTGCCCTGAGATGATTATAAAACAGGACGGTGCCAACAAAAATGATTGTGAACGCAATGCAGCCAAACGCTTTCTTGGCCATTTACGCAGGGAGCATCCTCATCTTCCCTTGATCATAAACGAAGATGCACTCAGTTCAAACGCACCCCATATTCGAGATCTCGAGGCAAACAACATCCATTATATCCTTGGCGTTAAACCAGGAGACCACAAATATCTTTTTGAGGATGTCGATATGGCCTCCGAGACAGGAGCAACGACAGAATTTGTCTTTACAGATGCAAACAACTCCGACATTCAGCATTATTTCCGCATTATGAATGATGTTCCCTTGAATAAGTCCAATCAGGATGTGCGGGTTAATTTTTTCGAATACTGGGAAGAAAATACAGCCACCGGCAAAATAAAACGCTTCAGCTGGATTACCGATTTTGTAATCACCAAGCAAAATGCCATGCAAATAATGCGAGGCGGTCGGGCACGCTGGAAAATTGAGAATGAGACGTTTAACACCCTCAAGAATCAAGGATATAATTTCGGCCATAACTACGGACTGGGCCAAAAGAACCTGAGCGTAGTCTTTGTCATGCTCATGATGTTGGCATTCCTGGTTGATCAAATTCAACAGCTATGCTGTCCTTTATTCAACGCATTGTGGAAAGAATGGAAAACAAAGAGATCTCTTTGGGAGAAGATACGTTTTTGGTTCCATGGTTTTATTTACGAAAGCATGGAGCAATTGTATCGTACCCTTCTTGGTTGGATACCAATCGATCTGCGCCAGTAGATCCTATTAATTTTTCAAAGAACATTGGCCCCTCCCCGGACATCCAAGGTGGGCGGATGGAGCATTATGCTCAAAAAATGCAATTTTTCACTGTTTTCAAGGCCAGACGAGTCAATTCGGCGAATTTTTAGGCGAAAACAGTATGTTGGTTAATCAAAAGCCTATTATGTCGTAATTTCCCGGCAAAATATGGCTTGCTTTGGGAATTACTGCTGTTCAGTCAAGCTTCGGTCCACCGTATCCCGCAGATTAAGGAGCAAGGTTCCATAAGATGAAACTGATTTGCATTTTTTTCTGCAACTCCATTTTTAAATTCAAATAAAGACAAATTTGCATAGAGATCTCCGGGTGATGTGAAAAAATGGAGGCTCATAACATTGTTTTTTGCTGAATCTTGTCATTGCGAAGTTCTCAGCGGGGACAATCTGCCCAACATTGACATACTCTGTGAGACTCATAGTCGCTGATCAATGGCTCTGTTTTTTTCTAGTCAGGCAATATATTATTTGCTTCTTGCACCCATGAGAGTTACAGTGTAACTATGATAAAGAATTGTCGTGACTCGTGGCTATGGAATTTTTTTGAAAATGATACGTATAGCAAAAAAATTCCAGCCGAAATCAAAGATAGATTATTTCGCAAACTACAGATCATTGATGATGCAACATGTGATAAAGATTTACGTAGTCCTCCCAGTAATCATTTTGAAAAACTTTCAGGGGCGTTAATTGGCAAAGTGAGTATCAGGGTAAACAAGCAGTGGCGTTTAATTTTTGTTTGGGATGAATCCACAGGAGAAGCGTCAGGTGTATATTTAGACAATCACGAATACAGATAGGCGATATTGCAATGATTATCACAAAACGACAACCGGTGAGTGTTGGGGAAATGTTGGTTGAGGAATTTTTGGAGCCATTAAATATTACCCAAACTCAACTTGCAGAGGCAATGGGTGTAAGTAGGCGCACTGCAAATGAACTCTGTACCAATAAGAGGTCTATTACTGTAGACACAGCTTTAATGCTGGCAAAAGTTTTTGACAATACGGCTGATTTTTGGCTCAATCTTCAACGGCGAAACGATATTTGGGCTGCATTCCATACCCCGAAAAGAAAAGCTCGTATTGAGAGGGCAAAATCTATTCGTGAAGCGACAATGTAGTATCAAAAATTCTGGGCCAGATACTCAACATTGACAGCTAAGCTCACAACTTTGAAAATCCTCCTCAGGTTAATTTTCTCTGCGAGAAGGTAAACTTTGAACGTGGCAGGTGATTTATGTAAATTGCCAGCCATTTATGTTTGGACTTCATATCTTCTTACAGTATGGATTACCCGTCTGGATCAAGATGTCTGAAATTACCTCAATTGGCTGTCTGAGGGGTGGGGAAAGTCTGGGAAAGCAGACTTGAAAGTGTTTTTTTTTGTAAAAAAATTGTGAGCTGTTTCCCCCCTTTTAATCTATTGAGCTGCATCGGGTTCAGGGTTCTCCGTCTGTTCTCCCTCGTCATTTTGGGGCATTTCGGACTTCTTTTTTTTCCAGAAGTCGGTATCCGTGCCAAATTCCCATGACGAGATTCCCTGGGTAATATAGACTTCATCCTGGGAAGCAACACGGATATGCACGCCCTGAGCCCTGGAAGCACTTCCAAGAAAAAAGATTGTGCTCTGACCATTCTTGGTTTTTACGCTGATTTTTTTTTCAAAATCATTGTCAGCAACCTTCAATCTCAAGTGGCTTGCCGGAGTACGCGTTACCAGTCTGTCTGCCGTCAGCGCGCTCAAGCGCGCCAGGATGGCATTTATTTTATCTGAATCTGCCGCCTCGGGACTGTCCTCTTTGGAAACGATTTGCCATTCCTTGTCACTGTTTCTCTTTATAACTACCTGTTTTCCTGCGTTGTCAACGATTGCAAGCTCCACGATATTGTCGGCTGTTATTCCCTCTGCCAGGTGTATCTCTTTGAGCCCAGGGGCAGAAGCGGGGCGGTAAAACAGGATAATGAGGAGCGCCTGGATAAGCAACAGCCCCAGAAGTATGCTGTTTTTCTTGGACATCATGATCTCTTCCTCCCAGTGTTTAAAACAAGAGGTTTTTCTTTTTTCCTTCTCCCAGCGCCGTAAAGGCTGATAACAATGAGAGCCAGAAGGGCCAGGCCGTAGTTAAGCCATTCAAGTGCGGTCTGCTGCCGGTGGGTCATTGGGGCAAGAATTCGTGCATGCCCGCCTCTGGAGCGGATAGAAAGAAGATCGTCGTCAGCAACCGACCAGTCGATGACATTCTGGAGAAATTCCAGGCTGTTCATAAAACGGTCGATGCCAAGTCCCTGTGACATGCTGATAACCGGGTCACTGACAAATTCGGACGAACCGATGACAATGAGCCTCGTGTTGGAAGGAGATTTGGTAACAAGAGGCATGAAAAGGGGATTTGTTTCCTCTGCCGGTAAAGATGATTTTTCTTCATTTTCCGGTTCATCCTGGTCGCTGATGGTTGTTTCCTCCTGCTCTTTTTCAAGGCGGGGATCCGGTTTGTCTTTGAAAAAGCTGGAAAAAGAACCGTTTATGGCCACGGCAAGATCCTGCTGGCTCATATCTGTCCCTTCGGCAAAACCGCTCTGCGGAAAGCGGTCAAAGTCAGGCTCTATTTCCGGTGTATCCTGAATCCAGGCCTGCTGGCTTGATTTTAGCAGGACATCTACTTTTTTGCCTGCCAGTTTTTCTTCCTGCAAAGTAAGAGGTGAAACCCAGTTCAGGGTAACGGCTGGCAGTTGGGAGGTAATAGTCGTGTCGGAAACCATATTTTCAGGTCGCACATCAACAAAAAACGGGTAATCAATGAGCTGGATTTCCTGGATAACCATGCCGCCGATATCACGGTTCACCGGAATGGGAAACGGTTCATTCTGCTTATCCATGACAAGGGAGCTGCCGACTGACACGCCGTAATGGTCAAGGAGTTCATTGATGCCTGATTCGATTTTTCTCACCTGCAACGACTGGGCATAGGGAGACATATCAAGCTGATAGGTCCCGGCCAGAGCCACCACCGTTCCACCCTGCATGAGATACTGGTCAACAGCCAGCCGTTCCACATCCGTCATATCCTGGGGAGCAAGGACCAGCAGTACGTCAACGTTGCCGCCCACCCGGCCTTCAGTCATATCAATTCTCTGCAGGTTATAGTTTTCCCGCAGGATCTGCTGGACAATCTGATAGTTCCCGGATGAGGCGCCATGCTGCATCATGCCCATCTGGGCGGCCTGGTCGGCTTCAGGTGACCAGATGCCGATGGTTTTGGTAAAGCCGGAACCATTGCGTTTCAGGGCTGCCTCTATTTCGCGGCCAATGCCTGACTTGTCCATGTCCGGTGCCAGATAAATACGTTCAACCCTGTCACCGGATTGCAGAAGCAGATGAAGATAAAAGGTATCATCTGAAAAAAAGGAAACGGAAACAGGCTCAATGCCGTACTGTTCTTTTATCTGCCTGCGGACGGGGTCAGGCTGCCCGTCGAGATTGATCTCTTCAAAAAGGAGTTTCTTTCCTGTTTTTTTCTGCAGATCGTCAACGGCTTCGGATATCATGCCCGGAAGAGCTTGGAAGGGTTCGGGAAGCGTTTCCGGGGTGATGACGCTGACAACCTTGAAGCCCTCAGGATTTTTTTCAAAAATTGATGCCAGGGACTGAAAACCGTAGACCACCTTTTTAACGGATCGGGTCAAATCGTATTCCAGATTGCGCAAGTTTACTTCAAGTTGGCCGTCTGCCCGCTGCTTTGCCTCAATAAGATCATTAAAGCCCAGGGTTACAAATTGATCGCCGTACTGGATGAGGATATGAAAATAGGAGTTGATCACCGCAGCCTCATAGCGGCCTGCAACCTGAAAAGGCACAGGCTTGATGCCGTAATGGGCGGCTGACTCCTCAAGCTTTTCATCAAATTTCGGGTCAACAAACGAGACATTGATCATGCCGTTTGAAGCGATCCGGTATTCCGTCATCAGGTCTTTAATGTGCGGCACGAGAGGGGAGAGAAGGGGATGCGTTTTAGCGCTGAAATAGCCGCGCATGGTAAGTGGTTCCGGAAGGGAGCCGATAAGATCTTTTGTTGCTGCAGACAGGGAGTATTCTTTGTTTTCCGTGATATCGAACCTGGCTGAATCAACCTGTGCCAGCCAGATATTGACGGCAACAAGGTTCAGGCTGATAAGCACAAAGGCCATTAGCGCTTTTTTTCTATAAGTTCTGGTGTTTTCGCCGAAACTCCAACGCTTGCGGTCAAGATAAAAGATGTTTGCCGATAAAAAGAAAAAGCAGAGGGTGAGGTAGTACATGATGTCCCGCAGATCAATAACACCGCGCTCGATACTGGCAAATCTGCTTCCTGTGCCGATATTTCGTAAAAAGTCGGCGGCACTGTTGCCAAAAAAATCAGTGATGCCGCTTGAGCCGATGGCATAGAAAAAACCGGACACAAGAACGGTGAGCATGAGGGCTATGATCTGGTTATCGGTACGGCTGGAGATAAAGAGGCCGATGCTGATATAGGCGCATGTCATAAGCAGTGTGCCGAAGTAGCCTGCAATGACCGGGCCCCAGTCAAGATTTCCTATGGTGGCAACGGAAAAGGGCAGTCCAAGGGTAAGGAGCAGAGCGATTGCACTCAGTATGATCACGGCCAGGAATTTTCCAAGTACCAGTTGGTAAATTTTGACCGGTAGAGTGAGCAGGACCTCCAGGGTGCCCATTTTCTGTTCTTCACTCCATTGCCGCATGGTCAGCGCTGCAGACAGAAAGACCATCAGCATCGGCATCCAGCGAAAGAGTGGTCTGATATCGGCAATGTTTCTGGCAAAAAATGTTTCAAGCCAGAAAAAGGAAAAAAGGCTGACAAGCAGAAAGGCACCGATAAAAATGGCGGCCATGGGAGTGCCGAAATAGATTTTCAGTTCTTTACAGGTAATGGCAAGAATCGGACTCACAGCTCACCTCCTTCCTGAACAAGCGTATTAAAGACCGCTTCCAGGGTGCGGACTTCCCTGCGCAATTCGCACAGTTGCCAGTCCTCGTTTCTGGCCAACTGATATATTTCCGGGCAGAGATCGCGGTTGCTGCTGTTTTCAATGAAATAGGCAACATGCCTTTCGTCATCCTGTTCGCAGGAGACATGGGTCACTCCGGCAAGGTTTTTCAGCTTACTTCTGGCAATTTCAGGATCATCGGTTTCCAGAATCAGCCTGGCCTTGCTGCTCGCTGCAAGTTCAGACAGTTTGGCATCAGCCTGCAGCTTGCCGTTGATGATAATGAGGGCCCTGTCGCATGTAGCCTCAACTTCGGAAAGAATATGGGTGGAAATAACAACAGTGCTCTGTTTGGCCAGTTTCTTTATAAGGGTGCGAACATGAACGATCTGTGTCGGATCAAGTCCGTTTGTCGGTTCGTCCAGAATAAGGAGTTTGGGGCGATGCAGGATGGCCTGGGCAAGGCCGACCCGTTGCCGGTAGCCTTTGCTCAATGTGCCGATTGGTCGCGTCAGCCTGTCTTCTAGACCGACACTGCTGATGGTCTCGGATAAATTGTCTAGCTGTTCTGTTTTAGGGATCTTTCTGAGGTCGGCAATCATAGTCAGATATGATTGAACTGTCAGTTCGGGGTAGAGTGGCGCGTTTTCCGGCAGATAGCCGATATTGGCCTGAATTTCTCTGCTTTGATCCAGGATATCAAACCCGGCAACCTGCGCACTGCCGGAAGTGGGATGCAGGTAGCCGGTAAGTATCTTCATAAGGGTTGTTTTTCCGGCACCGTTGGGGCCGAGAAGGCCAATTACCTCTCCTTCCTGAACAGAAAAGGTGACATCTTGGAGAGCTGGGATTTTATCGTAGCTTTTGCATAACTCCTGTGCGTGGATCATGGTGGTTTATACCTATAAAATCAGGGTGCTATGGATATTTTGATTGTGATTTGTTCCTTAACTTTCAGATGACATATAAAAACAAGAAAAGTTTCAAATAAAAACTGAAAAAATTCCATATGTTATTAGGAACAATTGTTATTGTTAACTTGGCTTGGCAATTGTATTTTTCACATTGCCTTTTCCTATTCCATGTGCCTAAAATAAAATATGATTACCAACGAATTTCAGCCAATGATATATTATCGGCTCATTAACAGGTTGATTTGTAGACATAAAATGTAAATGGTGTCATTTCGACCAACGGGAGAAATCTGTCACTACAGATATTAAGATTTCTCACATCCGTTCCGGTAAGCGAGTTTGTGAGACACCGAGATGACAGGAAAAACGAAGAACTCTCTTTGTGTTGGTTGAAATACGTTGGTAATCATTAAATAAAAAATAGGTCTTCAATACACATATTTTTCAGTCCGGCGGTCTACTGGGGAGGGGAGGATAGGGGATTTTTCCTGACTTGAATAAGGTGTGTTTTTGGTGTAAATGAGTCAAAATGAAAATGCATAAGTGTTATTTTTATCAGAAAATTCTTGTCGTCTCCTCTGCCATACTTCTCATTTTTGCTTTTACCGTCAATTTTGCCTGGTCCGAAGAAACAATCAAGGTCGGCATCTTCCAGAACAAACCCATCGTCTATTTTGAAGATGAGCGCCCACAGGGGCTGTTTGTTGAAATTCTTGACCATGTCGCCCAGAAAGAAGGCTGGCAGCTTGAATATGTTTCCTGCGACTTGAAAGAATGCCTCAGCCTCATAAGATCGAATAAAATCGATCTTATGACTTCTTTGGGTGAAAGCCCTGAAAGGGCAAGATATCTGACTTTTTCCAAAGAACCTATCTGGACATTCTGGGGGACAATTTTATCCCACGACATCAAAATCAACAGTGTCTTTGATCTCAAAGGGAAAAAAATTGGAGTCAGGTCAAAAAACAAGATAACTGCCGCGGTTAAAAAATTACTGTCTGATTTTGAGATCCCGGTAGAGTATGCAGAATTTCCGGTTTACGAAAAAGCTTTTAAAGCCCTGCAGGATGGAACAGTTGATGCCGTTGCCGTTAATAATACCTATGCCTTTAAAAAACAGACCCAAAGTCATTTTCATAAAACGCCCATTGTCTTTAACCCATTTTCCGCTTATTTTGCCGTTCCCAAAATGGGAGGCGATCAAAGGATACTCGACACCCTGGACAAATACGCCAGGCAGTTAAAGGCGGACAACTCCTCACTCTATTATAGATTCGAAAGAAGATGGTTCGGTGTTGCCGAAACATATTGGACCGGGAAAAGAATCGGCACTGTCAGTGTCGTTTTATTGTTCCTCTCCATTTGCCTCATGGCCTACTGGCGATGTCGCTCCCTTGTCGCTGTAAATAGAGAGTTGAGCAACAACATTGCCGAGCGCAAAACGGCTGAGGAGGCCCTGGCAAAGAGCGAGGCGCACCTCAGAACGCTGATTAACACCATTCCAGACCTGATCTGGATGAAGGACGAGAAGGGTATTTACCTTTTATGCAATGCCAGGTTTGAGCGTTTTTTCGGGGCGTCTGAAAAAGATATTATCGGCAAGACTGACCATGATTTTATTGACCGTGAATTGGCTGACTTTTTCAGAAAGCATGACAATGCGGCTATGGAGGCGGGGAAACCGTGCCTTAATGAGGAAGAAGTTACCTATGCCGATGACGGCCATCGTGAACTTCTTGAAACCATAAAGACGCCCATGTTTGACAGAGACGGAAATCTCATGGGAATACTGGGAATTGCCCGTGACATTACAGAGCGTCGCAAAGAAGAGGAAGAAAAAAGAAAGCTGGAAGCACGTCTTACCCAGGCCCAGAAGATGGAAGCCATCGGCACGCTGGCAGGCGGCATTGCCCATGATTTTAACAATATTTTAAGTGTTGTGCTCGGTTATGCAGAAATGGCAATGGCAGAGAGTGACCCGAATTCACCTGTAACATCTGATCTGGAGGAGGTCTTAAAAGCGGCAATAAGGGCACGGGAGCTTGTCAAGCAGATACTTGCTTTCAGTCGTCAGGCAGAAACGGAACGCATTTTATTACAGCCGGCAATTCTTCTGAAAGAGGCGTTAAAAATGCTGCGTCCATCGCTTCCTACCACCATTGATATAATTCATAACATCGATCCCGAGGTTGGATGTATTTTGGCCGATCCGACCCAAATCCAGCAGATAATAATGAATATATGCACCAATGCCTATCAGGCCATGGAGAAAAGCGGGGGAAGAATAGAAATTTCGTTAAGGGAGATAACTCTGGATAAGGACTATCTGGTAAATGAGCTAGCAGTCGAGCCCGGCGTTTTCATACAACTGACGATCAGTGATTCCGGACCGGGTATTCCCCCTGATATCAAAGATAAAATCTTTAATCCTTATTTCACCACCAAAGAAATCGGCAAAGGCACTGGCATGGGGCTGTCCATTGTCCATGGAATCGTAAAAAGCTATGGCGGCTTTGTATCTTTTTACAGTGAACTTGGCGTTGGGACCAGCTTTCATATTTTCCTGCCGGTTGCCAGGGAAGATGTTGCTGCGGGTCTGCATTCCGAATCGCTCAAGATCATTCAAACCGGCACCGAAAGAATTCTTTTTGTTGATGATGAAGAGGCTCTCGCGGAATTGGGAGGGCATATTCTTGAGAGGTTAGGGTATCGGGTCACGGTTAAGACAGGCAGCCAGGAAGCACTTGACGCTTTTCTGAGTCAGCCTGAGCAGTTTGATCTTGTCATTACCGACCAGACAATGCCGGGTATGCCAGGTTCCGAGATGGCAGGAAAAATGCTGCAAGCTCGACCTGATATTCCCATCATCCTCTGCACGGGCTATAGCTCCATTATTTCCGAGGAAGAGGCAAAAGCAATCGGCATTAAAGAGTTTGCCTTGAAGCCATTGGTGAAAAGCGATATTGCCGGGCTGGTGCGTAAAGTGCTTGATGGGACATAATCATCTGTTCGTGTTTGTCCGAAAAAAGAGGAAGGATCAGTGCGAAAGCATCACATTTTTTTCTTCATTTTTTTGAATAGAGAGTTTTTCATAGTAAGCAGCAGGGCAAGTACTGGAGCGGCAAATATGATCAGCACAAACATAATCTCCTTGAC
The DNA here is from genome assembly GCA_020444175.1 of Desulfobulbaceae bacterium. Classification (GTDB taxonomy): domain Bacteria; phylum Desulfobacterota; class Desulfobulbia; order Desulfobulbales; family SURF-16; genus JAHLLM01. The sequence goes on along the minus strand of JAHLLM010000012.1, from coordinate 9,006 downwards.
ACGGGGCATGGCTTGAAATGCTCCCACAGGGTTAGTCCATGGCTTGCCCCCCAGTAGAGCAGAAGTAATCAGGATCAGAGCAATTCCCCCGCAGACCATTATGCCTTCGGAAATAAGGAGCATGCCGAAAAAAACGGTAAGATATTCCAGGGTATTTTGCAATGACTCCATCCTCTGCCTTTCCTTTTCCAGAGCCGAGACGGCTTTGTCTATTTTCTGCAGTAATTCTTTATTTTTCTTGAACAGAACTTCATTGTTTTCCTTGTCATCAAGTGGGCGGATTTTACTTACTTCCCTGCTTTGACTGATTAATTTCCGGCTGAATTTTTTAAAATAGGCTGGAAAGGGATATTTTTTCCAAAAGAGCCGTAGTTGGCGGATTCTTTCTTCAATTCTTGCCTGCTGTATTTTTATATCTTTGACAATGCCGGCCTTGAGGTTGTTGCACAAGGTACAGGTATCCCTTGCTTTCTTGGCGGCAGTCATGATTTTAGAATATTTCCCTGCTGGATCGAATTCACTGAGCTCATGTAACGTTTTTTCAATTTTTTCATGGATTTCAGTTTTTTCGTCAACAAGGATCATCAGCTCTTTATGCGCATTGCAGGCATTTACATAATGACGTCTGGAGGCTCGGATATTCGTCTGGAAAACATACAGAAGCAGGCTCTCCACTATGCCTCTGGCAGGTGTCAGAAAGGGGTCAATGAGAGCGGACATGAAATATTTTTTTTCCGAAATCAGGTTTTTGAACTTTTTTGCCTCCTCAAGGGTGATCTGATTTTGTGCGGCAAGCTGAATAGATCTGTAGACGGCATCAAGGCAGTGGCAATCGAGTTTATTGATGCGGGATATCATTTTTTCCGCTTTTTGATTTTCGCCTGTTGTGTGGTAATGCCTGGAGAGAAGAAGAAAGCTGTATATCTTTTCTTCATTGGTCAAGGAAAGAGTCACTGCATTGCCGAGGTGATTGGTCATGTCCGCACCCTGTTCCATGGCGATGAATGCCAGACCGATATGGGCATAGGTGAGCTTGCCGGATGCTTTAGCCGCCTCGGTGGCGAACTGTTCATAGGCATCCTGGTATCTGCCTTTCACCAGATAATCATAGCCCGCTTTCAGAGGCAGGTTGCTGATTTCTTTTTGGCCTTTTTGGCCGAGTTGGGGCCAGGAAGTACCATAATAGCCAAAAAAAGAAAAAAAGAAGCGAAGTTGAAAGACGCTTGAAACATCGAAAAAAGAAACAAGGGCCATAATTTCCTTTTTTTTACGGATCTCCTCCGGTGTGATATCCGATGTGAGAGAACTTGCATACCTGGGAAAATCGGCAAATGCTGATCCGTAAACCTTGTCGATTTCCTCAAAAGTCAAAGAACCTAAATCCAGAAGACCCTGGGTTTCCATTGTCAGAAATCTGCTGGGGCATTCCGCCGGTTTATGATTCGTCATGCCGCAGTAAAAGCAGTTTTTTCCTGTGCCCTTCATGGGCAGGTTCCGGTTTGGAAAGAGTAATTTCAGCTTCAGTTCTGCCGGATCGTTAAATTCAAGATCCAGGATCTTAATGTTTTCTGTTCTTTTGAAGCTATGCTCAGGAAGATCCTCAAGAAGATGATGCTGCTCGAGGTAATCTCTCAGGAATTTTGTCACATAAAAATGACCGAACTCCATGAAGCTCCATGTCTCATCCGATTCATCATCAAGAGGGAGCTCAACCGTGTTCGGGGCAGCAAGATGAAAGATTATCCTGAAAGGCAAAGGCTTGATGTAATCCCGTGAGACATATTTTCTCCTGACATACTGCAGGCTTGCCTGGACGGAAGCAAAAGCCGTATTTGGGTGAAAAAATGTGAAAACGCGGGCATTCTTTTTTTGTGTTGGTATCTCGCAGCCATTTTGAGAAAGGAGCTTGCCCAGTGACTTGAAAATAAAGGGCCAGTTGCTGTCGCCTTTTGCCGCATAGATGGAAAAATGCAGTGCAACCGTTATAAAATGATCTTTTTGCATGGAGTTTAATTGCTATAGGTGCAGAATTTTTCCGCTTGGTTGCCAGGGAGACTGGTGGGCAGGACGTGTGATTTCATAGCTTTCGACTATGTCGCCTATTTTCGCTTTATTAAAATTCGTTATTTTCAGTCCAACCTGTTGTCCTTGAGTTGCTTTCTTGACGTTGTTTTTTTCAATATGCAGTGATTCGATGGAGCCTGAATAAACAGGACCCATTCCGGAGATAACCCGGAATTTGTCACCGAGCTGGAGGCGCCCTGAGTTTACTTCACACCCGAGAATAATCCCTTTTCTGGAGCTTTTAAAAAGGGCGATAACGTGAGCGCTGCCAAGAATGTGTTCTTCTGGTTCTTTCGGTATGAGGGTTTGGGAAATTTCCCGAAGATCTTCCTGTAATTTATAAATAACCGAATAGAGGCGGACTTCGACTCCCTGTTCCAGGCAGAGTTCCGATATCTTTGGCAGGACATTGACATTAAATCCTACGACAAGCTTGCTGCCCGTTGATGCAGTAAGGATATCATTCTTGCAGATATCTCCAACTCCCTTGTGGATAATCTCGATGGGTACTCCTTGCGAAACTCTTGATTCAATAGTTTGACAGACAGCTTCTTCACAGCCGTCTGTGTCGCCTTTTATTACAATTTCAAGTGGTTTCGACAGGTTGTTTTCAGTTGGGTTGGGCTTTGCATGGGAAGCGGATTTCTTTTTCTTAATATGGTGCTTTGACTTATGTCCCATATGGCGCACCTCTGAAATTGTATTGTCTGGGGATCATGAAAAAATACTATTCGTCTGTATCGTCAATGCCGTCAAGCACTTTACGAATGAGAAGGGCGATGTTTTCCTTGGACAGGGGTTTGAGGGCAAATTCCTTTATCCCTTTTTCCTTGGCTTTTTTTTCATCAACAAGGGTGCTGTAACCTGTGCAGAGGATTATAGGGATTGTGGAGCGAATATGCAACATTCTTTCCGAAAGTTCGAGGCCGGTCATACCCGGCATCGTCTGGTCTGTAATAACAAGGTCAAAATTTTCCGGATTTTCACGGAAAGTGTGCAGGGCTTCGTGACTGCTCATTTTTATGGTGACCTGGTAGCCGAGTTTCTCAAGCATCAGTTTGCCCATTTCAACGAGAAGCTGTTCATCATCAACAAAAAGAATACGTTCAGTTCCACCTGAGATTTTTTTGGAAGGCAAAGGCGCTGGAGCAGCTTCACTTTGTTTTTTGGGAAGGTATATATGAAAAACCGTGCCAATGTCAATACGACTTTCAACACTGATGGTGCCACCATAATCACGTATGATGCCGTAGGCAATCGCCAGACCCATACCGGTTCCTTTACCCTGTTCTTTGGTGGTAAAGAATGGATTGAAAATTTTATCAATGATGTCCGGTTTGATTCCGTGCCCTGTGTCGCTGATGCTTATTTCGATAAAATCTGTATCAACTCCTGGTTTATTTTTTAATTCTTCAGGTATGGTTTCGGCAGTTTTTAATTCAAGCTTCAATACACCGCCGTTTTTTTCCATGGCATGGAAGGCGTTTGTGCAAATGTTGATGACGATCTGATAGAGTTGGGTGGGGTCTGCCTCAATACATCCGCAATCAGTGGCGATGTTTTCCTGTATTTCAATTGTTGTCGGAATGGATGGACGGAGCATTTTTAATGCTTCTCTTAGTACCGATTGAGGATTGATATTTATACGTTCCACCTGTGACTGCCGGCTGAAAAGAAGGATTTGTTGCACCAGATCCTTGGCGCGATTTGAGGCAGTAAGAATTTCTTCCAGGTCTTTTGTTATTGCCGGGTCTGGTTGGGCATCTTCTTTGGCCATATCAGCGTAGCCTATAATAATACTGAGAATATTGTTGAAATCGTGGGCAATACCACCGGCTAATGTGCCGATAGCCTCTAATTTCTGGGCCTGAAGAAGCTGTTGTTTCAGTTTGTCCTTTTCTGATTCTGCCTGAAGGCGCTTTTCATCTGCCTCTTTTCGTTTTGCAACCATACGGTTTGCATGAATTGCCAGTCGTTTAAATTCAGAGAAATTGAGGTGTTCAATATCTATGGATGCCGACCGCCAGGATGCTTTTTCAAAGAATGCCGTAAATATATCAAATTCTTTTTCTATTTTTCCTGAAAGATAGCGAGTAAAAAGGATCATCAACAGAACAGCTACAACCATGATGGTGAAAGAGGCAATAATGTGCTGAGTAACCTTTTGTTGTAAAATATTTTTTTCATTTGAAATAATGTTTTCGATGTCGTCAAGATAAACCCCTGCGCCCACCATCCATTCCCAGTCCCTGAAGGCCTTTATAAAAGATATTTTCGGTACGGGTTTTGACTTGGTCGGTTTATTCCAGACATAGTTGATAAAGTCACCTTCAGGATTTTCCGCAGCTTTTCTTTCTTCCTGGATAACCTTGATTCCGTTGGGGTCGGTAAGCTCCCAAAGGTTTTTGCCGATCAAATTTCTCTGGGTGTCATTCATGAGTGTTGTGCCCTGAAAATCAACAACAAAGATATAGCCATCCCTGCCGAATCGTATTTTGGCGATACGATCAAGTACTTCCCTCTGGATATCACGCTCCATATCGTCAAGATACTCCCCTGTGCCAATAAGCCAGTTCAGTGGTTCAAAATACTTAACAAAGGCAATTTTGGGGAAATGACGCTGTTTGAAATCAGGTTTCGTCCAGGTGTACTGGTAGAATCCTTCGCCATCCCGCCGCACAATGTTGATCATGTCCCTGATGACAAATTTTCCTTGGGTGTCCTGCGTCTGCAGCATGTTTTGTCCTTCAATTTCAGGGTGGTCTGCAAAGAGTTGTTCCCTGCCATCGAGGGAGACAGCAAAAAAGTATCCCCGACCATTGAGAAAGCGTATGGGTCGCAATGCCTCTCTGACAAGATCTTCTATCTCTGTCAGAGATTGAGTATCCTTATTTGTTTTATAGATATTTGTAGCAATTGAATGGGCTTCGTAAACTCTGTTTTGGATTTGTTCTTGAACACGTTCTTCGAGTTGAGATTTTTTATATCCAATAAAGTCGAGTGCTTTTTGAACTTCATTTTTGATAAGAAATTTTTGTTGTTCGATGTAATTTTTCTCAATACGTTTCGAATCCCGAAGAAAGTCGGAATAGTCGGTTGAAACACTTATAAATCCGGTTATTATGATTGACGCGGCAAAAAGCAGGATGGCACTGACAAGGAAAATTTTAATAATGCTTTTATTTTTTGTCATTGCTCTGAACTCTGCCTTTTATTCAGGGAGTCTGACGATTTCCCCGCATAATAATTTGACGGTTTCGTAAAAAAAGAACACTCTGCCACCCACGACACGGATGCAACGTGTTGATGTCAGGCTGACGTATGGTCAGCTTCAGAATTTTTTAGCGATGTTGTCACATTTCGTCAGGTTCTTGAAATTTTATAGATAAATTCCCCTGTGATCAATATAAAAATCTGTGAGGGGGGAAGCGTAAGATGTGAGGAGAGAGGTGTGAGGTGTATAGGAAAAATTTTTTAAATATGCGGTTGCTTGCCTGGGTGTTTCTTCTGCTTTTGGCAGTTGGTCTTTTTCCCGGCCAAGCTGGTGCCGGAGTTCTTTTGAACAGGACCTTTCATCTTTTAGAGCAGCTTCCCGGTGCAAACAAAGATCAACTGGACAAGAACAGGCCGCGCATCGAAAAACTTGAGTACAGCAATCTGCGTATTCTGGCGGCTCTCTGCTCCATTCCCGGTATATCAGCTCCTGAAGCTATCAGTTCTCTTGCTGAACTTGAAGGCAAGGACATCAGCTATGACGGTACGGGGCTTTTTGAGAAATTTTGTAAACTTGACGGCATTACCTTGAAAACTGCCCTTGCTGCTCTTGAGATCATCAGGGATCTGGATTTCACGTCAATATGGGCGGCAACGGATCTCTGTAATATCAGGGGCATGAATGCAAAGGGCGTCCTGGTTAATCTGCCGGTTGTCAGCAGATTGAGTGATCCGGCCCGTTGGGCGGCAAAGTCATATTTTGAAATAAAAGGACAGAGTTCGGAAACCGTAACCCGCGGGCTTGAGGCCATAAGTAGACTCCCTAAAAGTCTCTGCTGGCCAGTCGAAGCAAGCAATAAAATAAAAGGGATTACCGTGTCGGAGGCCTTACGAAATATTGAGGCCATAGAAAATATCCATGAGGACGATTCCTGGGTTATCCGGTCCATGTTCGGGCTTGATGACATGACGAGCAGCAAAGCTTATTCCTGGTTAACTGGTTTTTTTGCCCAGCCTCTGGAAAAACATGATGAGGATTATCTGCTTCTTCCTCCGGCAGAAAAAATGACTTTTTTAAAGGCCTATCATAATGCCTCTGATTTTGTTATCCGCGATATCAACAATCTGCATTCCCTGACTCATCCGGATGGCGAGGAGATTGCAGATGAACAGCTGAATCAGTATTCTTTTGCGGCCTTGCATGAATTATTTGAGAGACTGTCCGCCGAAGTCAGGGAAATATACAAAACCCAGTTTGGCAAGCTGGTCAAGAAAGGGGATAAAAAAGGCACCATCGACCTTCTGCGCGGAGCAACAGCCCGAGCCAGGAAGGAAAAGGCCAGAAGACAGAGTGCAGCGCAACTCTATATATTGCTTTCAAGGGCCCCCCTGCTTTATGACAGCTCCTATCGTCTGGTACTTGTTCCCGAGTTGCAGAGTCGACTGGCCAAGTCGCATCAGGGGAGTCTCCTACGTTTCATCCGGGATATCGATCCGGAAAACACCTATGTTGCCAATTTTGTTTCAAGTCTGTCTCAGAAGGGACGCTTAACCAATTTTCTCCCAGGTGATGCACATGGCCAGCAGGAGATCCTGCAGCTTGTTGCCACCTCCGCCTTTCGTGATGAAAACAGCCTTGTTCTTTTTGCCGCTACCTTTGAAAAACTGTTGCAAAGCGTTCTCCCTCAGGCCCGTTCCTTTATAATCGGTAATATGATTTCCCAATCAAGGGGGGATACTCTCTTTGCAAAACAGATCAGGGTTATTCTTCAATATTATGAGGAGAGACAACCTGAACTGCTGGGCAAGGCCAGTGTTGCAGAGATACAAAAAGTTATGGCGGAATACGAAACCGTTTCTCTGGAACAGTATCTTGTGACTCCTTTTGCTGAATGGATAGGGGATGGGATGCTCAGCGGCCTGTCTGTTTTCCATGACGATGATGATGGCCGCAATTCCTTTGTTTCCAATTGCCGGTATCTGATGAAAAATGACTACTTACCCAGGGTGAACAGTTCGTTTATCGATAACCGGAATGATGAAGATTTGACCCGGCAACTTGCGGAAAAACTGTCGGCAGTTGTTGCTGATAAACCACAAAGCCTGGGGGCATTATTTGATTTTCTTAAAACAAAGCCTGTCGGGGTTGATTTTGTCAGAAGTTTTGATTCGCTCCAGCTGTCCCACAGCTTTTTCGTTTTTCAAAATAAGGAAATGCAGCAGCGGCTTGTTGAGCGCTTTATCAGCGGCGGTCATGAAATGTTTTCCCATCGCGGTCACAGTTACTGGCTGGAAGAGCATATTCTCAACCCCCTTCATGAACTCTTACAATCCGGCAGACTGAAAAGGGAAGAGATGGCAGCAAAAAAACGTTTTATAAGTATCGGCGCCTGCGGGGGGATTAATATCTACAATGAACTCACCCAGACCTTCTGCAACAAGATTGACCTGTTGGGCAGTATCGGCGCCGGTAAAACGGTTGTCAACAACATGTACAACCGTTTTCTTTTTGAAACCATAGCCCAGGGGCCGATTGACATGAACTGGAATGAGGTGGATAAACGCTCCCTGTTTATTTTTCGTAATGATCCGGAAAAGGATTATCAGCTGCCCGGCGGCCTGCCGGCCATACTCTATAAGGTGATCGGTGAGGGACGCTGCTGGTTTTAGCAGGCTGAAACCAGCAGCCTTGCATAATGGCGATTAATTGATTTGCATGCCTTACATGGTGTCAATGTAATTGGCAAGACTTGCGATATGCGCTCTTTCCTCATCGGCAATTTTTTGCAGTACGGATTTGATCTTTTCATCTGCCGCCCGCTCTGCGGCCCTCTGGTAGAGATCCAGGGCCTGGGCCTCTATTGAAAGGGCCAGATCGAGAATATCTTCCGTTGACTCAAGGTTCGAGTTGAAACGCCTGAGATATTCTTCCGTGGTCAAACCTCCCTCCATGGCAGGGGTCACTATTTTGTCCGCAAACTCTTCCATGGAAACCGACTTTCCCGTTACCTCCTGATAGAGCGAGACCAGAAATTCCTGATGCCTGATTTCGATTTCGGCAAGTTTGGCAAACAGTTGCGCTGCATCGTCGTTTGCCACCCTGTTTTTAGAATTCAGGTAGAATTCCCTCAGTCCCTGTTCAAGGCCAAAACCAGTGACAATGGTGTCTTCAGCACTTTCGTCTCCGCTGAAAAGTTCAAGTCCCATGTCCTGGGGTCCGATGGCAACCTCTTTGTTCCAGGCTCTTATCCCTCCGCTCAGATTATAGACTTTTTTGAATCCTTTTGCTGATAACATCTGCGCAGCAACCCGGCTGCGTCCTCCTACAGCTCAGTAAACAACCGTTGGCTTGTCCGGATCAAGTTCATGCAGCCGCTTATCGAGTTCACCAATGGGGATTAACGTGGAACCAGGAATATGGGATTTTTCATATTCGCGGGGCTGGCGGACGTCAAGATAAACAACATCATCGGAGCTGTCTGATTCAAGCTGCTTTGCTTCGTTGCCGTTGATGGATGCCACAGGGGTAAAAAATTGTTTCCATTTCATGGGAAGTCCTTATCTGGTCAGGTGTGATGGTGAATCTGTTAGGCTGTCCATATCAGTATAGCGTGTTGCGTTATGAATTTTAAGCACCTTGTTGCAAAGAAAAATTTGATTGCCACTCATCTTCAACCTTTTTATACGTCATTCCCGCGAAAGCGGGAATCTAGGCGGACTAGCCAGCTA
>JAHLLM010000074.1 GCA_020444175.1 Desulfobulbaceae bacterium | reverse complement strand
TTTTCCTGTCATTATTTCGTTGCACGCAAGTGTCGAGGTCAGGAGTTCTGAAGTTATCTTGGTTCCACCTCATTGTTTTGTTGTGCAATGTCTCACAAGCTCGCTTACCGGAACGGATGTGAGAAATTTTTATTGCGGTGGAGTCAGCTTTCTCACATCCGTTCGAAATGACGACATTGGTCGTGGTTGTAGACAAGTCATTATAGGCTAGATGCAACTTGGCAACTATGGCTGAAAATGAGTGGCGCACACTAAATCATCTTATCAAATCAATCTGACAGTTGGGAGAAAAATTCTCACTTTGTGTGCAAGAAAATCTCATTTTACGTGTAGGCTTACAATTACAGTTAATGCAGGATTTTTTTCGGAAAATCGAAAAATGAACTTAGCTTGTTAAGGCTAAATGCTTGGAATTGCTGGCGCACCCGGGAGGATTCGAACCCCCGACCCTCGGATCCGAAGTCCGATGCTCTATCCAGCTGAGCTACGAGTGCGCAGGTATTAGGTATGCGTATGTCTCAGCATAAGCAGAGATATATGCTCTATACCACACTCCATGTCCTGCGTGCAAAAAAAATAACTTAACACAGAGATGACCAAGTCTGAAATGGCAGGAGCTGATCTCGCTGTTAGAATGCAGGAGATGCGGCCTGATATACCGTTAATTTTGTGTACCGGCTACAGCAATCTTATTTTTGATAAAATGGCAAAGGAAATTGGAATTAGAGAATTTGCCTTCAAGCCTCTAAGTAGAAAAGATGCGGGGAAACTTATCAGGAAAGTTGTCGGCTGATAAAGGAAACGGCAACATTATGCGAGACTGCCTCAGTTGAGAAAGTGTCAAAGCTTGAACGTTTACGGCTGACACAGAAACAGGACTATGCTTTTTGTTCTGTATGTTGTTCATTGCATACACATATTCAGTTCTGAGGCAGACCCTCTACCAAACGATGGTGACTTTTAATGGTTATTTGCTGCAACACCATAATGCTTGATGATGTTTTCTATGCTGGCCTTCAGTTCAGGAGTTAATGGCCCGAATTGCACTGAACGTCGCCGCATGGTTATCTGGCTGAATGATTCCGAGTGGGGGAGAATGATGTCGCTGATAAGCGTATGGGGGATTTTTTCCAGATATATCTGTCTGTCTGCCAACAGGTCAAGCCCCTCTGACTCCGGAGCCGTTCCGCTGGGCGAAAAATAGCTGAAAGCAAGACCCGAGAGACTGATATCTATCAGTTGTCCAATCTTATGGGCCGGTGGACGTAGAAAGGCGTAAGCTCCATCACGTATCTTAAACCTTTCGTGCCGTCTCCGTTCATTTGCTGAGCTTTCGAGTTTCATGGCTGCCTTCTTTGGTCGGTTTATCATTTCACGTATATGATGATTCATCTGGTTTGTCTTGTAATTATTTTGATTTTTATCTTATTTTTGATAAGCAAATTTCATTCCGAATTCAGCTAAGTTTTTTAGGTGTTTAATATCATTGGATTTATTTTTTAAGAAAGGACGGAATCGGTATTTGCAGGTCAAATTATTCCTGAATAACGGTTCAATTTTCCGGAAAACGGAATAGTGTACCTTCAATTTTTTGACGGTCAGATAAAAAGCTGCCGGCAGCAGGGAGGTGTAACCTTGAGATGTACAGGGGAGAGGAGCAGTTGCAAGATTTTGGTAGCTTCACTCATGCTCATGGTTCATTTCGAGTTGGTAAATGTCAGGTAAGTGTCTGTATTGTTCGGCATAATCCAAGCCATAGCCGACAAGAAAACCATCGGCAATTTCAAAGCCTGTATAGTCAGCCTGGATTTCTACTTTTCTGCGTTCTTTTTTGTTTATCAATGTGCATACTTGCACCGTCTTTACCTTCTGGTCCAGAAAATATTTTTTGAGAAAGGAAAGGGTTAGCCCCGTGTCAATAATATCTTCAATCAGTAGAATGTTCTTCCCCTCCACGGAGATTTCTACATCCTTGGTTAAGGTTATTGTCTCGGAAGAAGTATGGTTTTTTCCGTAACTTGCTACCCTTATAAAATCAATTTGCAGGGGAAGAGAAATTGATCGCATAAGATCAGCCATAAAAACAAAAGAACCTTTCAGGACGCCGATTAAAATAAGGTCATCAAGATTTTTGAAATCAGCAGTTATCTGCTGTCCAAGTTCTTCTGTTCGTTTTCGGATGTCATCTTGTCCAAGTATTTTCTTTTTTTTCAACATGTTCCTGTGAGTTTTTGATAATATTTACTGTTGACTGCAAACTGTTCTTCCTGATATCCTTTGCAGGAGAACCTCGTCGGTGTCACCTGATGGGCATCTGTTTTCCGGGTTGCGTTCTGTGGGAATTTTACAGAGAGTTCTCGAATTTTACTTGTATAATCATAAAGTTAAATATAAAGGAAAGGAGAAAAATCATGAAGAAATATCGTTGCACAGTATGTGGTTACGTTTATGACCCTGAGGTTGGAGATGAAGATAATGGCGTTGCTCCGGGAACATCTTTTGATGATCTGCCGGAAGATTGGACCTGCCCGATATGCGGAGCTGACAAAGACGCTTTTGAGGCAGAGGATTGATGTAATTGCTGGTCTGATATCCTGTCCCTCTATGGCCATATCCCTGTTCCACACTCATTGTTCGATCTGTTTTCTACATCGGGATGAGTGTGGATATCTCTCCCCATCTCCTGTCCAGTTCCGTGTTGAATGAGAGGATGAAATGATCCAGATTAACATCGATAAAGGCTCGATGATGTTCCTGGACTATCACCCATCCAAAAGATGCGTTGAGAGGAGGAGGTGGGGGTTGTTTCTTGTCCCCGATGATGACCTCTCTGCTCTTTGCAAAATGATTCGCCAGGTGGATCAGGGCGACCAGTAAGGCATTTTCCCTCGCTTTTTCCGGGCAGTGGTGGAAAATCATGACGTCGCGGTAGGGCTTGGGAAGACCCATCTTTTCGCCCAGCCATGCTCCTGCCTGGCCGTGATCAATACCCACGTATTTTCTTTCAGAATCACACAGATCGCTTTCTATAAAGTCAGGTCGCAGCAGTTGAGGATAAAAAAGCTGTTGCTGCTGATCCAGTGCCAATATGCCAATATCATGGAAGAGTCCTGCAAGGTAAACGTCGTCCGGAATGGTGACGCGGATCGTATCTTTAAGAAGTTCGGCTATTCGTGCCACAACAACTGAATGGAGCCAGAAGCTGTCGCTCAGTTGACTGAATCCACCGAAAATTGTATCTTCGTCAACCACTTTAATGGTTTCCCCTGCAACCAGTTCCTGAAGGTGTTTGATGCCCATGGTAATCATGGCGTGGGGGATGGATGTCACAGTGGTGGTGCGTCTGTAAAAAGAGGAATTCGCATGCTGTATCACCTTGGCCGCAATGATTGGGTCGCAGGAAATTAACTCTGCAAATTTTCTCGTTTCCTCACATTCACCCACCAGAAATGGCGCCAATCTTGCCGTGACAGCAGGATTCATGGCCAGGTCCTGATTCCCCTGGATGCGTCTCTGCATCTTTGATTTAGCTACAGCCTGCAGAGCCGGGACCGGCGGAAGTTGAGAAAGATCCAGTTTCTGTACTTCCTGAGGAGGAGGCGCTGTTTCTCTGGAGGTTTCTTCCGGGGGAGGCGTAGTTGAAATTTTCGCCGAGGGTTTGCCGGCGGGTTTTGCCTTGGCGGAAGAAGGCTTTTGAGCGGTGGTTTTTTTTGTTTTTTGTGCTGTTGGTGTTGGGGCCGAGAGGGTGCTCATGCGTTTGTTGGCCGCAATGAGTCTTGTGACCAGAATTTCACAAAAGCGTCTGTAGAATTTGAGCTGGAGAAAAACGGAAGCCTGGTTGAGGATATCGGGCTCAACCATGAGAATAAAGGATTCGGTGGTTGTTCTCACTCCGGCAGTTCTGCGAGTTTCCGAAACCAGCGCCATCTCACCAAAGGTGTCACCGGTGGAAAGGGTCGTCAGTTCAATGTTTTTACCTTCTTTAGAACTTGTAAAGACAGAGACGTTGCCTTTTACAAGAATATAAAAGACTCTTTCAACGTTGTCCTCTTTGATAACAAGTGTTCCTGGAGGAACTTTCAGCCAGCGGCTTACAGCCAGAAGTTGCTTCAGTTCATGGTCGTCAAAATTCTGGAAAAAGGGTATTTTTTTCAGGAATTTAACTTGCTGGTCAAAGGCTGCACTTGGCTCTTTTCGCTGCTTCATAGTTTATTTTCCTATGCAGAATTGCTCAAAAATCATATCCAAAACATCTTCAGTTGTAGTTTCTCCGATAATGTCACCCAGATGGTCCAGCGCACTCTGCAATTCAATAGCAAGAAGATCGGGAGGCAATTCCACGGCAAGTCCTGCCAGAACCTGCTCCGCCGAGGCAAGGGCTCCCTCAATGGAGAGACGCTGCCTTACGTTGGGAACGCAGGAATGTCCGGGATCCCAATCTGAACCACCGCTGACAAGTCTCAGCAGAGCCGTTTCCAGCTCTTCGATTCCTTCCAGTGTTTTTGCGGAAATGGATACCTTGGGCGTATCAGGGAAGGTGTCGTCCAAAAAAGATTGATCCCTGCCGGCAATGTCAATTTTGTTAACCACGAGCAGGGTTTTTTTATCCTTCACGGATACATAAAGGGTTTTATCATCATTTACAAGAGGTTGAGATGCGTCGAGGAGAAGAAGCACGAGATCCGCTTCAGTCAGTTTTTTTCTTGCCCTTTCAATACCGATCTCTTCGACTTCTTCAGCCCCATCGCGTATTCCTGCCGTATCAATAATACGGACAGGTATGCCCTTGATATCTAAGACTTCTTCTATAGTATCCCGTGTCGTGCCGGGCACAGCTGTCACAATAGCTCTTTCTTCTTTGAGAAGAGCATTGAGCAGACTTGATTTACCGACATTGGGGCGACCGAGAATAATAACTGAAATGCCTTCCCTGTAGATTTTTCCCCGGTTTGCTGAGGCGATCAGGTTTTGCAGCGGAGTAATAATATCGCGGCTCAGTTGTTCACTCATGGTAGCAGGGTTGATGATTTCAACATCATCATCAGGGAAATCAATGGCAACTTCTATGATGGCGCGCAGGGAAAGAAGAGACTGTCTGATGTCAGTTATGAGCGTGCCAAGCCGTCCCTGCAGTTGTGACATGGCAAGACCAAGTCCTCCGCTTGTCTGAGCCTGGAGAAGTTCAATAACCGCTTCAGCCTGGGTGAGGTCAATGCGTCCGTTTAAAAAAGCCCTTTTTGTAAACTCTCCCGGTGCTGCTAATCTGGCGCCAAGTGAGATAATCCGGCTGAGTATGTCTTGCAGTACAAGATAACTGCCGTGGCAGTGTATCTCGACAACGTTTTCTCGGGTATATGTTTTAGGGGCCTGCATGAAGACGGCCAGAACTTCATCAATGGGCAGTCCTGTCCGGGTATCTTTTATCCAGCCGTAATACAGGGTGTGGCTGCGAAATTCCGGTATATCATTGTGGGGAGAAAAAATTGAGGTCAGGATTGACAGTGCTTCACTGCCGCTGATGCGGATAATGCCAATGCCGCCAAAACCGGGTGAAGTGGCAATAGCGGCTATGGTTGCCTCGGGGGCATGCGGGGTATTGAAGTCGGCAGAGGTGTCAGTCATGGAAGAAGAAGGAAATGATTAAAGTTCGTATCTGTTCAGCAAAGGCCCGAAATGAGCCTCCTCTCCAGGCTGTAACTGTTTCGATGTGCCTCAGGTTTGGACAGGTAAGCGCAACGAAGTGGAGACTCCGAGCAGTGCTGAGAAGCATGTGCGCGAGTTTCCGAGACTCCGATCATGCCTCTCTGTAAGGAGACATGATTGTTCAAAAAAAGAAGCACAGACTCCGTTGGGGGCGGCTCAACAGTTACAAAAGTCCTTAACCTGCTTTAAACATTATCAATTATCAATTATCAGTTATCAACTATCAATTGTCAATTAGCTGATCCTTTTTTCTTTCGCGATGGCTGATTTCTATTCCTGCCCTTACCAGGAAGATAGATGAGGATTTTTTTAAAAATCCCATCGCCCACGCTGCGACTGCGTATAGTTTTGTCATCCTGCAGAGCTACGTGAACGATGCGTCGTTCAGATGGGTTAAGTGGGGGAATTGTCCTTGTTTTCTCGGTTTCCTTCACTTCTTCTGCAAGTTTGAGGGCCAGGTCGTGCAACTCTTTTTTACGATTTTCCCTGAAATTATCGGCATCAATGGACAACATGGTTTTCTGGGGAAATTTTTTGCCGATAATTTTCCGCATCAGATACTGGAGGCTGTCCAGAATTTGACCGTCATTGGCTGTAATTTGATCCAGATGGTCACCTGAAATTGTAACAATGGCCTTGTTGTTTTCTTCTACAACTTCAATCTCAGAAGGAATCTTCATGAGAACAAGCAGTTGGTGCAGGTCGTTTTTAAGTTGCTCAAGTATCTCCGGAGTGAGAGGGGCGGCAGGTTCTCTGACACGTTTTTCTTTTTTGGGTCTCGGGTCGCTTGGCTTGCTTTTTTGCTTCTGTGGAACTGGAGAAGCGCTCTCCTTTCGGGCTTTAGCCGGTCTGTCTTTCCTGTCTGCTTTTGGGCTCTTTTCTGCAGGAGTCGTTTCTTTGCTCGCTTCGGGAGGAGGCGAGGCCTTTACTGCCTTGCTTGATTTTCCCTCTACTTTTGCCGGGTGCTTATTATTTTTTGTTGCTGCAAGAATAACAGCCTTTTTGCGGCAAAGTCCAAATATGCCTACAGAACCGGTGGAGAGGATCTCAATGTCAAGTTCCTCTCTGGTCACATGCATTGCGTTGCAGGCATTGATGATGGCCTCATCAACGTCTTTTCCTTTAAACTCAAGTTTTGTCATCGTCATTTCCTGTCAATCCGATTTGTTTATGACATATTGCTGAGCAATGGATAAGAGGTTGTTCAGGAACCAGTATAGAACAAGGCCGGAAGCAAAGTTAAGGAACATGAAGGTAAAAACAACAGGCAGAAACATCATGATCTTTGCCTGGGTCGGGTCAGCTGCAGTCGGCGTCATTTTCTGCTGAAGAAACATGGAAGCACCCATAAGTAAAGTCAGAACAGGCAGACCTCCTAAAGTCGGAATGTCAAAGCCGATGTAAAGCCTGTCAGGTGCAGACAGGTCGGTGATCCAGAGCATAAAAGGGGCATGCCTGAGTTCAATTGTTTGCAGAAGTACTTTGTAAAGGGCAAAAAAGACAGGTATCTGCAAAATCATGGGAAGGCAACCGCCCATTGGGTTGACCTTATAAGTCTGGTACAGTTGGATCATTTCCTTGTTCAGTCTTTCCTTGTCGTTTGCGTATTTTTCCCTGAGTTTTGCCATTTTGGGCTGCAGTTTCTGCATGACCTTCATTGACTTCATGCCTTTGTGGGCAATGGGCCAGAAGGCTGCCTTAATGATGATGGTGACAAGAATGATGGCCCATCCGTAATTATGGACAAAACTGTAAAGGAAATTAAGCAGAAAGAGCATTGGTTTGGCCAGGATGTCAAACCAACCGAAATTAATAATTTTTTCAAGGTTATGGCCCACGCTCTTCAGGGTGTCAAATTTTTTCGGACCAAAATAAATTGTGTATGAATACTGTTTCTGATTAAGGGGAGGCAAGGCGACAACATCACTGCTCAAGACTGAGCTGACGGTATGTTCACCTGTAAGTGAGAAACGGGCTGAGCTCCTGCTTTGAGGATCAGGAATCATGCAGGTCATGAAATACGTATCCTCATAGGCAACCCAGTTCAAATTGCCATTGCGGGTCTGCATTTGATCTTTCAAATCATCAGGCTTAATCTCTTCAAGTACGCCACCTGATGCCACAGCAGGGCCCTGAAAGAGAAATCTGTTTTTTGACGACTCCTCACTGAACGGATTGTTTGTCATGGCCAGAAAGGGAGAGCCCTGGAGTTGGTGTTCCGTTGATGTGTTGTGAACAGAAATTGCGAGATCGATCTGGTACTGGTCTCTGGAAAAAGTGAAGGTTTTTGTCACCAACAGACCGGATGAAAGTTTGCCCTGCAGGGTGAGGGTTTGTGTGGTGGCGGTGACATTGACTTTATCTTGGTCAGCCTGAAAAACAGTAATTTCTGCTTGCTCCGGCTCTTCTCCCCAGGAAAAAAAGAGGGGAAGATTTCGTGGCGAAGTAGTTTGAATGAGTTCTTTTAAGCCTGATTCAGGATCAAGTTCTTCATTGTATTTTTTAAGCTTAAAGCTTTTGATGCCGCCGCCTGTCTCGGAAATGATCGCAGTGTAAAGATCGGTCTCCACGGTGATATCGCGGCCTTCACGTCCAGCTGGCAATTCGGGCACGGAAACTTGATTTGCTGTCGCCTGGGTTGCCGGCGGTGGCGCAGACAGCGTGGGCTCTGTTTTTAAAGCATGCTCATCAGCAGGAGGAATGTTTTCAGGCTGTTGGGCGGGTGGAACAAAAAAATACTGGTAGCCAAATAAGATAAGGAGTGAAAGAACAATGGCTAAAAAAGCTTTTTGAGTATCCATATTATAATTCCTTTGTAACGGATATTTTGTCAGAAAACGGGATGAGGAATGGCCTAATCTTTCACAGGGTCGTAGCCGCCACGACTAAATGGGTGGCAACGCAGAATGCGACAACAGGCCAGCCAGCTCCCTTTCATGAATCCGTGACGGTCGATTGCTTCAATGGCGTATTGCGAACAAGTTGGGATAAATCGGCAGGTTGGCGGTAACATTGGGGAAAAAATAACCTGGTAACCTCGAATGAAAAAGAGCAAAAGCCTTTTCATAGCCATCAGTTCGTCTTGTTTTTGCTGAGGATCATATGTTTGTCAGGACGATGCCTTGGTGAGACGTGCGAGAAGAGGTTCGACAGCTTGTTCCACTTCAAGAGGGGAAGAGGGAAGAAAGCCTTTGCGAACGGCAAAAACAATGTCTGATGGGGGGCTGATAAACTGTTTATTTAAACGATAGAATTCTCGTATAATCCGTTTAATTCTATTTCGTTTAACAGCCCTTTTGATACCATGAACACTGATGCCCAGCCTGTTTCCCGCTAAACCGTTCGGCATGTAGATAAGGCTGAATTCTTTGCCGCGAAGCCTGTGGCCTTTACTGTAAACAGCGTTGTACTCAATGGCTTTGATGAGCAATGCTGATTTAGGCAGCTTCCGGCTCGTCGCTTCCCTTTCCGGCACGATCGCGAGGCTTTAGGCTGAAAGGCGGCTTCGGCCTCTGGAGCGCCGACGGTTAATGATGGCTCGGCCTGCTTTGGTTCTCATGCGGGCACGGAATCCGTGTGCGCGGCTTCTTTTGATGTTACTTGGTTGAAAAGTACGTTTACTCATTGTCATTTCCTCAAAAAAACTATGCCGGATCTCTCACCGGTCTGAAAGAAAAAAAGAGGAGGCATTCGCACGCAAATTTTTCTGTCCCTTTTAAAGATAACGGAACTGCGAAAATGCACCCTCAATTGAAAAATGCTTAAAAAGAATTAGACAATTTAGCATTGACGCAGGAAGTTGTCAAGAAACTCATGAGTCTTTTTCGCTGTTTTCATTGAGGGCGAATATCTTGCGGGTGACATCAAGTTTTTCGCTTTTGTCTTCAGAGCTATGGGTGTTTTTTAGAAACAGGATGGGGTCATGGAGGAGTTTGTTGATAATTGAGCCTGCCATTTTTTCTATGGATTTTTTTTCTTTTGAAGAAAAATCAAAATTGCCCAGGGTTTTAGCAAGTTCAGCCTGGGCAATGGTGTTCGCTTTCCGTCGAAGCGCGGTAATAGTTGGGGTGAGCTGCATCTCTTCGATCCATTGAAGAAATTTCAGCGTTTCCTCTTCCACTATTCGTTGGGCGCGGGCCGCCTCCTGCTCCCGTTCTGATTTGTTGGCCTCTACAACGTGACTGAGATCATCAACATCATAAAGGTAAATATTGTCTAGATCATTTATTTTTGGATCTAAATCGCGTGGAACAGCGATATCTATCAGGAAAAGAGGACGGTTTTTCCGCTGCCGCATAATCGGTTTTACGTCCTTCTGGTGCAGGATAAGGTCGCTTGCTCCAGTGGAGCTCACCATGATGTCAACAATTTCCATCTGTTCATGCAGTTCGGCAAGGCCTACGGCTTTGCCGTTAAAGCGTTTTGCCAGTTTAATGGCCCGTTCGAGGGTGCGGTTGGCAACAATAACCTCGGAAATTCCCTGGTTGATCAGGTGTTCTGCTGCCAGTTCCGCCATCTCCCCTGCTCCGACGAGAAGAACCCTTTTCCCTTTGAGGTTGCCGAAAATTTTCCGGGCAAGCTCTACCGCCGCATAGCTTATTGACACGGCGCTACCGCCGATATTTGTTTCGGTGCGCACCCTTTTAGCTACGGAAAAAGCCTTGTGGAGAAGGCGGTTTAAGACAACGCCGGTACAGTCGCGCTGTGAAGAATCGCGGTAGGCATCCTTGAGTTGTCCGAGAATCTGCGGTTCTCCGACAACCATTGAGTCAAGGCTTGACGCCACCCTGTAAAGATGGTTGATGGCTTCCGATCCTTTGTGGAGATAAATGAAATTGTCGATTTCCTTTTCAGAGACATTGCTTCCGGCAAAAAGAAAGTTTTTGATACCGCGTATGGTTTCTTCCTGGTTGGAGCTTGCAAAAATGACTTCAACTCTGTTGCATGTTGACAAAAAGCAGAATTCCGTGCAGCCGGGAATAGTTTTCATGTTTCGAAAGGGTGATTCCGGGTCATCGGTAAAGGCTAGCTGCTCGCGCACCTCAACAGGGGCTGTCTTGTGGTTGACTCCCAGTACCAGGATTGAATCAATTGACATACGAATGCTCTCCCGGTAGTAAAAAGGTCACGCCCCACAAAGTGAACAGGACTGCGATAAAGCCTATAATGGACAAAATAGCCCCGCGTCTGCCTCTCCATCCGGCAATAAAGCGTTGGTGAAGCATGGCGGCATAGAGAAACCAGGTAATGAGTGACCACGTTTCTTTTGGGTCCCAGTGCCAGTACGACCCCCAGGCCTGCTTGGCCCAGAAGGATCCGGTTATGATGCCTAAGGTCAGCAGCGGGAAACCGACGGTCAAACAGTGGTGGTTCAGGTTGTCCAGGGAGTCCAGGGAGGGCAGCCTTGTGTAAAAGAGTCCAAATCTCTTTTTCTTCAGCTCACGTTCCTGCAAAAGGTACATAACACCACTGCAGAAACCCATGGCAAGAAAACCATCGGCCAGCAGGGCAATGGAGGCATGTATGGGAAGCCAGTTGCTTTGCAGGGCGGGCGGAAGTTCGATAACCCGGGTGGAGGACATTGCGCCAACGGTCAGCAGCACCATGATCAGCAGCGAAACGAACGTGCCGAAATTTTTCACCTGATAACGCCATCGGAAAGACAGAAAGGCCCAGGTCATGGACCAGGCAAAAAAGGAAACTGTGTCGTGATGGGTGGTGAGGGGGGTGTGGCCTTGTTCTATATAGCGCCCCACAATGGTCACAGTATGCAGAACGCCTGCGCCAAAGAGCAGACAGCGGGCTGTGCTGCGAATTTTTTTCTCTTGGGATATGAAAAAGGTAAGATAAGCCGATGTGGCAATACCGTATAAAATATATGTGAGCGTAAAAAGCATCCGGAAATTCTCCGTTGTATACAGAAATTATTTATTGCAACCTTTTAGCCCAAGTCCCGGTTGATTGGTGGTCCGGGAAGTTTCGGCCGGGGAAGTGAGCTGCCGCGTTGCTCATTGTTCAGATACAGATTTTCATTTTACTGTGCTTCATGCCCGATAAGTGTTGCAAGAGGTATATCCATGCCGAGAATGGAGCGAATGTGATTTTGCAGTTCCTGCCAGTTTTTCTGGCGTAGCCAGTTAATCATATCCTCGTGGAGGAGATTTTCAAAAAGAATTTTGTTTTTTTCATGGGGAAAACCCATATCCAGAACAATTGGACGCAAGCGACCCAGAACCTGCAGAAGCAAGTCATAGTCGTCAGTATATTCTTTTTCCAGGTTTTGGCGCAACTTTTTTGCCAAAGCCGGACTTCTGCCTGCCGTGGACACGGAAATCGTGAGTTCTCCCCGTCGTACGGTTGCCGGCAGGATGAAGTTGCACCACTTTGGTACATCCGCAACATTTAAAAGCAGATTGTTTTTTTCCGCCTCTTGGTGGACTGCTTCCTGGACCGAGGTGTCATCGGTTGCAGCAATGACCAGAAACGCACCGGCCAGGTCGCCTGGTTCGTAACCGCGCGGGAGCCACTTTATGGATTCTTTTTCGTCAAAATGCTGAAGCTGCGGATCGAGTTCGGGACTTATGACCGTCACCTTTGCCTGATGTGCCAGCAGAGATTTTACCTTGCGTGCTGCCACCTTCCCTCCGCCAACAACAATACATTGGCGATTGGCTATGTCGAGACTTATTGGAAAATAGTTCACGGTTTTTATCTTTTTTGGGGAATGATAACTTTGATTTTGCCTTCAAGTTTCTCGCTGAAGTGTTCGGCGTCTGATTTTTCACCAACAATGGCGCCAAAATGCATGGGAATTGCCACCTGGGGCTTGATATCCAGTGCTGCCGTTGCTGCTTCTTCTGCGGTCATTACGTAAGTTCCTGATACCGGGAGCAGTGCTATGTCGGTATCGAAATTTTTCATTTCCGGAATATGGTCCGTGTCACCGGCGTGGTAGATGCGCACGCCTTCTATTGTGACAATAAACCCGATCCAATTGTTCGATTGCGGATGAAATTTTTTGTTTGTGTTGTAAGCCGGCACCGCCTCTATTTTTATATTGTCAACGGTTATGCTGTCGCCGGGTTGTAATGATTTGACAGTGCCTGTGAGCTTTTTTGCAGACTCCGGCTCGGTAACAATAGTCGTTGAATCCTGCTGGATTTTTGTTACATCCTCTGGCGAGCAGTGATCGAAATGGTCATGGCTTATCAGGATAATGTCAGCTGGATCAAGGTTGCCTGAAACTTGAAACGGATCAAAGTAGATCACTTTTCCTGCCGCATGCAGGCAAAAGCTGTCATGGCCCAGCCATTCAAGATTTGCGAGGATTGTGTCAAGCATATTATCTCCTTGTTACAGTGAGAGGGATTGGTTGCCGCTCAGTAAAATCATGCTCCATTCAACCGCCAAAAGGGAGAATTTAATTTAACCATAAAATGCCCCAGAACTCAAAGGGAAGCTGTCTTTAGACAATTAAAAAAGTTTTCCTGGTATAATCAATTTGACACACGTCGTCATCTAGAATATGCCTTGGAGCATTGGTTGGCTCAATGATAAAATTTTGATTAACGCCTTTCTAAAAAAACTTTAACCGCCGCAGATACGGGTGTAAGCCTTTTATTTTGCCTTGGCGGTTGTTCGACTTCATGGCTTTTCACTCTCATGGACATAAGTGTCAGCATATCATGGGGTGACGAACGGAGCGGTATGAAATCACTTTCAGGAGTAAAATATGCGCAAAGGTACAATTCGTGTAAAAACTTCCGGCTATATGCAATTAGTTGACATTACGAGAAAGATAGAAGAAGAGCTTGCCGGAGCAAAAATTGATGAAGGAATCTGTTACCTGTACAATCCACACACAACCGCCGGATTAACTATCAATGAAGGGGCAGACCCGACAGTGCAGACGGATATCATCAAAGCTCTTAAGGAGATTATACCGTTTGATCTGCAGTATCAGCATCTGGAGGGGAATTCCCCTTCACATGTGCTGGCCTCTCTTTTCGGAGCCTCTCTTACTGTTTTTATAGAAAATGGCAGATTGCAGCTTGGTACCTGGCAGAAAATTTATTTTTGTGAATTTGATGGGCCAAGGACGCGGACGGTTCATTGGCGCATATCGTAAAATTTGAGCAGTCTCGAGTGGACAGGTGTCTCTTGGGGCGTTTGGGCAGTTCGGGAGTAGAGCTACAGGTTTTGGACTCCCTTGCGCAGCAGGGCCAGTTCTCTCTGTCGAATGTATTTCATGATTTTTTCTTCATCAGGGGTGTCAATGGCAAATTCCACCCCCAAGTAGTAGAGGCGTGTTCGGTCATTGATAAAGGCGCGGACAATCTCCCCCTGTTTGACTCTGAAGCGGAGCGTTGTCCCGTCCTCAGAAGGAATCGTGATGCTGATGTCTCGGATGCTGTGCCCTTTTTGGGGCCTCTCTTTTTCCGGCTTCGTGCAGACCAGCATCCCTCTGGCGCTGAGATCCTTCATTATAAGCTTGCACTTTTTGCCGTTATACATGAAAGTAGCTACGCTGTTTTCCGGCAGATTGACTCTGAAGTAGGCACGGCGCTGGAGCATGAAGAGCTCCTGGGGGTACTGCATGTGGAGGTGGCTTGCTGTTACGGCAAGAATTTTTCCACTGAAATGGCACCATAATTTTGCTGAATTGCGAAAGACGACTCTGACGCTGGAATGGCTGTTGGGCCAGTCTTTGGGCTTATCAATAAGGATTTTGTCTTGCTCCTGGTTGACCACAACCGTGACTCCGGACTGATAATCTTTGTGCAGTACGGTTATGAGGGTTCCCTTTTTGATGAGCTTGTTGATGGTCTGCGCGATGATCTGGGCGGACTTTGTATATTCGTATCCGGCAGGATGGGGTACCCAGCTTTTCATTGCCGGTGCGTTTTCGCGGGATAATACCATAAGGGCTTGTCATTTCAATCTGTTACAGGTAAACGTCTCACTCTATTCTAAGAGAATTAAGTTTACCACAAAGACTCTCAGAGCACAAAGGTATCTTCGTAGAGATTTTCAAGTAGGATACTTGAGGGTATGGAAAATAGGAAATAGGACGGAAGCATTTTTCTGGCTATATTTGTGAAAGAGTCTGCTGTGAAAAAAATATTTTGTCTTTATTGCAAAAGGGTAGAGCAGTTCAAAAACTTGAGTTAAAATGTTGCGTTACAAAAAAATATTTGATTACCACTCATCTTCAGCCTTTTTATACGTCATTCCCGCGAAAGC
>JAHLLM010000073.1 GCA_020444175.1 Desulfobulbaceae bacterium | reverse complement strand
TTTTTCCTTTTGGAACAACTATAAGTTACGGCCTGGAGTTGAGGCCCATTTCGAGACCTCGCTGAATAGATACAAAGTAACAATTGCAAATCACAGTAAACATAACTAATATATTAGACTACAAAGAACTACCCATAATATTTTTCCCTGAGTTTTTTTTTACCGAATAATCTTTCATAGGTGTCTCATTTTCAGATTCAACAGAATGCCTTCTTGTTTTAACTGATGAGATTGAATTGTAAAGGCTGCATCATGGAAAGAAAAATTCTCGTTGCCGTTGAAGGCTCACAGTACAGTCATCATGCGGTCACTTACCTCTGCCAACTTTTTGCTGATATTGAGGACGTCTATTTTGATCTGCTGGCAGTGGTTCCCTGTTCGGGCATGACTTCAGGAAAAGAGTGGCTGGAGCAGGACGAGCTGATCAACGTGGTCAGCCCGCAAACCCGCCAGAAATACATGCAATCCAAGGCCATGGTCAGCCAATTTTCAAGAATTTTCGAAAAAAATGGTGTTGACCAAACACGGATTACCTCCACTGTTAAAATTTCAACCGCCTCCGTTGCTTTTGAGATAATGCATTTTGCCAGGCAAGGCCTCCACGACGCCTTAGTCATCGGCAGACGGGGACTCAGCAAAATTCAGGAACTCATCATGGGCAGCGTATCCCAGCAGATTCTTGAAAAATGCTCTGATGTGCCCATATGGATAATTGACGGAGAGGTGGACTCAAACACTTTTTTCGTCCCTGTTGACGGGACCCCGTTTTGCCTGAAAGCCATCGATCATCTGGCCTTTATACTTAAAGGGCATCCACGGGCGGAAGTAACTCTGTTTAATTCAAAAGCCTTTTTCACAAAAAATATCGAAGTTGATCCAGAGGTCTGCCACAATTACTGGGGAAAGGAATGGTGTGAAATCAATTTTGAGAAGCCGGACAGTCTTTTCCATGCACCTCGACAAATGCTGGTTGACGCCGGCTTCCCGGAAGAACGTATCCACACTCTGCAGACGAAAAAAGGACTTTATCCCAGTCGGCAGATTGTCAGACAGGCACTGATGGATGGTTTTGGAACTATTGTCATCGGCAGGAAAGAAGGTCTCTTTAAAAAAGAAAAGTACAAAGGCGTTTCAGACAGGGTAGTTGCCATGGCTGTGGAAACAGCAATTTGGGTTGTGTAATGAAGAGCAATTAACGCTCCCGGATTTAAGCCCCTAAGGGTGAAAGGAGCGGTCGACCGTTACGGAAATATCGCAACTTTCTCTTTCGTGACGGATGATCAGATCCATTCCTTTTTTGCTGCTTCATCACATTTTTTTAATTCACAACATCCGCCTAAGTGTGTAAAATATAAATGAATTAATTCACTACGGACAATATGAGGTTAAAAATGGATCCTTTCAAGAAAACCAGATTAAGCACATTTGATGAAATCGAAAAAGAATTTGGACGCATGCTCCGTAATATGTCGGCCCACCACATGTTTCCCTATCGTTCGCAAAGTCTTATGCCTGCTACTGATGTTTATGAAACACCGGATAAATTTATTGTCTATATGGAAATTCCAGGTGTAAAACTGGAAAAACTGTCGGTTGTTGCCTCTCACTCTGCTGTTACCGTAACCGGCATACGACAGCGTCCTGCTTTTGACCACACAACCTGCGTACATCAACTTGAAGTGGAATACGGCCACTTTGAACGGACAATCACCTTTGACAATCCCATCGATATGGAGACAACTTCATCAAGCTGTAAAGATGGTTTCCTCCTTATCCAGCTTCCCAAGAAAAAAATATCAGGCCAGATTAAAGTGACAATTAACGGAGAATAACTCCCATGAGTGATACAAAAGATAATCAACCACAAGATAAGCAGAATATTGACCCGAATCAGCTTGAAATACCTGACGAACTCCCAATCCTGCCTTTACATGGTTTTGTTTTCTACCCTGGAATGGGATTTCCCCTGCAGATAAAGAGCCCTGCCTCCAAGCAGCTCATTGACGACATCCTGCTCAAAGACCGGCTGCTCGGCATGGTCAGCCATAATAAGCAGGCCACGCAGCAGGATGAACTCCGACCGGAACATCTCCACTCCATAGGAGTTGTGGGCTACATACACAAGCTGGTCAAGGGAGAGGAAGGAGCATACCATGTTCTTACCAGCGGATTCAAAAAAATAAGAATCAAGGAATATATCAAGAAGTCACCGTATCTTACAGCTAAAATCGAAGTCATTGAAATGGATGAAGAGTCTGATCAGGAAATAAAGGCCCTTGTCCTGAATCTGAGAACCGAATTCAAAAAACTGGCTGTACTCACCAATCTGCCGCCGGAACTGACCATGACGGTTGATTCTCTGGACAACCCCTATCATGTTGCCTATCTCATCGCCTCCCAGTTGCATCTTTCCCCGGATGACGAACAGGCAATTCTTGAGATGGGCAAGCTCAAGGAAATGCTGCGCAGGATAACCACCGAGCTTACCCAGCGCCTTGAAACAGCCGAGATGAGCCAGAAGATCCAGAAATCAGCCAAAGATGATATTGACAAAAAACAGCGGGAATTTTTTCTTCGCCAGCAGCTTCAGGCTATTCGAAAGGAACTGGGCGAGGATAACGAAAATCTTGATCTGGATGAGCTGAAGGAAAAATTCAAAAACGCAAAACTCAGCAAAGAAGCCGAAAAAGTTGCCCAAAAGGAACTTGACCGTCTGGGAAGAATATCTCCTTCGTCTCCTGAATACACTGTTTCCAGGACCTATATTGACTGGATACTTGAACTTCCCTGGGAGAAATCAACCCCGGACTCACTGGACATCAACAAAGCCAAAATTGATCTGGACAAGGATCATTACGGGCTGGAGCGCATTAAAAAAAGAATTATTGAATTTCTTGCGGTCCGCAAACTCAAACAGGACATGCATGGCCCCATTCTCTGCTTTGTCGGCCCTCCGGGTACGGGAAAAACGTCTCTCGGCCAATCAATTGCCCGCACCATGGGCCGCGAATTTGTCCGCATATCCCTGGGCGGTGTTCGCGACGAAGCGGAAATCCGCGGCCACAGAAGGACCTATATCGGCGCCCTTCCCGGTCGCATTATCCAGAGCCTGAAAAAGGCAGGCTCCAATAATCCGCTGTTCATGCTTGATGAAATCGACAAACTTGGCAGCGATTATCGCGGCGATCCATCCTCGGCCCTGCTGGAAGTGCTTGACCCGGAACAGAACTTCACCTTCAGCGATCATTACCTTGAGATAAATTTTGATCTTTCCAAGGTCATGTTTATTACCACGGCCAATATGCTGGATACCATCCCAGGTCCCTTGCGGGATCGTATGGAGGTCATCACCCTGTCAAGCTACACAGAGGACGAGAAGCTCCATATCGCCAAAAACCACCTTATCGAACGCCAACTTGAAGCCCATGCCCTTTCCAGCGACGATCTGTCTTTCAGTGATAACGCCATCAGGGCAATTATCCGCTCCTATACCCGTGAGGCCGGAGTGCGCAACCTGGAAAGAGAGCTCGGCGGCGTGTGCCGGGGTGTTGCCACTGATATCGTTACCGGCAAAACCAAAAAGGTAAAAATCAAGGTATCAGACCTTGAGCGCCATCTCGGACCAATCAGGTTCTTTCCGGAATCAGCCGCCCATTCATGGAGTCCGGGCCTTGCCACCGGACTTGCCTGGACGCCTGTCGGCGGCGTGCTTCTCTTTATTGAAACCGCGAAAATGAAAGGCAGCGGCGGCCTGAAAATGACAGGCAAACTGGGAGAGGTCATGAAGGAATCCGCCAGTGCAGCCCTCACTTACATCAGGGCCAATGCCGGTTCTCTGGCAATCGACGAGGATATCTTTTCACAAAATGATATCCATATTCATGTGCCTGAAGGGGCCACGCCCAAAGACGGTCCGTCCGCAGGCGTTGCCATGGTGGTTTCTCTTACCTCACTTTTTACCGATCGTCCGGTTCGTAAGGACGTTGCCATGACAGGCGAAATTACCCTGAGAGGCGATGTCCTTCCTGTAGGCGGAGTGAAGGAAAAAGTGCTGGCAGCCTCCCGCGCCGGGATAAAAGAGGTTATCCTGCCCGCTCTCAACCAAAAGGATGTTTCCGAGATTCGTCAGGTGGTCAAACGAAAGCTGACATTCCATTATGTAAAGGATATCCGCGAAGCCCTTGAAATCGCCATGCGCGAGGAAGAGAAAAGTGAGGCTAAAGGCTGAGAAAAATAAGTAAATGCCATGATCGACCTGTACGTCCAGCACCGAATGTATCTCCAGCAAATGGAGAGGCTTAAAAGCCGCATGAGCTTTGAGATCGTCCCGGTAAACTTGAACTACCAGAGTTTTATTGTCGTTACCACCGGGCTTGTGGAATACGGGGGAAAACAATTCGTTTTCCAGACCCACAGCTGCGGTTGCGGCCCGCAGCCCACTATATGGGGAGCATATCTCATGGAGGTTATTCCCTGGCATACTTCAGACCTGTGCGCCTGTTTCGCCTCCTGCAATAAAACGAAAGACCGCCAACTGACTGAACAGAGAGTGATAAAGAAAATTTACTGCGTGCATCTGCCTGACAATGACGACGAAAAAAAGGAAGTCACCGACGCGCTCCGCAGCCACTTTGGAGCCAATAAGGAGATCAGTTTTTTCTAAAGAGAATCTTCAAAAAACTCTGTCCAATGCTTTCTGCATTGCTTTCAATTTCTCTCTCAGATCGGAATCCTGCTGAAACTCTATAAAATCTTTGATCATATCTTTTCTTTTTTCTTCAAAAATTTTT
Organism: Desulfobulbaceae bacterium; assembly: GCA_020444175.1. Taxonomy (GTDB): domain Bacteria; phylum Desulfobacterota; class Desulfobulbia; order Desulfobulbales; family SURF-16; genus JAHLLM01. The sequence goes on along the minus strand of JAHLLM010000073.1, from coordinate 10,454 downwards.
GCATTTTTCTGCAAGAGTTCCGCAAGTCTCCTATGCTCATTGAGGCTTTGCCGGATACGATTATCTTTTAAGTTCACAGAACAGTCTCCTTTTTCCTTTCTACCGCTGTCATTGCCCAAATACACTCTTTAACAGGAAGCTCATATTCCCGGCCAGGACTCCCTGTCATGCTAACGCTCTTTTTTGCTGCTCAAGACAGGCACGTACCGTTTGAGCCAATGACTGTCTTTTTATCGGTTTCTGGCAGAAAAATGATACTGAATCCATGTTTTTCCGCATGCTAAAAATCGTTTCCGTATGTCCGGACATAAATATTACCTTTAAATCATCAACGCTTCCCTGCAGCAGCTCCGCCAGTTTCGGACCATTTATTCCGGGCATGACCACATCAGTTATTAGAAGGTCTATTTTTCCATTCAATTTTTCACTTACTTCCAAGGCTTCGTCACCGCTTGCCGCAGTCACAACCTGATACCCTAACGGATTAAGCAAATCCACGATCAAATTGAGGATAATTGGTTCATTGTCAACCACTAAAATCGTCTCGGAACCACCTTTGACAGGAGGGGAACTTTTTAGTGTGTTATCGAGAAGCGGCATATTGGCAGCAGGGAAAAAAAGCGTGAAGGTTGTTCCCTTATTCGGTTCACTGAAAACATGAATATGGGCATTATGCTGCCTGACTATGCCATATATGGTTGAAAGACCAAGTCCGGTTCCTTTGCCCAGCTCTTTTGTGGTGAAAAATGGTTCAAATATCTTTTCCTGTACTTCCCTGGTCATACCTTCACCGGAATCTGAAACTCTGAGAGTGACATATTTGCCAGGTCCTACCCCTTTATAAGGAGAATCATTCTCTTTCAAAGCTTCATAACTGTCGGTGCCCATGGTCAATACACCGCCAGCAGGCATAGCATCACGTGCATTGATGGCAAGGTTCATAAGTATCTGCTCTATCTGCCCCACATCTGCTTTGATGACATCAATATGATCCTGAAACGAAATCCGTATTTCAACATCATCGCCTATCAGTCTATCCAGCAATTTGGCCATATCCTTGACAGTCCGGTTAAGGTCGACCGGCTCCACGTTGAGCGACTGTTTTCGGCTGAAAGCCAGCAATTGACGGGTTAAATGAGCGGCCCTTTTACCTGCCTCGTAAATAGTGGAAAAATTTGATCGCAGAGGGTCCGATGCGGAAAGCTGTTTCAAGCCAAGTTCGCTGTAGCCGATAATCGGGCTCAACATATTGTTAAAATCATGGGCCACACCGCCGGCAAGACGCCCTACAGCCTCCATCTTCGATGCCTGCAGCAACTGATTTTCAAGTTGTTTAAATTCTGTTAAATCCCTTGCAAAATGTGCGACAGCTGTTGTTCTTCCTTTATCATCCTTTATGGGAGTGGCTGAAACCCAGAAAGTCTTTTGTAAATTCGGATGCTCAATCTGGGCGGAGTAGGACTTAAAATCCTTAAGGGACTGCATGACCGAACATCCGTCGCAGGGTTCACTTTCACCCCGGAAAACCTCATAGCAGTATTTTCCTTCCAATTCTTCGGGACTTGCCTGGAAAATATCACATGCAGCCTTGTTGACGCGATGAATCTTCATATTGGCATCTTGAATGGTAATGATATCTGAAACCGCGTTAAAGGTCTTCTCCCAGACGTTTTTCACCTTGAGAATTTCTTTTTTTGACTGGGAGTGCGACTCAATTTCTCTGGTCAGATTGACTGCCAGATCTTTATAGCGTTTCTTCGAAGACTCAAGTTTTTTAATTAACGAGCCAAATGAAAAATGCAGGACAACAAGGGAAGAAAACACAAGCATAAGACTGAAACAAAACATTCTCATGATAAAAAAGTTCTTCTGTTCCAGCAGCAGACTGATGTCCTGCAGGGCAATGATGCCTCCCACAGGTTTTTTCTGAAAATCATGAAATACCTCATGCAGATGAACGATGTAGGTCTGATCTGCAATAACAACTTCCTGTCCATCTTTTGTAAAACGAGTGCCGGGAGGCAACCGATCAAAAATTGACTGCTTGTTGCAAATAATACGGTAATTTTCGAACATAAAAGGCTGGCATGTTTGCAAATCTTTCATGCCTTTACCGTCCTCCCGGAAATAAATCCAGACATTGGAACCAATCTTCTTTCTCAATGCTTCTACAACTTCAAAGGGGCTGATGCCGACCTCCATAATCCCTATCTCTTTATTTTCAAAAAATACAGGTTGGCCGAGATAGTAGTTGGGGCCATTCTTCCCCAGCTCGTAACCAGCCTGCATTTTTTTCGTATTGCGGACGGCGTCAATTATCGGTCTGCTTCTTTCATTATCGGTGCTGATACGTTTCGAATCATTTAATACTATGAAAATTTCACCATTCGGAAGATAAAAGGCCAACTGCCCAAGATTTGGATTCTCCCTCTGCAGGGCTTTGAATCTCGGCTCGACAAGTTCTGCAAACAGCTTTGCGTCACCTTGTACCAAGGCTTCCATTATATCAGAATGTGTGGTCAGAAGATTTGAAACCCGTTGACTGTAATGAGTGAACAAAAAATCTTGATGGGCATCAATGGTCATATCAACCTCTCTCTCTTCAGCCTCCATGACATTATCAATAGACTGTGAGTGAGCGCTCATTCCCAGGTAGATAGAAAAAACGGATAACACGATTATAATCAGACTGACTATAAAAAGTGCTTTCTGGCGTTCAGTTATGTTGCTTATTTTATAAATCATTTAATATTGATTCCACATAAGGGAAATATCCACGTATTTTCATGGGTTTCCACAGCCTCAGAAAAACCGAAATTTTCGTCTTCGCATTGCCTCCTAACGGACGGAGGATATTAGGAAAAATTACTCTTCTCTGCAATTTAAAAAAACAGATAAAGAACCTATAGCCAAACTATAGGTTCACACCTGTTGACTTATTGCGCTTCAGCAGAATGAGTAAAATTTACTGAACAATACCGTATAGATATATTAAACCAAGAGAATTTTGATTGAACAGGAGAAAGAAACAGATACATGTTAGAAAAAAAAGGATTCTACACTCAAAAATGAGTAAGGAGATAGACCCGGAGATTTATTTTCTTGTTTTTTAAGCCAAGTTTTTTCCGAATATTATTGCGGTACACATCAACTGTTCCTGGAGACAAATGCAGCAAATCAGCAATATCCTTATTGGCTCTCCCCTGCTTGACGAATTCTGCTACCTGCAGTTCCCGGGGAGTGAGACCGACTAATTTCGAGGTGAGTTTGTTACTGAAAGGCGAAGTAATTTTTTCAATATTTTTGCGGATAATATCGACATAGACCTGTCCCTTTTGGTCGGCCAGCTCCATGTCGAGTTCATCCAGATACGGAAAAATAAGTTCCTTGATGTTTGATTCGATTCTTTTTTCCAGACCCCGTTGGGCCTTGCTGCTCTGTTCAAGTAAAACTTTGAGGGCTATATTGGCTTCATGGAGTTCCTGGGATTTCTGCTGCAGAGTCAAAAGTGTTTTCTGTTGTTCCTTGCCCTGTCGCCTCAGTTCCCGGGTTCTATCCTTTACTTCCTGCTCCAGCAAAAATTTAGAGTCCGTGAGCATTTCATTAATTTTTCTTTCCCGGGTAATATCCCGAAAAACGCAATAGATTTGAATAAGCTCCCCTTTTTTATTGTGCAGAACCTGCCCGTCAAAGGATGCCCAAAAGTGTGAATGATCCTTTTTAATCATCTCAAATTCGACGTTCCGCGTATACCCTTGATCTATCAATCTTTTGAAATTTTCTTCAAAAACAGTTTTCGCCGAAGGTTTAATAAAATCAACAAAAGACTTTCCGCACACCTCATTCCTCGAGTAGCCCGTGCTCTCAAGCCATATTTGATTGACATCAATAATTATTGCTTTCCGGTTCAACGATTGATAAGGCATGGGAGCCTTTTCAAAGAGCAGGCGAAAACGCCTTTCGTTTTCTTCGTTCAACTTCTGGGCTTTTTTGGATTCCGTAATGTCTAATACGGTAAAAGTAACCCCTGCCGACAGATCATCAGGATCAATGGGAGTTGAACTGAGAAGAATATCAATCCTGGTTCCATCCTTTCGCAGCCAGCACGACTCTACGCTGCCGGTACCCTTGCCGGAAAACTGAGCATATTTTTCCTGCCCAACACGCTCGTACTCTTTGTCACTCGCATAGAGCATCCTTGAACACTGGCCGACAAGCTCATCACTGCTGTAACCGGTTATCTCGCAAACTTTCTGGTTCGTCCATTTAAAAATTCTGTCAGCCACAAGACCTATACCGATAGGAGCGGAGCGGAAAATACTGTTCAGCAGGTTCTTTTGCTCAAGCAATTTTTTTTCGGCTTTCCTCAGTTCGGTGATATCTCTACCGGCAACAACCAGGGCATGACGATTGCCTTCAGGAGTGAAAAGTGGAATCTTGACAATGTCAAATATTCGGTTTGATCCATCCGGACGGGGAATAATCTCTTCCCCCCGGCACGTCTGTTTCTTTTCCCAGGTATCATTATCCGTTTCAATGCACGTAAGAAGAGCATCCCGATAAAAATCACTGTAGGGAGCAAGTTCAGCGTCAGTCTTTCCCTTGTAGGCGACACCGGAAAGTTCAAAAAGATCAAGGTCATAATTGTTGGCAAGCAACCACCGTCCCTGCCCGTCTTTCAGACAGATAATGTCTGGAATCGTATTGATAATGGTGTCGAACAACCTCTGTTTTTCACGCAGCTCTTCCTTTTTTGTTATGAGCTGGAAGTCGGTTTCTATGGTCTCCTTGAACTGCCACAACATTTTCTGGTATTTATCGGAATAATGCCTTGTTTTTGCGTCCAATACACAGATGGTTCCCCAAATTGAACCATCTGGCCAGACCAGGGGCACGCCAAGGTAAGAAACCATTTCAGCCTTAACTCCAGGCTTACCATGCCACTTGTCATCATCCAGGGCATTCGGAACATAAAGCTGTGTTCCTTCACTCAAAACCGTCTCACAGTACAATCCCATTCCCATATTGTATCTTTCATGGGGTATGTAGGGATTGCCTTCAGTCCTACTGGCAATAAAGACTTCAATCTCTTCCGGCAACGCCCGCATGATAAGACCAGCCTGAACCTCCAGAATTTCTGCCATAAGATCGACAATCCTCTGCCATTTCTCCTGAAAGGAAACAGGTACGGTGTATTTTATATCGCTGAGTTGCCGCTGCATTTAACCACTTAATAATATGAGAGAAAAGTTTGAGCAGCCAAAACCAGAAAAGAATAATTGGCCACCATTTAAACATCACGAAAAAAACAAATATAAGAAAAACTACTATTTACTGCAAAGTAAAAAAAGGACTCAGCACTTCACAGCTATTTCTGGACAGACACCAACCAACGAAGGCCATTCTAATTCCTATTCATTTACTGTCATGGTGTTTTATTTACTATGGAAAAGCCCTGTACAGGATAGCGCTCCCCCAATAAATGTATTAAAATAAAATAAGTAATTTACGCTTTTATAAAAAACCAGCTCGTTGACTGCACCAAAAGACAAGGAGGATATGGATGGAAATCACAAACTCCGGAGGGGCCGCTCTTTTCGCACTTCAGCAAGCTTTACAGCAACCTCAAAATCTTGTTGATCAATTAACAAAGCCAGAGGGAGGCGGCAGTCAATCCCTCCAGGCAGCGTCCAGTAATGCACAGTCGCAGCAATCAGCTGCCGTCCTCGGCGGCAAAGGATCAATAATCAACATCGTGGCATAAAGCACCGCTCCAGAAGAAATCGCTTGCCCTTTTTCCTTATCGCTCATTTGCCATATGCCTCTTTCATCATTATCCCTCAAACCCTTCGTTGCTGCTGAGTCGGAGACCTTTGCCATCACATGCGCCATTTCACGTAAGGATGGCGCGCTGCATCTCTGTTTCTCGCTATCCGGTCCTCTGGATCAACTCCGCATTCCCTTACCAGCCAGGCATCCCGAACGCAGAGAGAACCTCTGGCAAGAGAGCTGTTTTGAATTCTTTTTAGCTGAAACCGATTCAGAAATATACCGCGAGATCAATATCGCCCTTTCAGGACACTGGAATGTCTTTCACTTTGACTGTTACCGCCAGGGTATGCGGCGGAAAGAAAATATCACCTCCCTGCCCTGTCGCATTACCCATGAACCCCAGTTATTCACCCTGCAAACGACGCTTGATCTTGATCTCATGGAACGAGCGGACAGTCCTCTGCAGATAGGCATGAGCGCGGTGCTTCTGTCAAAGGACAACACACTCTCTTACTGGGCTTTGACTCATCCGGCAGAAAAACCGGACTTCCACGATCGCAGGGGATTTCTACTCACTCTGTAAACGCGGTATGAGTAACATGAAGGTAAGCAGAGATCAGAATTATTTTGATTTGCAGGCATGCCTGTCATTTGAAGGGTAAATGCGACAGCAGGACAAACAAAAAGGATCAGCTTTCGCGGAGAACGGCAACCAGAGTCTGAGCCAGATATCTGAGATCATCGGCAGTAATTATATAAGGGGGCATAATATAGACCAGTCTGCCGAATGGACGGATCCAGACGCCGCGCTCCACAAACTTCTCCTGAATCACGGCAACATCAAGCGCCTCCTTTGTCTCCACCACACCAATGGCACCGAGAACCCGAACATCGGCAACAAGGGAATTTGAGCGCGCAGCTTCAAGCTCCTCGACCAGGATCTGTTCAATACCCTTTACCTTATCGCGCCAGTCCATCTGCAAGAGAAGATCAACAGAGGCGCAGGCAACTGCACAGGCCAGAGGATTACCCATAAATGTAGGGCCGTGCATGAAAAGACCGGGATCGGCTGCTGAAATGACATCGGCAATCTCGGCTGTGGCCAGGGTTGCTCCCAGGGTCATGTACCCCCCGGTCAGCGCCTTTCCCTGGCACATGATATCCGGGGCAATCCCTGCGTGATCACAACCGAACAGCTCACCGGACCTGCCGAAGCCAGTGGCAATTTCATCAAGAATAAGCAGGACATCATGTTGGTCGCAGAGCTCACGAACTCCTGCCAGGAAGTGGGGATGATAAAATCGCATTCCCCCGGCCCCCTGCACAATGGGTTCCATGATGACTGCGGCAATGTCATGTCTATGGGTTGCAATGAGTTCCCGGAAGGCATCCAGGCACTCATCCCTCCAGGGATCTTCAAACCGGCAATCAACAAGAGGGGCAAAGATATGCTGGACGAGAACGCCTTGAAACATATGGTGCATACCGTTTACCGGATCGCAGACGGCCATGGCTCCAAAGGTGTCTCCGTGATAGCCCCCTCGTATGGTGAGCAGCTTTGTTCTGCCGACTTCTCCCCTTGCCTGCTGATACTGCAGGGCCATCTTAATGGCCACTTCCACGGAAACAGAACCGGAATCGCACAGAAACAGGCGCTCCAGTGGAGCGGGGGTGAGGTCTATCAGCCTGCGTCCAAGTGAAACAGCTGGCTCATGGGTGATGCCGCCGAACATGACATGGGCCATTTTGTGCAACTGTTTTTCAGCGGCCTCATTAAGTATCGGATGATTGTAGCCATGGATGGCTGCCCACCAGGATGACATGCCGTCAATAAGCTCCCTGCCGTCGGCCAAACGCAGCCGCACCCCGTGGGCGGACTCCACTTCATACACCGGCAGCGGGTTCTGCATGGAGGTATAGGGATGCCAGAGATGTTGGCGGTCAAAGTCAAGCAATGAGGACATCAACTGTTCTCTTCGGCCTGAATCCTGCGGATTTCCTCGAGAAGTTCACGGCCTCCGCTTTCAAGCACGCGCGTGCCAAGTTCAGCCCCCATTTGCGCCCCTTCAGAGCGTGGCCCTTTGGCGCTGAAAGAAAGATTTCTCTTGCCGTCCAGACTGACAAGGCCACCTGTCAGAGAGATGGTATCGCCATCAAGCTCAGCCAGGGCAAAGGCCGGGATAGAGCAGCCTCCCTCTAGTTTTCTTAAGAATGCCCGTTCTGCCAGAAGGCGTGTTTCGCTGTCATCATTGTTGACAGCCTTGCGCACCATCTCTTTTTTCTCGTCAGACAGGTTGGTGGACGCCTCAATAGCAACACATCCCTGGCCCACAGGAGGAATAAATTCATTTTCAGCAAAAACACGGATAATCATATGCTCCATATTCATGCGATGCACCCCGGCATAGGCCAGCATAATGCCGTCACAAAGTCCATCCTTCATTTTCTTGATCCTGGTTTGCAGATTGCCGCGGATATCAACCGTTTCCACATGGGGGTAATTCAATCTCAGTAACGCTCTGCGCCGTACCGAAGAGGTGCCGAGGACGATTTTTTTAGTTGTGTCTGCAATGTCGAGATCTGCTTGATGGCTTAGAAGAACATCATTGACCTTTTCCCTTTCCGTAAAGGCAATGAGAGTAAATCCTTCAGGCAAACGGGAAGGCATATCCTTGGCGCTGTGCACGGCAATATCGATATCGCCGCTGGCCAGTTGCTCTTCCAGCTCCTCAGTAAACACTCCCTTGGAGCCAATCTTGGCAATGGAGGTGTTGAGAATCTTATCGCCCTTGGTTTCCATGGTGACAATCTCTGCCTCAATACCTGCCTTGTTCAACTTATCCTCAACATAATGGGCCTGCCACATGGCCAGCGGACTCTTTCTGGTCCCTAATCTTATTTTACTCATGTTTATTTCCTGTTTTTAAGTGAGTCAATTTTGACAATCTCGCAAAAAGTCCTGTAGCTGACCATCCGCCAGCGCAATATCAACAAGTTACACACGTTCCGGCGGCGGTTGAGAGGGTTTTTACGAAACCGTCAATTATTACCCTTGGTAAATTTTTTCCTGAAAGCGTGCAGCGTCAGATGATCCCTCCTTGATTGACCCGTATAGATTAACATGTTGAACGGAAAAAAAAAACCGCTCATGACGATTTGAGAATTCGATTGCATCGAAACTTCCTTGTTGCTCGACTTGAACAAGTCAGGAAGAAGTACAAATTGAGGGAGTGGTAAGATAATCAGACCTTCGATGTGGCAAGGTTAACGGCTGGGCTCAGTGGGGCGAGCGATAGCGAGCATCCACTGCAGGCCATGGTTATGTTTTAATTTATATTTGATGTAAAAATTGACCATACTTTTGATTTCTTTACTAGTTTTTGTCGATAAGTGGGTCGAACTCCGGCTATTTGATTAATGCTTTTCTTAAGAATGACTTTGTTTTCGTCCCACTTCTCCTGTGTGCTTATAGATAGTACCAGACTCAAGTTTTCTTGGAGGAGTTTGAATACAGCGTCAAATTCACTTGATTCATAACTATTTATACCAAATACAATTTCAATTTCTGCTCTAATCTTTTGCTCATCAATAAATATCGGCGAGACATCATTTTGCAAGGTTCGCCATTCTTCTTTTTGTAGTGCCTCTTTATTGTCATCAAATACTGATTCAAGATGAGCAACTGCTGTTACTAAACGTTGATAATAGAAATCAATAGACCCGCAAATTTCAGATGCGACTTTCCAGCGTCTGTTTCTCGTTTCCCTGATATAGTTGTATAGGACATTAAATAGCGTTGCTATGACAGCACCTAGTAATGACCACAACAATTCTTCCTTCATCTCACTCTACACTTTTTAAAACATAACATGATGATCACCGGTTTATGTCACGTCAAGTAGCCGGGGGCCATTACTGGCCCCGAGCCCTCTAAGAACCCTGCGTGAGACTTTCGCCTCACAGGGCTAAAGCATTGGTAAGGTGCCGTAAAGAATAAAACGTCTGCTCATAGATTGCGCTCAGCAACATCTCAACCGCACGTTGGACTATCTTGTCCTCAAACGTTGGAATTCCAATTGGACGCTGTTTACCCGGCTCCTTATCAATCCAGACCCGCTCAAATGGCGGTGCTTTATAGCGACCACTCTTGAGCCGTTCATGAAGATCTCTCAGGTTATCTTCCAAAGTTTCTGCATACATTTTTGCAGTTACCTTGTCGATACCGGATGCGCTTTTCTTGTTGATACGCCGATGCGCTTCCCGTAAGAAAGGTTCGTCCAGCAGGTGTGCCAATGTGGTGAACACCATCTCTGGATATTGTATGGCTTGTTCTGCAATTTGCTGAAGTTGCGTTGACACGGTTGATGATCTCGAAGTATCTCCCATCTTTCCCTTCAGTAAAACGTTATACCCGGCTTCCTCTTCCCTGCAGTGGGTCGCTTGGGCTTCACTTCCCCACCTTACCGACCAGTGATGGCCTACGGTACTATTGTCAGCTAAGACTTCCTATTGTCCTTCTCGGATTCGTTCGCTCTTCGCTATCCTCCTCCGATACCTGCTGTTCTCAATGTTATTCGTTTTACCCCAGGGGGTCTCCCTGATGAGAATCGAGCCTCTTCATCCGGGCTTTGAGAACATGCCCTGGTCTCAGATCCCGGTGATATCCCAAACACTCGCCATAT
>JAHLLM010000011.1 GCA_020444175.1 Desulfobulbaceae bacterium | reverse complement strand
CATCTGAATAGTTACGGCCTGGAGTTGAGGCCCATTTCGAGCCCTCGCTGAATAATTACTTAAGAATTAAACAAGTAAATCGATATTAACCCTGCCTGAGGACAGACCACCGGCGGCTGCAACAGGATTTTGACGTGTTGCATTACTTGTTGTAGCATTTGTGTTTTGCGGATCAAGGCTCTGTGGTGGTGTCGTGGGGGCCTGCAGCCTGCTCGTCCTGGAAGCCGGTTCAGGCGTAGCTGTGGCGATTGTGTTGGCGGGCGCTGGTTGTTCTGTACTGGTGGTGGTCTCTTGACTTCTGGTGTTTGTTGCAGAAGAATCAGGCGGTGCCGGCGGGTTTTGTGCAGCTGCGTCTTCCGGGGCAGGTGGGGCCTGAAGAGTGGTTGCCGTCTCCCTGGGAGTCTGCTGGACTTCCTGGCTTGCCTGGTTGGGGTTTACTCTTGATGTTTGCTCCACCGCAGCTTGTCTGTTCGTTGCATTCAGGGCTTTCTGGCTGCTCAAAGCCTGTGCTTGGGCGGAAATGGATACCGTGTCTCTGGAGGAAGACGAATTTGAATTGTCCGTCTGTAAAGAGGTTTGTTGGCTGGTCTGGGTTTTGTCCTGTCCGTCAACTTCTGTAGGCGCTTTAAAAGGTATATTGGATACAGCATTGTTTACCTGCATAACCTGCCTCCCGGACATTCTAATGAGAAAAGGTGAAGCTTTTTCTATTGATTCAACCAAAAAAACGCTGAACAGTTATCCTATTTTTTAATAATAATTACTCAAAGTGATGAGGTCAATCATTTTTTATTTCCTTTTAACGGGACTCATTCGGCCGGAAGGCCCCAGGTGCAGGAATGCAGTACTTTTCCCCTGACTTCAGTCTGTATTCAGCCCACAATGGTCAGGAAAAATTTCCAGATTCAATAAATTTTTGCGACAAATGGGCCACATCCTGTGTGTGATGAATTTGGACGTGGTTGTACGGAACGGTGATAAAATCTTTCATGCCTGGTAATCGAGTCGACTCCAGGGGGACGCGTCCGTCATTTTTTCCTTTAATGTATTTTCCTGTAATAAGGTTTTGGCGGTTGCCGGCAATCACCCCAATTTCCGGTGCTGGGCTGTTAAGAGGAGGAGGAATTTGCAATTTTTCCGGAATGAACGATTGAAGAGGCTTTAAGATTGCCAGGCAGAATTTACAGTTATCAGCAACGATGCCGGCCAGATCCGTTCCATTGTTCGGGGTGGCGATCAGTATACACCTTCCTGGTTTTTCAATTTTGTTTCTTGAAAAAAATAAGCGGATTACCAGTCCTCCCATGCTGTGTCCAATAAAGTGGATTTTTTCGTAACTTGCAGGCATGTTTTTCATGGAATCCTCGAAAATCGAGGTGCATTTCTCAAGGGAGCCGAATGTTGAAGGCAAAGACGGACTTAGGGTCTCATAGCCCTGTTGCCGGAAAAAACTACTCAGAAAGGACATGTCGCGGCAGGTGCGAAAGAATCCATGCACCAGCACGATTGCTTCTTTCCCGACTTTGCCTTGGGAATATAAGGGGCTTGCTGTAATAGTCACAATTGTAATTGTCAAATTATTGTAATTTGTACGTTGACAAAAAAATAAGAACTCGTTATATACGCCTTTTTGTAAAAATGTACTGCACTTTCGAGTTATGGAACATGTTGTGCCGGGAAAGATTGTCTCTATTCAGTCCGCTAACTTAAACCTGCAGTACAGCTGAATAGTTATCGGAATTTTTAATTTTGAGGGTGTGATGAGAGAACAAGATTTTACCCAGGATGTCAAAGAAGTTTTTCAGGAAATTGTCCTTATGCGCGGCGGCGAAGAGAACGCCGAATGCCGGACCTGCGAGAATTGGCTGAAGTTATGCTTCAGGCCCGGTGAATTCCTTTGCGCCTGCCACACTTCAGTAGTCCGCCCCAGTTAGTCGTCTTTGCTTCCCCGGAAAACGTCCCCCTTTTTCTCATATTTTTTTTGACATATTGTTCTAAATGTTTGATCATGTAAAGAGTACATTTTACCCTAAATGATTGAAGTGATTAATGAGAAGTTAGCAGTAATTTTCCGACAATTTACAGCCCTGTGCTTTGGAGGAGAAAAAAATGACGAGAATACGTTACCAAGGAAGTATTGTCTTTTTTCTGGCGTTTTTCTTTTGTGTCCTGCCTGTTCTGGGTGGGCATTATCCACCACCTGTAATTCCTGCGAAGATTGCTCGACGAAGCTGAACAGCGGCACCTGGGACGAGGTCACCCTCGCCACCGATATCACTGAGCATGAAGGCGGCTGCATCTACATTGACTCTGACGATGTGATTTTGGACTGTAACGGGCATAGCGTCGACGGCGACGGACTCGACCTTGATCCTGAAGTCGGTATTTTTATCGGCCACAGCACAGATGTCACGGTCCGGGATTGCCGGGTCAGCGATTTTAGCATTGGCATCCAGCTTTTTGATACCACCAGCAGTGACGTGATCGGAAGTGAGGTCTACGGCAACTCGAACAGCGGCATTGATCTCTCCACCGCCTTGTTTAATGTGATCAGCACCAATAATGTGCATGATAATACCCAGGGTATCGTTTTTTACAGCGCTTCCAGTAATTCCGTATTTTCCAATACGGTCTGCGGTAATAACCCGGACTTTAATATTTACAGCGGCACGAGTAACTCGGGATATCTCAATGCCTGTAACGAGCCCGACGGCTGGAATGACGACGGCACCACCGGGTGCACCTACATGTGCAGTGGAACCACGACCTGTTCATCATGCAGCGATTGTACGGCCAAACTAAACGGCGACTACGATACGGTTATCCTGACTGCCAATATTTGGGGACACAGCGGCACCTGTATATCCTTTGCAACCAATGATACAATCTTTGATTGCAACGGGCATACCATAGACGGTGACGACAGCGGCATTGACTATGGTGTCAGCATCGTCTCGCACTCAGGCAACACGGTTAGAGACTGTACTGTCCGTGATTTCTATAACGGCATCCATCTGAATAACGCGGATTCCAATACCCTGCATAACAATCATTCTTTATCGAATACAAACCACGGCATCAGGCTGGAGCATGCCGATTATAATACAATCGGCAATTATAACCTGCTCACCTCAAACGTGGCTTACGGGTTGTCGCTACTCCACTCCCACAATAACGACATTTTTTTTAACACCGTCAGGCTCAATCTGACCGGCGGCATCCGCCTGGACGAATCAAGCCGCAACGATATCGCGCAGAACACGGTGGAGGAAAACCTGAATACCGATTCCTACGGCATTACCCTGTACGGCGGCACATCTGGAACGGAATTTAACCATGTTACAAGCAATCAGGTAAATAACAATTATTACGGCATTCTGCTTGATGATGCCTACAGCAACTATATAAATTCCAACACCGTTTGTTCCAGTATGATGCGCGATATCCGGCAGACCGGCACCTTTGCAAATTCCGGAGACCTCAATACCTGTGATTTTGCCAGCTCCTGGGACGACAACGGCAGGACGGACTGTACCTTCAGATGTTCCACCTGCACGGACGGCATCCAGAATTTTGATGAGGAAGGGGTTGACTGCGGAGGCATGTATTGCCCTCCCTGCGCGGACTGCGATACCGCCGCCAAGTATGGACCTCCTGATTCAGACTGCCGCAATCCCTGGAACAATGGTGAAGGACCAGCCGTTGATATTAATACCCGGGATGCAAGTTGCGATCTTTTCGAGGTCTGTGACCCGAATTTGGACTACATCGTTGAGGACGCCATTGAGTGTTGTGAAAACGAGGACTACGTAACCGTTATCTCGGGCGATCATCTGAGCGGCAGACGAGAGGCCTGCTCCTATGCCCATGACAATTCCTATGATGACAATTTCCAGGACAACTTTAACAGTGTTTCCATGAAGGAGTGTCTTGGCCGCTATATTATCAAGGCATTCGGCCAGGGCGCCGTTTACATGCAGGGCTATTTCCGAGGCGAATTCTGCTGCTACGGGTCGGACAGGCTGTGCGGCGACAGCACGCCTGACTGCCCCTACTGGCAGACCAGACCCTTTGCCTGGGAGATGGGGACTCCTGACCGCTGTTCCCATCGTGTCGAAGAGACTCCGGATTTCGACATGGGAGGCCATCGCTGCGAATACAACTACTTTCTCTGGTGGGAATGGGGTGAACACGGGTACTGGCACTCCGATACCAGCTACACCTCCAATAATGACAGTGCGGCGGATCTGCCGGCCCATGCCTCGATTAACAAACTGTCCACAGGAACCTGTGTTGATTATGCCATTACCACAACCACCATGCTGCGCAAGGCGGGATATCTGGAAAATGAGGTATACGCGGTAGACGGCGACGGACACGATTATAACCTGGTCCGCTTTCCCGATTATGCCAAATGGTATTATACGGATACCACCGGCAACCGGGGATCGGTAAAAGGGAGTCCTGACTATCACTGCTGCCGGGGAATTCCTGATTCCTGTGATCTGATCACCAGTGAAGACCCCTGTAATGATGCGGAGGGCTGCAGCTGGTCCGGCGGGTCCTGCACCGGCACTCCGGAGGATGGAGCCTGCTCCGATGCCTTCTGGTCTAATGAAGCCGATTGCACTGCCACCAGCGGTTGCAGTTGGGAGGTTTGTTATTACGATTACTGCAGGGAACTGGATCAGGGGTGTTACAACGACAATATGGGGCCGAGCCGGGATAACTGTCCGCCAAACGATGAGATTCACGGTTGCGAAGGCATTGACGCCACCTCAGCAAGTGCCGCTTCCGTATCCGCTCCAGTCTTCCCTGCAAGTTCGTCGGCAGATACACTCTCTGAGGAAGATAACGTGAGTGAGACCCAAACATCATTCCTGTCCATTGATGGAGAATGTACCGAGCTCAACCCCTGCACCGGCGAAAATATGGACGATGTGCAGGCGCCACCACCTGCTATCAATCTGGAAGTGACCAAGGAAATTAATGACGCACGCATACTCCTCGGAGAGCGGGTGCAGGTGAAAGTAACCGTGAAAAGCTATGAAAAGGTCAAGGTCTTTGTCCGGGTGCAGGAAAATTTTATTCCTGGAGTTCGCTATATCGGCTTAGATCCAGAAGAGGAGATGTATGAAAGTCTCCGCGTTCTCTTCCATAACTGGCCAATTACCCTGCTGCCCGGAGAAACACGTATACTGAGTTTTGAGGTTGAACCCCAGTCTCTTGGTCTTTTTTCCCTGTCGTCAACCCTTGTAGCGGCAGGAAATACGATTCTTAAAGCCTCCTGTCCGAGCATAGAGGTGAGGTGTGACCCGGACGGCGTCTGCGGTCCGGGTGAAAATGCACTCTACTGCAAGGATGATTGTCCCGGCGGCGCGGTGGACGGCGTCTGTGACCGCCAGTATGACGGCATTGACGATCCTGACTGTCCGTACGGGCTTGACCCTGACTACAATGCGAAGGGGGATACTGACGGAGATTCGGTCTTGAACTATATGGATGACTGCCCCCTGACAGGAGCCGGAATGAAAGCAGACAGCAATGGCTGCGCCTGTAACCAGAAATCCTGCGATGATGGTAATGATGCCACCATTGACAGGTGCTCAAATTCCACAGGGGAATGCTATTACCTTATTGATGCGGACCGTGATGGTGTTGCTGATGGCAAGGACAACTGCCCCGGCGTCTTTAATCCGGACCAGCGCGACAGTGATAAGGACGGCATCGGCGATCAGTGCGAAATCCCTGTCATTGTCAAGGACACTGTGCTCGACAAGGGAATCTATTATATCAATGATTATGAGAAAAAGGGTGCTGTGCGGTTCGGCGTGTCTAAGGTTACCCTGGACTGCAACGGCTCCGTCATAATCGGCAACAACAGTGGCTATGGTATTTATCTGCCGTCTGCTTACGGTCTGGTAACCATCAAAAACTGTACATTCCGCAACTATGAATATGGCATCTATCTTGATAAGAGTGGGGAAAACCAGCTTGTGCATAATACCCTTGAACAAAACAGCATTGGCATTATCCTGGGAGGCGCCGGCAAGAACAAGCTTGAGCTCAATGAGGCGAGTACAAACACCCGGGCTGGAATCTCCCTGGACAAGTCGTCTGACAACACTCTTTTAAATAATAAAATGACGGAAAACGGTGCCGGTATACTGCTGCAGACAGCGTCAGACAATGATGTTTCAAACAACTATGTTTGCGAAAACACCTATTCTGATTTTTATGAATATTCGTCCATAAACTCGGGAACAGGCAATACCTGCGATAACCCTGACGGCTGGAATGATGATGCAACTCTGGGCTGTACATCTGAATGCCCCAATATAAAATGCGAAGGGGATCTCGACTGCGACGGAGACACTGACGGACTGGATTTGGTCAGCTTTATCGGTACTGCAACCACGGTCACAGTCAGTGAACTGGCCGATGATTTTGGACGTACTGACTGTACGGAATGTCTTTATCCCTAACCCGCTCAAGTGGAATAAAATATCAAATTTACAGGACTCTTTTCAGTACCCCTTGAGGGGTATAAGTCCCTTTGAAGTTACCTATGGGGATTCAACGGGGCGAACAGGAATCCCGGCTGGCCGCTGCAATCAGTCTGCCGATTGCAGCGGCATTGCGGCGAGCCGTTTGAATTTCATCCTCATTCAACTGCCAGCCAAATGTTTTGGAGCGCATCAGGTTTTCGTCGGAATCCTGCCTATGGCCAAGGCCAAGGGCATGTCCCAGTTCATGGGCTGTGGTTCTCGCCGTGGGATCTTTTGAAGGATTACGGGCCGGGGCAAGCCTTGGCGTGTCCCGCACCCGGAGAGACTCACCGTCGAAATAGCCGTTAAGAACGCCGATATCAGGAGCAAACCACAAATCAAATCCATCTCCCTGCAAAGGTGTGTTATCCATGACGGTTTTGATTTCAAAGCAGATGCGGGCCTGGGAAAACCAGATGCGGTTGATTTCCTCGAAAATCGGTTTGAATTTTTCAGGAGGACGGCTGCTTGCCGCCAAGTGCACACGCAGAGGGATTCGATACACCGGTTGCGTCGCACTGTTGACTTGCTCCGTTGTTTGAGCGGCAGCCCTGTCTCTCCAAAAAACAGCGATTGCCAGGAAAAGAGTGAGGAGCGTCATGAGGCAAAAAACACTTTTGACGTGAGAAGAGAATCCCGCGGAGTGATGCGGCAAGGCCGCTGATCGGAAAAATTCTTTGTTCATTCCTTTGGCACCTTTTGGGCAAACCAGTCTGCGATCATCCCTTCGATTCCGTCAATCTCCCCGAACATATGTGTGCCGTGAATATCTTCCTCATCATACGTTTTGAGTTCTGCCCCTTTTTCCTTTAATACCTGGAAAATATCGTCCGCCCCCCTGGAGCTTTCTTCTTTGCTGCTCAGGATAAGCAGAGGAACACCCGGCCACTTTTTGATGTGCTCCATGGTTGGAATTCCGAGGTAATCGCGGCCCGGTGTCATGACAGCCGTCGCTTTGAGGGGGAAAGTTCCGCGACTGGCGGCATCAAACAGTACACTGCAGCCAACGCTGGCTCCGATCATGGCGATCCTGTTTGGCGGGATGTGCTGCTTGTCAACGAGGTATTTGACCGCAGCCTCGGCGTCTTGATACATCTGATTAAAGAAAACAGCATCACGGCTGTTGACCCGAAGCGAATCATCGTGGCCTTGCGGCGAGAGCCTGCTGTCGCCATGGCCGCGCAGATCAATGGCAAGGCTGACAAAACCCTGCCGGTTAAGTTCGCGGACCAGGGGCTGCCAACTTTGGCGGTTGTTTTTGTACATATGGAGGAGAACAATTCCTCTCCTGTGGCTGCTTGCTTGATTGCCGCTCAAGGTGCCGGTGATCTGATAGCCGTCCGCAGCCTTGAAATGGACAGCTTCGCCTGAGGCCGCCATGGAGGACAAAGGTAGGGTGAGAGATAACAGAAAAATCAGGCTGATAATCAGTTTCAGGACTTTTGACGGCTTTATCATCAATTGGTTCATTCGCATCATTTCCTCCTGGTTAGAAAATTGTGATCACCAATAGCATCGAAGTTCAGTCGGTTATCAGAAAAATGTCTTATAAACCATGAAACGCGCGAAGGTCACGAAACAGAAAACAGAGAGTATCTTCGTGCACTTCGTGATCTTTGTGGTGGGAAAAAATAATGTTAAGCTGTTTCGGGTTAATGTCCTGGTAATGTTTTTGGCTTTATGCTTTGCCTTCAAATTTTACAGGTTCAGGAACATTGCTTTTAATAACCACTGTTCCGGCAAGTTTGTCGTGAAAACCCTGCTTTCTTTTATCAATGCCAACCCATATAATTCCGAGAAACAACGGAAGCATTGAAACATAGTAGCCAATGTAGCGTATTATGAATTGGCCTGTGGTTGGTTGGCCTCCTGTTTTTGCATCCACGATTGTTAATTTCAGTGCCATTTTCCCAGGTGTGGCGGATTTATAAACCCAGAAAACAATAACTGCGATTGCCGGCAGCACGTAATTGAACATGAAATCCCACACCCCCACGGCCAAGGAGTCACCTCTCCAATATTCAGTGCCATAAACAGCAGTAAGCAGCGGAGCAATAATGAGGAATATTAAAAGCGTGTCTATCATTGCAGCTCCGGTTCTAATCCAGAAGCCGGCATATCCTGTTCGTTCATGTCTCCATCCTCCTGAAGCAATAACAAAACCAGGTAGATTCTATTCTCCGGCTGGAATTTCCGGCAACTCTCCTATACCGGGAAGGTTTTCGAGCTCTTCAATGGATGCACCCTGATCGATCTCATTGGTGGGTGCTTCTTCATATTGTTCTTCAACTTCAATATACTCTTCAGGTACTTCTTCACCCTCGACAAATTGACCTTCATCAACGGCTTCGCCCCCGTCCTCGTATACGATATCGCTTCCCTCGGTATATTCCTCAATGTACTGTTGCTCCTGCTCCGGATCGTCGATGTATTCGTACTGACCTTCCTCTTCGATGAGTATACCGTCATTTTCTCCGTCAATATATTGATACTCTTCATCCTGTGGCACCTCTTCATACTCTTCCTCTCCCTGCTCCTCCGGCAGATATATCTCATCTTCAGGAACAGCGGCGCTGTCGTCATACACTGCTTCAGGCTGTTCGGAAGCATCGGTAATGATAGTCTGCTCTTCATCGGTGAGCACTATCTCATCCGAGGCAAAGGCAGGAAGAAATCCAATGGAAATCAACGACACCAAGGCAAAGCAAATACCAATTTTTTTGACTGTTTTTTTCACGGGAGTATCCTCAAAAAAGATTGAACATCTCTACATAAAGTCTCTTTCTCAACCAAGGGGGAATAGGCTTTTCCCTCTTAGTTTGTTTTCAAATAATAGTGATTTTTTCGAGCAAAAACTACTGGTAAAAGGAGTTTGAAAAAGTTTTTTTTCTGAACCTTCCGGTTTTTCTTCGTGCGCTCTATAAGAATCCCTCATCAAGTCCGAAATAGTCCATATTCACCTCGCTCCTTGTCAGATATCCCATCATATTGTAGACAAGCTGGGCTACGGTGAAGGAGGCACTGTGAAATCCGGGGATCGGTGCAAACTCAACAACGTCAAAGCCTATGCAGACGCGGGACTCCATTATCTTTTCAATAAGCCACATGGCCTGGTACCAGGTGAGCCCACCTGGTACAGGGGTACCTGTGGCTGGCATGATTGATGGGTCAAGGCCGTCAATGTCAAAGGTGACAAACACCTTGTCCGGAAAATCAGGCGGCAGGGAAAAGGCATCTACCCCATGTTTGTGGATTGTTTCCGCATCAAGATAGGGGGTTTTGTTTTCCAGGCGCAGGAGATGCTCCTCATGGGAGTAGCTTCGGGTGCCCAGCTGGTAAAAGGGAATGCGATGGTCAAAGATCCTTTTCATGACGCAGGCATGACTAAAAAGCGTGCCCTGATAGCTGTGACGCAGATCGGCGTGGGCATCAAATTGAATGACACCGAACTCATCGTATTTTTCCAGTAAGCCATCCACAATGCCAACCGTAACCGTATGTTCGCCGCCAAGGACAACCGGTATTTTGTTCAGCGCCAGGCAATCTGCCACGGCATCTTTGATGCGTAGCATGACATCTTCGGCACTGCCGCTGCAGTCAACATCGGCAAAGGTATGGATGCCATGGCGGGCTGGAATGCTTTTGCCGTCAAAGAGTTCGAGCTGGCAGGAGGCTTCCATGATGGTTTTGGGACCGTCCATGGTACCGCCTTCATAGGACACGGTTTTCTCATAGGGTACGGGTATGACATGGAAAAGGGCCATGTCAGGCGGGGTGGGATTAACGTCGTCCCCATGGAAAAGAAGTTGTGTTGTCATAGCTTATGAAAGTCTGCTCTTGAAATCTTCATAACCGAATTTTTTGATAATCTGCAGCTCTCCCCGGTTGTACAGGGCAATGGTAGGCAGACGGACCCCATTAAATGTAGTGGTTTTCACCATGGTGTAGTGCGCCATGTCGGTGAAAGCCAGTTTGTCTCCAACCTGAAGGGGCCTGTCAAAGGAGTAGTCGCCGATCTCGTCGCCGGCCAGGCAGCTGTTGCCGCCAAGTCGGCAGTTATACGGCTTTTCTCCCGGTTCGCCGCCGCCGATTATCATCGGCCTGTACGGCATTTCCAGGACATCGGGTAAATGGGTCGAGGCTGAGGCGTCCAGTATGGCTATGTTGAGGTCATTGTCTATGATATCAAGGACCGTGGTGACAAAGATACCGGCGTTCAGGGCTACCGCTTCTCCGGGCTCAAGATAAATCTCCACCTGGTATTTTTTCTGGAAATCAGTGATAAGCGAGCAGAGATGGTCCACATCGTAGTCGGGGCGGCTGATATGGTGGCCGCCACCGAAGTTGACCCATTTCATGCCGGCGAGAAGATCTCCGAAATTTCTTTCAACCGCCGCCAGGGTTCTCTCAAGGGCATGGGAATCGAGTTCGCACAGGGTATGAAAATGCAGTCCGGAAATTCCTTTTAGATCAACACCAGCAAGGCTCTGCCGCCGTATGCCGAGCCGGGAGCCGGGACGGCAGGGATCATACAGGGCGGTTTTTACCTCTGAATGTTCCGGGTTGATGCGCAGACCGAATTGCACCCTGTCTGCATGTTTGCCGCAGAGATCTCTGTAACGCTGCCATTGGCCCATGGAGTTAAAAACCACATGGTCACTCAGCTCAAAAACTTCCCGTATGGTTTCGTCACTGTAAGCGGGTGAAAAGGTATGTACCTCTCCACCGAATTCCTCCCGGCCCAGCCTTGCCTCATCAATTGAACTGGCGCAGGTACCGTGCAATACCTTGCTGAGCAGAGGAAAGACGCTGAACATGGCAAATCCTTTGAGGGCAAGGAGTACCTTGGCCCCTGTTGCCTGCTGTACCCGGTCAAGCACGGCCAGGTTTCGCTCCAGGGCCTCCTGGTCGACAATAAAGCTTGGAGAGGGAACCTGAGTCAAGTCAAGGTTGAGTGTGTCGTTGTCTCCAATCACAGATCTATTCCGGAAAGGTCCCCGTCATATTCCACCCAGGGCAGACCATGGATGTTCAGTTTTTCCATGAACGGCTCCGGGTCGAACTGCTCCATGTTAAAGACGCCTTCACCGCGCCATTTGCCGGTGAGCATCATCATGGCGCCGATCATTGCCGGCACGCCTGTGGTGTAAGAGACGGCCTGGGATTTGACCTCCCGGTAGCATTCCTCATGATCGCAGATATTATAGATGTAATAGCTCTTGTCTTTGCCATCTTTCGTGCCCTTGATCAGGCAGCCGATGCATGTTCTGCCCTTGGTGAGCGGACCAAGGGAACCGGGGTCGGGCAGCACTGCCTTTAAAAACTGCAGGGGAATAATTTCCTGGCCCTGGTAGTTTATCGGTTCAATACTTGTCATGCCGATGCCCTGCAGGACATTGAGATGGTTGAGATAGTTGTCCGAGAAGGTCATCCAGAAACGGCCTTTTTTAATTTCAGGCATATGCGTGACAATTGATTCCAGCTCTTCATGGTAGAGAAGGTATATTTTCTTCGGCCCGATTCCCTCCGGGAAATCAAAGGTTTTGCAAACGCTTAAGGGATCGGTTTCCCGCCACTGGCCATTTTCATAGAACTTGCCGCGCTGGGTTACTTCCCTGATGTTGATTTCCGGATTAAAGTTGGTGGCAAAGGGCTGACCATGGTCACCGGCATTGCAGTCGATAATGTCCAGGGTGTGGATCTCGTCAAAATGCTTTTTCCTGGCCCAGGCTGTAAAGACATTGGTCACTCCAGGATCAAAACCGCTGCCCAGAAGGGCCATGATGCCTTTTTCCTTAAAGCGCTGCTGGTAGTCCCATTGCCATTTATAGCAGAACTTCGCCTCATCAGGTGGTTCGTAGTTTGCCGTATCCAGGTAATCCACCCCTGTTTCCAGGCAGGCGTCCATAATGTGCAGATCCTGGTAGGGCAGGGCGACGTTAATGACCAGCTCAGGCTTGAAATCACGGATCAGAGCGACAAGCTGGGGAACGTTATCCGCGTCAACCTGCTCGGTTCTGATCGGTCTTTTTATCTGGGCAGCAATGTCTTCGCATTTGGAAACTGTCCGGCTTGCCAGGCAGATATCGGAAAACACCTCCGGGACCTGAGCGCATTTATGGGCGACGACTGAACCGACTCCTCCTGCTCCTATTATGAGTACCTTTGACATGTCATTTCTCCTGATAATTCTTCTCTATTCTTTTTCAAAATAGGTGTAGCCACGCAAACCTTCGTTAAAGCTGCTGAGAATTGTTTTTCGTTCTTTTACGGTGATAAATCCTTTGCGGATTGAATCCTCGGCAAAATCCTTCATGCGTTTTTTTATGCCTTTAATATCATATTCGACATAGGTGAGGACGTCGGCTACGGAATCGCCTTCCAGTTCGCGGACGTATTCATAGGTGCCGTCATCATTCACGTGGATGGAAACCACATTGGTATCGCCGAAAAGATTATGCAGATCTCCCAGGGTTTCCTGATAGGCTCCCACCAGAAAAACTCCCAGATAGTATTCTTCCTCCTCATTCAGTTCATGGAGGTGGATGGTTTTCTTTGAATGGGGATAGGCAGGAAAGTTGTCTATGCGACCATCACTGTCACAGGTGATATCCGCTATAATAGCAGTCCTTGTTGGTGCTTCATCCAGACGGTGGATGGGCATGACCGGAAAAAGCTGGTCAATGGCCCAGACATCGGGAAGGGATTGAAAAAGGCTGAAGTTGCCGTAATAGACATCCGAGATTAATTTTTCAATCTGTTCTATCTCTTCGGGTACATACTCAAGTTTTTTGGCAACCTGGGTAATTTTAATGAGAATATGCCTGAGCAGGTCTTCAGCCAGTGCTCTTTCCCTGATAGTGATATGGCCGTGCTTGAAAAGCTGATGGGCCTGGCTTTTATAAAAAAGCGCATCATTATAGCATTCCTGCATGCTTTTGGCTGAAACACTGTTGTAGGTTTCCAGAAGGTTGTCCAGCAGGTCATAGGTCGTTTTAGGCAGGTCTTCCGGAACAGGACGAGGGGTATTGGATGTCACATCCAGAATATTAAAGAGCAGAACCGAATAATAGGCCACCGTGGCCCGGCCTGACTCGGTGATGATCGTCGGGTGGGGAATATTGCTTTTGTTGAGCACAAAGGCAATGGTTTCGACGATGTCGTAACAGTACTCCTCAACTGAGTAGTTGCGGCTTGAGTGGTAGTTTGTCTTTGAACCGTCGTAGTCAACGGCAAGACCTCCGCCCAGGTCAAGATAGCCCATTGCCGCACCTTCCTTGACAAGCTCTTCGTATATGCGGCATGCCTCCAGAACCCCGGTGCGGATATCCTGGATATTGGGGATCTGGGAGCCGATGTGATAATGCTGGAGCTGCAGGCAGTCAAGTTTGTCTTCCGCCTTCAAGCGGTCGATAATATCGATGACCTGGCTCATACCAAGGCCGAAGACACTGGTGTCACCTCCGGATTCGGTCCACTGTCCTTCTGCTTTTGCCGACAGCTTTATCCGGAGGCCGAGAAGAGGGCGCACCCCGATTTTTTTGGCTCTTTCCAGGATAAGTTCAAGTTCGCCGGGCATCTCCAGTACGAAAAAACACTTAAGCCCCATTTTGGTGGCATAGAGGCCGAGATCGATGAACTCTTCATCCTTATAGCCGTTGCAGATCAGGCAGGCATCACGATTGTCCAGCATTGAGATGGCAGCTATGAGCTCGGATTTGCTGCCTGCTTCCAGACCGTGGTTGTATTTTCTGCCGATTTCGGCAATGGTCTCGATAACCTGTTCCTGCTGGTTTACCTTGATAGGGAAAACACCCTTGTATTTTCCGGTATAGCCGTTTTCCCGGATAACCTTGTCAAAGGTATCATGCAGCCGTTTAATCTGGGAACCAAGTATATTTTCGATACGAAGCAGAACGGGCATGGCAAGCCCGCGCTCTTCAACACCTTTGGCAACTTCATGGAGACTGATGCGGGTCCCGTTATTTTTGCCAAGCGGCGTAATAACGACATCGCCGGATTCATCGGTTGTAAAATAACCGGCGCCCCATTTATTGATGCCATACATCTGGGCAGCATCTTTTACTGACCATTTTTTTGACTTGCTCATATTTTCATCCTGCGTTTCTTGCTTTTTCCATCGACGAGCATCGGTTGCCTTGTGGGTAGCCAGTGTCTGTCCATAAATGCCCCTTTCGGAGTCTCGCGAGCTCGCTTACCTGCCCGATATCTGCGTCATGCTTAAAAAATTATCCTCGGAATATCGCATATATGCCTCCGGTAATTTTTTGCGCAATCCTTGATCTCGAACAAAATGCCCTATTTATAGACAGACACTAGCCAGCAACCTTTGGTCCCGAAATTACAAGGCGATGTTTTTACAAGACAGTTGAAAAAAAAGCTCCAAAAAAACTCACTTGGCACTGAATCTTTGAGGAAGTGGTAAAATCCTGATATATTCTGGTATCATTTTTTTTGTTGAAAAAACAATAAAAAGTGGAGAATAAACAGAAGGCCGCATTCATTACCGGCGCATTTTCAATCAGGTTTCAGGATTTGCCCCTGTTTGCGAGAAAGGGTAACTTTTTTTTTAAAAGGTTGAAATGTATAGAAATATTTCCTACATTAAAATAATGACCAAAGGTCTGTGAGGATGAATATTCCTTCAAATTGAAAAGGATCTCCCTATGGGGCAAAGTTTCGAAACCAAATCTCTTCTTCCTTGGCTCGATCAGGGTGCTGCAAAAATTTATCTGGATATTTCCATTCAAGGAAAATCGTTAGGTAATCAAGCAGACAACTCGCTCCCTTTTCTTTTTATACATACATCATCGCCGCTTTTCCTTCTCGTCCATGCCACGTACAGGAGCCCTTCCGGAAAAAGAGTCAAGGATGTTTTTCTTCTGGTTCAAAAGGATAGCTGTTCCTTCAGTGATAATCATAGCCGCTTTACGAACACGGAAATTGAAAAAATCTGGCAGGAAGCATGTGCCTGCCAGGAGAGCGCTCCTGGAATTGATTCTTTTGATAGTCTGACTGAGCGGTCGGATGACCGGACATCCCTTCCATTGTGGCAGTCGCTTTTTTATTGCGACAAACGCGAATTGTATTTTCATCCTCCCTGTCCCCAATGCGGGAATGACCTTGAACTCTGCCAGCGGGATGAAATTTTATCAAACGCAGGCCTGCCGCTCTACTCGACAACCGGAGAACGCTTTCTTTTCTGCCCTGTCTGCCATGGAAGTCCGTCCGGAACAGATTTTTTTGTCCTTGAGGGAGGCAGTGGCTTTCCTGCAAATGTAAAAGACTGCCGGGCTCTGGTCCAGGGCTTTGAGCAGTTTGTCGGCAAAGGATTGCAGGGGCACGCTTTCCCCTGTTTCGACTGTAGTGAACAAAAGGAGTGTTACGGTTCAGGGTTTTTTGCATCCCGGATAAGCCCCTTTGCATTCTATCCTTTCAGGATGTTTGTTTCTGATGCCGGCCAGTTATCGGCTGAGGATTTTTTGGCCATTCTTTCCGGAGCATCATGCTCGGAAATAATACATCTGCCGCAGGTAATGAGAGATCCCGGAAGAGTTGCCTGCATTGAGGCCTTTGCCGAGCAGGTATCCGGTGAAAGCACCCCTCTTTTTTTCGAAAATGATGCGCGGGACTTTCTTGAGCTTTTTTATCTGAAAACAACGCTTCTTGAACAGATAGCCAGAACCGTTTTTTCTGTTCGCAGGCATCTGAAACATGTGGACCTCAGACTTTGCCTGGATCAGTTTTGGGTGAATTTCCCTGACTATAGGGGACTGCTTCCGTCTTTCTGGAATTTCAGGGTGCGCCCTCTTGCCCTTGGGATTTTTCCTGTTGAAGGGAGTTCGTTTATACGGGTACCTGAATCTCTTGTCCTGCAGTCAATGGCCCTGATCTGGTTTCATTGCTTGCTTGTTAATAAGGAGCAGTCGGCAACAGATGTGCAACAGGGCCTGGCCCTTCTTGACGGCAGCACAAATCAGCTTGAGGTGCCTGATTTCCTTTCCTGCACTGTGCATGAACGCAACATTTTCGCTCCTGAAAATATTTTCTGGATTCCTTCGCAAAAAAAAGTAAACCCACAATGGCTTGTTCTATGGAACAAAGCGCTTGGTCTTGGTTGGTCTCTGCTCCAGGCTTGCTTTGGCAGAGGGAGTTTTTCTGAAGAAGAAACTCTTAATGGAATCACCGATCTTGCCAATGAGCTCAAAAAAATACTGTTTGCCGCCACCCGGGAATCATTTGTCGAGCAATCTCCGGCAGTAATGGAGAAGAGAGATGATTCAGAAATCATGGGAATACTGGTTGGCATCCGGGAAAAATGGCTGGCCGAAGCGGAGGCTGCAAAAGAACAAGCAGTTGTCCAGGACGCTGATCAAATGCCGGAGCAAACAGAGCCGGCTCAGGGAGTAACGGAAGATTTATCCCATGGGGAAGAGCTTGAAAAAACCGTAATTCTGAGTGCCGACCAGCTCGCGGCAATGATGAAACAACAAGAGCAGACTGACCGGAAGGACGAAGCTCAAGAAAAATCAGTTCACTCCGGCGTGAGTGACGTCAGGGAGGAGCCTGACCTTGAAAAAACAGTTATTTTGAACACTGACCGCCTCGCCGCAATGACGGGAGAACAAGTTTCGCCTGTCCCACAGGGCGAAGCCCAAGAAAAATCGATTCAACCCGATGTGAATGAGGGTGAGGATGAACCGGAGCTGGAAAAAACCGTGATCATGAATTTGAATGATCTTTCCTCCCTGTTGCCCGAAGAGAAACAGGCTCCCGCGGATCCCGGCGCAGAAACTGCTCCTGCTTCCCCCCCTGAACCGCAACCCAATGTTCCTGTTGACGACGAGCTTTGTGAAACAGTGATAATAAATCCGGAAGAACTGCAAAAACTGAGAAAATTAAAAAATGGCAACAAGTGATATCCCTCTGGACCGGTTAACGGCTGCAATCCGAAATATCTATCAGGATGATCCTGCAAACGCTGCCGGGAATGTTGAGGAAGAGCTTCAGAAAACGTTTACAGACTGCAGTCAGGCTGAACGAAACGACTCCCTTGAAAGACTTATTGCCGCCTTTCGTCAAGATCAGGAAAACAAAGCTGCCTCTTCGGGAATTCCTCTGGATAAATACAACAAATTATTGACAATGCTCCTTGGCAAGGAGATACTGAAAAAAGAGCTGTCCTCGGAAGAGATGATTGAGCAATTGGCTGCAGCCTTGAACACGGTTTTTGATTCCGTCAATACTCTGGTTGGCGGTATAAATGCCACTCTCATGGGCAGCGCGGGAAGTGAGGAAACAATCCGGGTGGTCATTCGTTCCAGTATGGATGAGGATGAAGGGATCGGAGCACTGAAAAGATTCCTTGACCAGATTGGCGAATTTTTTGCCATTGCCCTGGAGGCTTACAAAGAATCGGCCAGGGTTAAAATTGGTGAAATTCTCCAGGAGCTCGATCCCAAGCAACTTGAGAAAGAATGTGGAGGCACGATGAAGTTCGGTCCCTTGTATAAGGCCAACCTCTACGACTGCTACCTGGACAAATATAAAACACTGCAGAATTGGCAGAATTCAGGACTGTTGCTTGAGGCTTTTCTGAAGGAATTTGAAAAGAATTGCCAGAGGCTCTATTCCCAGAAGACAAAGTAAAATCGTAGTATTGAAGAAACGACACACTTAATAAATTATCTTTAGCTGAAGAGGTTGTAAATGAAGAGTTTTACACATTTTGTTTTCGGGGTGTTTGTTGTTCTTTTTCTTGGCGCATGTGCTGCCACCCCGCCACTTCCACCTGAATATTCCTACGGCAAGGATGCCATCCATGTCAATCTCGATGCTGATCCACTCTTGAATCTGAACGAAGGCAGCGCCCACACCCTTCTTATCTGTGTTCATCAACTCAGTGACCCCAATGCCTTTAACCGGCTCATCGGTGACACGAACGGAATTTATCGATTTCTGGAGTGTTCCCAGTTTGACCCCAGTGTGACGCATTCCAAGAGGATAATTGTTCAGCCCGACCAGAAGGTGACATATACCCTGGACCGGGCAGAGGGCACAAAGTACGTTGCCGTTGGCGGTGGATATTACAATGTCAGAAAAGATGATGTCATACGTCTGTTTGAAATTCCTATTGTTGAAAAGTCCCTGGGCGCATTAAGCCGAACGCGTATTGCAGAGCCGGGGATACTGAATATAGACCTTGATCTCGGTCCGACAGCAATCAAAGATACCATCAAAGAAAAATAACAGTTGTATTCTCAGCCTCATCTGTGAGGCATGGCAGGGAGATGTAGTCTATTATGGATACTCGAAGGCCCATTTTCTGGCATCAGGGACTTTTTCTGCAACCCCATCATTTTCAGCAAAATGATCTCTATGTACAGGGCTTGCAGGCACCGTTGCGTAAATTTCTGTCTCCCTATTTCTGGGGGGTGGCAGGTTTCGAATACTCCAAAGGGGCTCTGGAAAATTTTACCTTTGACCTGGTCAGTGGAGAGTTTCTCTTTCCGGACGGCACCTTTGCCGTTTTTCCCGGAAACTGTGTTGTGGCTGGAAGGTCCTTTGAAAAAGCCTGGGCGGATGCGGATAAACCTCTAACAATCTATCTTGGCCTGAAAAAAATGGATGAATCCGGTAAAAATGCCACGGAGATCATAAAACCGGATGAAATTGCCACAACTGCAACAAGGTATGTCAGCTCGCCTGAGCCTGAAGATGTGGCTGATGTATACGAGAACGGACCGGCCGGGCAGGTCAAGAAGCTGCAGCTTGTTCTCAAGCTTTTCTGGGAAACAGAAAAAGATATGGTTGGGGATTATCAGTTGCTGCCCCTGGCCCGGATTGAAAAAGACGCAGAGTCGATAAAACTGTCATCCCAATTTATTCCTCCTGCCCTGACCATACAGAGTTCGGAAATTCTTTCGCAGATCGTTCAGGATATCCGGGACCAGCTTGGCAGCCGCAGTCGGCAGCTTGATGAGTATAAAGCCCAGCGTGGTATTCATACCAGTGATTTCGGCGCAAGAGACATGGTTTTTATGCTTGCCCTGCGGTCACTTAACAGATATGTGCCGCTTCTTTTTCACGTCACTGAGTCCCCCACTGTGCATCCCTGGTATGTATTCGGGCTGCTGCGCCAACTCATTGGAGAACTCTCTTCATTTTCCAACCACATCAATGTGATTGGAGAGCAGGAAGACGGACAGGCCCTGCTCGGCGCCTATGACCATACCAATCTCAGCAGGTGCTTTTTTGCTGCTCAAGCTCTTATTTCACAACTCCTCGATGAAATAACAGCCGGTCCTGATTATGTTATTGAGCTTGTCTTTGACGGCACTTATTTTACCGCTGATCTGTCGCCTTCGCATTTTGCCGAAGGAAACCGCTATTATTTCGTGGTTGAAACCGAGGAGGATCCGGATACTGTCCGCGATGCACTGCAGGGTATTGCCAAAATGGGCTCAAGGGAATCCCTGCCCCTGCTCATTGCCAGGGCGCTTCCCGGAGTTGCCCTGGAACATTTAGCTGTTCCGCCCCAGGAGTTGCCCCGTCGTTCCCATTGCCTCTATTTCCAGGCAAACCACCATAGTGATCAGTGGGCCAACGTCATGGGCGGCAATAATATCGGCCTGTACTGGGATAATGCTCCGGATGATTTTAAGGTGGAATTGATGGTTGTCGGGAGGTCGTCATAAATGCGTTTACGTGATTGTTTTGCTGAACTCATTGCCTATGTGGCTTATTTTTTGAAATCAGGCGCTGCAAGCAGCCAGTCTTTTGGTCAGGTGCAGGCCGATGTGCAGCGTCTGCTGGCAGAAAGCGAATCCATGATGCGTGATGGGGCAATTGCTGCAGAGGATTATAATGAGGCTCGTTTTGCCGTCTGTGCCTGGGTGGATGAGGCTCTTCTCAGTTCGAACTGGTCCGGGAAAAACCAGTGGCAGAAAGATTCCCTGCAGCGCAAGTATTTTCAGACTTCCGATGCCGGTGAAGAGTTCTTTGATCGTCTCAATCGTCTTGGGCAGCAACAGCGCGATGCCCGGGAGATATATTATCTCTGCCTTGCCATGGGCTTTAAGGGCCGTTATCACCAGGATGGAGACAGACCTCTGCTTGAGCAGCTGAAGACTTCCAACCTGAAATTCCTGCTGGGTAGTTCCGTGGGGCTGCCGGCCCTCGATCGAACTGAACTTTTTCCTGAAGCCTACCCTGTGGAGGGAACCGAGCTTGCCTCATCAGGAAAGAGCTTTTTTACTCCGGCAACGCTTGCGGCGCTGCTTGCGCCTGTTGCGCTTTTTGGAACCCTTTTTCTCATCTACAGTTTTATTTTAAGTAATATCGGCGAGAACTTCTTGAAATCGGTGCCTTGATGAAAAAGTTTCTGGCAGTATTTATAAAATCCCTGCTTGTTTTTACGGCAGTCGCCCTGACTGTCCTGTTAATAGTCGGACTTGTTCTGCTTCTTGACTGGCCCTGGTGGACTGGCTTCTTTTTCGCCTTGCTCATCATTGGCCTGGCCATTGGCGGTTTTCTGCTTCGGAAAATGATACTGCGCCGTCGGGAGCAGCAGTTTGTCGAGCAGATTGTTTCCCAGGACGATTTACAGCTCAAAGGCATGGCCGAACAGGAAAAAGAAGAGTCGCGCCTCCTGCAGATCCGCTGGAAAGAGGCCATCGAAACCCTGAAACGTTCCCACTTGCGTAAATTCGGTAATCCTCTTTACGTTTTGCCGTGGTATCTGGTCATTGGTGAAAGCGCTTCAGGCAAGACAACGGCCATCAAGAGCGCCAAACTGTCCTCCCCCTTTGCCGAGGGTGCCCAGGTATCCGGCCTTTCCGGAACCCGCAATTGCGACTGGTGGTTTTTTGAGCAGTCGATAATCATTGATACGGCCGGGCGCTACGCAATTCCCGTGGATGAAAGCCGTGACAAGGACGAATGGCGAAATTTTCTGTCGCTGCTGTCCAAATATCGTAAAAAAGAACCCTTAAACGGGCTGATCGTTTCCATTGCCGCTGACAAGCTGCTGGGCAGTTCCCCTGAAGAACTGGCAAATGAAGGACTGCAGATAAGAAACAGGATCGATGAGCTTATGCTGTCGCTCGGTTCTAAATTCCCGGTCTATGTCCTGGTAACGAAATGTGACCTGATCAAAGGTATGACCCAGTTCTGTGACAAGTTGCCGGAAAGCGTGATTAAGCAGGCCATGGGCATGGTGACGCCCCAGGTCGGCAAGGCGCCCCAGGTCTTTTGGAAACAGGCCATTGAAACGGTCAGCGAACGTCTCAGCAATCTTCTGCTGCGTGTTCTGCATGACAGCCGTACCAAAGAGCTTGATCCGGCCCTGATTCTTTTTCCCTGCGAATTCGAGCGGCTGGCCCTTGGACTTGAGTCCTTTATGGGCAAGGCTTTTCAGGAGAATCCCTACCAGGAAACGCCTATACTGCGCGGTCTGTTTTTTACCAGCGGCAGGCAGGAGGGAACTCCCTATTCCCATTTCCTCCATAAACTCGGCCTGCTCGGGGATAAGGAGGTTCTTGCCGGAACCAACCGGGGAATGTTTCTCCATGATTTTTTCGCAAAAATTCTTCCCATGGACAGGGGAATCTTTGCGCCGACCAGAAGAGTTCTTGAATGGCGGCGCTTGAGCCGCAATCTCGGACTTACCTCATGGGTTGCCCTGATAACGGCATTCTGCGTTTTAATGAGTTTCTCCTTTGTCAAGAACCTGCGCACCATGCGGGAGGTGCCGAAAGAGTTTCTTGAGTCCCCGATCATCAAGGGCGATCTGCTGCTGGATGTTGTCAGCCTCGATCAGTACCAGCAGGCAATCTTAAAGGTTGAGGAAAGAAACAGGAACTGGTGGATTCCCCGGTTCGGTCTGCATGAAAGTATTGATGTTGAGGAACAGCTCAAAGAGAATTTCAGCCAGCAATTTCGAAAAAGCTTTCTACAACCCATGGATACAAAGATGTCGGCTAGAATGGCAGGGTTTACCCTGGCTACACCGAATCAGATGATCAGCCGACATGTCAGCCATCTGGTGCGCCGTATCAACCTGCTCAACCAGCGTCTCAAGACCAGGGAGCGGGAGTTGCTCTTTGACAAGCCCCGGGTTTCTTTTCTGGTGATGATGTCCCAGGAACAGGAGCATATGATTCCGGAAATCAAAAAGAAGATGGCGGATATGTATCTGCACTATCTGCTGTGGAACAAGGACGACAGCCAGATTAACCTTGAGAGAAACGAACTGCAGGCCTGGCTCAAGCAAACCCTGGCCGTCAAAGGAAATCAGCTTGACTGGCTGGTGGTCTGGGCCAATGAGCAGGACGAACTTAAATCTGTAGCCCTGGAAGATTTCTGGGGAGGAAGCAAGACTGTGCCTGATGCGGTACATGTTGCCCCTGCCTTTACCAAAAGCGGCAAAGAGCACATCGATGCTTTTCTTCAGGAGCTCGAAGCGGCACTTCCTGATCCAGGCGTCATGCTCATTGCCCGCCAGAAAATTGACTTTGCCGATCAGTACCGGAACCTTTTTATAGATGAATGGCGATCATTTGCCGCTGGATTTTCCCGAGGTGGGGAGCGTCTTTCCGGCTATGAAGAGTGGCTGCCCATGGCTCAGAAAATTTCCGGTCTCTCTGGGCCTTATTTCAGCCTGCTGGATAAAATGGTGACTGAACTCGCTTTTGTGGCGGATATGGAAAAACAGTTTCCTGCCTGGATTTCCCTGATCCTGCAACAGCAGGCCATTCAGGGACAGGCCTCTGTCCTGGCCAAGGCGGAAGGGGGAGCGCTTGTCGCCAAGGCCGGCATGAAATCACAAAGCCTGATCGGTAGAATCGGCAGCAAGCTTGATTCGTCGGCAGCCCAGGACAATCTGGATAATCAGCTGCAGGCTGCCAGGGCACTGCTTGATTATCAGAAGTCCTTGAAAGAGGCCATGCTTGTGCTTGTGCCCAGAAAAGCTGCCTATGAAGCGGCCGCCGCGGTTTATAATGGTGATAAGACAGCATTCGGTTCCGCCAAACAGGCCGTATCGAGGATGAAAACATACATGACCTCCGGCAAGGAGGATGAAGATGTTTTCTGGACGCTTCTGAGTGGTCCTGTAGATTTTCTCTGGTCCTTTGAACGGACCGAGGCTGCCTGTTATCTGCAGGAGCGCTGGGAAAAGGATGTGGTTGTCGAGGTTCAGGGAATCAAAGACCGGCAGAAGATTCTGCAGCTCTTGCTTGACCAGGACGGCTATGCCATGCAGTTTATCAAAGGACCTGCAGCGCCCTTTTTGAGCAGAAACCCGAAAAAAGGCTATTATGCCGTAGCGGCCCTTGATGGCAGGGTCAACTTTGATCCAGGGTTTCTCGACTTCTTAACCCGGGGAGTGAGTGTCAAAAGGTCTACCCGTCCAAGCTATGATGTGTCTATTAAGGGCATGCCCACTGAAGTCAATTCCGAGGCCCAGATCAAACCCCATGCAACCCATGTGGAGCTGCAATGCGCAAGTTCGACCCAGAAGCTGAGCAACTTTCAGTTTCAGATTATGAAGAGTTTCACCTGGTCCCAGGAAACATGCGGTGACGTCCTTTTTGAGATTGAGGTGAGTGATATGGTGCTCACTAAAATTTACCGGGGCACCCAGGCATTTCCATCATTTCTGAATGATTTTAAAACTGGACGCAAGAAATTTTACCCCGGGGATTTTCCTGACCATCAGGATGCCTTGAAGAGGCTTGGCATCAAATATATCACGGTCAATTATCAGTTTGCCGGCCACAAACCGGTACTGGAACTGCTCAGGGCCTCTCCAGGGGCTGTTCCTTCACGGATTGTTACATGCTGGGATTAGGAAAACGCGAAAAATCCATAACAAACTGGCAATGGGATGTTTCCGGAAAGCATCCTGCGGCCAGGGATTTTTTTGTCATGGGGCAGAGGAACTTGATGTCAGAAGCCTTTGCCGAATGGCTCCGGCGCGGCGCCGAACGCATGGTCACAACATCAAAGGAATCTCTCGTCCGCTCCTGCTCCTGGCGTTTCTGGGCCAAGACTCCCAGAGCCGGCATACTGGCCTGCGGAGTGATTCGAAACAGTTGTGATGCAGTGGGGCGTCCTTTTCCTCTCCTGGTCATGGGGACAGGCAAACTGGAAAACTGGGAAGAAAACTGGGAGCTTTTACCTTTTGCCTGTGAAAGACTCTGGAGCCAGATGGAGCAGCTGGCAAGCAGAAATTATGATTCATTTGAACTTTTTCAGGAAGACGTCAATCTGCTCCGTCCTCCCCGGGGTAACTGGGAAGAAATGAATATGGAAAAAATTGCCTTGGATCAAGAGTCTGGTTCGGAATCTGGTTTTGAATTGCAGTCTGTTATGGTTGGGCAGAACCAAGCCACGTTTATTCCTTTTCAGGCTGCCGGACATTCTGATTTTTATGTCATGATAAGCCATGCTCATTCTCTTCTGAAAAGAAAAATAAATGCTGTGCCGAATTCACTTTTTATGGGCGGCTTGATCGAATATCCAGGTCTTGCTCTTTTTGAAAGACCGTTGTCCGGGCAGGATTTTGAACGGATGTGGATGCCCACGTGAGTGAAGTGTGAGGAGAGAGGCGTGAAGCCCACGAGCGGTATTAGCCCAAAGAGGTGTTTTCTATGGAAGTAAAAGAACTTATTCAGGCAGGAAAACTTGCCGAGGCCAGGCAGCTTCTTGTCGCTGCTGTAAAGGCCTCGCCCGCTGATCCGGTCAGCCGGACTCTCCTGTTCCAGGTGCTCTGCTACAGTGGGGAGTGGGATAAGGCTGACCGTCATTTACAGGCCATCGCCACCCAGGACAGCGGCCGCGAGGCCGGAGCGCTTGGTTACAGAAACATCATCCAGGCCGAGATGGAGCGCCGTGAGGTCGCAGGCAGCAATCAAAGTGCCTCGTTTCTTTCAGAGCCGCCTGATTATCTCGACCTTTTTTTGCAAATTCGAAAAAAACTCAGTGAGAAAAATGAAAGCGAGGCGGCAACGTTGCTTGCTGAACTCGATTCCCTGCGTCCCTCTATCAGCGGTACAGTGAATGATACTGCTTTCAGTGGTTTCTGTGACACGGATACTACGCTCTTTCCCTTTCTGGAGGTCATCGCCCATGAGCGCTATCTGTGGGTGCCTTTTGAATCCATTCGGGAACTTTCTCTCTCTGCGCCGGAATCGCTTCTGGATCTGTTATGGGTTTCCGCGCGCATAACCACCTGGGAAGGATTTGCCATGAACTGCTATTTGCCGGTTGTTTATCCTCATTCGTATCTCCATGAGGATGAAAGAATCAAAATGGGCCGCATGACCGACTGGCAGGCTCTGGCCGGCAGTTATGCCCAGGGCATGGGCCAGCATGTTTATGATGTTGGTGGAAAGGACATGGCCATTTTAGAGATACAAGACATTGTTTTTAATTTTCCGGGAAAAGAGGAAAGTGATGAATAGAGCAATTGATATTGATGCAATCCTCTCGCCCCTGCCAGGTGACAATCCAGCCGGCGAGTCTCTGCGTTATGACCCTGTGTACGACGAGATACAGGAAGCCAGAAGAGCCGATGACATGCTGGACAGAGGTGACTGGCAGCATGAAGTGAAAACATCGGACTGGGACAAGGTGGTGGCCCTTACCCTGGAAGCGTTGACTGAAAAAACAAAGGATCTGCAGATAGCCGCCTGGCTCTTTGAGGCATTGACGGTCACGGAAGGCTTTGCCGGTGTCTGTACGGGCTTTAAGGTTATGACCGGGTTTCTGCAGAATTTCTGGGAACATGTCTATCCTGAGATTGAAGATGATGACCTCGACTTTCGGATTGGTCCTCTGGAATTTTTGAATGACAAGGTCTGGCTGCCAATCAAGCAGATTCCCCTGACCGACACCAAACTCACGCCGGGCCATTCGTGGATGAAATGGCAGGAGTCGCGTCAGGTCGGTTACGAGAAAGACATCCGAAATCAATATGGCGATGTTGACAGTGATAAGCAACAGGCACGTGAGGAACTCATTGTCGAGGGTAAATTGACGGCAGAGGATTTCGACGCGGCTGTGGCAAATTCCTCCAAGGCATTTTATGAGTCGCTTTCCGAAGATGTCACGGCCTGTCTGGCAGAATTCACACGCTTTGATAATACCGTGGATGAAAAGTTCGGCAGGGAAGCCCCGAGGCTTGCTGAACTGAAAACAGCATTGGAAGACTGTCAACAGGTTGTTTCAAGGCTGCTCAAGGAAAAAAAAGAGCTTGAGCCCGATGATGATGTTCAGGGCCCTGCGGAAGAAGAGGTGCAGGAAGAGCAGGCGGCACCTGCTGAACAGAGCAATCAGACAGAGGCTCCACAGCAGGTGCAGCAGAGTGTATCTGCTGCAGGTCACGCCCCATTGGCCGGCAGTCCGGTTGCCTCTTACCGGGTCAATCGTTTACTGGGTTCTGCCGGTATTGAAGAGGCGGTCTGGCAGGATGCCCTGGCAAAGCTCAAATCAGACGGCATCAAACCGGCCCTGGAACAGTTGCTGGGTGCCTCGTGCAGTGCTCAGTCTGTTCGTGAAAAGACGAATTTCCGACTTCTGATGGCCAAACTGTGCCTCAAGGCCGGACGACATGATCTGGCCCGGCCCATAGCCGAAGAACTGAATGCCCAGATGGAAGAGCTGCAGTTAAGCCGATGGGAATCACCCATATGGATTGCTGAAGTGCTTGATACACTTATTCAGTGTCTTTCGTACGAGGGCGCACCGGATGATGATATTTACAGATCCAAGGAGTTGTTGATGCGACTCTGCACCTTGGATGTCACCAAGGCAATGAGTCATATGAAATAAAGAATTTTAAGCTTTAGGTTTTACGCTTTAAGTAATGACAATTGGCGGTTCTTTAGCCAACAGTTTGACGTTTTTTTACTTGATTCTTAAAACTTAAAACTTTTTTCAATGAAAAAGGAGGAATGATATGGCCAAAGAAAGTCTGCAGCATACCCTTGATCGGGTTCGATCCCCCAGGGTCCAGATCACCTACGACGTGGAGGTAGGGGATGCGATTGAAATGAAGGAGATTCCCTTTGTTGTCGGAGTGTTGTCGGATTTGTCCGGCAAACCAGATGAACCCTTGCCTAAACTCAAAGAGAGGAAATTCATAGAGATTGACCGTGATAATTTTAATAATGTACTGGCAGGTATGAAGCCGCGGCTCGCCTACCGGGTGGACAATAAGCTTACCGATGATGACAGCCAGATGGCTGTTGAGCTTCGTTTTAAATCAATGGATGATTTTCATCCGGAACGGGTTGCCGAGCAGGTCGGACCGGTGCGTAAACTTGTGGAAGCCAGGAAAAGGCTTTCCGAGTTGCTCAATAAGCTTGATGGTAATGACAAACTGGACGAGCTGCTGCAGGATGTTATTTCAAGTACGGATTCCCTGGAGAAATTAGGCCAGGAAGCCGGTGTTGAGAAAAAAGAAGATAAAACCAGTGAAGAATAAAGGAGGGGGACCACATGGCGGAAAATGAACAACAGGTCCAACCGGAAGCAGCACAGGCCGCGGAAGCAAAGGAAGAAAAAAGCCTCCTGGACCAGATAATTGATGACGGACGCCTTGTCCGTGACGAGGCCCAGCGGGAATGGGCAAAGGATGTTGTCGGCGAGTTTGTCTCCCAGATCATGGAAGGGGAAATAACTGTTTCCAAAAATACCGAGGCCATGATCAACGAGAGAATCAGCGCCATCGACAAGCTGATTTCCGCGCAACTCAACGAAGTCATGCACCATGAGGATTTCCAGAAACTGGAAGCTTCCTGGCGCGGGCTGCAGTACCTGATCGATCAGACCGAGACTGGTGAAAAATTGAAGATCAGGGTCATGAATGTCAACAAGAAGGATCTGCTTAAAGACATGGAAAAGGCCTCTGAGTTTGATCAGTCTGCCTTGTTCAAGAAGATCTATGAGGAAGAATTCGGCATGTTCGGCGGTTCTTCATACGGAGCCCTGATCGGTGATTATGAATTCACCAATCATCCCCAGGATCTGGCTCTGCTGGAAAAGGTTTCACAGGTTGCCGCCGCAGCACACGCGCCATTTATTTCAGCAGCCGGATCGGAGCTTTTTAACCTGGACAGCTTCACGGAACTGGGCGAACCTCGGGATCTTGCCAAGGTTTTCCAGAGTGTGGAGTATGCCAAGTGGAAGTCCTTCCGGGAATCGGAAGATTCGCGCTATGTCGCCCTGGCCATGCCCCATATCCTCATGCGTCTGCCCTACGGCAAGGCCAACGTGCCGGTGGAGTCCTTTGATTTTGAGGAGCAGGTGGACGGTACTGATCATAAGAAATACCTGTGGGGCAATGCCGCCTGGGCTCTCGGGACCCGATTGACGGAAGCCTTTGCCAAGTATCACTGGTGTGCCGCCATTCGTGGCGTTGAGGGCGGCGGTCTGGTGGAAGGGTTGCCTGTTCATACCTTTAAAACCGATGAAGGTGATGTTGCCCTGAAATGTCCCACGGAAATTGCCATAACGGATCGACGGGAAAAAGAGCTTGCCGATCTCGGTTTTGTGCCGCTGCTCCATTGCAAGGGCACGGATTATGCTGCTTTTTTCAGTACCCAGTCGGCCAACAAGCCGAAGGTGTATGACTCTGATTCGGCCAATGCCAATGCCCGGCTTTCTTCACAGCTCCAGTACATTCTGGCGGTTTCTCGGTTTGCCCATTATCTCAAATCAATGATGCGCGATAAAATCGGCAGTTTCATGACCCGTAAGAATGCCGAGGATTTCCTCAATCGCTGGATCAGCAATTATGTTTTGCTTGATGACAATGCAAGCCAGGAAATGAAGGCCAAGTATCCCCTGCGGGAAGCACGTATTGATGTCAGTGAAGTTCCTGGAAAACCAGGAGTTTATCGGGCGGTCAGCTTTCTTAAACCTCATTTTCAGTTGGATGAGCTGACTGTTTCACTGCGTCTTGTTGCAGACCTGCCGCCTCCGGCAAAAGGGTAAAAAGCTATTAAGCAGATAAGCTGTTAAGCATGTAAAAAGAGTTTGAGGAATGGACTCAACAGCGTAACAGCAAAAATGAGATAAATTATTTAAGAGGAGACATGATTATGCCAGCTGATGATTTTTTGAAAATCGACGGGATTGACGGTGAGAGTACGGATGATAAACACAAGGGATGGATAGAGGTTCTTTCTTACAACTGGGGTGTTTCCCAGATGGCCTCCGCCTCTGCAAGTTCGTCCGGCGGCGGCACGACCCAACGTGCCGATCTTCAGGATCTCAGTATCGTGAAGTTGTTGGACAGTGCCACTCCATTGCTGTTTAAGGCCTGTACCAAGGGCGATCATATTAAGGAGATCAAGCTTGAACTCTGCCGTGCCGGCGGTGATAAACTGACATACATGGAATACATCATGAATAATGTCATTATCAGTTCCGTCAGCACCGGTGGCGGTGGCGGCGGCGAACCCACCGAGTCGGTGACATTCAATTACGGTAAAATTAAATTGAATTACATCAAGCAGAAACGCGCTGACGGTTCAGGCGGCGGAAATGTTCCTGCCGGCTGGGATCTTGAAGCAAACAAACCGTTCTAATTTTTAGTTGTGCTGAAAAACAGACAGAGCGTGCAGGCCTCAATTCTGGACAGGCTTATAGACAGGGAACCAAATGTCAGCCATGAGCCTGTCCAGGAAGGGTTTTCTGCGGGACAGATAAAGGATGCCGTGGCACGTGATCTGGAAAATCTTTTAAACACCAGGCGCAGCATCCTTGTCCCTCCTGCCCCGTATCCGGAGGTCAATAATTCTCTGTTTGTTTACGGCCTGCCGGATTTTACCAGCAGAAACCCGGGAAATGTCTCCGTGCGTTCTCAACTGCGTCTGGAAATAGAAAAAACAATAGCGCGTTTTGAACCGAGGTTGAAGAATATTACCGTTCATATTGATTCCCCGGCAAGCGGCAGCAGAGAGCTTAAGTTCAGAATTACCGGAGTCCTTGTTGTGGACCCTATTTCCGAGCCGGTGGTCTTTGACACGAAGTATGATCTCAACAGAAGCAATTACAGCATAACAAAGTAGACAACTATGGATGACGCACTGCTGAACTATTATGAACAGGAGTTGAGTTATGTCCGGCAGATGGGCGGGGAGTTTGCCCGGAAATATCCCAAGATTGCCGGACGTCTTCTGCTCGAAAATGATAAATCTTCCGATCCCCATACCGAAAGGTTGATCGAGGCCTTTGCCTTTATCAGCGGTCGAATTCACAAAAAAATAGATGACGATTTTCCGGACATTACGGAATCGCTTTTTAATGTCATTTATCCGCATTACAATAATCCCATCCCCTCAGTGACCATTGCCCGCTT
Source organism: Desulfobulbaceae bacterium (assembly GCA_020444175.1). GTDB lineage: Bacteria > Desulfobacterota > Desulfobulbia > Desulfobulbales > SURF-16 > JAHLLM01. Next base: position 106,017 of record JAHLLM010000011.1, on the reverse strand, counting down.
TGAGCCGATCATGCAGAATATTTCCGAGGCAGGCTACCTGATCGAGCGCGGTACAAAGCTCTATTCAAAGCCGGTCAACGGCACCCCCTGTCAGTTTACCAGTTGCCAGCCGGTTCATATCTGGCCGGTGGAGGTGGTCGAAGCAGGTCTGGAGGATCCCAAAGTTCTTGTCAAGGATGCCCAGCAGGCCATTCACCTCAGGCTGAAAACGGCAAACAACATCCCCTTTTCCGAGATTGAATGGAAAGGCTTGCGTTTTTTTCTGCATGGTCAGCACCAGCATGTTTTTCATCTTTACGAGCTGCTGTTTAACAACGTCTGTCATGTGGAATACAAGGCAGGAAACTCCTCTGGAACGTCACGGTCGGTTGCCATGACTCCTTCGGCAATCAGCCCGGTTGGTTTTGAAGACGAGGAAGGGATTCTGCCTTTTTCAAAAAGATCGTTTCCCGGCTATCGCCTGCTTTTTGAATATTTCTGCTTTCCTGAGAAGTTTCTTTTTTTTGACCTGCAGGGACTGGACAGATTGAAGGATCGTAAATTCGGCGATACGCTGGACATCTGGATCTATCTTGACAGGATGGCCAAGAGTAATCTTGTGGTCAACAGCGATACGTTCTGCCTGAATGCCTCGCCGGCTGTCAATCTTTTTTCAAAGACAGCGGAACCGATCCGGGTGGAGCAGCGCAAGACCGAATATCAGGTGGTGCCTGATCTCAGGAAACGTGAAAGCACTGAAGTGTACAGCGTTGACAGAGTGACAGCCTCGTCAACGGCAACGCCTGGCAAGCAGTATGAATACCGGCCGTTTTATTCCATGCGGCACCATTTGAGTGGAGATGAATCGCACAGCAGAAGGGCCTATTGGCATATTCAGCGTCGCCAGTCCGGTAAAAAAGGCGATAACGGCACAGAGGTCTTTCTCTCCTTTACTGATCTTGATTTCAAGCCCACGGATCCCGGTGTGGAGATTATGCTGCTGCACACAACATGCACGAATCGCGACCTGCCGTCCCGGCTCCCCTTTGGCGCCCCCACAGGGGACTTTGATCTTGAAATTGCAGCCCCTCTTGTCAAGGTGAGCTGCCTGATGAAGCCGACCCCCAGTCGCCGTCCTTCACTTGGTGGCGGCCTGCATTGGCGGCTCATATCCCATCTGTCCCTGAATTATCTGTCAATTGTCCAGGGGGGGGAGGAGGCTTTACGGGAAATCCTCAGACTCTATGATTTTGATAACTCGCCGACAACGCGCCAGCAGATCAGTGGAATTTCCGCTCTGAAATCACGCTACGTCACCAGGAGAATGGGACGCTCGTTTGGGCGCGGTGTCCAGGTTGAAATAGTGTTTGATGAAGATAAATATGTGGGCACCGGACTTTTTCTTTTTTCCAGTATTTTGGAAAGATTTCTTGGCCAATACGTGTCGATTAACTCATTCAGCCAACTGGTGGCCAGAACCATCCAGAAAAGTGAGGTGCTAAAAGAGTGGCCCCCGAGAAGCGGCAATCGAGTTCTCCTTTAGAAGAGAGTTTTAAAGAGGAATTTTATACCTTTTCCTTTTTTAAAGCTGTCGACCTTCTTGAGAAACTTTATGCGGACAAAAGGCCTCTTGGCCAGACCCAGGATCCTCGCCAGGAGGCGGTGCGTTTTTCTGTTTCCCCTGGTCTTGCTTTTGCTCCCAGCGACATTGCCGGCTTTTCTCCTCCAACGGATGACGAACCATGCAGCATGGATGTTGCCTTTATGGGACTTCTCGGCCCATCCGGTGTCCTGCCGCACTGGTGCAATGAAATGGCGGTGGAGCGCCGGCGCAAGAAGGATTACAGTATCAGCGCTTTCCTGGATATCTTTCACCACCGGCTTATCTCTTTTTTTTATCTTGCCTGGAAAAAACATCAGTTTCCGGTAACCTATCTGCCCGGCTCCCGGGACAAGCTGTCCTGGTATCTCCTCAGTCTTGCCGGGCTCGGTACTACCGGTTTACGGGGAAGGATCGGATTGCCCGAGGAGTCACTTTCTTTCTACAGCGGACTTTTATCTCGGCAGACTCCTTCGGCGGTGTCCATTGAATCGGCAGTGGCCTATTATTCCGGCACATCGGTTTCGGTTGAGCAGTTTGTCGAAAGAATGATTCCCCTGTCCCCTGAGGATCAGACCAGTATCGGCAAGGCAAACGCCAGGCTTGGTGAAGATACGGTGTGCGGCAGTTTTGTCTGGGACTGCCAGACGAAGTTCCGGGTTAATCTCGGGCCCATGGGTATTAATGAGTTTCTTCGTTTCCTGCCAAGCGGAGACCTGCTGCGTCCCATCTTTTCTTTTGTTCGCTATATGGTGGGCATTGAATATGAATTTGACGTACGTGTTTTTTTGAAACGCGACGAGGTGCCTCTCTGCGTTCTGGGAGCAGAATCCCCGGCGCCCCGTCTGGGATGGTCAACATGGATAAAAAGCCCTGATATAGTTCATCATGAAGATCCGTCGATCATTTTTGAGGAGGAAGGGTTGGAACCGGATAACTAATGCAATTCAGATTTGTTTATAACAGCTCAACAGCCTAAGAAATAAAAAAGGAGTTTTTACCATGGCAATATCAAATCTCAAGTCCCTGATTGGGAAACTTAATACCGCATGCCGCAAAAGCCTTGAATCAGCAGCAGGTTTGTGTTTGTCGCACACCCATTATGACGTGGAGCTGGAGCATTTCTTTATTAAACTCCTGGATATTAATGACACGGATTTTCAAAAAATTCTCCGCTATTTCGAGATAAACGAATCCCATTTGATGGGTGATCTGACCAGGAGCATTGAGGAGTTTAAAACAGGTAATTCCCGAACCCCGGCCCTGTCTCCCCGTATTCCGCAGATGATAAAAGAGGCATGGCTTGTTGCCTCGGTTGACTTTCAGGTAAACGCCGTTCGCAGCGGCCATATCGTCCTCAGTCTGCTTTCAAATTCTGAAATGGCCAGGGGGCTCTCTGCCAGCTCATCCCTGTTTAAGAAAATTTCCGTTGAAACTCTGTCGGAATCCTTTGCCGAGTTGACAGCAGGCTCTGTCGAGGAAAGTGAGGAGGTGTCCACTTCAGCAGCCGGACCTGCCGCCGCAGGAGCCGGTGCCTCTGCTCCCATGGCAGCCGGAAAAGGGCAGGCCCTGGCCCAATATACCGTCAACCTCACGGACAAGGCTAAACAGGGAGAAATAGATCCGGTGCTGGGCCGAGATTTTGAGATCCGCCAGATGGTGGATATCCTTATCCGCCGCCGTCAGAACAATCCAATACTGACCGGTGAGGCCGGGGTGGGCAAAACTGCGGTGGTTGAAGGATTTGCCCTGCGCATTGCTGAAGGCGATGTCCCCCCGCCATTGCGCGGCGTGGCTATCCACACCCTTGATCTGGCTTTGCTGCAGGCCGGTGCCGGTATCAAGGGCGAATTTGAGGAACGCTTGAAGCAGGTTATCAACGAGGTCAAGGCCTCTCCTGTGCCGATTATCCTGTTTATTGACGAGGCCCATACCCTGATCGGCGCCGGTGGTTCGGCCGGGGCGGGAGACGCGGCCAATCTCCTTAAACCCGCCCTTGCCCGTGGTGAACTACGCACCATTGCCGCTACCACCTGGGCGGAGTACAAAAAATATTTTGAAAAGGACGCTGCCCTGGCAAGACGATTTCAGGTTGTCAAGGTTGAGGAACCGGATGAAGAAAAGGCCATGGTCATGATGCGGGCCATTGCTCCTTTTATTGAGAACCACCATAAGGTGATGATAACCGATGCTGCCTTGGCTGATTCAGTGCATCTTTCCCATCGCTATATTACTGGCAGACAACTGCCCGATAAATCGGTGAGCGTGCTCGATACTGCCTGCGCCCGGGTGGCTATAGGACTCACTACGAGCCCCTCTGCGGTTGAGGAGATGTCGCGGCGTATCGGCCAGATAGAGCGCGAAACAAGGATTCTTGAAAAAGAGGTTTTGATGGGCCAGGATCACAGCGCACGCCTCGAAGAGCTTGCCGCCGACAGGGAGGCAACTCAGAAGAGTCTTGAGGAGCTTGAAGCGAAATGGAAGGCTGAAATGGAGGTGGCGGACAAGATCGTTGCCGCACGCCAGGAAATTCTGGACTTGCACGCAGAGAATCCAGCTGCTCCGGAACTTGCTGACAAACGTGATGAGCTGCAAGGCCTGGAAAAGGAACTTAACGAGGTGCAGGGGGAAGAACCCCTTGTCCAGATTTCGGTTGATTCAGCGACCATATCCGACGTTATTTCCGGCTGGACAGGTATTCCCACCGGCAGGATGCTCACCGATGAGATCACCACGGTGATGAATCTAGACAAACTTCTTGGACAACGGGTCATTGGTCAGGATCATGGACTGAGCGCCATGGCCCAGACCATCCAGACCGCCCACGCCGGTATCGAAGATCCCTCCAAGCCCACCGGGGTGTTCATGCTTGTCGGTCCAAGCGGGGTGGGTAAGACGGAAACTGCCCTGGCCCTGGCGGATCTTCTCTATGGGGGCGAGGAAAACATTATCACCATTAACATGAGTGAATATCAGGAGGCCCACACCGTGTCCAGCCTCAAAGGTTCTCCTCCTGGTTATGTCGGTTACGGCGAGGGAGGTGTGCTTACCGAGGCAGTCCGGCGGCGGCCTTACAGCGTTGTCCTGCTCGATGAGGTGGAAAAGGCCCATAATGATGTCATGGAGCTCTTTTATCAGGTGTTTGACAAGGGCATGCTGGAGGACGGCGAGGGACGGCGCATTGACTTTAAAAATACCCTGATCATTCTTACCTCAAATTTGGGCACGGATACCATTATGAAGGTCTGCGCTGATGAAGAAACCAAACCGGAACCGGACGCCCTGGCCGACACTCTGCGTCCGGAGCTGCAGGATCATTTCAAACCAGCCTTTCTGGGACGCCTGAAGGTCATTCCCTACTACCCGATCACCGATGACAACCTGCGGCTCATCACCAGGCTGAAACTAAATGGTGTTGCCAAGCGTATGCTTGAAAACCGCAATACGATTTTCACCTGTGGAGATGACGTGGTCGAAGCCATTGCCAGCCGCTGCACCGAGGTTGACAGCGGAGCGCGTAATATCGATCATATCCTGTCGCACACCCTGCTGCCGCAGATGAGCCGGGAACTGCTGAGCCGTATGGCGGAAGGAGGAGAGATTGAGGAAGTTGAGGTAACTGTTGGCGACGGGGGCTTTGTCTATGAGGTGAAGTAGCTGGTGCCTGTCCACAAATGGCCCTTTTGCCCGATATCTGTGTCATGCTTAAAAATTATCCTCGGAATATCGCCTATATGCCTCCGGTAATTTTTTGCGCAATCCTTGATCTCGAACAAAATGACCTATTTCTGGACAGACACTAGCTGGTGAGCTGAAAGCTGATCTCATTTTTCCCGCTTAAGGAGGATATCATGGCCATAACCGCGATCAATGCACAGAATCTCTACCAAAATCAACTGAGGCCGGTCTGGGTTCAATACGAACAAGGTAACCCCGTCCAACTCCCAGCTAATCTTACGATCAATCCGAGCCTCAATATCGATGGCGGAGCCGTTCCAGGGTTTGTCGAAACAACACAGGGTGCTCTTAATTTACCTAATGATTCACTCGTGTGGTTTTGCATTGCGCACGAAATGTCTCACCATGTGACTCAAAGCGTTTTAGCCGCTTCCAATCAGGCATTCCCTGCCGTAGGTTTGGCTTTAAATTCTAAAATGGGAGAGCACGTCGCGGATTTAATAGCATTTCATACTTTCATGACGGACTTCCCCATTAGAGCAAAGCAGATAGTATCTCAATTTCCGGCCTTAACAAATCTGCTTGGCGCTGGGGATAACATGCATCCTAGTGGAAATCAGCGGGTGTTGTTTCTCCAGTCCTATTATGATGCAGTGACGAGATTTGGTATGGCAAATGTGACAGCATTTACTCGATTAATTGGCATTACATTTCAAAGCCCTGCTGCGGTAGTGCCTCATCATGAGTGGGTGGATAAAACAAGCCGTAGTATTTTACACACTCGATCGAGACAACTGAAAGATGTTGATACAAGGCTTGAAACATATATAACTAATCCCGTGCCGGCGAATCGATTACTATTAAGAAATTCTTTTGATACATGGTTTCAGCACAATCCAAAGGAAAGAAAAAAACGAAACAAGGGTTTTTGTGTTTTACGTCTTTTTTTGTTTCTTCATGATTGGTAGGGCACAACAAGAGCTTTGAGGTAAATATTTTCACCCTCGCATTAAGAGGCGATCAAGCAAAGAAACATTTTGTTCGATGAGTTGCCGGAGGTAGCCGGGGAAGTTGATGCTGGTTTTTTTGAGAAGATGCCTGGCGGCATTTCGTCTTTTCCTGAGGCCTGAAAGCATTTGCGGGTCTATAAAGGCAAAAACAACGGCGTTGTAGCGGGCGCCCAGTCTCAATGAGAGCATTTTGCCCGGGAAAATCTCACGGGCCATACGAGCGAAATCCGTAAAGTTTGCCTGTGTGGCAGTCCAAGTATTACAGATAAGTATGCCATGGCTGGAAAGATTGTTCCGGCAGGCAGCAAGGAAATTATTCTCCTTGACGCAGTCCACAGGACCTGACTCACAGAAGAGATCCAAGAAAAGGAGGTCATAATCTCCCTGCGAACCGCTGCCTAGAAAATGACTGGCATCATCAATATATACACGCAGTCTCTGGTCATCGGCATCATCGGCAGGAAGATTGAAATAGGTGTGGGCGGCATGAACCACCTTGGGCCGCAATTCCACGCAGTCAATCTGGCATTCTGGATAATGGTGGAGAAGAAATGACGGCATCGTACCGCCTCCCAGTCCCAAGAAAAGGGCTTTTTGCGGCTGAGGCTGAAAAAGGAGCGCCGTCATCATTGCCTGGGTGTAAATTAAAGGCAGGGCATGGGGGCTGTCACGAAGCATGACGCTCTGCCTGGCCTGGTTGCCGAAAGACAGAATGCGTTCCACTCCCTGGTCGATGACCTCAATCTCACCGTATCGATCTCGAACTTTATAGATAATGAGTCCAGTGTCGCTCATGATGCCATGGATCAGTGATTCAGTTTTGATGGCCGGGCAGCAGAAATCCCTGCTCAATGAGTTTGCGGATCAATCCGCAGAGGGTGGGGGCCAGTTGCTCCGGGCTTGCTCCCAAGGAAGCGGCCATATCTGTGATAAGGTTTTTTAAAGGGGTTTTGCCATCGCACTTGATAAGCAGATTGGCTATGAGTGGGTCTGAATTCCCTCTGTAGGCAAATCCTTTGGTTAGAGTGATGAAGGAGGATGTTGTTTTCCAGCCCTGTTCGGCGGGGTCGAACTGCTGCTCAAGACGGATGTCCGGGGAGTGGCGGAGACGGCTGTCAAGAAAGGTCTTGTCATCTTTCACTGTTTCAAGAAAATCCCTGAGCTCAAACCCCGCTAGAATTGATTCTCCGCAGGGACCCAGCATTTTGTCGGGGCTTTCATCGGCGCGGAACCAGCTGGCCTTGCCAGTCGATTTTCGCATGGTGATGAGCCCTGCGCCTACGGACTGAATGCCATGTTCTTCATAATAGTCCATCCATCTCCGAAACCGCTGGGCGAACTCGGTTTCCTGATCAAAAAATTCGGTATGTTTAATCCAGGTTGAGGCATAGGTTGCCGCTGAAAGCGATTCCGAGCGCATTACCCAGGCATCACAACCACTTCCCTCAAACCAGTTTTCCAGTCTTTCCCCCCAGTCCTGTTCTTTTGTTTGCGCCCAGTTGCAAAGAATCTGACAATAGCCGCCTTCATTCAGAACGTGGGGAACATTCCGGACAATTTTACGTGTAACAGAATCGGCTTCCAGGCCTCCGTCCCGGTAAATAAAACGGGTCTCAGGAGAAATGACAAAGGGCGGATTGCTGACAACCAGATCGAACTTCTGTTCGGAAACCGGTCTGAAAAAGTCACCCTGCAGGCACTCAATGTTCCTGATATTATTGAGTTTTGCATTAAATTTTGCAAGTTGTACGGCACGGGGATTGATGTCCACGGCAATGGTCCGGTCACTGTGAGGCGCTGCCAGAAAGGCATGAATGCCGCAACCGGCGCCAAGATCAAGGGTACGTCGTGAATGTCTGCGGATTGTCAGATTTGACAGGGTAATCGTGCTGCTGCCGATACCCATGACATAGTTTTCCCGCAAGGGAGTCTGCATGATGGAGGTTAAATCAAAGGCGACAACAAGGTTCTGGAACGGCAGGAGTTTTATGGCCGCAACAACCTCCTGATCCCGGCAATGAATAAGCCCAGCCTGTTCCCAGTCGTCCACGGTCATGGGTTTGATCGTTTTTTTTAAGATGTCAATTGGCACAGGCATTTCCATAAGGAAAAGCCGGATGAGGGTATGGAGGGGAGAGCCGGAAGCGGTTCTTTCGAGGAGCAGAGGGTGGTTGTTGCCCTTTATGGCTGGCAGATCGTCGTTGATGCCTATGCTGTCAAGCAGACCTGCATCCATATAGCCGCTGCGGCTAAGCAAATCACGAAAACGGTCAAAGTCGTTTTGGTCCTGGAACTCAAAGAGTTGAGATGTGTCAGCAGCGTATTTTATCATGCCATGCCTTTATAAGGATTTACAGGTTATTTTGAGCGGCGTGAAACAGTCTGGATAGGCAGTTTGAGCACATATTTTTTTAATTAAAGATTGTATTCTAAATTCCTTTCCAGGGAACTCATTTAAATGCATACTGCATATTGATGTAATGATAGAGCGAGGCTAAAATTATGTCCAGATCTATCCAATGCTGTCTAATAAAAGAAGACTTCGTCTCCTTTTGTAAGACATTGCGGAATTAGAGGGACTTATATGATGTCAGAATATGAGATTGTGATATCCGCAAACGAACCGCTGATCGATTTGCGTTGCATGTCTGTTCAATTGTATCTTCGTGTAATCTAAATTATTTTTTCCCTAAATTCCTGAGAAAAATCGTACTTGAGCATAAAAAAATAAAAGGAGGTGTAATTTTTGCTCACACATTAATAAAATGGGACAGTAGCAGTGATTTCCACCTCTGCCTCAGCGATATTTTTGAAATGGCTGGAGTTTAAGATAGTAATGAGATAAAAAACGTATGCAAATCGATGATTATAAAAAGAATACTGAGTTTTTATCAGATATTTTGATTCATATTGTTGGGCCAAATAATCTGCAAAATGAACTCCTGGCCCGGCATCTTGAACAGGAAACAAGTTTGCTCTGTTCATGGTGCAACCAACTGCATTTTTTGCCAATTCCCCAAGAGGACGATCATGGTATCAGCCAGTTAATTCTCTGGGACTGCCAAAATTACGGAAAGGAGGAGATTTATAAAGAGTTCCAGCCGGGTGGCAAGCTCAATCTCCCTCAATGCTTCATTGCTCTTTTTAATCTGCACCCTGATCTGGTCATAGAAACAGAAACAATAAATTTAGGGGTGCGAGGCATTTTTTCGAAAGATGCACCGCTTAATTTACTTTCAAAATGTGTGGTGGCAATTTTAAGTGGCGAGCTCTGGTATTCACGCGATGTGTTGGAAAAATATGCTCTTCAGCCCCAAAATACAACGGCTTATCACAATGCCGGTACAAATCTGACTGCCAGGGAAAAAGAAATTCTTAGGTGCATTGCTGCGGGTGACAGTAACAAGCGGATAGCAGATCGTTTTGCGATCAGTCCTCATACTGTAAAAACACATACGTACAATATATTTAAAAAAATTAAAGTCTCGAATCGTCTCCACGCTACTCTCTGGGCAACAAGAAATTTATTCTAAATCGAAATTTTACTTTCTGCCCGTTTGGCTCTTTGCCTGCATTTTCCTCCTCCGTTTGTATTGCTCCGTGAGCATGAAGTTGGAGTTGTCTACTGCTTAAGTATTACATTCCCACTAGTCAAAATACGCCGAAAAATACGTTCCCTTTCTGATTGTGGTCACTTGAAAAAATGTATAGTTTTATTTTTGAGACTCTAGTGTCGGGAGGGGGTCGAATTCTCTCCTGGTTCGCTATCTCCCGACCTTAGTTGTTCCAAAAGGCATTTTATATGACATGAGGAGGGGATAAAAAAATACAAGTTCAGGAGGTAACTTTAGACAGGAGACAGGAGACAGGAGACAGGAGACAGGAGAAAAGTGTTGCCGAGGAATACACGAAAAGATGATTAACAAAAATGAGTCAATGAGGGGTGGGTTAAATGAAAAGAAATCGAATTGTGCGAGTGATACTTGCGTGTTTTGCTGCCATGTTTCTTTTTGCCTTGGAGGGGGCAGAGGTACAGGCAGGGAAACCGGTGGCGACAGAGGGCACTCTTAAAGGAAAAGTGACCATTGCCGGAACCAATACGGCTATTGTTGGTGCTCTTGTTGAGGCAGCAGGAGCACCGGGAACATTCTCTATTGTCAGTGACAGTAGAGGAAATTATACAATGAGTATACCTGCAGGGGATTATAATGTCACTGCCTCAGCAGACGGTTATACATCACAGACTTTTCCTGTGACGTTGATGGCAGGCACAAAGTCAGTACTCAATTTTGCTCTTTCTGAATCGGTGGTCAGCAGTGGAATAATAACCGGCACTGTCACTGACAGTGCAAGTGGTGTTGGTATTGCCGGAGTTGCCGTTGTGACCGACAGCGGTGGCTATAACACCGTAACTAATAACAGCGGTGGTTATACCCTGAGTGATGTTACTGCGGGAACATATACTCTTACCGCTTCAGCATCCGGTTATCAGCCTCTGACCTTGCCCGCTACGGTCAATGCGGATGCCGCAACGGTTGTTGATTTTTCCTTAACTGCAGACGGAGGGGCACTTTCAATTACTTCAATAACGGCCACACCGGATTCTTTTTTTGAAACACAGAACGCAACCATAACACTTGCTGCAGAAATTGAAGGATCTCCAGCAACATTTGAATGGAGTCAGGTTGGAGGACCTAAAGTTCCGCTGTCCTTGGTTTCAGCAACATCGGCTGTTGCTGATGTCAGTCAGTTGATGGTTGCTGCTGAAGCAAGCCTGATCTTCAGGCTCACCCTTGATGGGTCGGTTTCTCAGGATGTGTCGGTCTCCGTTTTGCCGGTTGATATGTTTCCCTTTCTCGGGGAGGATGTTCAGATTGGTGGATCGAGTACGGCTGTGGCTCGATTTCAGTTTGCCGGCAGCCAGTGGTGCCTGTTTAATATCGGCACGGAACTGAAAGCTACACAGGTTGGGGCAACAGAAGGCGTGGCTTACAGTGTCACTTTACCTGAATTTGCCTTTAGTATTGAGACTGTCGCATACAACGGATCTACATATGCTCTCGTCGCCACGGGAAATTCTGGAATCACGGTTGTCGATATCACTGATCCGGCACTGATGAGCGTTGTAAGTGTAACACCTGTTAATTATTACATGGACAATGTGACCTTCACTGAAACAGGTGGTTCCATCTTAACTGGAAACATCATGGAAAGCAGCACGGCGCCGATTGTCGATCTGGTTTCTGACGGCACGAACCTCTATATTGCCGATTATAAGTTTGGTATCCACAAGACGGCTCTTGCCAATCTCTTTAATCAGACACTAGAAGCTGACGGCACCCTGTTTATCGACCAGGAAATCAGTACGGTTCAGTATGCAGGGGAACATCCCTGGGGTGGTCCTGTTTCGCTTCAGATTTATGGCAATAAACTCTTTAGCGCCATGGGCGTTCTTGGTCTTGGCATTTTTGACACGCAGAGCCTTGAGCAGGTCGGTCGTTATAATCTGTATACTGATGAGAACAGGTCCGAAGATTATTTCGGAACAATGGCTGTCACCCAGGCAGTGTCCAGTGATGCTGAAACAGGCGATCTCTTTGTCGATGATTACACTGGTATGCCTGATTACCGTCAGGTAAACTATGAAATCACGGAGATCATGAAAGGCATCGGCACTGGTGAACCAACACCGTGGGCTGATTTGGAGAGAAACGGCAAGTGGTACTATGAAGCGCTTGATCTGGATATTGCTCTTCAGGGAAGCCGCACTCTTGCATATATTGCTTATTCTCTGGGAGGGGTCATTGCTGTTGATGTCACGGGTTTTGAGATGGCTAGCGCAGCAAATTTCATGACCGCTCCGTATCTGGCTTTTTATCCTGCCGTACCGGTAAACGGGCCCTATGATACAGGTTCTCAGCCTTCGAGCCTTTTACCCTATGAAGGGGCAGGCATGCTCAAAGAGTCCGGGGTGACGGGGGTTGAAATTAATGGGGACCAGGTCTTTCTCACCGATCATTTTGCAGGTCTTGTTATTCTTGATAATGCAGCAACCCCTGATGTAGATTGGCATGGAACATCCGGTCCTTATAATAATGACACCGATGGCATTGCCGGGAATAATATTCCTGATTATGAGGATATTACCAGCTATGACATGTCTCCCTGGGACCCTCTCGACAATGAATCATTGCCGCAGTGTTTCTATGATGCCCCATCGCTGCTTGCCACCAGAGAACTTAAAGGGCATGGCTACACCCTGGCCTTGATGGACAATGTCAGTCTCACCACTGCAGGTACTGTTGATGTGCTTGAATGCTCCGGGGCCGGTGGTTTTGTTTTCGTCGATATAACAGATATTAACGCGGCCAGTATGGGTGATCGCTTTAATATCCTGGTCTATTTTCCGAGCACGGATGAAATTGGTGCGGCAGTGGACGGCAGTGCCACCCAGACTATTGCAATAGGTCATGCTGCCGGATTGGATGTGTCGGAAAACTATCTCTATGTCTCAGACGGGCCGCATGGGGTAAGTGCCTGGAATATAACCGACGAGCTTGGTTTTCCCACCGATGAGGTCCACCTTGTTGGCAATACGCTGCAGGATGAGTATCCTATCGATGGTATTTATCCGGCGTCACATACAGTGCGGAATGTCATAGATCTTGATCGGGGTAAAACGTGGGCTCTGTGTGTCGGCAACGGTCTTAGAAGCGTACCCGTTGATGAGGTGGAAGCAGGTCTCGGAGTCGCAGGTGCGCCAGTGTTGATGGAACTCTACCAGACGGACAGTTTTGAGCATAATGCCGACTGGGGCTCCTTGAAAGTTTTCCCCTATCAGGATCAGGCATATGATGTTGAATTTTTGGGAAATTACGCCTATGTAGCCGATGGTTCCAATGGATTGACAATCTATGATGTTACCAAGGATCCAACCAGGAAATCCAGTGGCTACTTTATCGGCAATATCGGTTATAATCAAGGCGATCCATTACTCGGCACCGCATCCGGTATTGAACTGTGGAGCGACCCGGCAACAGGCAAGCGTTATGCGATTCTGGCCAGTGGGCCATATGGTGTCGGTGTTGTCGATGTCTCTGATATGAATGCCCTGCAGCTTGTCAAGGTGTTTGAGCCGATCAAATATGAAAATGGTGATCTCGGTTCCGCGGACGGTCAGGCCATTGATGTTGAGGTCATAGGGAATATCGCTTATTTTACCTATGACAGCTTCGGCGTTCTCAGTTATGCCATGAGTGATCTTATTGCGCCGGTTCCAGAAGGAGTTGATCCAACGGAGTTGTTTAAGAAAGAGCTCGATGGCACGGTGGTCTATGATTACCGGCCGGAATTCTTAGGGCGTTTTAAGTTGCAATGGGTGCCTGGTTATGAAACAGTTTCCGGTGGAGCTGTGAGGATGGCTTACACTGAGGTGGGCGGCATGCTTTATCTTTATGTGGCATTCAACGAGGCCGGGGTTGTGAAGATTAATTTCACAGATCCTGCTGATCCATTGCTGGTGACACGCCATGACACCGCTGCAGAGGCTGTTGATATAGCTGTTGCCAATGGCCGGCTGTATGTGGCGGACGGTGCCGGAGGTCTGGTCTTTTTGAAATAACATGGGTTGTGTGCAGAGGGGTTTCAAAGCCCCTCTGCACAGGTAACGGCAGAACGCTATTGATCCTCAAGAACCAGACAGTCTCTCTTTTTTTAATACTGACTCTCGTCCCACATATCCTTGGTGAAAGCGACTACTTTGTTTCTTCCGGACTGCTTGGCCTGGTAGAGCGCCACATCGGCAAATTTGATGGCCTCCCAGAAACCCTTCGTATCCTTGGGAAATTCACTGATTCCTATACTCATGGTTTTCTGCAGGGTGCCGCCCGGGATGTTAATGACGGTTGACTCCATGGTTTTGCGGATTTTTTCCGCAAGATCAAGAAGGACTTGACGTTTCTGCCGTTTTTTCATGTCAATGAGGAGTACCAGAAATTCTTCTCCACCGTAACGGATAATCAAATCAGACTCCCTGACGCAACTTTTGAGTACCAGAGCTGTTCTGACCAGAACTGTATCACCTACTTCATGGCCATAGTTGTCATTGACCTCCTTGAAGAAATCCATATCACACATGAGAATTCCCACATTGCCTTTCCTGCGCAAGGTGCAAGCCACCAGAGTCTGCGTGTAGCTTTCCAGGAAACGTCTGTTGTAAAGATCTGTCATGGGGTCTTTGAGGCTGGTTTCGTGCAGAACAGAGGCAAAACGTTTCGCCTCGATAACTGGAGTTGCTTCCTTGATATATCGGGATGCCCTTTTGACTCTGTCTTCAAAAAGATCACGGCTCTCGGCAGGATTGTTCCTGTCATAAAGAAATTGGACAACCCCCACAACCCGGCCGCTGGCAATCATGGGAATGCAGTGGTGTTCCATTCTGTCTCCATGGGGAAACTGTTTGCAGATATTTGGAAACTCAAGGGACGAGATCGTGTGTCCGGTGCGTTTGGCCCGACAAAAATCACAGTTGTCGAGAATTTCCGGACTGCAGACTTCCTCATAATCAGTTGCATAGGCAATGGACATTTTGTCCTTGCTGCCGGTAAGTTCATAAATAAAAACTTTACGCACATGATAGCGTTCCAGAAACAGACCGGCTAAACGCTGGTTGACGTCGGTGGTGGATTCTTCCTCCTCGATAACAGCTTTAAAGGAGTTGATACTAAAAATGTTATCAACAAACGTATTGAGCTGATGGGCAAGCTGGCCCACTTCATCATCTGTCTTCACTTTTACATGATGGATCAGGTCAGCCTCCCCCCTGGCGATAGTCTTGACTCTTTTCAAAATGTTTTGCAGGGGGATGACGATAAGCATAATATGAAGAAGGGTCGCAATGCACAGCACAAAAACTATCATCAGCCCCGTCCGAAGAGAATGGCGCCTGGAGGTTCTGATGATATTGCTTAACCCTTTGAATTGCTGGTTCTTCTGAGTGTTAATCTCCACGGTCATGTCAATGACCAGCTCATACATTTCATTAAGGCTGTCAATAAGGTCTTCAATGAGTTCGTCTTTGTCACTCGCCTGTGCGGGTTCAAGCAGAAAATCGACCAGTTTTTGGTTCGCCTGGTTGAGGAGGGTGTATTCGATAGTAATTTCTGTGAGCAGTTCCCGTATAACAGGAGATGAGGCGGCTTCGACGGTAAAGACATCAAGGGGTTTGCTGGATATTTTTGCAAGATCAAACCCAGGTCCTCCATTCTGCAAGGCAAGTATCATCCTCTGTATTTCATTGAGTCTCCGTTGATTGGCAAGCACGTTATTGTCATTTATTTTAAGTTCATCCGTATTGAGGATCTGCAGGAGAGAAATTTTAAAACCGTTTATTGTGCGGAGGATATGTTGACTTACCTTATATTCGGGAATGGAGATATTGAGAATACGCTGATTGTGATCGTCAATTTTATTCAGAGATAAAGTGTTGAGCACAATCAACAGCAGAAAGCCGGCAATGCTGACTGCCAGCATGCCTATCAGTTTCCCGGTAATGCTGGCATTTAAGCTCTTCTGAAATAAACAACCTGGAAAGGTCTCTGCTGAGCAGTGGAACAGGCCCAGAAAGTTGAATTTTCTGTCTGATGTGTGTGCATTTTTTAGAGGTGAAGTCACGATAATAGAAATTGTTTAAAAAAAACTGGAATAAAATTAAGCAAAAAAGAAGCAGGTACACTCAGGGTATGTAAATGCCATATACATAATGAGTATTCTCTTTAATGCCTGCTGGTAGAGAATCGAGAAGAAATTGAAAGGACTGATTTACTCCTTTTTTGAAACAATACTCTCATATTCTTCAGGATAATGTTTTTTCATACATTCCGGACAAATCGTGTGGCTAAAGTCCATACCTGAATGTTTATGGAAGTATGCTTCTAATTGTTCATAATAGCCATCATCGTTGCGTATGTTCTTACAAAAAGAGCAAATCGGCAAAATATCTCTTAATGTTCGAATTTCATCCAACCTGTTTTGGAGTTCTTTTTGATCCTGGATCCGTTTCTGTTCCAGTATTGAATTTTTTTCTAGAATATGGGAGATTTTTGTGAATACTTCCGCAAAATCGCGAATCTTGCTCCTCTTTCCCCAAGTTAATTTTTTTTGATTAAAAATAGCCTGTTCCAGGTCATGTAAAAAAAGTGATGCTGCATTTTGGATGCGTTTTGAGATAAAAAAAGCTGTAAAAAGAAAAAAGAACAGGAGTACAAGAAGGCTGGCAATCATATTGATAAATACTGTTTTTTGGACAGCCCTTAGCGATGTCAGACTCACTTCCTTTCCTGCCCATAAAGTAAGAGTACTATCTTTCCCTTTAAAAAAAGGGACCCAGGCCATTTTTATCTGATCGTTACTCCATACCGCAGGATTTCCTTGCGAAAACAAGTCTTTTAAACCTGGAAATTTCTCGAAAGCCGTGTTGCGATCATGGTCAGCATCTAGATAAGTGCCGTTGTTCATTACCCATTGCATTTCTGGAAAATACTCAATTAAAATTCCAATATCAATTTCACTGATAAAGATGCCTATTTTTTCCTTATTAAAAAGTATTGGTGTGAAGATCCGCAGTAAAAGGCAAGGCGCTGTTTTGTCACAGTTTTTTTTGGGTGACCGTATAAGGGGGCTTATGAAAAAATCTTTTTCTGTCATCTGCAGAGTTGTGTTTAAAAACAAGGCATCAAAATCGATATTCTTTTCGTCTACCGGGTCATATTGGCTTGTGGTGAAATTTTTTCTTAATGAGAATTGTATATCGCTATTAATATCAAGAACGTAAATAGTGATTATGTCCTTATGCTTTTCAAAGGCTCTTGTTAAAACCCCTGTATAGCGATTAAATGCTGTTTCCGGATTGATATTTCCGTCCCATTTTTTCCCTTTATTTAAAATTTCAATTACTGCCGGCAACTGGGATACAAAGCCGATCATTTCTTTGTAATTGTCGATTTTTGTTTTAAGAGGGTGCAATTTGCCTTCCATGCGGTGAAGCACCTGGTCTTCTTCAAGCACTTGTAATTCAGTGAATATCTGTTTTTGCGTGAATGCAAAGAAAATAACAGGAGGCACTAAGCTGAAAAGAATAAGGGTAATGAATACAATTGAACTCAGTTTCATTAGAGAAAGAGTAAATTTTATGGGGTTTGTTGTGTTGCAACTATATCAAACAACTTGATGATATAGCAGGAGAGGCCATATCCCCTTCATGCGGCCATCATAATTATGCTCGCATGAAAAGTTCATTTCAGTCAAGAAAAACTTAGAAAAGAAAGAGCTCTAACTAATGCGTGAACTTGTTGAAATGAATTAGATAATTACTCCATTCGTCTCAATAATGATGAGCAACCGATGGGAATATCCATTAGCCTTGTCAACCCGCAACTTATATCTTAAAACGTGCAAAATCATTTAAAATCTGAACTTCTCATTTTTTATGTTGTAAATCATCAATCATGAGTATGGGATTTTTCCGGCAGGGCAAAAGAATTGCCACTTTCAGTTTGGTGAGCAGTCTTTTCTGTATAACTGACAACTTTTTCAACACGATCATGCTGATCACCAATCAGCAGCATTTTCATTTCAGAGATTGCTTTTTCCATTTGTTCAACCTGAAGGTTCATTTCCTCTGAAGCACCGGAAAACTCTTCAGCGTTTGCTGCAATACGCTGCACTACAACGTCCATCTCGGATAAAGCTTTATTTACCTGAGCAATGCCATCAGCCTGGGACTTGGAAGCCGTAGAAATTTCTTCAATCAAACCAACAATATCCTGTGTGCAACCAGATACTTGTATGAAATTATCATTCGTTTTACCGACTAATATTGAGCCGGTATCAATCTTACTTACTATACCGTCAATCAAATCGGCTGTGTTTTTAGCAGCCTCTGCCGTTCGCATAGCGAGATTACGGACTTCGTCAGCCACCACAGCAAAACCTGCTCCCGCATCTCCGGCACGAGCAGCTTCAACAGCGGCATTGAGTGCCAGAAGGTTTGTTTGAAAGGCAATTTCATCAATAGTTTTGACAATTTTTGAAGCTTCTTCGCCGGATTTTGATATGTCTTCCATGGACGAGGTCAAACCAGTCATGGATTCATTGGCCGCGATGACAACCGAATATGTTTCCTGAATAAGCTTTTCTGCACTTGATGAATTATCTGCATTTCGCCTCGACATTGAAGCCATTTCTTCCATCGCTGCTGCCGTTTCCTCTAAGGCTGCTGCTTGTTCAGAAGAACCTTCGGCTAGTTCCTGGCCGCCACTTGCAATTTGTTGTGATGCCAGGGAGACATTCACTGCAGAATCATTTATGTGCTTAATTGAGAGGTTGAAGGGGGTAATTATTGAACGAATGACATACATGGCAATAATTAACGCAAAAAGAACCGCTGAAAAGATCAAGGAAGCAGAAAAAATCAAATTGCGTTTTTGTTTTTCTACCTCCTTGGTGATATCTTTAAAAATCCCCATTGAACCAAAAAACTGCTTATTGCCATCAAGGATCGGTAAATACAAAACTGCATAAATCTGCCCTGCAATCTTTTTTTGCAATTCTATACATTCTTTGCCGGAAAAGCTTTTCTCCAGAAAATCTCCATTAAAATCCTGCAGACCAATTTTTTTGGTGGTAGAGGCGACAAGACTCTTTTTTTCCTTAAGGATTAATACAAGGTCCGCATTGGCAAAATCACCTATAGATTTTAGAAAATTATTATCTATATAATATCCGTAACCTACAAATCCCTTGAATTCATTTTCTTCAAAAACAGGGCTGCCAAACTTGAGCATAATGCCACGGTTGACAAGCTCATAATCCCAGGCTTTCACCTGATCCGTTACCATCTTTTTGGTAAACGGAAATTCCTTTTTGCTGTCCCCATATTTTTCCGGTTCATGTCCTCTTGCCAGTACTACACCATTTGGGTTTGTAAAATCGATATTATTCAAATCAAGTGCTTGGAAGTATGTTGATAAGATATCAAGAATAGTCTGGTTGTCTCCTGTCATGGCAGCATAATAAGCTGCCTCTTTGATAGAATTATCATTAGCAAGAAAGGCGGCATAATTAAATCCCTTGATCTTGGTCGATTCTATTGCGTTGCTGTATGCTTTCCTGGTTGTTGCAAGTGACTCCTGTATTTTTACTTTCAGGTCAGTTTCACTGCTGCGATAAAAAGAATACGTTACGAGCGTAGCAGGCAATAACACCAGTGGAATAATCAAATAAAAAATCTTCGATTTCAGGGTCATTTTCAACTTGGTCTTTTTGCCGCCCATACATCTACCCTCCATTTAAAGATTTTTAGGGTCTCTCATTTATGCCCTAGAGGGTGAAATCTACCCGATTGCCGTCGGAAGGCGTGTACGTTTTGATATTACGCTGGCAGATTCAGCTTCAGAGCATTTTGAGAGTTCCACAAGAGTTTAAAGGGCTCAATAGCAACAGAGCGCAATTTTCCGTCTATAAAAATTAAGACAATATGAGTCGGTTTCATGAAAATCTCATACAAAAAATTGTCATCAATAACTTCCGGGCACAGCGGGTAATTGGCTCGTGTTTGATCCAATTAAAAAAAACAGTGCGCTTCAAGCGCTGCATAATCACTCAAATACATTTTATTCAGGTAGATAAAATCCGGCATTTGTAATAATTGCTTGCCCTTCAGCGCCTTTCATGAAATTTATAAAATCTCTCACCTTGCCTGCAGGTTCTCCCATTGTATAAAAATACATTGTTTGCTGATAAGGATATTTACCCGAGGCCAGATTACTCTGGTTGATGGCAATCTCTTCGCCGTTATGTATGATCTGCAACATCTTGACGTTTTTATTGCCAATTACATTAGCAGCAGAAAGCCAACCAATCGCTACAGGAAATGATTGAACTTTTTTCAGGATATTGGGGGTCATATCAACCATCATGGAATTTGCAGGGAGCTTATCAAAACCTATGAGCTTTTTTGCATTTTTATAGTGCGCCGCTTTTTCCGGCGGGGATAAAATAATAATTTTTTTGCCTGCTGGACCGCCAAGGTCATCCCAGTTAATTATTTCACCTTTCATGATAGCTGTCAGTTGCTCTGAGCTTACCTTGTTGAACGGATTGGACTTATTGACGATAAAGGCATAGGCATCGAGGAATGCCTTTGTCTCAACCAACCCTTTTGCCAGTTCCTCACTTTTTAATGCACGCCCTCCACCTGCTATCTCGCATTCTCCGGCAAGTAATTTTTGGATTCCATAGCCAGTGCTTTTGCCTTTGAGGTCAAATGTTACATCTTTTTTTTTCTTAAAAGAGTCAGCGGCATCGTACATAATTGCCTTCATAATGGTTGACGATCCGTTATAGCGGATCAATTCCTCGGCATGAACCAAAGCATTCAAACTGAATACTGCTAGGATTGTAAGAATGGGAATAATTTTTTTACACATAAGTATCTCCTTGTAAATATTGATGCTTTTTCACATTGTTGTAAAAGCTGTCTTCACCGTTACATAAGCAAGTTCAAATCTGTAGAGCTTTTTACCATCCTCAAATCTTGTAATTGAAGTTTGGCCGATGCGCATTTTCTTCTGATGGAAGCGTTCATTGTCATAAAATTTCAGTCACTTATTCATTCTGTTAATTTTTTCTGAAGTGATATTCTCATGGTATATTCCTGATATTGTTCACTGAGCAGAGAGTCTGTTTGAAAAAAAATTCACACACCTGCTTGAGGTAAGCGAACCTGTGAAGCTCCGAATGAACAGAGAAAATCCGAATAACTTTCTTCAGTGTCCATGGGTGTATGGCGATCAAAATAAAATATGTAAAATGAGTATGTTACGGCAAAACTTTTTCTATTGTACAAAGAAGCTTACGTAAGGTTAACGGCTTCATGAGAAACTCGTCAGCTCCTTTTGCCTTGGCATTTTTTTCATTGATCATGTCGCTGTAACCCGTAGCAATAATAAAGGGAATGTCCGGGCGGATTTCCTTGATTTCCTTGGCAAGATCCAGGCCTGTCATGCCGGGCATGGTTTGATCTGAGACAACAATGTCATAGAAGTCTGGATTGTTTTTAAATTTTTCAAAGGCCTCCAGGCTGTTGCCGCAGGCTGTAACAAAACAACCAACCCTTTCAAGGTACATTTTTCCGAGTTGGACTAACATTTGTTCATCATCGACAAACAGCACTGTTTTACAAATCCTGGGCAACTCGCTCGGATCAAGATCATCTTCTTCACAAGGTTGAGTCGGAGCATGGCCGGAAAGCGGAAAATACACTTCAAAACAGCTGCCATGACCAACCTCGCTTTGTACTCGCAGGCCCCCATTGTGGGATTTAACGACACCTTGGACACTGGCGAGCCCGAGCCCTGTCCCTTCATGTATTTTTTTTGTGGTAAAATAGGGGTCAAAAATACGCGAAAGGGTCTCATTATCCATGCCAACGCCGGTATCTTTTACCGACAAAACAGCATACTTTCCGGAATCTACTTTCAGGGGTGCGGCCAGATCTTCAGTCACCTCTTGGAGATAAACATCAATCTGCATGACGCCGCCCGAGTCACGCATGGCGTGGTAGGCATTGGTGCAGAGGTTGAAAATAACCTGCTGCACCTGGGTAAAATTAGCAATGACCGGGGGGCATTCCGGATCAAGGTTGTGTTTTAATTCTATTGTTGTCGGGATTGTACTGCGTAACAATTTTAAGGCATCACGGACGCAATTTTGTAAAAGGATACTTTTTTTGCCTTCCCGGCCATGGGGGAATGCGCTGAATGTCAGTATCTGGCTGACAAGATCCCGTGCCCTGCGGCTGGCCTGTATTACTTTGTACAAATGATTCTTGGCCTTACTGCCATCCGGCAGCTCGATATGGGTCATTTCAGAAAAACCGAGTATTGCTGTAAGTATGTTATTGAAGTCATGGGCAATACCTCCAGCCAGTGTGCCGACGGCCTCAAGCTTCTGGGCCTGGCAGAGGTTGTTCTCCAGTTTTTTGCGTTCGGTGATATCCCTGAAAATGCCATGCACCACTTTCCGCTCACCCCATTTGGCTGTACTCACTCCAATCTCCACAGGTATGTGGTGACCATCGCTGTGCCGAACAGAGAGGCCATTTAATATTCCCTGCCCATTAAGGCAGTGTTTTTTGAAACTTTCGCTGAATTCAGAGGATTTATCCGGGGGATAGAGCAGTTGACTTTGAGTCTGGCCAATAATTTCCTCACTCGGGATGCCAAGAAGCTTTTCTGCACTCTTATTCACCTGTATAATTTTTTCGGTTTCCATGTCAGATACAAAGATGGCATCAATGGCCGTTTCAATCAATTTCCGATAGCGTTCTTCTGAAAGATGCAGATTCTTCTCAACCCTGCGCCTCTCCGTGACATCAATTGCCGATTCTATCATCTGCACGACATTGCCGTATTGGTCAAAAATTGGATGACAGTGCAGTTCAAAAAAACGTAACGGGTCATTGTCAGATGTATAATGAACATGCTCAACAACAACGGATTTCTTCTGTTTTTTTATCTGATGAAGAGGGCAGGTCTGATTTGTCCCCCGGCAGGGTCCATCGCTGTTATGCAACATGGTGTAGCAGAATTGAGCATCAGATCTGGCAAGTTTTCGGCTTGCCCCGTTTGTCATGGATATGGAAAAGTCGTTTATGTTTATAACGCAGAAGGGGTAGGGGATTGATTCAATAACATTCTGCAGAAAAGCATGCTGATATCGCAACTCTTCTGCAATTTGTTTTCGGACTCTAACCTCTTCAGACAAATTTTCGTTGGCTGACTCCAGATCTTTTGTTCGTATTTTTACCAGTGCTTCGAGATGGTCACGATGTCTTCGCAACTGTTCCTCATGATTTTTTCGCGTAGCAGCTGCGTGCATCCCCTGTCGGACGATATATAAACTTATCAGTGTGACCAGGAGGAGGATAAGCGTTGAATAGGAAACAATTTTTTTTATCAGTATGCCTATCTCCTCATCAACATCCTTCAGATACACTCCAGTGCCGATAATCCAGTTCCAGGGCTCAAAAGATTTGACAAAAGACTTTTTGGGAACAATGAGGTAGGGATTGTCTTTCCATTGCCAGAGGTAATCGACGTAGCCGCTTTCGCTTGCCTCCACTGTTTTGACGAATTCAACAAAAAGATGCTTGCCCCTGGGGTCGGCGAACTCTGACATGTCTTGACCGTCTAATTCCGGACGATAAGGGTGCATGACCATTTTGGGATTTGTGTCATTAATCCAGAAATAATCCTTCTGTTCTTTGCCGTACCTCAGTGCTTTAATTTGCAGCATGGCTCTTTTTTGAGCTTCTTCGCGGGACAGGATATTATCTTTCTCAAGCCCGTGATAATAGTTGAGAATGCTGAACGCCACCTGGGTGACTTCGCTGATCATTTCCTTCTTTTTTGTTAAGAGGTTGTTTTTGACATCCGGAACTGTAAGACAAAATTGAGATACAATAAAAAGAAGAACAGCAAGCATTGAGGGGAGAAGGATTTTTACGACTTCTTTTTCAAGTATTATTTTAACCATTTGTTTTATCGTTGAATTTTGATTCATGTATTTTATCCGTCAACTTTGCTCTGGCGCTGTGCAAAGTTGATAAAGGGCAAAGAATTATGTGGATACCCTTGCCGATAATAACATCGCGACCACATGGAAGAGTATATCGAGGGAAGGTGTACGGCGTTTCTCAGTTTTCAATGTGATCAGGTCGATTTTTTGATATTAAAAAAAGCAAAAAACGGGCCACGTATAAAAAAGCGATCCTGCAGTGAGCCTGACTTCTTTATGGATTTTTTGTGGTGGTGCTGGGAAGATGCGGAAATAATTTGGGAAAAGTATATTCTCAGGGCACAATGTCTGATTTTATAAGGGATTGTGGAATGCTGATTTAATAATTTGACTGTTTTTCTGTTCTTCTATACAATTTCAGTGTCTTGTAAAACTAGACAAATTCTTGTTTGTGTAGACTCATTTCGCCGCATGTTGCTTGTTTGGGTAGTTTTGTTTGATAGGTTTTTTAAGTGTAAAGAAAAAAAAAGTCCATAAAAAGAGGGTTTGTCAGGCAATGCCAATATGTCGAATTGTTTCTTGTTGGCTATGTATATTTTTAATGAACCATGTGTGCCTATCTTGTAATTTGTGTTTTTTTGTCCATGGGTGTAACAGGGGATCATGTGTAGTGCAGTTGTTTGGCAATGGGTGAAACGGGTGGGGTGATATCTTTATCGGAACGATTTTTGCTGGTTACCCATTTTTGGTCGAAAACCTATGCGGAAGTGATAAAGAACGTGTTCTGGGCTGAGAAATGGCAGATTTCGTTCATGCCGACTGAACGGTGCGATATCACTGAGTCGTAAACTGGCACAAACTGTAGTGCAGGCAAAGAATTCATATGGAACAAAATAAAACAGCGATCAGTGTTAAGAACAAGGCGATTTTTCTTGTCTCTTTCTTTGTTGTTCTGCTTTGCGTTTTATTCTTTATTCAGGGTCGCAGACTTCATGGAGAAGCTATTGATCGAATCTTAGAACAGAGATGCGATTCAGCGGATTTGATTATTAACTCTATCGGAGAATATTCATATGGTCCGTTCAAAAAAAGAATAGTCAACATGCTTGAAAACAATGATGAAATTGTCAAGGCCTTTGCAGCACGTAACCGCGATATGCTTTATCAGGTCGCCCTGCCTAAATATCAGGCCCTGCAGCATGAAAACAGTGAATTTTATGTTATGCACTTTCATCTCCCTGACGGAACCACATTTTTACGAATACACTGGCCTGATTTCCATGGCGATGACTTAAAGCAGGTTCGGCCGATAGTGCAGGCCGTTCATCAGCGTCAGGTGCAGTTGTCGGCTTATGAAATTGGTCGCAGAGGAATTTTCTACAGAATTGTACAACCTGTTTTTGATGATGCAGGGACGTACGTCGGCGCATTGGAGTTCGGCATTAACATCGATTATCAGTTCGAGGCCATCCGAAGACAGACGAATGCCAAGGTTGCCTTGTATGTTGATGCCGAAAGATGGGACAAAGCAAACAGTTCTTCGCACGATGATTTTCATCAAGTCGGCGATTATATGGTTCATGGAGAAGATTCAGAAATTTTCGATTTGCTGCCTGCTGGCTATAATTTTTCAGAGAGTGGCAGTATCATACAAACAAAGAAAGATATCTCTTACCTTATCCACTCCCATGATTATTTGAAAAATTTCATGGGGCATGAGATTGGCGGTATTCTGCTTTTGCATGATATTAGCCAGATCCTTGAAGAGAAAGCTGTTTTTATCCGGAATTTTCTTATCTTTTCATTGTTTTTACTGACGTTCACCATCTTAACCCTGTGGTTCTCTTTTGAGAGTTTGATAGGCAGGCTTGAATCATCAAAATTTCATTTGAAAAAAGTTGTTGCAAAGTTGAGAGATGAAAATCTGGCGCGGGAGCACGTTGAAAATGCATTGCTGGAAAATGAAAAGAAATCCCATGATCTGCTGGAAAATATCACACATGGAATCGTTTTGGTGAATGCTGACTATATTATTTCCAAGGTAAATTCAGCTATTGGCAGGATGTGTGGAAAAGATGAATATGATTTCCTGGGAAAATTTTGCTACCAGGAATTGCGACAGCGCACCAGTGTCTGTCCGGATTGTCCCGGCAAGCTTGCCATGGAAACTGGAAATTCCCACACCATTAGATGGAGCCGTGAGAAGAAAAATGAAGGTGAGCTCATAGTAAAAAAAACCGCTTTCCCGCTGCCGGTCAAAAATAATAAACCTACAGGCTTTGTTCTTATTTTGGAGGATTTAACTGAGCAGCAGCAAGCGGAAAAGTCGCTGTACAAATTTAAGCATATTGTTGATGCCAGTCAGGATCATCTCTCCTTTGTCAGCAGTAATTATGTGTTGGATCTCGTTAATAAGGCCTATCTGTGTGCCCACAAAAAGGAATTTGAGGAGGTTGCCGGCAGAAGCATGGCTGAAATTTATGGAGATAAGGTATTTTTCCAGTCTGCCAAAAAACATATAGACAGTGCGCTTGCCGGTTCCCTCGTCCGTTGCCAATACTGGTATGAGTATCCTGATCTCGGTTTACGCTATATGGATGAAGTGTATTCGCCCTACGTGCAGGAAGATGGTGAGGTTAGAGGTATTGTTATCAGTTCGCGCGATATTACCAGGCAAAAAATGGTTGAGAGTCAATTGAGAAAATATGAAAACATTGTTTCCGCTTCCAGGGATCATATGTCATTTGTTGATCGGGACTATGTCTATAAAGCCGTTAACGATGCGTATTTGCGAGATTCCCAAAAATCCCGTGAAGAAATTGTCGGCCATTCGGTTGCTTCCCTGCTGGGTGAGGATATATTTGAAACAACAGTAAAGTCTAAAATTGACCAGGCTCTGCAGGGCAAAGATATTCATTATGAAGAATGGTTCTTTTTCCCGAGGATTGGCTGGAGCTGCAGAGAAGTGCATTATTATCCTTTTTATGACGATAATCGCATGGTTTCCGGTTTGGTTGTTAACAGCCGGGATATAACAGAGCGCAAAGAAATGGAGCGCTCTATCCAGCAGATGCAGAAAAAGGAGGCGCTGGCCACTCTTGCTTCGGGGATTGCCCATGACTTTAACAATATCCTGGGGGCAATTATCGGCTGTACGGAAATGAGTTTACTGGATATGCCCCAGGATGATAATTCTTTCAAGCATATACTTCAGGCCAACAAGGCCGCATATAGAGCCAGGAACCTCGTAAAAAGAATTTTGAGTTTCAGTCGTCAAAAAGAGGGAACGTTAAAAGATATAAAACTGATCCCTTTGATAAATGAAACGCTGGATATGGTGCGTGTCACATTGCCTCCAACCGTTGAAACAAGGGTTTTCATTGAGACGGATAAGGATGTTATGGTGGGGGATGAGTCCGCAATTCAGCAAATGATTTTAAATCTCTTTACCAATGCAGCCCAGGCTATAGGTGAAAAAGAAGGGCTGTTGCTCGTTGGTTTGGCCAGAGTTGCCGCAGGTGATATTGAAATAAATGAAAAGAAGAAAAAAGGTCCGTATCTCTGTTTGACTGTGAGCGACACGGGCTGCGGCATTGAGCCCAATTTGTGGGATCGAATTTTTGACCCTTATTTCAGCAATAAAGGAGTGTCAGAGGGAACCGGATTGGGGCTGGCTATTGTGCAAAATATTGTTAAAAATCATGGCGGCATGCTTACCTTTGACAGCATGTCCGGCAAGGGAACAACCATGAAGGTTTTTCTTCCCTGCCACAATGAGCGTATTTTGTTGGAGAAGGGTGTTGAGGCAGGGTATGATAAAGATCTTTACGATATCTGAGTAGCACAGTTCTGTCGGGACTAAAATAAATTATGTATATGTAATGAGCAGGTTGTGAATTGATATGGCAAGAGTATTAATTATAGATGACGATGAAGGAATGAGTTACACGCTGAAAAGTCTTGTCCGCAGGATGGGGCACCAGGTGGATTCCGTGCTTTTGTTGCAGGAAGGGCTGCGTCAAGCAGCTGAAATTGCCTTCGATGTTGTGTTTCTCGATGTGCGTCTGCCCGACGGCAACGGTCTGGAAGAGCTGCCTGCATTAAAGGAATCACGGGGAAAGCCGGAAGTAATTATTATAACCGGTACAGGCGACAGTGACGGAGCTGAACTTGCCATTCAAAACGGGGCCTGGGATTATATCGAAAAACCTTCTTCCATCCAGGCCATGACCCTGCCCCTCGTTCGTGCCCTGCAGTACAGGGAGGAAAAGCAAAGCCGGGTAACCTCTCCGGTGGTCTTGAAAAGGGACAAAATTATCGGAGACTCCCCTGCAATTCAAAACTGTCTTGATCTTGTTGCAAAGGCAGCTCTCGGGGATGCAAATGTGCTTATCACAGGCGAAACCGGAACAGGGAAAGAGCTTTTTGCCAGGACTATCCATGAGAACAGTCCGCGGAAAGAAGGTAATTTTGTTGTAGTTGATTGCGCCTCTATTCCAGAGAATCTTGTTGCAAGTATGCTTTTTGGTTATGAAAAAGGAGCATTTACCGGTGCTGACCGCGCCAGTAGCGGACTTATCAGGCAAGCAAGTGGAGGCACGCTTTTTCTGGATGAAATCGGTGAGTTGCCTTTTTCCATTCAAAAAGCATTTTTACGTATAACCCAGGAGCGCCACTTTCGCCCGGTAGGTTCAAAGAGAGAGGTTGAGAGTAATTTTCGACTGGTGTCGGCCACCAATAGAAATCTTGATGAAATGGTGCAGGCTGGCTTGTTCCGGGAAGATCTTCTTTACCGTATACGGACCCTGGAAATTCATTTGCCGGGATTGCGAAATCGGCAGAAAGACATTAAAGCTCTCTGTGTATCTTATATGAATACACTCTGCGAGAGCCACGGAATTGCCCTGAAGGGTTTTTCTCCTGATTTTTTTCAGGCAATCGAGTCTTTTGAATGGCCAGGAAATGTTCGTGAGCTCTTTAACACACTGGAGACTTCATTCTTGTCGGCCTATGCGGATCATACTCTTTTTGCCAAGCATCTGCCTGTATCCATCAGAGTCAAGGTGGCACAAGCCTCATTGTGCAGCGATAGTCTTGTTGAAAAATATTTTGACGACGGATTGCAGTCTGACGCCCCCCCCACATTGCGCGACTTTCGAAAACAGGCGGTAAACAGAGCGGAAAAACAGTATCTTGAATGCCTTATGAAAAAAACCGAGTTTGATATAAAAGAGGCCTGCAGGATATCAGGTATTGAACGTGCAAGGATGTACAACCTGTTAAAGAAAAATAATATATCCAAAAAGAAATAACGTCTTTTTTTCCTCCCACATCACATTGTCTCATCCCCGTTGTCTTGGAGCTCTTTCCTGTTTTTTTCCAGTTTCCCCAGTTTCCCCAGTTTTCCAGGTTTTCTAGATTTTTCCATTTTTTTTAGACAGGAGAGCTTTCCTTTAGTGGATTCTGCCTGCCGGCAGTGGAATGACGATTCGCTAACTAACCGATATTCCGAAGTAATTTTTTTTGTGATTTGTTGGCTCACATTTTGAATAAAGAAAAATGAGTCTGTCGATTGGTTTTGGGCCAAAGGGGCAATACGGGGGTGACAGTGGAGGCTTACATCGTGTTTCGAGTGAGAGTAATTGATTGTGGAATTGCCTATGAATTTTACTGTCGTAAATCTCTTGTCGAGCCAATTGTTATGGATGTTTCCTCCTATATTAATCGGCTTGGTGTCAAATCTTCTATCCTTGAATTTCAGGTCGTTGTCCGTGAATTGCTGACCAGCGTTATTGAAGCTGGTTGCGAAAATTCACACATGCATAAACTCATAATGCATATCAAGAAAATGGAAGATCAGTCGCGCTTTGAAATTATGATTAAGCATATGCTTGATGACTTGCAATTTGACAAACAGAAGTTACCAAAAGGGTCTTCTGGAGCTGCAGGGCAATTAACAGGAGGAGAGTATAGTTCTCTTCATGATCTGGATCTGGTTGAAGATGTTCAAATCGGCGATGGGAGAAGATCGGTACGAGTCCACATCAGGGTGGAGTAATTTTTTTCACTGTTTCAATAAATTTTAATAATGATGCGAAAGATACAAAGGTGGTTTTGTGTATATATAAGATATTACAGTAATAATTCAGGTTGGTGCTTTTGAGGGAGGGCATATGTTAACTCTGAAAAAATGTAAAGTCGGGACGAAAATTGCCATGGGTTTTGGCGGGGCGATTGGAATTATTTTGATTATTTCCACTGTCTGCTACCTTGGTTTGCTTCAGATTGACGAGTTGAGCCATGAAGTGGGGCAAGATAATGATCACAATGCTTTTGTCCTGATCAAGGAAATCGAACATCTGAAGTGGATGGCGGAGTTGAGTTCTCTTTTTCTGCTCAACGAGGTGGATTCTATACAGGTGCAAACGAATGACCACAAATGTGCCTTTGGCAAGATGCTTTATGGCGAGGCAGGCAGGGAAATGGCATCTGAAGACAGTGAGCTTGCCGCCTTTCTCGAAGAGGTCAAAGGTCCACATCAGCGACTTCATGAATCGGCAATCGCCATCGGTGATACATATGTTGCCTTTGATGTTTCTATAGATTCACTTCTTGCCGAGCGCTGGATAGATCATCTCGTATGGCTCAAGGATTTAAGCAATTCCCTGCTGAGCAACACAAAGTTTACCGGCGGACTTGACCCCCAGCAGTGTGCATTCGGACGCTGGTATCATTCTTACC
This sequence comes from Desulfobulbaceae bacterium, assembly GCA_020444175.1. GTDB lineage: Bacteria > Desulfobacterota > Desulfobulbia > Desulfobulbales > SURF-16 > JAHLLM01. The sequence continues at coordinate 75,432 of JAHLLM010000011.1, read as the reverse complement.
AGACTGATGATACAGAATTGCAAGCTTTGTTGAGTGGCTGGGAGGAACCCCATATGCGCTTGCATCAATCCGCCCAAGATATAGTCGCTGCCATGAACAACAATGATATGCTGAGCGCCCTGGCAATCTACCAGAATAAAACCCTGCCCGAACTTAATCACCTTTCTACTCTCTACAAGCAGACCATGATCTGGGTGGACAATAAGGTCAAATTGCAACAGAAGGCCCTGGACATTTTCCAAGTGGAGACAGGAGTAGCACTGAATGGTGTGGAGGAGGTTCTTGAGAAGATGAGGAGCCATATCGGCCAAAAGTCACAAACGGCAACGCTTCTGCTTACTAACCGAATCGATTCGAATCTGACTTTGATAGCAATCGTTTCCCTTGTTGCAGTATTTCTTGGAATTGGTTCTGCCTTGGTGGTGAGACGCGAAGTAAATATATCACTTGGTCAGGCTATTGGGGAACTTGGCGACAGTGCTGACGAAATTGCAACTGTTTCTCATCAGGTCAGTATATGCAGTCGTGAACTTGCAGAAGGGGCCTCTGAACAGGCTGCCTCCATTGAAGAAATCTCAGCTTCCCTTGAGGAAATATCCTCAATGACGAGGCAAAATGCTGACAACGCCGGCCAGGCAAAAGACAAGGCGAAAGAGGCCAGGAAAGTCATCGGGCTTGTGGATCAGCACATGAATCACATGGCTGCGGCCATTGAAGAAATTACGAAATTAAGCGAGGAAACGAGGAAAATCAATAAAACAATTGACGAAATAGCCTTTCAGACCAATTTGCTGGCCTTAAATGCCGCCGTGGAAGCCGCTCGGGCTGGAGAAGCGGGAGCCGGTTTTGCCGTTGTCGCAGAGGAAGTGAGAAATCTGGCCCTCAGGTCAACGAGTGCGGCCAAAAATACCAGTGGCCTGATTGAAGAAATAATTCAGTCCGTACGGGCCGGAAATGAGCTGACTGCTTCAACCCGTGAAGCATTCGGCCAAAATATCGAAATTTCTGAAGTAATAGGCACTCTGGTGGGTGAAATTGCTGCAGCTTCAGAAGAGCAGGCCCGTGGTATTGATCAACTAAATGAAGCAGTAAGGGATATAGATAAAGTGACACAACAGACTGCTGCGAACGCAGATCAGTCTGCATCGGCGGCAATGCTTCTCAGTCAGCGAGATGAGCAGCTTCGATCAAGTGTCGACAGGCTGCAGTGCATGGTTCAGGGAACCGGTAAGGATAATCTTTTAAAGCAAGAAGTGGAACTTGATTATCCTGTTGCTGTGGAAAACGACAACCTGAGTTTGGTGGTGAAGACATAATGGTTAGCTCGGTAAAAGCAAAATGGTTGGCAGTAGCAATGTTTTTGATGAATTGTTCAGGGGTAGAGTCTGTGCAGGCTGGTAAATATACCATATCCGCCCACGGTGATGCCAGTTATGGCGTTTATCGGACTGACCTCGGCCTGCTTGGCTACTCCCAAGGAAATTGTACACATTGTCACGAGCAACACGCAAGCATCGATGGCATAGAACAGGCTCCTGTTAATGGCGGTGCCTCCCCATTCAATCTTTTTTCCAAGACCTTTGATACGGCGGCTATTACAAAACCTTATAATCAGGCCGATGTATTTTGCTTTTATTGTCACAGTACATCAGGTTCCCTGCAGCAAGGAGGAGCCATGGTGAATTACGATTATGCAAAAACCTTTGGAGGGGCTTCCGGTGGCCCCACAAGCATTATGGATGCCTTTAATCAGCCGGGAGAAATAGATGGTTCCTATCATAATCTTTATGACATCTGGGATTTTGCCAGAACCGAATTCGATTTTTTTACCGATAATTCGGATCCCTGTTCTGCCTGCCACAACCCTCATCTGGCCAGGCGAAATAAGGAAAACAAGCGCGACGCTTCATATGCCTGCATCTCGAGGCCCACAGAGCATTCTGACCAGTGGGGAGACGATGTTGACGAGCAGATGAGCGATTACAGCGCCATCTATCAGGCCCCATTTTATTTTGGTTCATCCTCGACCTATGAACCGGACGCCGTGTCGTCTTCCCAGGATGACGGTTCTCTCACTCCGGATTACAACACCTTTTGTCTCGATTGTCACAACCAACAAGTTTACAGTACAACCTTGTCGAGAAATATCGTTGCTATCGACTGGTCTGCTTCTGGAGGCGACCTGAGCGGCGCCGGTGACAAACACGGTTCCAATAATGCCACCGTGGATGTGGTTTCCCGTTCTCCCTATGGCGTTTTGCCGGGCTATGTCCTTTCCTGCCTCGACTGCCACGAGCCCCACGGTTCCCCCAATGCCTATCTTATCCGGCGTTCCATTAACGGTGAATCCCTCGGAGTCACCATCGATTCCGGCAAGGACGGTTCAGCCCGGGGAAATCAATGCCGTCAATGTCATAAGGATGATTACGAAGCCGGTGGCAGTGTCAATACAGGTCTTATAAATGTCTGGAGAACAACCCATCACGGTGGCGGCCTTGCCGCTGATAATCCCTACAGAACAACCCAGGTGCCTGGGTGCGGCTGCCACGAAGTTGTCGGCAATAAGAAAATGCCAATAGCCTGCGATAACTGTCATGGTCACGACAAATATGTGGATGCCACCCATCCCGGTACCATAGACGGCAGATCTATACCTGCCCCTTACTTTACAAATGGACAGGGGGGGTATCTGCGCAGGACCTTTTAGATATTCCAGATCATTTTATTCCGTTTTTTCAGAAAGAAATGCCATGTCGTACATCAAATACGGCATTTCATTTTCAATTTGTTTCACGTCGTTATATCAATAATCCATAGCTTTCGAGCTATTATTTAAAAACTTATAAAGGATTTCGTAGCTGGATCAAATGCCGGGGATTGTAATTTTATGTATAAATTGTGATTTTCACATAAAAGAATGGGGTGGGAGTATAGTGCTGTTTTTTGCTTTTTTAGTCAGTTAGGCTCTGGTTGTGTTTTTAATATTTGTTTTGGAAAAAAAACTATAAGTTAGGCATGTTATAGTAAAACAGATCTGAGAGTGTTCGGCGATTAACATCAAGAACAGTTATTAGTTGACTTCTGGCAGACTCTTCATGCATTATTAGAGTAAAGCATCTCTTGTTTTCTTTAATTTATGAAATATATTTATCTTTTATTTTAGTATGTTATGTTCTTTTTTTATCTCTGTTTTTTTTGTGGAGTTTTTTTGTCGTTAATTGGTTTTGGGTTGTTAGGGTTGGGCTTTTTCCTCCATTTTCTATGAGGGAGAGGGTGTCTCCATTGCAGTGAGGAGCAGATAAAGAGATTTTACGTTGTTTCAAATTTGCGAATTTTATTTGAGAAAGGAGTAAAAAAGTATGAAGGTGTGTGACTTGAAAATTCGATGGAAGCTTCTCGTTTTCACAAATCTAATCCTTGTACTCACTGTGGTATGCATCTTGGTCACTGTTTTTTTCACAATGAAAAAAAATGGTGAAAAGGAAATTCTGAGCTTTCGGGAGGCACAAGTCGCCAGGGTCAAGTCAAACTTGAAAAATTATGTTGATGTTGCCTATACCACCCTTGAATCCAACTACAATGCAGCCACGGATAATGAGTACCTGGAAGCCAGATATGGAGCGCAACTCAAGAATATAATCGACATTGCAGAGAAAATCATAATAGATGCACATTCCAAAATTGATTCAGGGGAATTAAGCGATTCCGAGGCAAAAGAATCAGCACTTGAACAGATTAAACAACTCCGTTACAGCAACGGCAAGGGCTATGTCTGGGTTAATGATACAGGATCTCCCTTTCCAAAGATGATTATGCATCCCACAGTTCCGGCCCTTGACGGCACTGTTATGGATGCTTCCAAATATAACTGTGCCTTAGGCCAAAAAGAAAACCTGTTTAAGGCATTTGTCGATGTCTGCCGTCTCAGGGGTGAAGGTTTTGTTGATTATATGTGGCCTAAACCCACTTCTGCAGGGTTGACCGAGGATAGTAAAAAACTTTCCTATGTACGGCTGGTGCAGGGATGGGACTGGATTATCGGCACAGGTATCTATGTTGATGATGCTTTAAGTGATGCCCTTGAAAAAAGTAAACGAGATATTTCCAAGATGCGTTACGATCAGGGGAATGGGTATTTCTGGATAAATGATATGGCTCAACCTGTTCCCAGAATGGTTATGCACCCAATTGCTCCAGCCCTGGACGGTCAGGTTCTGGATAACCCGAAATATAATTGCGCAAATGGAAAGAAGGAGAATCTTTTTAATGCGTTTGCAGCTACCTGTCGTACTGATAAAAAAGGGTTTGTTAATTATTTGTGGCCGAAGCCAAACACACAGGGCTCAACGGAAGAGCAGCCCAAACTCTCATATGTGCGTCTATTTGAGCCGATGGACTGGGTTATCGGTACCGGCATTTATCTCGATGATATAGATGCCATGATAGCAGTAAGAAAAGAACAGATTCAAGCCACAACAAGAAGTTTGTTTGTTAAAATCCTTGCAGCAGCAGGGGTGGTTTCCTTCATAACTTTTATTGGCCTCTTGTATTTTACCAAGCTGTTTTCTGCGCCGATTGCGAACTGCAATGAATTTGCCGCAAAGCTCGGCAAAGGAGATTTTTCAAATTTATTGCCCATTGGCTGCCGGGATGAAGTGGGCCAGCTTTCAGCATCTCTTAACTCCATGACCGGGGAAATCACCGGAACTCTGCGGGATGTAAAACATAGCAGTACATTTTTGATCTATGCTTCGCATAAGTTGCATGAAGGAGCAGATGCAGTGGCAAATACCTCGGCAGACATGGCCGATCAGGCGAGTCTTGTCGCATCTGCTTCTGAGGAGATATCCGTTAATATCAGGAACGTGTCTGATACAACTGAAATGATAGCGACTGATGCGCAGGATATCGATGAAAGCAGCTCTGAGATGGCGACAAATATCCAGTCAATGGCAACGGCTACTGAAGAGTTGACCGCATCATTTCAGGAGGTAGCGCAGCATTGCCAGCTCGCTCAAGGGCTTGCCGGCAGGGTGCTTGAGAATAACGAGACGTCCAAGGTGAAAATGGAGGCTCTCAGTTTAACTGCCACGGAAATAAGTAATGTTATAAATATCATAACGGAAATTACGGATCAGACAAAACTGCTCGCTTTAAATGCCACAATAGAGGCGGCCCGCGCAGGCGAGGCCGGCAAGGGATTTGCCGTTGTGGCCAGTGAAGTAAAGGAACTGGCCAAACAGACGGCAGAGGCCACAAGCGATATTTTCAGACAGATTCATGAGATGCAGACAAATACCAAGTCTGTTGAAACAGCTATTAATGAAACCTACGGTATTAATCGGCAGGTGGATGAAATAAATACCACCATTGCCGCAGCTGTAGAGGAGCAGACCGCAACCGTGGCTGAAATTGCCCGCACCGTTGCCGGAGCCGCAGAACATGCCGGAGATGTCTCTTCAAAAATCAAGGTGTTTACCGATAGGATTGAACAGGATGTTGTGCGGGCCGTAAAAGAAGCCTCCCTTGGAGTAGAAGAAGTGGCCAGCAATATTCAGAAGGTAAATGACGGTGCCCAGAAAAACAGGTCTGCAAGTGCTGAGTCAAAGGTTTACAGCGACAGGATTTTCCAGGCAGCTGAACAATTGAAAAATGATCTTTCTCATTTCAACATTGGCGCTGAGAGATTTGATATTGCCGCAGTCAAAGCTGCCCATTTCGGCTGGCGTGCCCGGCTTGAGGGAGTCATGTTCGGCGGTAATATGGCGCCTGATGATGTAACACCGCATACCCAATGTGACTTCGGCAAATGGATGCAGAGTGAAGAAGGACTTGCTTTGCGTGGTGACCCCACTTTCCAGAATGTCGACGCCCTGCATGAAAAGGTGCACAGTCTTGCCCGGGACGTGGTTCAAGCTATGAATGTAGAGAAAGATGCTGAAAAGGCAGAAAGTATCGTTGCTGAATTTGAGAAAACAAGCAGCAATCTGGCTGAATCTCTCGATAAGCTGTATGCCGGGTAGCAGCTCTGTAAGGCCATGCATATTTTCCAACAAACAACCGGGGAACAGTATTTTTTCGCGTCCCATTGCAAAAAAATACTGTTCCTGACCGAACAAATCAAAAACACAACTCTCTTAACTTGTTAGAAGGGCAAAGTATTTTGCTGGCCAATTTTTGCACCATCCCTTCTTTATCATTGTTTGCCGCATACTGTTCATCTTCTTTTTACCATTAGTCCGTGTCTTTTCATAAATGGTCTTTTTCCTCAATATCTGCGTCTTGGTCAAAAAAAATATCCTCAGGTAAGCGAGCCTCGGCGAGACACCGAGGTATCAAATAGATGCATCCGGTAATTTTTCTCGCAGTCCTTGATCTCGAACAAAAATCTTCATTTCTGGACAGACACTGGTCAACCGTCATTTCGGCACTCGGAATGGAACTTTTCGGGATAAAATTTCGTCAATAAATATATAAGCATTTGATTAATCGTGAGGAATGTTTTCAGTGGCAGTTATGACTGGATGCATATTTCCCCAGAAATGGAGGTTGCTATGCTCGATATTTTTATTGGCAAACCGCCCACGCAAAATCATCCAAATACTGATCCAAGCCCTATTCTGCGCAAAGTTCGTGAACTTCTCCGCATAGCCAGAAATTCCAAAAGAGATCGGCGGAAGAATACAGGTGACCGACGTCGCCGGGAAAACAGAGCTGTGATTGTCAACCTGTCGCATCAGCAAGAGAAGAGAACCCGTCTGGACAGGAGACAGAATCCTGAATTTCGGGGAGTTGCGGACCATTTCCAGGAGCGCAGAAAAAAGCTGCTTGACCGTCGGCGCAGTGTGAATGAAGGAGTGCATGTCACCCTTTCCACCAAAGATGATAGACGTTCCGGCAGGGACCGCCGTGGAAATAGAATCGTCGGTCGGTAGCAGGGTGTCCACTCATATGCCTCATCCCGTACCATCCTGTCCATGAAATCCTGCAGATCATTCCTGTTGACATGATGCATTGAACTAACTAGGCTTATTTAAAAGAGAAATGTAACCATTCAGCTGCACCTTAGATTTGAATAATTACGGCCTTGAGTTGAGGCCCATTTCGAGCCCTCGCTGAATAGATACAATTATATTTCCATAAAAAAAGCCGGGAGGTCAATACCATGTCCAAGCCTATCTCATTCGGCGAACTTGATTTTAATCTTGTCGCTGCCATGGAAGAAAGGCATGCTGTCCCTGAATCCGAGAGACCTTTCCGAATGCTGTTCATGGGGGATTTCAGCGGCAAGTCGAGCCGCGGCCAGAATAAATCAGCCCTCGCCCTGAGCGGACTCAAGCCCATTCAGGTGGACCGCGATACCATTGAAGAGGTGCTTGACCGGCTGGAGGTTGAACTGGAATTGCCTCTTTTAGGGGAAAACGCTCCTCCTATTTCTATCCGCATTTCCGAGCTGGACGATTTCCATCCGGACTCGCTCTATTACCAGCTTGAAGTTTTTCAGGCACTTCGGGACACCAGAAAGAGTCTTTATGATTTCGCCGCATTTGATGCCTTTGCCGCCAAAGTACAGTCTGGCGGCAAAGTCGAAAAAGAGATCGATTTTCCTGAGGTAGCCGGTGTCGAAAAAACAACCGGAAACCTCCTTGACCAAATAATAGAGCAAAGCCAACCTGAGCCGCAGAAGTCAACTTCCGGAGAGGCCCGGACTGAATGGGATTCTTTTCTGCAAGATATCGTCAGGCCTCATCTTGTTGCACGACCACATCCGAAGCAGGAAGAAATGATCGATGCTGTGGATGAGGCGGCAAGTGAGCTGATGCGGATGATCCTGCATCATAAAGATTTCCAGGCCCTTGAGGCAGCATGGAAAGGACTCTCTTTTCTTGTTTCACGGCTTGAGACCGACAGACTGCTTCACGTTTTTTTATTCGATGTTACAAAATCGGAGATTGCGGCAGACCTTTTTTCAACTGATGATCTGCGTGGCACATCTCTCTATAAACTCCTGGTCGAGCAGACCGTGGGAATGGTGGGGGGCCTGCCCTGGGCTGTTGTGGCAGGAAATTACACCTTTGAAAAAGAAAATCAGGACATGGAACTGCTTGGTCGCATGGCAAAAATTGTCAAAGCGGCCGGAGTCCCTTTTGTGGCTGCGGCGGGAGACAGATTTTTATGCCAACATTCTCTTGCCAAGACTCCTGATCCTGATGAGTGGAAGCCTGATGAAAATCAGGAAATGGAAAAGCGCTGGCAGGCCCTGCGGCACATCCCTGAAGCCGCTCATCTTGGTCTCATATTGCCCCGTATACTGCTGCGTTTACCCTACGGGGCTTCTACAGAGCCTTTGAGTACATTTAACTTTGAGGAAATGCCCGAAGCGCCTGTGCATGCAAACTACCTTTGGGGAAATCCCTGTCTGGCTGTCATGGTTCTTCTCGGCCAGACGTTCAGTATGCAGGGCTGGCAGATGCGACCGGGCAGTATCCTGGAAATCGATTATCTGCCACTCCATGTCTATAAAGAAGACGGCGAATCCCGCCTGAAGCCGTGCGCTGAAGCAATGCTGAGTGAGCGGGCAGCCGAACGAATCATGGATAAAGGACTGATGCCTCTTCTGTCATTTCTGAATCAGGACACGGTGCGTCTTGGCCGATTTCAGTCTATCGCCGAACCTGCCGCGCAATTAAACGGGCCATGGAGCTGAAATCCCATGCCCGATCTTATTGTCAAACTTTATGGTCTTCCGGATGAGCGACCCAGGTTTGCCCAACTGAAAAAAGAAGGCGTGGTCATTCGCAGAGCCATGGCCTGCGACAAGCACCAGGTAGTGAAATGGGTACAGGAAACCTTTGGCAAACTGTGGGCCAGCGAATGTGACGTTGCTTTTACAAACCATCCTGCTTCCTGTTTTCTTGCCACTAAAAGCAGGAAGCCCGTGGGTTTTGCCTGCTATGACAGCAGTATGAAGAATTTTTTTGGTCCCATCGGAGTGGTTGAAGATTTTCGCGGCAAAGGCATTGGCACAGCCTTGCTGCTTCAATGCCTGCAGGCCATGGCTGCAAATGGTTATGCTTATGCCATTATCGGCGATGTCGAGTTAACAAAATTCTACCAGAAAACCGTTCATGCCCATGTCATACCGGATTCGTCACCAGGTGTGTATTTCGACAGGCTGAAAAAAGAAAAAGTCTCAAGTAGTCCAGAAACTGACCATCCGCCAACGTAATATCAACACGTTCCCCGCTCTCCGGCGGCGGTTGAGCGGTTTTGTGCGAAACCGTCAAAAGTGAAGAAGTGGCAAAAGATTCCCGAAGCTGACCATCCCTCTCTGAAAATTTTGGAAAAGCAGGCGTTTAATCAGTTATAGGATAATCCGGGGATAGCGGCCTGGAGCACATCTTCGATACTGTCTGCAAAAATAAATTCCATTTCTTCCAGAACGTTATCAGGCAAGTCCCGTATGTCTTTTTTGTTTTCTCCCGGCAGGATTACTCTGTAAATACTGGCCCGGCGGGCTGCAAGAAGTTTTTCTTTAACGCCGCCGACCGGCAGGACCAATCCGCTTAAGGTAATCTCTCCGGTCATTGCCGTGTCGCTTCTGGCAGGAAGCCCGCTGTAGAGGGAGGCCAGGGCCACAGCCATTGTTACTCCGGCCGAGGGGCCGTCCTTTGGAATGGCACCTGCCGGCACATGGAGATGGACAACTCCCTTGGGTTTCCCGGAACCGATGATTTCCTCGTGGGAGAGCACGTAGCTGTTGGCAGCCATGGCCGATTCCTTCATGACGTCGCCAAGGTGGCCGGTCAGTGTCAGTTTGTCTCCTTCCGGCAGCAGAAGCGCTTCGATATAAAGCACATCACCGCCGGCCTCTGTCCAGGCCAGACCGGTGGCTACCCCGGGAGGCAGTTTCTTGCGCAGTTTTTCAACAAAAAAACGTTCCGGTCCCAGCATGTCGGGCAGATCGTCACACTGAACCGTTACGGGTTCTGTTTGGTCTTCGGCAAAACGAATGGCCACCTTGCGGGCCAGTTTGCCGAGCATTCTCTCCAGTTCACGGACACCTGCCTCTCGAGTATAGCGCCTGATTACCCTTGCCAGCGTGTCATCCGGGACGATAAACTGCTCCTCGGCCAGTCCTGCTTCCGCCCTTTGCCTCGGAAAGAGGTGAAGCTGGGCAATTTTCATCTTTTCTTCATCGCTATATCCGGGAAGACGCAGTTGCTCCATGCGATCCAGGAGCGGTTTAGGAACAGTATCCAGGGTGTTTGCCGTTACGATAAAAAAGACCCTGGAAAGATCAAAAGGCAGGTCAAGGTAATTATCTCTAAAGGCGCAATTCTGGGCCGGATCAAGAATTTCCATTAATGCGGCAGCAGGATCACCGCGGAAATCCCGGCCAAGCTTGTCGATTTCATCAAGCATGACCAAGGGGTTTCGCGTTCCGGCCCGTCGCAGGGCCTGCATGATGCGGCCCGGCATGGCTCCGATATAGGTGCGGCGATGCCCCCGCAGTTCTGCTTCGTCGGACATACCTCCAAGGCTGAAACGTTCAAATTCTCTGCCCAGGGCCCGTGCAATGGACTGGCCAAGCGAGGTCTTGCCAACCCCCGGGGGACCAACAAAACATAAAATCGGAGCCTTGGCTTCCGGGTTCAGTTTCATCACCGCCAACTGCTCGATAATTCGTTCCTTGACCTCTTTCAGGCTGTAATGATCGTCATCGAGCACCTGTCTGGCATTTGTAAGGTTGAGATTGTCAGTTGTGAAGGTATTCCACGGCAGTTCGAGAACGAGGTCCAGATGCGATCGGGCCACCTGATACTCGGGTGAGATGGTCGGAATCTGTTCAAGGCGCGATAGTTCCCGCTTTACCTCTTCATCGATGTCATCCGGCAGCTCAGCTTTTTCCAGTTTTTCACGTAATTCAGCATGTTCGGCTTCTGCTGGATTCTTTTCCCCCAATTCTTTCTGTATTTCCTGCATTTGCTTGCGAAGAACATACTCCCGCTGTTCCTTTCCCATCTGGGATTGGGTGTCATCAGCAATTTTTTTGCGGAGTTCAAGTATCTGAATTTCATGGTCCAGATGGCCGCGAATAATCTGCATTGCCGTGATTGGGGTGGGTGCTTCTAAGAGCATCTGGGCTTTTTCAACATTAAGTCCGATGAGTTGGCCCAGGGGATAGACAAGCTGCATGAAATCCTCGCCCGGGGAAACGAACTGAGGGAAGTTCAGTTGTACCTCCGGATGGCCCAGAGCAAAATATCTGCCGGTAAGGTCCATGATCTCCCGCTGCAGTGCTTCCACCTCAACGCCTTCCTCATGGGGCATGGGAAGAGTTTTGATACGCGCTTTCAGAAAAGCTGCATGTGGTTCGTATTCGGTAACTTCAACCCGCTCAATGGCCTGGATGATAATCTGGATCATGGAGTCAGATCTGGATATAAGCTTGACAATCGCTGATGAGCCAACCGGATAGAGATCCTTTATTTTCGGTTTTTCGATGGTTGCATCGTTCTGAGCAAAAACCGCAAGCATTTTTGAGTCACTGGAAAGTGCTTCTTCAACTGCTGCAACCGAAGCCGGGCGGTTTATGGAAATGGGCATGGCTACAAAGGGAAAGACAACCGAATTTTTTAAGGGAAGGATTGGCAGGGTATAAGTACGAGTTGTTACAGTCACGAGGATTGCACTCCTTAGGCTGCGTTTTGAAGAGAAAAAATTGACTCCGCTTCATGATAACATAACCAGGAAGTTGAACAAAGGAACTATTCCGCCGTGCCCCAGATGGTGTCAAAATGTAGTTTCCCGGCGACATAACTAGAGAGCTTCCCGGTCGCTTATTTTTATTTATTGACAACAATGGATTTCCCTTGGTATCAAATAGTTATGTTCTTTTCAGCTCCATTGCTTTCGCTTTTTTGTTCAATTTTGTTTTTCCTCACCTTAAAACAGGGGATGTTATGTTAACCCAGGAAAACAAACTACTTTCTATAGATACCCCTCTTGGCAAGGATGTATTGTTACTGGCCCGGTTTCGTGGGCAGGAAGCTCTGTCTGAACTTTTTCATTTTGACATTGATTTGTTTTCCGAACAGCAGAGCATTTCCCTTGAAGATATTGTCGGCAAGAACGTCACTGTTTCCGTCTTCCTGGCAGACGGCAGCATACGCTATTTTAACGGAATAATCTCACGCTTCAGCCAGGAACACGGAAACCCCGAATCGGGGAGTGAACTTCAATCTTCTTATTATTCCGCCACCATGGTGCCCTGGACCTGGCTTCTGACCAGGACTTCAGACTCACGCATATTTCAGAAGCTTACAGTGCCTGATATTGTCCAGAAGGTATTTGAAGATAAAGGCTTTACAGATTTCAGGATGAATCTGCAAGGGCAGCATGAGGAGAGGGAGTACACCGTCCAGTACAGGGAAAGTGATTTCAACTTTGTGTCGCGGCTTCTGGAAGAAGAAGGTATTTTCTATTTTTTTGAACATGAGGACGATAAACATACCATGGTGCTTGCTGACCATCCGGGAATACATGCACCATGTCAAGGGCAGGAAATTGCCAATTTCAAGTTAAGTGGCGGGGACTACTTCGGCGATGAGGATCAGATCAGCAGTCTGAAGATGGTAAAAGAGATTCAGGCGGGTAAATTTTCCTTAAATGATTATAACTACGAAATACCGAACACGGACCTGAAAGTAACATCCGATACCACGCATCCCCTTGGTCCGGGAGAACGGGAAAAATATGATTATCCGGGAGAGTACGTTACTCGAAGTGAAGGGGATAATCTGTCAACTCTCCGCATGGAAGAAGAGGAAGCCCGTATCACCACCCTGAGCGGTTCAAGTGATTGCCGGGCCTTTGTAAGCGGCTTTCGTTTCAAGCTTGAGAACACGAGCCGGGATGATTGGAACAGTAAAGAATATTTACTGACCCGTGTACGGCATGAGGCTGATCAGGCAGCGACCTATTTTACAGGGGCAACTGCTGCCGGAAAAGAAAAGGCCTATATAAATCATTTCGAATGTATTCCCCACGAGGTACCTTTCAGACCGATGCGAAGGACGAGAAGACCCGTTGTGGAAGGAGTACAGACTGCATTTGTCGTCGGGCCTTCGGGTGAAGAGATTCACACCGATGATTATGGCCGGGTCAAGGTTCAATTCCACTGGGATCGTGAGGGGGAATTTAATGAGGACAGTTCCTGCTGGCTCCGCGTCAGTCAGTCAATGGCCGGTAACGGATGGGGGGCTCTGTTTCTGCCCCGGATCGGACATGAAGTTGTCGTTGAATTCATAGAAGGCAACCCGGACAGGCCGATTATCACCGGTCAGGTCTATCATGGCGTGAACCGGCCTCCCTATAAGTTGCCGGATGAAAAGACCAAGAGTACTTTTAAGTCGAACAGTTCGCCCGACGGCGGAGGTTTTAACGAGATTCGCTTTGAGGACAAGTCAGGAAAAGAGCAGATTTTCATTCATGGAGAAAGAAATCTTGATATCCGCATTAAGAGTGATCGTTTCGAGACTATAGGCAATGACTGCAATCTTGTCGTTGAAAACGACAAAAAAGAACATATAAAGAATGATCGTCATGAGTTAGTTGATGTCAATCATAAGGAAGAAATTGGCGGTGACCGCCATCTGACGATTGCCGGCAAACAGGCCCTGATGATCGGCGATAAGTCTTCTGTTACTGTCGGTGGTGATGTTGCTGAAGAGTTTGGCGGCAATCATTCCGAGACAGTTGGTGGCGATTATTATGTTAAGTCAGGCGGGAAACTCGTCCTTGAAGCAGGAAGTAATATTACCCTGAAGGTGGGAGGATCTTCCATTGCCATTGATAACAGTGGAATAACTATTAACAGTAGCGGGATAGTTGAAGTCAAGGGGTCAATGATCAAGTTGAATTAATCGTATTTATTCAGCGAGGTCTCGAAAGCCCGTCTATGTGAGCAGGCCTGATCGTTCAAAGATGAGGTGCAGCTGAATAGTTACAATTAATCTAACACAATATATTTGTTCAAATGAGGAGTATAGTATGCCGAGTCCCCAAAGTGGAACAGTTTGCACCGCAGACTCACCGGAACCCCCTGTGGAAGCCATTGATGCCGATGTTGCCGATCCCGGCATACAGACTGAGTCCAAGGAATCCAGCACAACTGCAGAATCCAGCACAACTGAAAAGAAATCAACCTCTCCTGAGGAAGACGATACTTCCCAAGAAACTCATTGGCTTGCGATTGAACTGAAAGATCCCGATGGAAATGCAGTTCCAAACGAGACCTATAAGGTAAAACTGCCTGATGGAAAAATAATAACAGGACGGCTTGATAAGGAAGGCAAGGCCAAGGTCGAGAGGCTCCCTGAAGGAGGAGAGTGTGAGGTGACTTTCCCCCGGATTCACGAGGAAGAGGTTGCCAAGCAGTAGCGCAAGAAAAACGAAAAACATCTTGGCCACTTACGTATGGAGAAAATGAAGACCCGCATTAGCTCGCAGCAACATCAGTAACTGCCGGGCCTTTTAACAGTGGTTGTTGTTTCAAACTGGAAGAATCGTACATGAATGACTGTCTCGATGAAAGGATTGATCCGGGGCCTTTAAACAGAATTCAGCTTGTCTGGGTTAGGAGGTTGGGACTTGGCCAGGAAATATAAGACCGAAAAGTGTGATCATATAGTCAAGATCGCCGAAGAGAACAAGTATTATAAATGGCAGACTGTCTGGGACGGTAATAAGGAACTGCAGAACTCAAGGGATCGCAGTAACCCCCTTGTCCTTTTCACAGGCGACAAACAGTGGGAGGGTGACGAGATAGAACTGCCTGCCAAAGGTCCTCCTCCCTTTAAGCAGTCAATCGATAAAGCCGGAGTCTACAAAGTCCCAAAGGTGGTGAAGTTGTGTCTTCGGTTGCGTATTTTAAAGTCTGATTTTTCTCCTGCCAAGGATGCATCATTTGAGCTCATTGTCAAAGATGGGAAGACCTACAAGGGAAAGACCGACGACAAGGGTTTTGTAAAGAAAGACGGCAAAGATCCTGAAATCCCCAAAACATGCACTGAAGCAACGCTCTCCATCCGCCTCAAAGCGGAAGGCGGTGACGACGACAAGGATATTAAGGGTGACGATCAGGTCAACTGGAAGCTGCAGATAGGCAGGCTGAATCCTCTTCTTGAGAAGGCACACACAAAATATTGCATTTCCGGTGTGCAGCAGCGGCTCAACAATCTCGGGTTCTACTCCGGGCCTGTGGACGGCATCAAGGGGGCGAACACCAAGCTGGCCATCGAGAAATTTCAGTCCCTCTTTGGCCTGAAAGTGGACAATATTCCCGGCACCGGGGAAACTCAGCCGAAACTCAAAGAGGTACATGACACCGATAAGACGGTCACTGTTCCGGATGGAGACAAAGAGCCCACCAAAACCATAGTTCCCAAAAACAGGTTTCGTCCGACAACAGCTGAGGACATGGGACACGTTGCGCCGGACTTTACAGACAGCAAAGAGCCGTTTGTCAACACCTTTGTCCTTAAACCGGAGTACCGGATATCCTTGAAACTCGGGGAGATTGAAAATCTTTTTCCCTGGGGAATAAATACCAAAGCCGGACGACTCGCACGTCTCCAGGTGCTTGGTTTATTCTACTGGCCCCTTAATCACAGGGTTGCCGCCGGACTGACAACAAAACTGACATCCCTGGGTTTTCCTGCAAATTATTTAGGTCCTCCCGCTCCTGGAGATCTTGCAGCCCGTAACAGGTATCTTGCCCGTTTTGCAGACAACGCGGCTGCATACGATTTCATCTGGGACTATTTCTTACAAAAATTTTGTGGTGGAGGAAATGATAACGCAGGAGAAGATGAACTGAAGAAAAGACTCAAAGAATGGGTCGTGCAGAAATTTGCCGCGGCAGCACACGGAGCTGGCGGTGAACTGCCTGTAGCAGTTGACACTGATGAACAAGGTGAACCGTCAGCCGCTGCTGACAGGGCACAGGGGCATTTTGCAAAGATACGCCTTCCTGGTGGCTGGTGTTTTCTTCACCATGATAATTTTGCGCACAACCGTGATTCGTCCATAAACGGCATGGAGATGTACGATCGGAAGTATGATTTTGAAGGGGCTTCCTACACTGCGAACCCGGTTCTCGGCAAGATTCCTCTGGTCGCAAAAGTAGAAAAGAGAAAACCATCAAAAGACGAATGGGAGCCGGCCCCTGATGTGCAGGTTTATTTTCAAATACTCCGTCCATATGATCTCCCTGATTTTAATGCAACGGCCAATCAACTTAATACCCAACCGAACAGGCCGCCTCTCCGGGAGGGAGGATACAGCTCCACACATCCTAACCCGCCCACCCGGCCCCATGCAGGTCCTCCAGTCGTTGCCAGGAGTGGCGGGCCGAAATATTTTGGTCGCAAATGGTTAAATTACAATATTAACCATGAGAACCCGCTGGCGAACAACTGCCATGAGGACTGTGGCGGTAAGCGCAAAAGTGGTAATCCGCTGGACGGCAGTGACGTCAATAATATTCTCTTCAAACTCGGAGAGGTTGACGGCTTCAGCAAGGTTCATGGCAATCCGCCGGCAGGTATTGATGCTGAAGGAAATCCTGCCCGTGTTCTTGACCCTGCGCCTCCATTTAAAGCTGTTGAGGCCTCCGGGGAAAACACGCATCCCCATGCTGTGAAAACCCTGACCAATGCTTCTGGTGAAGCAGGTGTAATTTTCATGCCTTCCAGGTGTGCAGGGGATCGGTACCGAATCAGGGCATATGTGCGACCGGCTACTGCGGAAGGTCCCTCAACAGATCCCGGCAGTGACGGCAAGGGAATGAATGCTGTCAGGGTGGATACCGGCACTTTTGTTACATGGCGAAATATTCGAATAAGCAGGTATGTGCGGCAGCAGTTGACCCAGGCCAATTTAAATAGTGTCATGGTGAACCAACGATACGGCAGAGCTGATAATGCTGCCATTGGAGCCAATGATAGACGAAATTGGATGAAACGTTTTCGGGCTGTTAATAATGCCAACAACTGGGTGGGCTTGCCTGATTACGATATGAATACTGTAAGTGGCGGTGATGTTGGTGACGAATTTGACGGATTCCGAACAGCTCTTGCCCGTGCCTTCTGTGAGTTTGAGGAAGACCCCGGTTTCGCAACCGAGAATCTCACCCAGGCAGAATGGAATGCCGCGGTTACATGCGGTTTGGATGATTTAAAACAAGTGGGATTTGCTGCCGCCGGCCCTTATGCCCTGCCTGCAGCAGTAAGGGCTGCCTTTGGCCCTCCGAATAATCGGATTGATCATCTGTTTTTCCGGGAAGCCGGCAATACTGACGGTATTACAGTCAGCAACGGTTTTTTGTTTCCGGCACGTACTTCCGCTGCCTTTGATGCAAGCACCGGCACCAATATGCTTACCGGCCCGAACAGGGCAATCTGGAAAAGATGGATTCATAAGATTTTTTATTATGGCGGTTACGGCTTTCTTCTCGGCGGCTTTATGCGGCATGTTGCCAAGAACGGTTATCTTCCCGGCATGACATTTGTTCAGTCGGTTATGGTTTCAAATCTTGGCAGGGAGGCTGGTTATAGCCTTGCGTTTTCAGGGCTGGCTACTATGTACCATGGTGCATATGTTGTATATGGGGCTCATGCTTACCCAGCGCGTATTGCAAATGCTGCAGGGCTTTCATACAGCTACACTGCGAATGCTACCCACGAAATGGGGCATGTTCTTTTTTCGGTTCATGCACCGGGCCATGATGGCACTCAAGCAAGGACGGCTGGTGGTGTTCGTACAGAGTGGCATGACTGTCACGGTATGCTGGTTGACAACACAAATACTGTTACCGCCGCTGTTGCCAATGACAGGCCTGTGGGCAATCCAAGTCACGGTACCTGTCTTATGTCTTATCGTGACTGTGAAGGGCAGTTTTGCACACGGTGTCTTGCCCAATTTCAGGGCTGGGACAGCAGGTCCGCCCAGATGCGTGCAGGAGATGCCGCACTGCCTCCCATGCTGGAACCTTTGAAATGGCAGAGGGTTAAAGAAGGCCAGGAGATTACAGTCAACTTGAGAGCCAAGGCCATGCGCGGACTGGCTGTTGCGATCACGTGCAACAATCTTCCAGCCGGTGCAGTACTGACGGATAACGGTGATGGCACAGCTGAATTCAAGTGGACACCTGCCGGAGGTACTGCTGAGACATACAGCATGCTGTTTACAGCCACAGAGGGTGTTGCTCCTCAAACGGTTCAAACTGAGAATGGCGTACTCGTTATCACTGTCCTTGCCTGAGGGATGACTTTGGAGTTCAGCCTTTAAATTTGCGAGTTACAACATACAAATGAGAAAAAGAGGTGGAAATCAAAAAATGAAATATCTACCTGTTGTCCACGGTGGAGACAATGATTGTCTCTCTTTGAAACATTTATGTAAGTTTGAAACCCTCTTTTTAACTCTATCTGCTTTGACTGTTTTTTTTTGTTTTTTAATTTCATGCGCATGGGGGGGCCACATGCCACTTAAAATGAGCTTATCGATAGGTAAAACGGAACTTCTCGTTGGAGAGAGTCCACTTTGTCAATTGCAGTTAGTCAATAGCGGAGGGCAGGAGTTGGAAATAATCCAGCCTCTCAGCGGCGGAGGAATGCCGGCATTCAGAGTAAAAAATATCGCTACCGGCTCTGATGATATTATCAGAAGCAGTTTTATGGAGAGTGCCATTCTTCCCACTCAAACAATTGCTGCCAATGAAGTAATAACTGTTCCAACGCCACTCCTTGAAACGATTGGAGAGCTGCAGGTAGGAGAGTATTTGATCTCAGCCGTTTATGAACTCAATGACGGCAGGGACCTTGTTGAATCGAATGCTGTCAAAGTGGAGGTTAAAAAGCTTTCTGTAAATAATTTGTTTCTCGACAGTGTTCAGGGGGCGACTGTTAATGGCGTTTTTGTAAGTACTGCTTCAGGTTTTCCGGAGGTTGTTGCGGCTCAGTTTGAGCTGAACGTGGACGGGGGAGTGCAGATGGTCAAATCGGTTGGTAAAGGTGCACTGCAGACTCGTCCTTACATATCCCTGCCGCCCAATACTGCGCCCAGTTTCGGTAATTGGATTGCCTGGATAGAAAATGATTCACTCCAGTTTGTGCATGATGATATCAACATGGGCCTTTCCCCGATGGGCCAG
The DNA here is from genome assembly GCA_020444175.1 of Desulfobulbaceae bacterium. Taxonomy (GTDB): domain Bacteria; phylum Desulfobacterota; class Desulfobulbia; order Desulfobulbales; family SURF-16; genus JAHLLM01. Next base: position 56,213 of record JAHLLM010000011.1, on the reverse strand, counting down.
TTCAACCTGCCTTTTGCTGATGGGGAAATAATTCCTCCTCTTTATGTCGAACCAAGTTCTGACTGGGGCGTTCGTGCGCCAGGCGATGTCCTTGTCTGGACAGGGGGAGCAGGCGGCAAGGATTCATCAATGCGGTTTATCCAGATAATCCCGATGCCCGACAATGTAATTGCCCGGCCCGGAATGACTGTGAATCTTGGTGGCGAACGTCCCGAGTGGATGATGCACCATGCCCGCTCCGATGGTTCAAGGGTTATAACATTTTTAAGAAAAAATAATCGTCTAATCAGCCTTAATGCCCTGGTGCTCCCGAAACAGGGAGAGGCAGAGGTGAAGCTGTTGAAAGAGTGGACGGGAGATTTTGTTTCAGCCGGGGCTACCCTGGGTGTTGACGATGCTTTGCATGTTGCAGTGCTGTTCTGGGGAGAGAAGGAAGGCGAGCAGAAACTTCAGGTGCTCGGCCTTGATCTTGACACTAAGAATAATGTAACGGAATATCATCAAAGTGTCATTCCCTGGGGATCTACTGTGAATGTGGAGGCTGCAAAGGTTCGAGTAAGATATAACGGCGAACCTGCAATTTTACTTCGACCCATTGGTGGTGATTGGTCTGTGTATGATGGCGGCAAAGTTGTTCCTGTGCCTGCTCCTTATGCTGATTCAAAACTTGCTGTTGACATCGCTTTTTTTAATGGGGCCGATATTGTGGTGATTGGCGCAGAAATGAGCGGCAAAATATCGGTCAAAAAGATGGATGGGAGTGATCTGCCGCGCACCATCATTTAATATCTCTACAAGGTTTGACGGTTTCGCAAAACCCTCTCAACCGCCGCCGACACGCTTGTAACCTGTTGATATTACGCAGGCGGATGGTCAGCTTCAGAGCTTTTTACGAATTTATCAAGGTTTGATTGTAACAGTTTAAAAGAATAAGGAGAGATTAATGGCAAAGCAAGTATGTATGGGGGCAATGCTGCAATGCAGTTTCGGGACAGCGCCGAGCGCGCTTGTTGTGACACCGGAGAACAAGGTGTTAACCGCGGTACCGGATGCAAACATCATGAACTTCACACCCATGAAAAACATCATGCCCTTTGCCATGTGTACGACCCAGTCGAATCCGGCGGTGGCTGCTGCCACCTCAGCTGCCACTACTGCAGCACTTGGGGTCTATACACCCACTCCAGCGCCATGTATACCGGCAACAGCTTCACCCTGGGCACCAGGAGCTTCGACCGTCTTGATTGCCGATCAGCCTGCCTTAACTGACTCCTCAACATTAACCTGCAGCTACGGTGGGGTGATTACTGTGAAAAGCGCCGGACAGGCAACGGTTGAGACTCCATAAGACGGATGCAGGAGTGGAAGAGATAATCCTGAAATGGGAGAAGAATCTCACCCCGGAATCCGGGGTGAGATGACGCGGTAGACGGTTTCGGTTTACTGGTTGTAGTGGTAATAGGTTTGCGGAGTTTTGGTAACGATGAAATTGACGGCCTCTTTAATGCATTGTCTCAGCGCTTTTTCTGTAGGGGTATTTTTCCAGCCCGACAGACTGCCGGAAAGTGCCCCTGCACTGCCATAACCGCCAAGAAGGCCGCCAAGATTTACGTCCGTGGCTTCTCCTTCAACGCTGGTTGCGGCAAGGATTCGGGAGGTGCGGGCATCAATGATGCGCAGGTCGATTGCCATGTGGGCTTTTTTAAAGCCGCCTAAAACAGCGCCGACCAGACCGCTGACCCCTCCGCCGAGGCTTCCGCTGCTTCCGGAGGCAGCGCCGTCAAATTCGGTGACCGAAGCAACGACAAGCAGTTCAGCTCCTTCGATTTCCCCAATTGCGGCAGCAGTGTCTGCACGAACACGGCCGGAAGCTCCCAGGTCCTGCTCAGAGAGAACATGAGTCAGGGCCTGGCGCTCAAGAACAATATAGCGATTAGTGTTGAAAAGAGCCGTGGTTAACTGGTCGGCCATGCCGTCACCAATGCCGCTGTTCCACCAGTTCTGTCCTGTCTTGTCTTTAAACTGGGAGACTGCAATTCTGGCTTTCGGACCGTTATAGGCCTCTGCGGCAGCCTGGTCGATTGTCGGGCTGTCCTGGCCTGATGTTACGGTGGTTGTCGTCCCCGGGGTAACGCACCCTGACAGGGCAAAAAGGGAAAGGAAAAAAAAGCACAGAAAAAATGCAGGGCGTAACTTTGTCATAATTGGAGCCTCCTCATCATATTGAATGTAAAAAAACGCAGCAAAGCTGGATAAGATTCTTGATGGTTACATATTATTTTATTTAACTTTGTTCACTTACAAATGAAAGATATAAATTTTTTCTTCAACAAGAAAGAATCTAACGCTGCAAAAAAGGAAAGGTGAAACGGTAGCAAATCATTAAGTATTACAGAATATTATCAGGAAGTCTTTGTAGCTGTAAAGGAGTTTTTCTGGTGATGTTGTTTATCTTTTTTGTAACATCACTCTCCTTAATTATGAATTGACATGGTAATGCCAGGTAACTGATAATATATACAAAAATCGGTACAATAAGGGGTTAACGGCATGGTTGATTCACAACAGATCGGCATTGGAAGCACTCTTGGTGGATTCAAAATTGAAAAGGAGCTCGGTCGGGGCGGAATGGGGGTTGTGTACAAGGCCCATGAACTTTCCCTAAACAGAAAAATTGCTCTGAAGCTTTTGTCGCAGAGGCTCTCAAACGACGAAGAATTCATCAAGCGTTTCAAAAGGGAAGCAAGGGTCGTTGCCGCTCTCAGTCACCCGAATATAGTTAATATTCTTTCCTATGGAGAAGAGCAGGGCCTTTATTATTTTGCCATGGAGTATGTGCGGGGGACGGATCTGGGCGAGATCATGAAGGAGAGGAAGGAAATTCCTCTGGACGAGGCCCTTGCCATAACCATTCAGGTTGCCGACGCTCTGGGCGAGGCAGCGGCACGAGGTGTTGTTCACCGGGATTTAAAGCCTTCTAACATCATGATTGACTCGGCAGGCAGAGTAAAGGTCACTGATTTCGGTATTGCCTATTTCCAGGATGCTGAGGCCCAACTGACGCGTACCGGCCTTTACATGGGAACTCCGGAATATTCTTCTCCGGAACAGGCAAGGGGTGCCACCCTTGATGCCAGAAGTGATATTTTCTCGCTCGGGGCGGTGCTCTATAAAATGCTCACCGGCGAAGCTGCCGTGAGCGGCGAATCACCACTGGCCGTTGTTGCCAAGATCCTCACTGAGCCGGTTACCCCGATCAAGCAGGTGAAATCTGATCTCCCTCAGTCCGTATGTGACCTTGTTGATAAAATGATGGCTAAGGAGATTGATGCCAGGTTCCAGTCCCCGGCTGAACTGGTTTCCGCAATCAGAAATTGTCTTGATAACCTTGAAATGGAGGCCCCTCTGGCAAAAACACAGCTTACCCAGATGCGTGCCGTTCCTCCACCCATTCCCCCTAAAAGCAGCAGAGCCAAAACCTTTGGGATGGTGGCAGGAATCATCCTGGCCATTCTTTTGTCCATGTGGACAGTGGATGCCCTGTTCAATAAGGGGGGAGATGATGAAGTGCTTGTCAGTGAAGCTGATAATGGCGCTTTGACGACTGGTTCGGAAAATACCGAGGAGGCGCAGGTTGCCGGTTCGGCTGGGGAAGCCTCCCGGCCGATTGTTCAAGAACCGGAAGAAGTGCCTCTTGAGCAGGGCAATTCTCCGGCTACAATGGTTGAGGAGAACCTGCCATCCGAGCCTGCCGTGAAAACAGCAAAACTGCCGCCGCCTCCCTTGCCTGAAGTGCCGGTTGTCCTTGTCTTGGTTTCTGGCGATGAAACCCTGGTGCCTGCTGTGCGTATTCATCTTGAATCAATCATTGTCAATTCCGGCTTAAAGGCATTTTCCACCGCTGAAATTCCTGTATTGACGAGGAAAATGCAGATGGGAGATGTGCCTTTTTCATGGCACGATGTGCAGCAGTTCGTGCCCCCGGGGAAAGCCGATATTCTCCTGCTTGCTGAGGTGCAGAAGACCGGTTCCATGCCCCTTACCTATTATGGCCGTACGCAGACTTTGACCAGTGCAAGTTTTTCAGTTCGGGCTGTTGATATGGCAACGGGTGTGTCTGCGGCATCACCGACATCAGGTTCGATGAAGTTTACGCCGCTTAATATGGATGCGGAAGTGCAAAAAGGAGTACACTCTGCTGCGGACACGCTGGGAGAACAACTGAAGAGCTATTGGCTTGAAAAACGGAAAACTTCCGGAGGCAGGAGCGGATAAAAGGAATCTTTGAGTGAATTCCGCTGGCGAGCGTTATTTCTGCGCGTTTTCTGAAGAAGGAAAAATGAATTGACTGTCCTGCGAGAAATTGATGCCGGCAAGGAGCATCAGGTCAGCATGCCTTGCCTGATCGGAAGGGGAAAGGAGGCCGATCTTATACTGGACGACCAGACAATTTCGCACCGTCATGCCCTGATCGACATAACATCGGATCAACTGTGGATTAAAGACCTGAGCAGCGCCAACGGCGTTTGGGTAAATGGGGCGCGGATCATTGAAAAGACCTTTCTGCATCCCGGCGATTTTATTCAACTGGGCAAGATCAGACTGCTTCTGCCTTTTGCTGAAGACCATGCCGCCGAACATACCATCGTTCTTCAGGCACTTGGCAGTTCTGCTGTTTCACGTGAACTGGATCATCGTCGCCTTGAGTTGATCTATGATATCACAACGGAATTTCCCGTCAGTCAGGATGTCATGTGTCTTGGCGATAAGATATTTGCCAGATTCAAGGAGTACTTTCAGCAGGATCATGGCTCCATTGCCCTCTTTGACAAAGATGGTGAGATTCAGCCCCTTTGCAGTGATTCCGGGGAAAACACCCCATTGCCCTTAAGCCGAAGTATTGTCAACAGGGTGTTTCAAAATGGCGAGTCTCTGCTCCTGGAAGACGCCCTCAGCTCTGATTCATTTAAGCAGGAAGAAAGCATCATTGCCTTGCGCATCAGGTCTGCCATGTGCGCTCCCCTTATTTTCCACAACCAGATCAACGGACTCATCTACCTCGACCGCAATATTCCCGGGGCCTACAGTCAGAGCGATCTTGAGCTGTTTCAGAGTATAGCCGCCATTATTGCTCCCCTTATCGAGAATGCCCGACTGTGGAGCGAGTTGAGGGAGAAGTATTCGACTACCGTTGACAGGCTGAAAAATACTGAGGCCCGGCTGATTGATACGGAACGGGTTGCTGCCTATGTCCGACTGGCTCAGGCCATGGCCCATGAGGTGAGAAATCCACTTACCGCCTTAGGAGGACTGATAAAAAGACTTGCCCGGGCAGACAGTGGCGATATGGACGAAAAAAAGTTCTCCGTGTTGCTTGAACTCATTGATCGTATTGAAATGGTGCTTCAGGAGATGGATACATTTTCAAAGCTGGTCCGACCCCGGAAAGAGCTTGTGAAAATTGACACATTTATACGTGAAATGCTTGCCGGCTATCAGGAGGAATGGAACAGAAAGCAAATTTTTCCCGAGTTCCATGTGGAAACCTCCCAGCTTATGGTTCCACTGGATCCATCCCTTTTGTTAAAAGCCCTGGCTATGGTTATCAAGGAGATTCTGTTCCGCATCACCCCGGGCAGTCAGTTGCCGGTCTCAGTGCATGATGCTGATGGTTATCTGGAGCTTCGCATTGGTAAAGTGGAAGCCGATCACAGCTTTTCAGACCCATTTGATCCGGTCTTTGCCGGTAAACCGTGGTGCAACAGTCTCTTTCTGAATATCGCCCATAAAATTCTGCTGGACCATGGCGGAAAACTTCTGCTGAACACAGAGGGAGCGTCGATCCTGCCCCTTGTCCTGCTTATTCCCCGTTCTATAGGGGTTGAAGATTCTGTTTGAGCGGATTTGGAACACACTTTTCATGCCGTCCGTCCATGATGCATCTGCAACTGCAGGACGGTTAAGCGCTGATTATTTTGTGTAATCCTTTGGTCCGAAAAGAAAGGGCTCGTCTTCCTCGGGTTCTTCGCCCGCTGTGGGCTCGGGTTGGTCGGCTGGTGGTGTTGCCGCTTCCTCTGCCGGGTCTGAGGAAGCAGGGCTTGCTGATCGCCTTCTTTTGGGTTTTGGTTGGGAATCCTCCACAAATTGCAGGGTCATGGGGTTCTGGCGGATCATGACATTGCGGGGGATCTTGATTTTATCCCCTAAAAATATGCGGTTAGGATTGATGGCAGGGTTGTGTTTTGCCAGTAGTTCCCAGTTTCTCAGGTCACCTGTGAACCATTTGGCGATTATTGAGAGGCTTTCATTTGGCAATTTTACGGTATGGACGTAGTAACCGGCAGGAACGGCTTCATCGCCTTTTTCGTAAACTGCCTCCGGGTAATCCACAGGCTTTTCTTCCACAGGCTCTGGAGTTTTGGTTGCGCAGCCTGCACAAATAAAACAGAGTGTCAGGCAAAGGAAAAATGTTCGGTTGAGCAGACGAGTTATTTTCACAGGGTTTCTCCTGAAACTTCTTTCATTTTCTGAAGGTAACTTTGCGCCAGTTCGTTATTCGGATTGATTTTAACAGCCTGTTCAAGGTTTGCAAGGCTTTCGTCTTTTTTATCAAGTTTGCTCTGCACAAGGGCGAGGTTGAAAAGTGCTTCATCAAGATAATCCGGCGCAAGTTCAACAACCCGGGAATACATTTCTTCCGCACGGTTATAATCTTTTGACAGCGCGTAAATAAAGCCAAGATTAAAAAAAGTGTCAGGAAAATTCGGATCAAGTTCAATGACATTTTCGTAGCTTTCAATGGCACCGGCATAATCATTTTCCTTCATGAGCACGGTGCCGAGCTGAAAATGGGCCTGTTCGTTTTCAGGATCAAGCTTGATGGATTTTCTTAAAAGGCTGATAGATTGCTGGGTATCTGTTTCACGCAACGTGTCGGCTTGGCCGACAAGCGCTTCAGCATAGGGAGTGGCAATTTTTTCTTTCATACCCGGCCCGAGTTGAAGAAGCTCTTCAAAGAGGGATGTTGCTTCATCGTAGCGTTTTTCTACGAGGGCATCCATGGCCTTCTGATACGTTTCAGTCCCGGGAGTTTCGGTATCAGCGGCAACAACCGGTTCCTCTGTTTTTTCTACGGGTGGAGCTTCATCAACAACCTGGCTGGCGACCGGTGTCTGTTCAGGAGGTGGAGAGGGTTCCTCGCCGTTTCTGGTCATAACGACAATAAGAACGATGAGTACAAGGATTCCGCCGGCCGCTGCAGCAAGGAGAGGTTTTTTGCTTTTGCTTGTTTCAACGGGACTTGAAGAGGGTTTTTCCGCTTCTTTTTTTATCGGACTTTCGGGAGGTGCGGAGGTTTTTGTCTCAGGTTGATTTTGCTCAGGTGGAGGTGAAGAGGGAGGCGTCTCCTGTTTCCCCTTCATAAGGCCAATCTGGGTAATTTGTTTCAGGTGCTGTTCTTCGGCAACAATCTCTTCGGCGAAAAGGGTTTTCATATATTTTGAAAGCCCTTGAGTCGTCGGATGTGAGCCTTGCTGCATACACTCCTCAAGATCATTCAGCATCTCACCACAGCTTTGATAGCGTTCATTAGGGTCTTTTTTAAGAGCCCTGTCAAAAACCTCGAAAAGTTTTGCCGGGAGTTCGATCTGCAGCTCTTCAGGCTTGACAAAATCGGCATCTCTGACTTTTGACAGAATATGCAGCGTATCGCCGGAAAACATGCGTTTACCGGTCAGCATTTCATAAAGAATAATGCCGCAGGAGAAAATATCGGAGCGGTGATCAATGGATTTACCCCCAGCCTGCTCCGGTGACATATATGCCACTTTGCCTTTGATCATGCCCATCTGCGTTCTGGTGTTCTGGCTGGCAGCCTTGGCGATACCGAAATCAACGATCTTGACATCGCCTTCATAGGTGATGAGGATATTCTGTGGGCTGATGTCCCTGTGAATAATATTTAAAGGTTTGCCCTGGAAATCTTTGAGTTTATGGGCGTAGTCAAGACCTGCACAGATGCGGGAGACGATAAGAAGCGCGTTCTGGGGTTCAATGGGGATGTTTTTTTCTTTGGCCTTGCTGCAGATAGTCCGGCAGTCTTTGCCAAGGAGATATTCCATGGCAATGAAGTAACTATCGTCCAGGCTACCGAAATCATAGATCTGGACAATGTTCTGGTGGTGCAGAAGGGCTGCAAGTTTTGCCTCATCTATAAAAGAACTGACAAGATCTTCCTCCGAAGCGAGATGGGGAAGAATTTTCTTTATGGCAATAAGTTTTTCAAATCCCTGCACACTGGTGATCATGGCCCGAAACAGCTCTGCCATTCCACCCACTGCCAGTTGATCCAGAAGAATATATTTTCCGAGCTGTCTTGCCTGAAAAGTTGTCATAAAAAAGCAGGATTCCTTAAAATTTTTTGATAAATTTTGCCCATATATGCTAACTAAACATATATACGGCAGTCAAGGAGTATTTGCCAGCTAAACCACATAATTCATGGTGATTCCTGATTTTTTTTGAAAGCATCATCCCTTTTTGAATTGCGGCTTCCTGCTGGAGTATCCAACCTGTTTGGTTGGAATTTTTAGCGGTTTCGTATTTATGCCCTTTGAAGGGAAAAAACACGCAACCGACGTCAATACGATGTGTATCCTTTTGGCGAGGATGGGATATTTTTTGGGAAACTGTTAAACATAATCTGGGTGGATCATTTTTTTTAGCTTATCTGGCGCATAGGCGAAGTTGAAGCCATAGGTGGAAAGAGGAATTATGGCCGTTAGGGAAATGCAATTTCAAACACCCGAAAAGAAAAAACATTGTGACAAACAGGAATTTTTAGGTAGGATTTAGGAGATATGCATATCAACGTTTTTGAGAAAAAATGCAATATTTAGATAAAGATAAAGACCAAGGTCGGCAAATCAATAAAAAACTGAGCCTTCCTTTATTTCTCCGCGTCAGTATGGTTGTCCTTTTGCTTTTTGGGCTCACCATCGGTGCCGCTGCGTCCTTGTTTTCCGGAAAACTCAAGAGGGTCTTTTTTGAGGAAAAATTGCGATCAGGTGAGCATATTCTTGATTTTCTGGCATCCAGCCTCAAAGTCCCGCTCCTTGCGGATGATACGTTGCGTCTCAGCAGTCTGATCCGTGATGCTGCAGATATGGATGGTGTTGTCTACGCCTCTGTCGTTGACCGCGACCAGGTCGTACTGGTGCATTCCGGCCAGGATGATATGGAGAGCATGAATCTGTTGAAGGGAAGGGATAACGAAAATAGTGCCGGGCTTCCCGTTTCCGGTTCCCCTGAAAAACAGGTTTACGGGATTTCCAGAGTTATTCTTTATAACGACAAGCCTTTGGGTACCGTGCACCTTGGACTGTCAGTAAAATATATCGAAAATTCTTTCCTTGCCGCACAGCTTTCCCTGATCAAATCATTTTTATTGCCCGCCCTTTTACTGGGCCTGGCGCTCAGCATCCTTGTTTATCTGTATTTTCTGCGGTCAAAAAAGAAAATCGACAGGATTATTCATGCTGTCAGGGAATATGGAAACGGCAAACTGCAATACAGGATTGAGAAGCCGGACAAGGGTGAATTCGGCGATATGACTCTGGCTTTGCATGATATGGCTCAAAAGCTATCTTCTCTGGGGCCAAATCTTGAAGAACTTGAGGAATACCTGAAATTTTCTTCACTTGACAGAATACTGGAAAGCCCGATATCCAAAGGAGAGGCATATGCCTCCAGACGGCAGGTTGCTGTTCTTTTTGCCGGTGTTCACGGATTCGGGTCCTATGCCGGTGAAGAGAACCCGGACGAGGTTGTCAAAGCCTTAAATAAATATATCAGTATTGTCACTGCCGTTATCAGTAAGCAGGGCGGCTATGTTGACAAAGTTATCGGGGATGCCGTAGTGGGGATATTCGGAGTTTCTCTGTACCGGGAAAATCATACTGCCCGTGCAGTCAGGGCAGCTCTTGATCTTCAGGATGCACTCTCGGCTGGAACGGCAGATGAAAGCAGGCTTCTGAGCAGTGTCTGCGTCGGCATCAGTTCAGGAATTGTTTTGTCCGGCAATATCGGCTCTCATTCCAAAGTTGAATACAGTTCAATCGGTGAAAGTATAAAAGAGGCCTACTGGCTTACCAGTCTTGGTCATCCGGGGGAAATTATTCTTGGTGAAGAAATTTACAGCCAGATGAAAGACAGCGTCGCGGTAGAACCTCTGCCTCCGCAACAAGTATTAGGCGGCTCGGATGTAATAAAAAGTTTCCGACTTCTCAATTTAACGCAAAAAGACAATGGACACTCATAACCTTGCAACCCTTTCAAGAGTAAGGCCTCGACTGTCTATGGCCCGGCTCATCTTCGTCCTGGTCATCATTTTTCTCCAGGGATGTGCAGTGCAACGCGGCGTCTATCAGGGCAAAGTGAGATCAAATGAATTTCCTGATTTTGTCACCGTCATTGTCCAACCGGGTGAGACCCTGTCATCCCTTGCTGCAAAATACCTTGATGACCCGGAGAAAAGCTGGGTGATTGCCGATTTTAACGAGATAACATCCGTCTCAGCCGGGAATGAAATCATTATTCCCCTCGAACCCTTTGGCAACAGGGCATATCTCTCCCAACAGGGATACCAGACCGTGCCTGTGCTTACCTATCATAACTTTTCGGAAGCAAAAGAAAATTTGATGATGGTGACGAAAGATAATTTCGAGCAGCAGATGCGGTATCTTAAAGACAACGGATACACTGTCATCACTCTGGACGAACTCTTTGATTTTCTGGAATATAGAAAACAGCTTCCCAAAAAGGCGGTGGTTATCACTATTGATGATGGCTGGCAGGGGGTTTACACAATTGCCTATCCTATTTTAAAGAAATACAATTATCCCGCTACCCTGTTTGTGTACACCGACCTGATAAACGGCAACAGGAAGACCCTGGATTGGGATCAGGTCGCCGAGCTTGATAACGAGGGGATTGATATTCAGTGTCACACAAAAACACATCGTAATTTTAATAAAATACAAGACAAGGAATCCCTGCAGCAATATGTCCGTGAGGTGGAAGGGGAAATCGTCAAATCCACCCGTACAATTAAAGAAAAGCTCAATAAACAAGTAAAATACCTGGCTTATCCCTATGGTGAAACAAACAACCTGGTTATTGCCTTTCTGCAGCGCAATGGCTACCGGGGAGCCTTTACCGTAAAACGATACAGCAATCCGTTTTTTACAGACCATTATACCCTGAACCGCAGCATGATATACGGTGACTTTGATTTAAATGATTTTAAGAGAAATCTCTCTGTCTACAGTAATAAGGCTCTGAACTGATGAGAATATTGTCACTTGCAGGCAAAAACAAACGTGGAAAGAGTCATGGGCCTGAATTTCCATTTATCGATCCGCGTTGTTTTTTTCTTTTGATTTTTTTTGCCCCTTTCTTTTTTGCCGGTTGCGCCATGCAACAACACCCGGTTGAAAAGGAAAAAGAGGTATTCCATGTTCTCCCTGATAAATTTCAGAAAAAAGCTCTGGATTATGAAAGCAGGGGACAGCTTCTCGAGGCGATGCAGAATTGGTGGATTGTTTCGAGTTTTCATCCGGATGATGACAGTATAAAGGAAAGAATAAACTCATTAAGAAAAAAATGTCAGTCAAGAGCCCGTGATCATTTCCAGGAAGGGGTCCGGTTCTATCAGAATGGCCTGATCTCGGATGCCCGCCGGGAGTTCCTTCTCACCCTGACATATGACCAGGACCATGACCAGGCCCTGGATTATTTGGAAAATAAATTACATCAGCCGGTTTTCAAGACCCATGTCGTGCAGCATGGCGATACTGTGCGGGACATTGCGGAAAAGGAATTCCATGATCCAAATAAAAAATTTCTGATCACAGCTTTTAATGACGTTGATCCCGAAAGAGAATTGATCCCTGGAACACCATTGCAGATCCCTCTTTTAGGTGATAATTTTCCTGGGAAGGGAAATTTTGCCCAGGTCATGCAGGACAAAGACGCCATGGTGCTTGAGCCTCGCAGGCAAAAAAGAAAAGTGTCGGCAACAGTTCCCGGGGAAAAGATAGCAGAGGCAATGGCCATGCCGGCGCAGGAAAAAATGAGTGATGGCTTGCATGATGTTGAAAATTACCAAAAGGCAAAGGAGTATCTTGAGCAGGAGGAATACCGGAAATCGTTGCAGATGTTGCTTCGCGTTGATATCAACTACCGGGACGTACGCCAGCTCATTGCATCCACGGAAGTGTTTCTCCAGCAGGAAGCAGATGCCCATTACCGGAAGGGAATCAGCTATTTTCTTGCCGAGGATCTGGATAAGGCGATTATGGAATGGGAAGAGGTTCTCCGTTTAAGCCCGAACCACCTGAAGGCCAGAAAGGATTTACAGAACGCCAGAAAACTGAAGCAGAAAGTGGAAAGGTATTGAACCGGTTGTTCATTTCTTATTCATTTGCCTTTGGGGGATGGTTTTAATCATGTATTTTCTTTAACCGCGATAAGCAGAACAGTGATATTATCCCGTCCGCCTGCATCATTTGCCTGGGAGATAAAAGATTCGGCAAGGGAGGAAAGGCTGGAGCCGTTTTTGAAAGTTTTTACAATATCATAGGCTTGCAGCATGGTTGTCAGTCCGTCGGAGCACAAAAGATAAATATCACCAGCTTGAACATCAATATGCCCGAGACTCGGTTCTACTGAAGAATTGGTTCCGATGGCGCGGGTTATGACGTTTCGCATCTTATGATCGCGCATTTCCTGCTGGGTGATTTTTCCTAACTTGAAGAGTTCGTATACCAGTGAGTGATCTTCCGTGAGCTGGGTCAGTTGGCCTTCACGCCATAAATAGAGCCGGCTGTCTCCTACATGGGCTATATTCAGATTGTCCTCAGAAAAATGTGCGGCAACCAGAGTCGAACCCATGGTCCCGCCGTCGCTTTTTTTATTGACCTGGAAATTTGCGAATTCTGTTACGCTGGCAAGCAAAGGTTTTTCCAGCATGTCAGCTGTTAAACCATACGGCATGGTGGCATCCTCTGTATCGCTGAGATACTTCATGCACTTTGCCGCACTTTCCAGGGTGGTACGGCTTGCCAACTGCCCGGCCTGCTCCCCTCCCATGCCATCGGCAACGCAGAATAAACGATGGTTCTCCATGACCAGGAAATCATCCTCATTTTCTTTGCGGATCTGTCCCTTGTCTGAAATTCCGGAATAGGAGAGTGAAAAATTTCTCCAGCTAATTATGCCGTCCTGCCTCTTCATTATTTATCTCCAGGTACCTCTTCAGCTGCACCCCGCGGAGTCAGCGTTTCCCTCTTTGAAAGATCGGGCCTCCTCACATAGGAGTCTATCGGAGTCCCGCAAGCTCGCTTACCTGTTTCGCAGGCCTGCTTGTCCAAGTCTGAGGTACATCTGAACAGTTACGGCCTGGAGTTGAGGGTCATTTCGAGTCTTGTTGAATAGATTCATCTCTAGTAAAATCAGTATATAATGTTCTTGAAGAATTTCAGAATTATTTTTGCTTTTGATCTTGCTCTGGATATACAATAAGGTTTGTAAATTATAGAAAAGGGAGAATGATGGAGACTGAACATTTAGAGAAACGTTTTGGTGTTATTGCCATTGAAAAGGGCTATGTCTCACCTGAACAGTTCGTCGAGGCACTGAAGATCCAGGTGATGGATGATATCAATGAGGGCAGACACCGCCTGGTTGGCCGAATTCTCCTGGAACAGGGGGTAATGGACCTTGAGCAGATTGATAACGTCCTCGAAATTATCGGAAAAGGAATGCCGTTGCTGAAGGAGTCCGAAACGTCATAACTGCCGGGTCCTGTACCCGATCTGGACTTAATCTTTTGAGAGAATCTTTCTCAAAAAAGACATTGGTTTACTCAAGCCCTTTTTCTCGTTTGTTTTTTCACGCCCAATCATCCCTGATTCCTGGTCATTGGCATGAGAGGTGTCAGGGGTCTTTTCCACTTCTGTTAAGCGACCGTTCCCAAGGAATTGAAAATAAGGTCCGGTTGCGCTTAGGGCAATTTCGCCATCTTTTTCTAAAATAGCTCCTTGTTCAACAGGAATGTTATTGATAGTAATCATCTGCCGGCCTGTAAGGTCACGAATCCAAAAGTGATCATTTTCGAAATAAATTTCTGCGTGAAGATCAAGAATATTTGCATGTTCAAGGAGGAAATCGCTGCTGGGATGCTGACCGATTTTCAGGGGTAATTTGTCAAAGGAACGCAGAGTCGGGCCGTATTGGATGATAAGCGGCACTTTATTTTTCTGCGGCGCCGGCGGCGGCACCGGCGCCACTACTGGTTCGGGGCCGACCGGGGCGGGTTGTGGGGGCTCTATTACTGGCTCCTGGACCGGCGGATGGACGATAATATTTTCACGTGGCGGCTCTGGCTCAGGAAGAGGCTGGGACACAGGTTGCGGCTCAGGTTCAGGCGACGCCATGGGTTCGTCGGTCATCCTGGTCAAAAAACTTACCTTTGGTCCCCCCTCTGATATGGTTATAACATCTCCGTCCTTGAGAAAGGTTTCCTTTATTCTCCTGCCATTGACAATCGTTCCGTTGGCACTTTGATCAGCCAGTTTGAAACGGTTCCCCTCCCTGATAATTTTGGCGTGTTCTCTGGAAATGATGTTCATGTCGGCAGGAAATTTAAGCTGACATGAAGGGTGACGGCCTATCTTGATCTCCGTGTCGGATAACTCGACAATCTGACCCTTGAGTGGACCTTCTATGTGTATCAGTTGAACAATGATAACAGGTGCTGTTTTCATTTCATTGTATTTTGAAAATTTGATAAATGTGCATTTAGGTCCTTAAGGGTGAAGCTTCATCTGAAGCTGACCATCATCCATAACCCATTCAATTGAAACTGTGAATTTAAAGTAGCATAGCCGTGAGGCGATTGCAATTGTCGAGTAATGGAGCAATCAATTTGATTGCTTGCCACTCTGATGCAAATACAGAAAAACTCCATTTATATTGATGAAAACCACTTTGGGTTCCAGGGTTTATTGCTATGGCCAGAAGGTATATTTTCGTGGAACCTGTCACCGCCACCCTTGTAATATTTGAGCAATATGTTATTGTGCAAATATATTTTGTGACAATATTTTTTTAGAAAAGTTGATGAACTTGCAAAACTCTGAAGCTGATCATTCGGCAATGCAGTATCAACAACGTACTCGCGTTCCGGTGGTGATCGAGCGTTTTTGGGTCCATGAGGGCATAAGTGCGGGGTCGAAAGATTAAGAAGGTAAATCTTGATGAAGAGTGCAGGAAGCCCTCATTTCCAGGCGCAAAAAAAAGAAGATGATCAACGATTTATTCGATTTCAGACAATCCTAAAAAATTTCCGGATCATTTTTCGTTCAGCCCAGGCTCATTCCCGTTGGGTGGAAAAAGAATCAGGACTCTCTGCGGCGCAGTTGTGGATGATGTGGGAATTGTTTAATGAGCCGGGTTTGACTGTTTCCGGCCTGGCCAGAGTTTTATCAATCCATCAATCTACCTGCAGCAATATGCTTGATAAGATTCAGAAAAAAGATCTGGTCTACCGTGAACGTTCTTCACGTGATCAACGTGTTGTTCGGCTCTATCTCACGGAAAAAGGAACAAATTTGCTGGCAAAAGCTCCACGGCCTGCCCAGGGAGCTTTAACAGATGTCTTACTTCGTTTGCCTGATGAGGTGCTTCTGGAGCTGGAATCCGGATTGAATCAATTTGTGGATGCTCTTAAGGTAGTTGACGAAAAAGCAGGCATGCTGCCAATTGGTGAATATAAAGAAGACAAGAACACCGATAAACTGACGCAACAAAATAAATAAATCGAAATGATACGAATCAAGGATATCTCCATACAAAAAATAAAGAGTGATCCTGGTCACGATCTCTCGCAATTTCTCCCATGCTTTTCTTCCGCTCTGCAATTTGGTTCCCGCTACTGGGTGCCAGTGTTTGTGAAAATCGATCATAACTACATTCCATGACGTTTTTGCCGCATGCCTTCCAGTAACGGAATGCATATAGCTATTTGGGTAACAGGCATCCTTTAGAAGGTATTATGAATAAGTTCACGCGTTCCTTCGGTGGTCGAGCTTTTGGGCGCGCATTGTTAAAATTTGAAAAACGAATGAATAGCAAAAGTTTTATTCTCCTCTGTCTGCTTGTTCTGCTGCTGCCTGCCGTCAGTTTGGCAAAGATGGTCAGTATCAGCGGTGATGAAGTTAATTTACGTATTTCACCAACAACGAACTCCAAGGTGAAATGGGTGCTTGGTAAGGGATTTCCTCTGCAGGTTATTGGTCATAAGGGAAAATGGCTCAAGGTGAGGGATTTTGAAAATGATACTGGGTGGGTTTTCGCATCATTGACCTCAAGCAAGGCACATATGGTGGTAAAAAAGAAAATCATCAATATTCGCAGCGGCCCGGGCACCAAATATCGAATCATAGCGCAGGCCAAGTATGGGGTTGTATTCCGTACCATAAAACAGGTCAAGGGATGGGCGAAGGTAAGACATCAGAATGGCACCACAGGCTGGGTTTCCAGGAAACTTTTATGGGGCTGGTAAAAAGGAGGAAAAGGGTCGATTATTCTTGAATTCATAGGATATGCATCAGACCGGCGATGGTGAAACGGGTTTGTGTTATCAACGGCATAAATGCGAGAATTTTAAATTAGCTAAAAGATCGAAGGTATGAATCAATCTGTCGGACAAATTATCGCAGCTCTTGCCCTGCTTACCTCTCTCTGTTTTATCGGCATGGAGATTGTTGATACCTGGCAGTCATCTGCTCATGAATCGATTCAGCAAATCGTTCAAAAGGAGCAGGTGAAATCAGGACCTCGTCAACAGGCCACAAAAATCAGTTTTTATCCACCGGTTCCCACCCCATTACCTGATCTTAATGAGGGCTATCCGTTTAATGAGCAGCGCTATCTGGCGGACCCGGACAAGGTTAAGGTTGAGGAGGATGTCCAGGGAAAAGGCATAGAGGTTGATCTTGAAGAGGTGATGTATAACGGCTCAATCCTTATTGGTGACGCGGCAAGGGGCTTGATCAGTTATCCGGACCGGACAAAGGTGGCGGCCAAAAAAAAACGTTCCATACCGCGCACCAGACTCAATAAAAGAGCGAGAGCGAGGACAAGGATAAATAAATCCAAACAGTTGCGGGCCGCAAAAAATGTAAAAAAGACGGTCCGGACCGGCGATGTCATAGGCGGGTTTCGGGTAGCCAGTATACTGCCGGAAAAAATTGTTTTCCAGAGGGGAGATGAACAAGTTGAAAAGATGCTTTTCGACCAGAAGAAGAAACGTATTGTCATCCCCAAAAAAAGGCCAAAAACGCGGAAAACAGTGAGGCGCAAGAAAGTTGTCAGTAAACGAAGAAGCGTCAGACCTGCAACACGGAGAACAGTAAAAAGTCGTCGTGTGGTGAGAAGTCTCCCAAAGAGCCGGTGAAAATTTTTTGACGGTCTGGCGTTTATACTCCTGCAGCGAAAAAACTGCTTAATTTACGCCTAAGTAAAGAGAATCCAATGTAACTGCTCGCAGGGTACCGAATCTGCTGTGTTATCGCCCTGCTCACATACCGGTGTATAGTTTACAGGACGATGCCTTGCATCTCCGGCACCCTGCGAACAGTTACAACGCTGGTGGTTACCGGAAGAAAGGTGGCTGCTGGGTGAGTAGACAATCCAATAAGGAAAGGAAGATATGTGTGGAATTGCCGGTTGTTTCGGGAAAAAAGATGAAACAACCATTAATCGAATGCTCGACGCCCTTAGCCATCGGGGACCTGATGATCGTGGTGTGCACTCGAGCAAAAATATGGTCCTGGGGCACACCAGGCTGTCGATCGTTGATGCGGAACACGGTCACCAGCCTATTTTGAGCAAAGATGAATCAAAAGGGGTGATCTCCAACGGCGAGATTTATAATTTTCAGGCGATCCGTCGGCGTTTCAAAAAAAAGTATCCATTTCGTACTCATGCTGATTCGGAAGTTATTCTGGCTCTCTATGATCAGCGCGGTCCCGACGGAGTGCGAGAGCTGGATGGCGTGTTTGCTCTTGCTCTGTTCGACTCTGACAGGAATACTTTTATGTTGGCCCGTGATCCCATCGGAATTAAGCCTCTTTATTACGGCTATCGTGACGATGTGATTTATTTCGGCTCAGAACTTGAGGCCATGAGTTTGGCCGGGGTTGAAGAGATCCGTGAATTTCCGCCGGGTCATTACTATACGCCTGCCGGGGGATTTATACGTTATTACTGGCTGCCCAAGGTGGATAAAAGGCCACTTGCCGAAATAGAAGCAATCGGCATCAGAATTCGCAAAACCTTTCGGCAATCCGTTAAAAAAAGATTGCTGGCAGATCCGCAGGTGCCTGTGGGCGCGTTTTGCAATGGAGACCTTGATTCCTCCATTATTGCTGCTATCGCCGCCCGGGAGATGCCAGGCCTCCACACGTTCGTTGTCGGCATGTGTGATGAGCACGGCAATGAGCCCGACGATTTTAAGCCGGCCCGGGTTGCTGCAGATCACATCGGTTCAATCCATCATGAAATGACATTCAGCGAAAGCGAATATTACGAGGCGCTGCACAGGGTGATTCACAAGCTTGAAAGCTATGATCCCGCATTGGTTCGGTGTTCCGTGCCCTGTTTCTTTGCATGTAAACTGGCGTCGGAATATGTCACTGTGGCGCTCACTGGTGAGGGGGCGAACGAACTGTTTGCCGGCTATAATTACATGAAACGTTTTCCTCTTGCCCAGATAAATGAGGAGGGCCGACGATGTATAGAAAATCTTCATAATATAAACCTGCAGCGCATCGATCGCATGGCCATGTATTTTAACCTGCAGCTGCGTCTCCCTTTCCTTGATAAGGAGATGATTGCTCTGGCCATGAAGATTCCGGCTGATCTCAAGATCAAGGAGCAGGATGACGGATTAAAAATAGATAAATGGATATTCCGGCAGGCCTTTGCCCAAAGCGGTCTTTTGCCGGATGAAATTATCTGGCGCCATAGTGGACAGTCTAACAGCGACTCAGTTTGTACTCTGCTTGGCGAAAAATTGGCTGACAAGGAAATAGATGATGAGGAATTTGCCCGTCTTCGTCATGACTATCCCGGGGCAATCATAAACTCAAAAGAAGCGGCCCTTTATTTCAGGATATTCCGGCAATTTCATCCCCAAGACTCTATATTGCATTCCATTGGCACCTGAGCCGGATGCCTTGACTACTGGCCAAACCAGAGCAATACACTGGATAACAGACTAAAAAATTACAGAATAATATGGATTGAAGTCATGATGCAATCCGGGAGCACATGTCAGAAAAATTACACATAAATAGTATGGAAGAAACAGGTACGCCCTTACTTTTTGTTTTTATGGGTCTGTCCGGCAGCGGGAAGTCTCTTGTCGCCAGAGCCTGGGCTCAGAAACATGAATTTTCCTATTTCAATTTTGATATGGTGCGAAAACAGCTGGTGGGTGTTTCGCAACTCTCTGGTCAACACGCTTCATGGGATAAGGAGATCTGTAATCCGCAAGTGACCCGGCGTACTTACGATGCCCTTCTGACCTTTGCCGAACAGGAAATTGCCGGCGGCAAAACCGTTGTCCTGGATGCCAGCTATGGTCCGCGGGAGGAGCGAGTTCGTTTGACCCAGTTTGCCGAGGCAGTGGGAACGAAAGTCCGTTTTGTGCTTTGTTATTGTTCGGAAAAGGAAACAAGACGTCGATTGGAAGAGCGTACGGGTGACAATAAGGGTGTTGATGCTGATTGGGAAATTTTAAAAAAACAACAGGAAGATCTTGATCCTCTTGATGATCTTGAATCAACCATGGTGGTCTCTATAAACACCGGGTGTACATTTGATCATCTTATGGATCAACTTGATTTTGTCTTTGAGAAAAAATCACCTGTTCCGGCAGCAAAGTAATAAAGAATGTATCTATTCAGATGAGGTGCAACTGAATGGTTACTAAACAACAGCCTGTATCTCCCTCAGATAAAACGTTTCAGGCTGATTCTCCGGCGATGAAGCAGTTGTTTTGTCCGACCGGTAAAAAAGATATGAGGCCGGCAAGGAATCATTATGAACAGAATAAAAAAAATACCAGGTGGCAATTATGCCCGAGGGCAGGGGGCACCTGTTCGTATTATTTACATTACGGGAGGTGCTTTAATACATGGATGATCAGATGATATTCAGGCCGTCAACCAGCCGCGATGCTCTGGCTATGCATTCTCTGGCCAGGGACTCTCAGGTTCTTTCGGTAAATTCCACCTATTATTATGCCTTAATGGCTCGTCATTTTCAGGCAACATGCATGGTTGCGGAAAGTGAGGGCCGTGTATGCGGCTATGTCATAGGGTATTGTCCCCCCGATCAACCGGACACACTTTTTGTCTGGCAGGTCGGGGTTGCGAAACCGTGCCAGGGTAAGGGGCTGGGGAAGAAACTTCTCATCGCCCTGATCAAAGCACGAAATCCTGATTTTCTTGAGGCGACCATTGCTCCGGACAATCAGCCTTCAATTAACCTTTTCCGATCCGTAGCCAGGCATTTTAATGTTGGCTGCATTTTTTCGGAAACATCTTATTTCAGCCAGGAGGATCTTGGCACAGATGAAAAAGCTGAGCATCTCATGAAAATCGGGCCTTTTTAAAGTCAGTCAGATCTTTAAATCGAGCCCAATCTGTAACGTTGATTCTGTTTCGTTTCTGCAGCGCAAAAAAAAATTCATTAAAGAATGATGCACTCGCAAAAAAACTTAACAATGCTGACCAACCGCCCCCATAATCATAACGATTTAGCAAAATGTCGGCGGCAAGTGAGCATTTTTCAGGCGAGACCGTCAAGGATTTCTTGCACGCTGCCGGCGATTTTTTACTCCCTGTTCCAAACAGAACCTCGTTTCTTAAACAATACAAAACAGCACTTTTTTCTACGGAGGAAAACATGCGCATATTTGACAGTATGGAATCTCGGGTGCGGGGTTATATCCGCTCCTTTCCAGTAATTTTTAAATCAGCCAAAGGGTCGACTATGACCGACGAATCCGGCACCGAGTTTATTGATTTTTTTGCCGGAGCCGGAACCTTGAACTATGGGCACAATAATGAGCGGATCACCAGTGCCCTTATCGACTATCTGCAATCGGACGGAGTGGTGCACGGACTTGATATGGCGACCACGGCCAAAAAGCATTTCATGCAGAAGTTTAACGATACAATTCTCGAGCCTCGAAACCTGGATTACAAGATACAGTTTACCGGTCCCACGGGCACGAACGCGGTGGAAACGGCTCTCAAACTTGCCAGGATGGTCAAGGGCCGCTCAAACATTGTCTGCTTCACCAATGGGTACCATGGCCTGACCATGGGGGCCCTGGCCATTACCGGAAATAACTTTTACCGTGATGAGGCTTATATAAGTCGTTCCAATGTATCCTTCCTTCCTTTTGATGGCTATATGGGGCAGGAATGCAACACTCTGGATCTCTTCCGCAAGATGCTTAACGACAACTCCAGCGGGCTTGATCTCCCTGCGGCCGTGATCCTTGAAACAATCCAGGCCGAGGGCGGTGTCAACATCGCAAGTGCCGAATGGCTGAAAGAGCTGTCCGAACTCTGCTACGAGTTTGATATCCTGCTCATAGTTGATGACATTCAGGTCGGCAATGGTCGGAGTGGTGATTTTTTCAGCTTTGAGGAGTCGGGAATCAAGCCTGATATCGTTACCTTATCCAAGGCCATCGGCGGCGGACTGCCCCTGGCCTTTATTCTTATGCGGCCTGATCTTGACCAATGGAAGCCGGGCGAGCACACCGGAACCTTCCGAGGCAACAACCTGGCTTTTGTTGCTTCGTATCAGGCCCTGCATTACTGGGATAATTCAGATCTGTCAGATGCCGTGAAGTATAAGGGAGCAGTGATGGAAAAAGAGCTGGTGGCCATTGCCGAGAAATATCCGGAGCTCAATGCCCAAGTTCGGGGCAGGGGCATGATTTACGGTTTGGAGATCCCGGAGCGTGGCCTGGCAAGCCAGATTTCCGAGAAATGTTTTGAGAGTGGCTTGGTCATTGAGTTGGCCGGCGCTGATGATCAGGTGGTAAAATTTCTGCCTGCCCTGACCATTGATGAAGACACACTGCTGCGAGGTATCAGTATTGTTGATGCATCCATCGCAACCATTCTGGCTGAAAAACAAGAAAAACTGACGAGTGAGTTTTAACGTGATTATTCAAAAAGTACAGGACATTATCGGCAGCGAAAGAGAAGTGAAGGGGGAGGGATGGATCAGTCGCAGGCTCCTCCTTAAAAAGGACGGCATGGGTTTCTCCTTTCATGAAACCATTATCCCGGCCGGGGCCAAACTTGAGCTTTGGTACAAAAATCATCTGGAGGCCGTTTATTGTGTGGCAGGCAATGGCAGCATAGAAGATCTTGCCACCGGGGAAACCCATGACATCCATGACGGCGTACTCTATGCCTTGAATAATAATGATCGCCACATTCTGCGCGGCGGCAGCGAAGACATGCGGCTCATCTGCGCTTTCAACCCACCTGTCACCGGTCGTGAGACCCATGACAGCGACGGCTCGTACGAACTGGTGGAGGGCGACTGATGGGAATCCATACCGTTGAAAAAATCGGCGGCACCTCCATGAGCCAGTTTGGCGATGTTCTTGACAACATCCTGATTGGTGACCGACAGGAGGATGAGCTGTACAATCGTATCATTGTGGTTTCCGCTTACGGCGGCATAACCAATGAGCTCCTTGAACATAAGAAGACAAGCAAATCAGGGGTCTATTCTCTTTTTTCCAAACATGACGATTCCTGGGCCTGGGGAGATGCCATCAGCCATGTGGGCCAGAAGATGTGTGCCATTAATAAAGAGTTTGTAGATCTGGGACTGGACATCATGCAGGCCGACCGTTTCGTCAAGGAACGAATCGAAGGGGTGCGCAGCTGCCTGCTTGATCTTACCAGGCTCTGTTCGTTCGGACATTTCCAGTTGGACGAGCATCTGCTCACCGTGCGCGAGATGCTTTCCGCCATTGGGGAGGCGCATAGCGCTTATAATTCCTATCTCATCCTCAAGGATAAAGGTATTAATGCCCGGCTTGTCGATCTTTCCGGCTGGATGGAGACGGAACAGCTTTCTCTTGATGCAAAGATCAAAAGATATTTCAGCGACATTGATCTGAGCTGCGAACTGCCCATTGTCACCGGTTACACCCAGTGCAAGGAAGGGATCATGAATACCTATGACCGGGGCTATACGGAAATTACCTTCAGTAAAATTGCGGTGCTCACCGAAGCCCGCGAAGGTATAATCCATAAGGAGTTCCACCTCAGCAGCGGTGATCCCAAAATAATAGGGGAAGACAAGGTGGAGGTGATTGGCGATACCAATTACGATGTGGCTGATCAGCTTTCCGATCTGGGTATGGAAGCTATTCATCCAGGCGCCGCCCGGGGAATGCGGAGAACCGACATTCCGCTGCGCATCAAGAATGTTTTTGAGCCGGATCATCCCGGAACCCTGATTACCAATACCTATAAAAGCCCGGAAGCCAGGGTGGAGATCATTGCCGGCCGCAAAGGGGTAACCTGTATTGAGGTGTGGGATCAGGATATGGTTGGTCGCTGGGATCATGACGCCGAGCTTTTAAAACATTTTACTGATCGGAAAATACGTTATCTTGCCAAAGATACCAACGCCAACACCGTTACCCATTACGTGGCAGAACCTCTGGCGCGGGTTAAAAAGCTGGCTGATTCAATCAAGAAATCGTTTCCCGGTGCCGATATACTGGTAAAAAAAGTGGCTCTGGTGTCTGCCATTGGCTCCAATATGGCAGACACCTGGGTTCTGCCGACGGCTGTTCACTCTTTGGCCAATGCAGGAGTTGAAATTCTCGGTCTTCATAAATGCATGCGTCAGGTGGATATCCAGTTTGTTGTCGAGGAAGAGGATTTCCAGAAAGCCGTTTGTGCCCTTCATAAAAATCTTGTCGAGGATGGTCGCCAGTAGATGAATATACTGCATGCTGCAGTCAACTTTTACACCAACCACCATTTTGCAGCAATACTGCTCATGGTGGTTGTTTTTATATGGGGCACAGGAAAACATTTTAACGTGTGGCGCAATCTGCAGGAACGCTTTCCTGTATTCCTGGCCCTTATTGAGTTTTTTCTGGCCCCCCTGGCTGTCATTGTTCTTTTCTCCATTCTTAGTATTTTTCTTGATACTGATTCCCTGCCGGGCAGGGCTAACTGGTTGAACTCTCTGTTTTATCTTTTCCTTTGTCTGACCATGAGCTGGTATGTGGCCAAGGGTGGCTATGCCTTTGTCAGCAGCAGATATGTCGGCGAGCGTCGTTCCCACCCGCAACCGATACCGGGTTTGCTGCGCAGTCTGATTTACGGTACCTGCCTCATCTTCGGAGCTGGATCATTTCTGTGGGTGCAGGGCTATTCATTGACAGGAATATGGGTTTCAACCGGACTTCTTACGGCGCTGATCGGTTTTGCCCTGCAGCAGACCCTGGGAGATTTCTTCTCCGGTCTGGCCCTGGGACTTGAGGGCTCCTTCAGGATCGGGGACTGGCTGCAGCTGGAAAGCGGCCTTGAGGGGCAGGTGGTTGATTTGAACTGGCGGGCAACATGGCTCAGGTGTTGGGACAATACAACCCAGATTATCCCCAATGCCAAACTTGCCGGCCAGGGATTTAAGAATCTCCACGGTGACCATCATCTCTATCGTCCCTGGTATTACGTGAAGATTCCTGCTGAGGTTGATCCCCGTTTTGCTAAAGAGCTTTTGCTTGAAGCGGTTCTTAAGTGCAAGTATGTGTTGAAAAAACCAGCTCCCATTGTCCGGCTGACAAGCGCCTCAACCCTGCCCTATACCTACATGCTCTGGGTTTCTTTTGCCAACTATCCGGCCATGTTCAGGGGGCGTGAGGAGTTATACCGTGAAATTCATTACGTGCTGCAACGGGCCGGGGTGACACCTTCCCCGGAAATTCATGAATGGCGAACGCGAAGAACTCAAGCGCCCACAGCCGAGCCGCCGACCATCCAGCTTGCCCTTCGCAGCCTGGAGCTTTTCTATACCCTGGATGACGAAGAGATCGAACAGATTGCCCGAGCCTGTCGGCAGATTCGTTATGATGCCGGCAGTATGATTATGTTGGAGGGAGATTGCCGCGATGCCCTGGATATTGTGGCCAGTGGTATTGTGGACGCGCAAATAGAACTTCCCAGCGGGGAACTGGTAAAAACAGGAGAATTTACGGCTGGCCAGGATTTCGGACTTATCTCCATGTTTACCGAGGAGCCATCCATCTTCAACTATAAGGCTCAGACCGATGTTACTTTGTTACGGGTTGATTTTGACTGTATTCAGGATGTTTTGAAAGAGCACCCTGAGTTAGCCGACCGTTATGCCGTTATCATTAAACAGCGGATTGATGAGGCTGAACTCTTGAGAACGCCGCATGGGAAATCTTCCACCACTCCCGCAACCCTGCAGCACATCAAGCTTCTTGTCAAACAATTCATGATGACCGGCAAGCGCTGATTGGATGTCCTTGCCGCTCATTGACGTGAAAGCACTGTGAACTGATTAACCACGAAGCACAGGGAGAACACTGAGGCGATTATTTTTGTTTCGCTTCGTGTACTCCGAGGTCTTTACTACACCGGGGGACAGAATAATTTTCATTCCCTGCAGACACATGTCGCGGCCGAGTCAACATTTAACGAAGAAGAAATTAAATTCTTCGCCGCCCGAATTTGAAAATAATTCAGTCCCCTGCTTACTGACGCAATTATTACCAGTTCTCTGCCAATAGTTCGAAATGGGCCTGGGCATGTGCACAGGCCGGACACATATCAGGTGCTCCTTCACCTTCGTGGAGATAACCGCAGTTGCGGCAGCGCCAGGTTTGTTTATCGTCGCGCTTGAAGACGCGGCCCGCTTCAATGTTGGCTTTGAGTTCCACATAGCGTTTTTCATGCTGTTTTTCTGCAACAGCAATGGCCATGAAGATATCAGCGATATCATTAAATCCTTCTTCACGGGCCGTCTTGGCGAAATTCGGATACATGGTTGTATGCTCGTAATTTTCTCCGGCTGCAGCCTCGGCAAGATTCTCGGCCGTGGTGCCGATAACTCCGGCCGGAAAGCTTCCTGTAATTTCCACCTCGCCGCCTTCCAGGAGTTTGAAAAGACGCTTGGCGTGTTCTTTTTCCTGGTCCGCAGTTTCCGAGAAGATGTCGGATATCTGTACATACCCTTCCTTTTTGGCTTTGGACGCAAAATAGGTGTAACGGTTGCGGGCCTGGGATTCGCCGGAAAAGGCGGTGAGAATGTTTTTTTCCGTCTGAGTACCTTTCAGTGATGCCATAACATTTTCCTTTTTTAAAGATTGAATGAGTGTTTCTGTCCACATAGTAAACAGAGTTTTTTTTATTGAATAATTTTTTTCAAATTTATGCGGATTTTGAAAGTAAGGATTTGAGAGAACGGAACGCTCCAGTAAATCTGGCAAGGCTCTGGGCCGAGATGCCGAGTACTGTCTGGGAATCCGAGTCCGCCCCCCTTTCAAGAAGATATTCTACAATCTGCCGGTGGCCGAACATTGCTGCAAACATGAGCGGAGTCCTGCCGCCGCCGTTATCCGCGTTGATGTCTGCCCCGGCATGAAGCAGCATGCGGACCATTTCCAGATTGCCTTTAAAAGCCACACCCCCTAAAGGGGTTTGGTGGTGATCGTTCCTGCGGTCAACCTCGGCGCCGTATCTGAGCAGCATTGAAGCCGTTTCATGCCGGCCGTTATAGGCTGCCAGCATGAGGAGCGAATTGCCTTTGCCGTCGCAGAGATTTATCGGCAGTCCCGCCATAACCATTTTTTCAAGCTCAGCAGTATCGCCGCATCTGGCCATATCAAGAGCCATGAGCTGAAGCTCGGCGTAGCGTTTTTCTTCTTCAGAAGTAAGGGAATGGGTATTCATCGTTATGCAATCCGATTCCCATGGATTAAGATGGGAACCGGAATTTTCAGTTTTTTCTAAAAGGGTATCATCTGCAAACTATCTCTTTGAAACGCTTGAGTCAAAATAAGAATGATCACCCCTTCCAATCAATACCAAGAATTTTGGCAACACCTGCGGCATAGGCCGGGTCTGCCTTATGAAAGTGTCCGAGCTGCCGTCTGACTATTTCTGCCGGCACTCCCTCCATTGCTTCAGCCAGGTTATGAAAGAGCTGATCCTTCTGATTGTCGCTCATCAGGCGGAAAAGGTCTCTTGGTTGACTGTAGTCCTCATTGCCTTCGCGGTGGTTATATCGATCTGCATCGCCGGATATCTTTAAGGGAGGTTCACGGAAACTTTCGTCCTGCACCGGGCCCGCGAAACTGTTGGGTTCGTAATAGGCATCAGGGCCGGCCGGGGCGTCGAAACGCATGGAGCCGTCCATGTGGTAGGTGTTGACAGGGGCCAGTGGTTTGTTAATGGGCAGCATCTCGTAGTGTGTTCCCACCCGGTAGCGATGTGCGTCTGCATAGGAAAATACCCGGGCCTGCAGCATCTTGTCCGGGGACCAGCTGATGCCGGGCACCATATTGGAAGGGCTGAACGACGCCTGCTCCACTTCGGCAAAATAATTTTCCGGGTTGCGGTTCAGTTCAAGTACACCTATATCCATGCAGGGGTAATCCTTGTGGGGCCATACCTTGGTGAGATCAAAGGGATTGAGGTGATATTTTTCCGCCTCCATTTCCGGCATGACCTGGATCTGAACGGTCCACTTAGGGAAGTCGCCGTTTTCAATGGACTCGAAAAGATCACGCTGGTTACTCTCACGGTCCTTGGCGACGATTGCCTCTGCTTCCCGGTTGGTCAGGCACTGTATGCCCTGCTGGGTCTTGAAGTGGAATTTGACCCAGAACCGTTCTCCCGCACTGTTAATCAGGCTGTAGGTGTGTGAACCGTAGCCATTGATATGTCGGAAGCTCTTTGGCAGGCCGCGGTCGGAAAAGAGGATGGTGACCTGGTGCAGACTCTCCGGGGAAAGCGACCAGAAATCCCACATGGCAGTGTTGCTGCGCAGGTTTGATTTGGGATGGCGTTTCTGGGTGTGGATAAAGTCGGGGAATTTGAGCGGGTCACGAACAAAAAAGACCGGCGTGTTGTTGCCTACCAGATCAAAATTGCCCTGCTCCGTGTAGAATTTCAGGGCAAAGCCGCGAACATCGCGCTCGGCATCAGCAGCGCCGCGTTCCCCTGCCACTGTGGAAAATCTTAGAAATACCGGCGTCTCTTTCCCTACTTCGGAAAACAATTTTGCCTTGGTGTATTTGCTGATATCCTGGGTGACCCGGAAGGTGCCATGGGCCCCGGAACCTTTGGCGTGGACCACGCGTTCGGGGACGCGCTCTCTATTCTGGTGCGCCAGCTTTTCAAGAAGCTGGTAATCCTGCATAAGTACGGGACCGCGTGCGCCGGCGGTAAGCGAGTTCTGGTTGTCCGCGATGGGGTTTCCTGCCGTTGTTGTCATTGTTTTTGTAGTCATTTTGGGTTTCCCTCCTCAGTTGTGGTGAAATGACGATTAATGCATCCTGTATTGTATCTGAAGTTGCCTGCTTTTTTGAAGGAGTAAAATAATCTTTGCGTTATTTTATTGGTAAATAATCTTTTTTAGTAATTCTTCTTATTTGGTTGCTAAAAAAATACCGTATGCCGCGTTAGCTCTTTCGCGCACACTTGTTACAAATCCCCTCAAGTGTTGCATTTCGTTTTACGACTTTTCCCCAGCCTGTAACCTCTTCAGGGACCTGTGCTTCATCGAATGACTCCCAGGTGAAATCAGTAATGGTCCCGCATTGAGTACAGACGGCATGATGATGCTTCACTGTTTCCGCTTCAAAACGAGCCTGGCTCTCAACAGTCTGCACCCGGGTGATAAGACGATGTTTTTCAAAGGTAGCCAGGGTTCTATACACCGTATCAAGTGAGATGGTTGGCAGCCTTTTAATGATCCTGTTGTAAAGCATTTCGGCAGAAGGATGGTCTTTGGCCCTGGCCAGCTCCCTGTAAATTTCCAGGCGCTGGTGGGTGACCTTGAGGTCTGCCTTGCGGCAGGCATTTTCAAATTCTGCCATCATAACTGACAGGTCATGTTTGCTTAATTGCTCCATAGAACTCACTATTAGTAATTATTATTAGTTAATAGCATATGGATTTTCCCTGAGAATGTCAAATACATTTTTTGCGGAATTGTCAAAATCGTGTGGACTATTCGAAAAAATCGCATAAACAGGAAGAAAAGAAAAATGCGGAATAAAAGTGTTTTTCTTTGTCACAAGTAGGGCTTGTCAGTATGCACCAGAAAATTATAAGGTAAATGGTCTTGTTCTTTCACCATCCTTTGACGGTTCCGCACATTGCGATTGTATCGTTTTCAATTTAAAAAATGACAGAGTATGACTGAATTTTCCAAAAAAATTGCCCTGCTGATTCTTGTTTTCCCCCTTGTCATTTTCATATACAAATACCACTCAAAAGCTTTTCCCGAGATTTCCCCGGACTTTTCTTTGACTAAATCGGCAATCATTGAAAAAGCGGACAGCTATGTCCGAAGTTTTGGTTTTGATCCTGACATCTACCACCAGGTTCAGACATTTAACGAGAATACGACGGATAAATTTTTTCTTGAACGCCAGTACGGAGTGGAGAAGCTCACCTCTGATATCAAGGCCGGAGTCACCATCTGGTATTGGACAGTCCGGAATTTCATTGCCGGCGAACAGGAAGAGTTTTCCATAGATATCGACCCTGAAGGCAATCTGGTTGGTTTTTTACACACCTTTGCGGAAACAACCGTTCGACCGACACTTTCAAAAGAAGCAGCACTTGAAAAAGCAGAGCAGTTCCTGCAACTTTATATCCCGCAACATCCCCTTGGAAAACTCGAACTGGAAGAAGTCAGCGAAGAGGAGAAACCAGGCTACTACCGTTACAGTTTTACCTGGAAACGTTCCGACTGGCAGTGGGGAACCGGGATCTATCATCTTCATCTCCGGGTGGATGGTGATCAGGTGGGCCAATATTACGAACATCTCAAGGTGCCCCATGAATGGAGGAGGGATTTTGCCAAGAAACGATCCGTGAACAGGATCTACGGGCTCATTGCCTGGTCGGCAGCCTCTCTCCTGGCTCTTGGCATACTTGTCATGTTTGTCAGGATAATGCTTCGTAACCGCAATCTCTGGCAGCGTTTCCCCATGCTGTGGACTGTGCCGGTCGGTCTGCTTCTGCTTGCCTCGGCTTTCAGTGGTTTCCCCGGGTTGCTGAGTTCCTATTCCACCCAGGACAATTTTCATGTATTTATCACCAACTCCATATTGAGCACGGCCTTTTCCACATTCGGCTCCCTCATATGGTTTCTGATTCTGGGCTTTATGGCAGATATATTCTGGCATAAAGCCTTTCCTCATCATGTTCCCATACGCTCTCTGCTGAGCACCAGGGGGTTTGCCACCAAAGAGGCCATGGAATCCGTACCCCTTGGTTTTGCTCTGGCCATTCTTTCGCTTGCCTATATCACGGCTTACTATCTTGTGGGGAGCCGTTTTCATGTCTGGGTCCCGACATCCATTGATTATTCAAAGGTACTGACCAGTTTTTTCCCATCCCTGGAAGCTCTTGCCGTCGGGGTTCGGGCAGCATGGATGGAAGAGCTTTTTTTTCGGGTTCTTGCCCTTGTTTTCATCTATCGCCTGACCGGGTCAAAATGGCTGGCCATTATCCTTTCTGCGACTGTATGGGGCTTCATGCACAGCAATTATCCCCAGATGCCCGGTTACGCGCGGGGAGTGGAGCTGACCATTGAAGGTATTTTCCTGGGCTGGGTGGCTGTTCGTTTCGGTATTTTGACAACTGTTCTTTCACATTGCCTCTTTAATACCTGGCTCGGTGCTATCTTTGCCTGGAGAACCGGAAGCCATTTCCATATGATTATGGCCGTGCTGGTATCGGTCTGGCCTGTTGCAATCTGGATTTTTGCGCAAATGAAGGTCCGCAGGCTGGGAAGATTTCTGAACCCCGAAGAATTGATGAACGGAAAACCCTTTGCTGAACAGATCAAGGAGGCAAAAGCCATACTTGCCGCCAGGTATCGTAAGCCGCGCAGGTCCGTGCTGCTTGGGTCATTCTTTGCCGTCGCAGCAATGTTGCTTGTCCTGTTCATGCAGCCTGAAAAGCCGCTTTCCGATCTTGGCTCCGTGCATCTCACCCCCAAAGCGGCCCGGCAATACGCAGACGCCTATTTTGTTGAACAGACCGGATTGTCAGCCCAGGCATACCATAGAACAACCAGCTATTATTCTACCATGTCAGATGCGGATACTGACTATCTGCTTGAATATACAGACTGGAAGACTCTTGCCGGGCTCATGCGCAATTCCCTGTATCAGGAAAATTGGTATGTTTCCTATTTCAAGGCAGAAGATAAAAACACCTTTCTCGTCACCCTGACCGCAGATGGACAGCCTCTGCTTCTGACAAGATCAGTCGGCGAGGAAGAGCCGGGCGCCCAGATCGATCAGGATGAAGCAGTGTCTCTGGCCGCCGCCTACCTGGCAGAACGTCTGCAATTAACCCGGGACCGGTTCCGCATGGTCAGTTATGACATGAGCCAGAAGCCGGACAGGCGTGACCATTATATTACCTTTGAAAGCACGGATTGGCACATCGGCGAATCAAAGCTTCGCTGGTCGGTTTCTCTCCTTGGTGACAACATCAACAATTTTTACAGCGAAGTGATTGTTCCGGAAAAGTTTCTTCGGGAAAGGAGTGCCCTGAGCTGGACGGATGCCGTAAGCAATATGATCAGTCAGACAACGTCCCTTTTGTCCCTGGCCGGACTTATCATACTGTTCATTGCCTTGCTGAAAGGCAGATATATCAACTGGCGCCACAGTCTGCTGCTTGGCCTTTCCGGACTTATCATTACCGTAATCAGCCAGGTCAATCAGCTTTCCGATCTGTATGCAGGCTACAGTACTACGCAGACCATGATGAATTTTCTGGGATCAAAAGCTCTGCAGGTTCTCATGAGTCTTGTCATGTCCTATTTCTATTCAGCCTTCTATTTTGCAGTTCTAACCGGTCTGCTGCGATGGCTTACCGGAGTAAATGCCGTGCCTGCCCTGTTGGGCAATAATCTGCAGGACGCAAGGCAACGATTCAGCCACGGAGCCACGACAGCCTTGCTTGCCTGGGCTCTGCTCTGGGGAGTGGACCAGCTTTCCTCGTTCATGTCTCTGGCTTTTTCCGATGCCGGCATGCTGAGTTGGAACACCTTTATGCCCAGCGGTTTTTCAACCGGCGTAAGTTATTTGACAGCCGGTCTGAACAACTCCCTTTTTACGAGTCTGACCAGCGGCATTGTCGTTCTGATTCTCATTCTGATCCGTAAAAAGCATCAGGGGTTATTATTTCTCGGAATCGCTTTTCTGATAATTACTGATTTGGATATAAGCTGGCAGGGAGGAATTGAAGCTGTTTTTTCAATACTCTTCCAGGTTCTTGTTTCCCTTCTTGAGCTGTGGGTCCTCCTGAGACTTCTCCGCTTTAATGCATACGGCTATCTGTTTCTCTTCTTTTATCAGTTTCTCCTGCCGTCCGCCTTTCTCTTGAGTTTGAAAGGATGGCCTGTTTACCGGGTTGATATTTTCATGCTCTGGGCGGCTTTTTTCATACCGATTCTACTCAGCATATTCTTTATGCTGACTCCTTCTGTAAAGGGGACATGTCCGGAAAAGGTCTGAAGCAGCGATGAGCTTGTGTTTCTTCTCTTCTGGCTCCTTCTGGTTGATATGGCAGGTGGCAATAACTATCCTATTTGACATTCATTTTCCTCATACATTATAATAAAATCAAATATTTCTTGTTTGTGACAAAAGGCCATATTATCTTTAAAAAAAGCTGTCATCTTTTTTTTGATGACAGTGTCACCGCGATTTTTAAATTTATCTCTGCTATGCAGGCCACGTGAAATCCCTAAAATCCATTTTTAATATGAAAAGCGGTCTCGGGAAAAAATTTTTCTGGTGGTTTCTTATCATTTCCCTGATTCCGCTCGCTGTGGTCAGTATTGTCAGTTATCGGGTGGCCCGGGAAAGCTTGATCCGCGATACGAGTAAGTCTCTCGCCGTTGCCATTGAATTCAAGAAGAGATATATCGAGGCCTTTTTCGATGAAAAGATAAAGGATCTTGACCTGCAGGCCAGCCTGACTGAAAATGTGCAGTTTCTTGACCAGCTGCGGCAACTCCGTCAGACTCTGCATCTTCCAGGTAACGAGTTTGTCCTTCATCCACGGTGGAATCAGCTGGTCGAGCAATACCGCCCCGACCTGGAAAGATTCAGGAAGCTCAACGACTACCACGATGTTTTGTTCATCGATACCGATGGGAATATTCTTTATACCGTTACGAACGAGGTGGAGCGGGGTAAAAATATTTTCAGCGGTCCTCTAGCCAATTCCCTTTTTACAAAAACCTTTGAGCGCTCACTGTCCACAGGCAGGACTTTGTTTTCCGACATGGAGCCAAAGTCCCATGTCGAGCACGCGCTGGACAGCTTCCTTGTCAGGGTGGTACGAAACAGAGAAGGGGAAACTATTGGTGTGATGGCCCTGGAAATCTCCCTGGACCAGATAGACAGGGTGATGCAGGACAGAACCGGCATGGGGCGGACCGGGGAAACCTTCCTGGTCGGCAGTGATCTTCTGATGCGTTCCGATTCCTGGCAGGATACGCAACAGACGGCACTCCGTACCAGAATCAACTCATTACCGGTAACGCAGTTGTTTGCCGATGAACTTGCCGACAAGGAAACTGTCGGCGGTTGGCAGGCGCAAGGGGTGAGTAATTATATCAATCACCGTGGCACAAGTGTTTTTGGCACTGTCAGCAATCTGGAAAGTCTTGATCGGTTTGACACACACTGGGTGGTGGTGGCAGAAATAGCTGAAGCCGAGGCCCTGGCACTTGTGGCAAGACTGCGGCTGATTGTTTTTCTCTTGTTTGTCGGCACGGCGCTGCTGGTTGCCGTGATTTCCGGACTGGCCAGCAGGGGGATAGTCCTGCCCATTCGTACTCTTTCCAAAAGGGCAGGCAGGGTCGCTGAAGGGGATCTCACTCCCATTGAAAACCACTTTCCGGAAAACGAAATTGGTGATCTCTATCTCAGTTTCAACAGGATGGTGCAGTCGTTTCAGGACGTCACAAGTGTCTGTGAGGCCGTCGCTGTCGGCAATTTCAATAAGTCTGTAGAGCTGCGGGGGAAAAAAGACAGCCTGGGTCTGGCTGTCAACCAGATGGCGGAAAATCTCCGAGCTGCGGTTTTCCAGGCCGATGCCGTGGGCGAAGGGGATTTCTCGGTTAAAATAATCCCCCGATCCGAAAAGGATCTGCTCGGTGTAGCCCTCCTGCGGATGACCAGGAAGTTGCGGGAGATGGACGAAGCCAACCGCAAAGCCCTGGCCGATGTCGGTCGGCTTGCTGATTATCTCGACAAACTGCCCACCCCTGTCGTGAGCATGGACCGTGACTTTCGCATTGTGTATCTCAATAATGCCGGAGCAGCACTGGCAGGAAGAGATCTGTCGGAATGCATCGGCAGGCACTGTTATGAATTTTTCCATAATGACCATTGCCGGACAAAAAAATGCCGAGTCTGGCAGGCAATGCATTCCAGGCAGATCGAGCAGGGAGAAACGGTTATCGATCTCAATGCTCTCAATATACCGATTCGATATACCGGGGCTCCGATTATCGGCAAAAATGACGAGGTGATAGGTGCCCTGGAATACATTGTTGACATCTCCGAGAGCAGGAAGGCCTTTGCGATCATTGAAAAGGAGAATTGGATTCAGTCCGGAGCCGCCGTGGTTAACGACCGACTGCGTGGGGACCAGAGCCTCGGTCAGCTCTGCGACAACCTGCTGAGTGGCCTGGCGCAACGACTCTCCATCCTGGCAGGAGCCATGTATGTGGTTGAAAAGGATACCCTGCAGCTCTATGGCACTTATTCAGCTGTTGGTCACAAGAATGCCCGTGAACGTTTCAACCTGGGTGAAGGTTTGGTCGGCCAGGCCGCCCGGGAGAAAAAAACACTGGTTGTGGATGATGTTCCCGATGACTGTGTCCACATGGTATCGGGCACCGTGGAGGCCATTCCGCGTTATCTGGTAGTGGTTCCTCTGTTGCATGAGGATCAGCTGGAAGGGGTTCTTGAACTTGGCTCTTTGGAAGAATTCGACGCCGATGCCATAACCTTTCTTGAACGGGTGGCCGACAATATCGCCATTGCCTTAAGTTCCGTGCAGGCGCGTATGCAGCTCGCCGAGCTTCTAGCTGAAACGCAGCGCCAGGCCCAGGAGCTTCAGACTCAGCAGGAAGAGCTGCAGGCCACAAATGAGGAGCTGGAGGCCCAGACACTTTCCCTCAAAAAGCGAGAGGCGGAGCTGCAGAGTCAACATGAGGAGCTGATGGCTCTTAACGAAGAACTGGAGGAAAAAACAGAATCACTGCAGCGCCAGAAAACCGATATTGAGCAGAAAAACAGAGAGCTGGAAACTGCCCGTCGGGATATCGAGAAAAAGGCAGAGGAAGTGAGCATTGCCAGCAAATACAAGTCTGAGTTCATGGCCAACATGTCCCATGAACTCCGTACCCCGCTCAATAGCCTGCTCCTGCTATCCCACAACCTTTCCCGGAATAAGAAGGGCAATCTGACCGATGAACAGATTGACTCCGCCCGGGTCATACACAGCAGCGGCAACGATCTGCTCGAATTGATCAACGATATACTCGATCTTTCCAAAATCGAGGC
Organism: Desulfobulbaceae bacterium; assembly: GCA_020444175.1. GTDB lineage: Bacteria > Desulfobacterota > Desulfobulbia > Desulfobulbales > SURF-16 > JAHLLM01. The sequence continues at coordinate 20,218 of JAHLLM010000011.1, read as the reverse complement.
CGGCCGTGTGGAGGTTGAGGTGTCGGATGTATCGCTTCATGATCTTACCGAACGGCTGTTGAGCACCTTCCAGGCCATGACCGACGATAAGGGCCTGGTCTTCACTGCGGATGTCGATCCCAAGGCCCCGGCTCATATCACCACGGACCGGCAACGTCTGGATCAGATTCTCAGGAACTTAATTTCCAATGCCATCAAATTTACCGAAAAAGGCGGCATCAGCGTCACTATTCGACCAATAAGCGGTGATGATGCCCCGACCAGGGAAGGGTTGTCCGCAGAAAAAGCGCTGGCTATTGCCGTTACCGACTCCGGCATTGGCATCCCGCCTGAAAAACAGAAGACCATTTTCGAGGCATTTCAACAGGTGGACGGCAGTACTTCAAGAAGGTACGGCGGAACAGGGCTTGGCTTGTCAATTTCCAGGGAGCTTGCCGAACTGCTTGATGGTGAGATTCAGCTGACCAGTACGCCTGGTCGAGGTTCCACCTTTGTTCTTTATCTGCCACTGGCTCTTGCCCGACAGGAAAAGGAGAAGTCGGAATCCGTGGTCTCCCCGGCACAGAAACCACCACTGCCGGACACAGCACAACGCCAGACAAGGGTCGTGCATTCCAGCCAGTTGGGGCCTGTCATCGACGATGATCGACAGGAGATCGCAGAGGACGACAAGACAGTACTGATCATCGAGGATGATCTGAACTTTGTCAGGTGTCTCATCAATCAGGGCCATGAGAATGGATTCAAGTGCCTTGCCTCGGCTGACGGTCGGGATGGGCTGCTGCTGGCCGGAGAATACCATCCAAGCGCCATCATTCTCGACATCAATCTTCCGGACATGAACGGCTGGGAGGTGCTGGATGTTTTGAAAAAGAACCGGCTCCTGCGTCATATCCCGGTGCATATGATGTCGGCGGAGGATAAAACCCTTGATGCCTTTAAGAAGGGGGCAGTGGGCTACCTCCATAAACCGGTGACCCAGGAGGACCTGCTCGCAGCCTTTGACCGGCTTGAGGACTTTATTGACAACGATATCCGGGAGCTGCTTGTTGTTGAGGATGATAAAATTCTCCGCCGGGAGATCGTCAAGCTTATCGGTAACAGCGATGTCAACACCACTGCTGTTGCCAGTGGAAAAGAGGTGGTCGAGGTGCTGCGGCAGCATAAGTTTGACTGCATGATTCTTGACATCGGTCTGCCGGACATGACAGGTTTTGAGCTCCTTGATCTCTTGGAAAAGGAGATCGATATCGAGATCCCGCCGGTCATCGTCTACACTGGTCGGGAATTAACCAGGGAGGAGCATGACAGACTTTACCGCTATACCGATTCGATTATTATCAAGGGCGTGAAATCAGTGGAGCGCCTTCTGGATGAAACAGCACTCTTTCTGCACCGGGTGGTCGACAAAATGCCGGATGACAAACGGAAGATGATTGCCAGTCTCTATGAACAGGATGCGATGTTTATAGGGAAGAAGGTGCTGATTGTCGATGACGACATGCGCAACGCCTTTGCACTGTCCAAGATTCTTGCCGAAAAGCAGATGGACGTGCTTATTGCCACCAGCGGTTTCAAGGCCCTTGAAATTCTTGACAAGGAAGAGAGCGTTGACCTTGTCCTGATGGATATTATGATGCCGGAAATGGACGGATACGAAACAATGCATAAAATCCGCGCCCAGGAGCGTTTCTGGAATTTGCCCGTCATTGCCCTTACCGCCAAAGCAATGCCGGACGACAAACGAAAGTGCCTGGAGTCCGGGGCCAACGACTATCTTGCCAAGCCCATTGAGGAGGCGCGTCTCTTTTCCGTGATGCGTATCTGGTTGTATAGATAGCACAAGACCGATCCGGGGAAAGTGATATGGACACCAAGGCCATTGAAGGGATTGAACTGGAGCTGTTGCTGGAGGGGATCTTCCAACGCTACGGCTATGATTTCCGTCATTACTCCCGGGCCTCGATCTCCCGCCGGGTGAACCATTTTCTGGCCAGATCAGGCAAGGAAAAAATTTCGGAAATCACCTCCAGGATACTCTACGATGAATCTTTTTTTCAGGAGCTTCTCGAAGATTTTTCAGTGGCGGTCACTGAGATGTTCCGCGATCCTGATGTCTATCTAACCCTGCGTCGGGAGGTGATCCCCTTTCTCCGGACATATCCCTTTCTGAAGGTCTGGCATGCCGGTTGCGCCAGCGGCCAGGAGGTCTATTCCCTTGCCATCATGCTTATGGAAGAGGGATTGTATAACCGGACGACCATCTATGCAACGGACTTTAATGAAGGGGGGCTGGAAAAGGCCAGGCAGGGAATTTATCCCCTTAATGAGGTAAAGGGGTACGTGGACAATTACCGCATAGCCGGAGGACTGGAGTCGTTCACCGACTACTGTGACGCCCATTACGGATCAGTGATCATGAACAAGGCGCTGAAAAAAAACATTACCTTTGCCCGTCATAACCTGGTAAGTGATCAAGTGTTCGGCGAGATGCACCTTATCATGTGCCGCAACGTTCTGATTTATTTTGACAGCACATTGCAGGAACGGGTCTTCAAGTTGCTCAACGACAGCCTGATCCGAGGAGGATTTCTCTGTCTGGGCAGGAAGGAGAGCCTGCGATTTTCAAAAATTGATGGGTACTACGAAAATTTTGCCGAGTCGATGCAGATTTATCGAAAACTGCCGGTTGAGTCGTAAACGGAGACGTTGGCATCCGGAATTTGGCTGTGCCGCAATTACCCCATCACATTAAAAGAGTGTCATGTTTGAAAACAAGGTAAAAATTCTCATTGTCGATGACCGGCAGGAAAACCTGCTTGCCATGAAGTTGACCCTCCAGCCCCTGGAAGATGTGGAGATCTATACGGCTCAGTCAGGCAACGAGGGGCTTGGCCTGATGATCGAGCATGAGTTTGCCGTAGTGCTGCTCGATGTACAGATGCCTGGTATGGACGGTTTTGAAACGGCTACCCTGATGCATAATCATAAAGCCACCCGCAACATTCCGATCATCTTTGTCACCGCAATCAACAAGGAGGAGGACCACGTGTTCAAGGGATACCAGAGCGGTGCGGTTGATTACCTGTTCAAACCCCTTAACCCGGAAATCCTTCTCAGCAAGGTGAAAGTCTTCATCAAGCTGTACCGGCAACGGGTGGAATGCGAACGAATGCAGGAGGAACTCCAGAAGAACAGGAACCTGGAAGCTCTTGGCATACTTGCAGGCGGCATTGCCCATGATTTCAACAATCTGCTTACCACGATCTTCGGTTACATTGAATTGTCCCAGATGTTGGCTGAGCCCGGAACTGAAATTCGCCGTAAACTCAGTGAGGCTATCAAGGCGGCAAACCTGGCCAAGCAACTGACCCAGCAGTTGCTTACCTTTTCAAAAGGAGGGCGACCTCTTACGGAAAACGCCTCCATTGGCGATTTGATCACCGACACCACCTCCATGCTGCTCAGCGGCTCCAACATCAAGGTTCATTTGGAAATGGACCCCCCCACCGGTGAAGCGGAGCTTGACAAAGGACAGATCTGTCAGGTCTTTCAGAACCTGATGTTTAACGCCAAGGAGGCAATGCCTGACGGTGGAAACCTGACCATCCGCACTGAAAACGTCACCGTGGAGGGCAACAGCACGCAACCTCTGATGAAGGATGGCAGGTATGTCAAAATCAGTTTCAAGGATGACGGTCCGGGAATCCCTGCCGAGCATATCGGCAAGATCTTTGACCCCTATTTTTCATCAAAAAAAATGGGTATGAAAAAAGGTCAGGGGCTCGGTCTGACCATTTCGCATTCTATTATCAGAAAGCATGGCGGCTATATGCATGTCGAGTCTGAACCCGGTGAGGGCACAACCTTCCATATCTATCTTCCACAATCCGGCCAGTCTGCCCCCCATGCCAAAAAGGCTGTACCTGTTTCCACGACTCCTGCCGATTCACCATCATCGTCTGTCAGGCGTATCCTTGTCATGGAGGATGAGGAGGACGTGGCCGGGGCCTTCCGGGAAATATTGGAATTTCTCGGCTGTGAAATCTCAATTGCCCCGGATGGACCGGAAGCGATACTTCTTTACAGTCAGGCAATGAAGAGCAATCGTCCCTTTGCCGGCGTTATTCTCGATCTGACCATTCGCGGCGGCGAGGGTGCGGAAAAGATTATTGCCAGGCTTCGAAAAATCAATCCTGAAGTAAAAGCCATTGTTGCCAGCGGCTATGGCAACAACCCCATAATGGACAATTATAAAAGCCATGGGTTCAACGCGGCGATCAAAAAACCGTTCAATATTGATAATCTTAGCGCTGCGCTAAAGACGATCACCTGACGCCCCACTTATACGGGACACCGGTTCCCGGCGGACTGCTGCTTCCGGCACTGCGCGGTCTTTCTTATTTCGATTTTGTAAAAGAACTTCATTAAGCGGACAGGTTCTGCTACCATGGAAGACGATCAGGATGGACTTCCAGAAACAGGTTGACCACGAGAAAGGGATAGATTTTTGGCAAGCAATTCATTGCGGAGTTGTGACATGTCGGAAGCCAGAGTTGTTTATGTCTTAGAGGATAAAGCCTATATAACGTGTACTGAGTGCGGAAAATCGAAACAGATACCTGTCGGAAAGTTTAAAGGGGCACGACAGACAATTAAGATTCGATGTTCATGCAAGAATGAGTTCCTTATCAATCTTAATTTTCGGAAAGAAATAAGGAAGAAAGTGGACATTGAGGGAAAGTATCGCAAGGCCTCCCTGCATCATTCCAATATGGAAGAATGTTGTGTTGTGGATCTTTCATTCCGGGGAGTTCGTTTAAAAATTCAGGATACGCAACACCTGAAAGTAGATGATGAATTGATACTCCATTTTATTTTAGATGATACTCGCAAGACGGAAGTGGAAAGAAAAATCCGGATATGCAACATAACAGGAGAGGGGTATGTCGGGGCACAGTTTCTTGATCCGGAAATGGATAATTTTGACAAACATATCGGATTTTACTTGATGGGGTGAAGGACGAAAAAAACAAAAGTTTCCCTTGGTATCGAGAAGGTGAGCGTCAAACAATCAGAATGGCATTGTGTCCGGCGGTATGAAGCGTCCATAATGATGACCGGCTGCGTAATGCACGATTCCTGAGGGTGAGACGGCAAGACTTACTTCCTGCAGGGAGTGTGAGACCGGATTCGGGGCGTGGTAGATCCTTTCCCTGGCTGTGCCCGGGGCAACAATCAGGCTGAGTCCTGCCTTGGTATTGTCTGACTGGGTAAGGCAGAGAACATCACCATGGGGACTTAAGGCAAGAGCGGCATTGGTCGGCCCCTGGAGTGACTTGAATATCCGCACATCCTCCCATTTCTCCTGTCTTCGCAGGCGCCATCTCAGTTTTGTGGAAAGAGAGCCCTCGACCCAGTAGAGATGCAGCAGGCCCATGGAATCTTCCTTCAGGTGAATCTCACAGTGGGCATCCTTTTGCAGGGTAGAGTGCTTGACCGGTTCATCCCATTTTTTTGTTTGCGGATCATAACTTGTTGTCATCAAAATCCTGTGGGCCAGGCCAAAGGTCATACCGAAATCCTTACCGAGTTTGCCCATGGTATTTTGAATCCAGGCAAGTTCCAGTCGGCCATCCGGCAGGGCGGAAAAGGTAAAGGAGCGGTCCACATTGGTGGCCGGCGGCACTGGAATCGATTCTGTCCACTCATTGTTCTCCAGTATGCTGTGCATCAAACTTAAATGCATTGGTCCGTGGATGAGCTTGGAGTAGTGCCATTTCGACCAGAAAAGATGGATTTTATCGCCTGCCATGGAAATATGGAAACTGGCTGGATTTTCCCTGGTTTTTAAAACCTGTTTTTCCCTGCTCCATGACTCGCCGTTATAGAATATGTAGCCGATATTTGCTGAAGTAAAAAAGAACAGGTGTAAATTTTTTCCGTCGCTGACCAGTTCGAGGCTTCCGCCGCTGTCCTGAAAAAGTTCAACCGGTTTCGACCACAAGTCGCCGTCCTCTGAATAACTCCACAGCAGTTCATTCTCCCGGTACCAGACGGCATGAACAGCTTCGTCGACACAGGCGATCCTTATGTTTCTATCCCTGCCGAAAAGATCCCTGCTAAGATGCCATTGCCCCTCAGCGGCTGATACAGACTGCATCAGCACAAGGGTAAAGACAAAAGAAAGAAACAGAATTGCTGATTTCTTAGTTATCCCTGTTGTTGTTTTCAGTATCTTCAATTTTTTTCAAGGCCTGTTTGATTGTATAATTTAAGGAGTAGTTGTTGTTTTTATCTGCCAGTAAAGCTGTCAACGGTTCATGTGCCCTTGTATCTCCAAGCAGCCCGAGAACTCGCACAGTATCCTCTTTGACAAATTCATCGTCCTCTTTTTCCAGGGTCCGAAGAAGCGGCAGCACTGTCTGCGGTTCTTGGAGTATTCCCATGGTCTCGATAGCCGAAGATCTCAGGTACGGATTTGGGGTGTTGAGGAGCTGCACAAGACAGACAACGGTTTCCTCGTAATAGGTGTCATCACGCGACAGGCCGGAGCCGATTTCCCGTAACGCATAAACAGCATTAAGGCGAAGATTAATATCCTTGCCAGGAGCAAGGACAATCCGGCAGAGCAGGGGAACACTCTTTTTTACATTTCGCCTGCCAAGTTCAAGGGCCGCCAGACGGTCATCTTCTTTTTCCACGCGCTGAATAAGGGACTCGGTTCCGGTAAAAACAAAACGGCTGTCCATAAACGAATAGAGCAGGGCGGACGTGACCCAGATCATCAGTGAGTTGGTTGCAATTAAAAAGAATGTCCCAGCCCTGCGGGCAATATGGGTTTTGGTTTGTTTTAACAGGAGCAGAAGGGCGATGAGGTTGCCGCCGCCCCAGATGACGAGGCCTGTAAATCCAAAAGTGTATTCGTAAAAACGGACCACGCCGCAATCGCTTCGGGCCGCGATAAGATAGGTATACCCGAAAATGAGGACGGCAATGAAGCCGGCTCCAAGAAAAATCCTGTGCACGGTCTGCAGTTGTTGCAGCCATTTATGTGTCATGATCAGAAGTGAAATCCGTTTTCATGGTTTGGAAAGGGTGTCCTGGGAATGGTAGCCCTTTTCCAACCTTTTTGATCCTTCATCATTTTTTTTACTGCCTGAGGTCTTCATTTATCAAGAAAAATTTCACATTTTTTTTGTCCGGACACTATGCCGAAGATGCTCCCTCCTTGATATTTGACACCGACGAGCCTGACATGTGGGGACTTGGCTATGACAAAAGGCGTGTTTCCGTTTCGCTTAAGGTCAGTCAATAAAATTGGTTTTTGCCTGCTGTCTCCCCGAAGTTTTCGAGATCAGCAAGTGCCATGATTTTTTTTGTATTTTTTTTGCATATTCATGCAACCTTATTGTCCATTATCCCGTTATACAGAATAACCCTGAGAAAAATTCTGAGAAGATTCAGGAATTTTCTTCACCTCAACTTGTTGTTTGTTTTACCTGAAGTACAACTTCTGCCTTCCGTTCTCCTGCGGAAGGCAGAAGTTGCTGAAGATGTCCATGGCGTTAATTGACAGTCTGTTGGCAGATACTCTCCATGCTCGTTTGACTCCAGGTTTGATTTTGGACAATTCAAGACAGGAACACCGATTACCTCCGTCACATAAGAGCTTCCTGAAATATCAATGGAGGCGGGTTGGATACCTCTCAGCCAGCATTGATTTCTGTAACGCTTGGATGCCATGAAAGCATCTCATATGAAATAAATGGACAGTGTGTTGCATCGGCAAAGAGTGGTTGCCGGTATTTTGATAAATGAAGAGCATCAAGGGAGGAATCAGCATGAAACCTAACAGAAAAATAAAAAAAATGGGCCTGGGAATTTTGTTCTGCGCACTCACATTTGCGCCTGTCGTGTTTCCAGCATCAGGGGACGCCCAAGAGATAGATGCAATTGAAATTGATGTATCGCCGAATGTCCTTAATATCGCGGGTCCGGTTGAAGTGCTGACGGTCCATACGGATATTGCTTACAGTGTTGTGGACTGCAATTCTGTTACATTGGAAGTGAATGAGTATACCACGGCGACCCGACTGTATTGCAAGTCAGATAACCGGGGATATTTTGTCGGAAAATTTGATGCGGCGCCTATCAAAGCCAGTGAGGATAATTTCCTGACGCTTGATGATTACAACACCTTTACCATGACCGGTTCCAGCAAAGAGGGGCTGCCTTTTGAAGGCACACAGCTGATCAGGGTCATTGAAGTTATTCCCGTCGGTCTGGAGTAGAAAGAAAATTCATAATCCTGTTGCCGTGGTCGCCAGTGACGCTTCCCTGTTTCTGGCGATCCGTCTTGGGCCTCACATCGCCAATATGCTGTCGAAATGCTATTCCCATCCAAAAAAATCAACCCTGCAATAGAACTCTCCTCTCCTGATAATTTAAATTATGATTACCAACGAATTTCAGCCAATGATATCTTATTGGCGCATTAACAGGTTGATTTGTAGACATAAAATGCAAATGGTGTCATTTCGACCAACGGGAGAAATCTGTCACCACAGATATTAAGATTTCTCACATCCGTTCCGGTAAGCGAGCTTGTGAGACACCGAGATGACAGGAAAAACTAAGAACTCTCTTTGTGCTGGCTGAAATACGTTGGTAATCACTATTGTCCCTCGCTCGTTCCCACGGTCCACCGAGGGAATGCATATCAATTTGCCCCTGGCGATTCATGTATAGGTTCCCACGGAGACCATGGGAACCAGAAGTTTAAACTCCTGAGATATTGCTGCAAAATTCTAACCGGACATTGCTGAACGAACCATAAGGTTTAAAATTAGTCAGGATAAATGTGGTGTGATATACTCTTCAGTAAATATCGGATGAGGCCCCCTGCCTTGGCTGCCAACCGGTACTCTGCAGGAACAGCTCGTTTTCCGATAAATGTAAGTTCATGGGGGTTATGTAAGGCACATTTTACTGCAGGTATGGAAAAATGAAAAAATACTCCAGGATTAAAAAGTTACTCTATGCAACCCTGATTTTTTGTATTGTCAGCTTTATGAGCGGCAATTGCTTGGGCAAGAAACCCAACATCGTAAATTTGTTGAAAGTCGAAATACAAAAACAAAACAGGACACTGGATAACGGGATAAAGCAAATACAGGATTTTGTGATCAACCATGACGGGCTGCAGAGAAGATACCAGGTCTATCTCCCTCCGGCATACAGCGATGACGGTCCGGAATTGCCCCTTGTTCTTTATGTGCACGGCGGCGGAGGCAATATACGATCAGCCTACAAGGACAAGTTTGGCGAGGCGACAGACAGGTTTGGTTTTATCCTTGCCGTCCCTGAAGCTGTGCGCGTCAAAAAGGGGATGCTGGCGACACGCTGGAACGGTGGGAAATGGAAGGAGGGACAGTGTTGCGGCGACGCTGATGATGTGGGCTTTATCTCCATTATGATAGAGGAGATTGCCAGCAGGTTTAGAGTAAACAGGAAGCGCGTTTACGCAACCGGCGCATCAAACGGAGGGTTGATGGTCAATCGCCTTGCCTGTGAACTGAGCGAAGAAATCGCAGCCGTGGCCACGGTGGCTCCGACAGCTGTTCCGGAGTCCTGCGATCCCTCTCGTCCCATAGCTGTCATGGATATCCACGGGACCGGGGACCCCTGCAACCCGTTTGATGGAAGTGTTCCTGATGGAGTCTGCGGCCAGGTCGAATACAAAAGAATGGGGTTCCATGAAGTCGTGAATAACTGGGAAAAAATTAACGGATGCTCTGAAGAATCTTCGATTTTTTATAAGAAAGGAGATGCTGTCTGCTACAGTCACCAGTGCCAGGGGGAGAGCGAAGTTGTCTCCTGTAAAGTTGAGAAAATGGGACACACATTTCCAAGCGGCTCCCAATATTTTTTTAAGAGTGTAGTTGGGCCGGTTTCCTATGACATAGGCCACCAGCAGATTTGGGATTTCTTTATGAGGCATTCTCTGGATTGAAAAAATGAACAGTCAGAGCCTGTGAGGCTGCATTGGTTGCATCCCCGACGCCCCTCCTCTCTATTTTTTCTTTCACTTCATTTCATGGCATAAAAAAAGACAACTCTTCTTTTCGGCAATTCTCGGCAAATGAAATTATTGTTGAAGAATATCGACCCTGATTCATTATTTTGTCCATTGATTCCCGGCAAGAGAATGTATCTGTCATTGCCGCAAACTTCAGTATCACCGGCACAAGTAAAGCATTTACAAAGGGAATTCCTTCTCTTTTGCAATACTTGGCTGCCGCCCCGTCATCAGTAATGATAAAATCACCAGGACCCGCATAATAGAGCTGGATGATATCATGCTCCCCTCTGTCAAGTTTTCTGAAGCCCGGCTCGGTTGATTTACTCGGAATTTCAGGAAGTGTCCCCTGGAGGGTAAATTTGTTTTCAGCTAAAAGATGGCGGTATTCTTCTGCACCGGGATAAGGGTGGTCCGTGATCTCGTTATATACAGAGGCAGGCATGATCACGTCATACATCTCGGAAATGATGCTGTGTAAATCAACCTTAAAGAGGATAATGGCTGATGAGGCATCGAGAAGAGCTGTCTTGCGAGTCCTGTTTAAACGGTTCATATCAAGTTTGTGATTACCACTGAAACACAGCCAGTCTTGCAACAGGCACTGTAATCCATTAATAATTCAAAAAAATACTGTCTACACAATAGTCATTCCCGCGAAAGCGGGAATCCAGAGTAAGTTGGCTAGTCCGCCTGGATTCCCGCCTTCGCGGGAATGACGTATAAAAAGGCTGAAGATGAGTGGAAATCATATATCAAGTTTGTAAAAGCGGGTTCATTCAATACAGGAAAGACCGTCACTGGTGCCGCAGATTACGTAATTTTTTCTTTATTCTGACTGTGTCCGAAAAAAGGGAGCTTCATCAAGTCATCCGGTAAAATGAAGGGCTGCAGGCATTGCCTGCAGCCGGCTTCATGTAATGTTTTGTTCTCCCTGGACAACGCCTGGCCGCCGACAATGAAATGGATTGGCTTTAATCTATGCACGAGATTGCCAAGTTCTTTATGGTGGCGACGGTACACGGAAGGTTGTGTTACTGAAAGCCAAACGCTTTGCGGGTTTATGTTCGCGATGGCAAACTCCAAATCTTTAAACGGCAGGTCGTTTCCTAAAAATACGACAGTCATTCCTTGGGATGCAAGATGGTATGCAACGTTCAGGATTCCCATCCTGTGATTCTCTCCTGGAAAGCAGGCACAGAGAGCGACATGAAAGTCCGAACTCGTTTGGGGGTATACTTGGGCAATCGCGAGAAGACTGGAGATCTTTTGCTCGATAACCATACTTGCCATATGTTCTCCCGCAATACTGAGACGTCCTTCTTTCCAGCTTTTCCCTATCTCTACCATGGCGGGTGAAATTATTTTATTAATGACATCACCTGGATTGAAACATGAAAATGCATAATTCAAAACCTGTTTAAACGTACTGGAATCGACACGAAACGCCGCTTGAACCAATTTGATGATGAGTTCCTGAATTGCTGGTTCGGAGGCCTTTGCAAGCCCAATATCTTTCGATTGGGAAATGGTTTTCTGGGCGGCAGCCCAAATTCGGGCATCGCGAAGCAGATTTTCCCTCCCGAGTACTGCGAGCTCCCCAATACTTCGTCCTCTGCTCAGTTCTTTTCGTAAATAACAAAGGATGGACAAATCATCTTCACTGAAGAGCCTTTGTTTCCCTTGTCCACGAGTCGGGCTGAGAAAGCCGTAGCGCTGTTCCCAGACCCTTATGAGATTTGGGGAAAAGCCGGTTTTTTTGGCTAATGTCCCAATTTTATAAATCATTCCCCAACCATATTGAATGTTCGTCCATAAGGTAATTATCTCCTCTTTTTTCCCCACACAATAGAGACAGGATCGCTTAACAGCAACTCCGGATGCGGATCGTCATCCGGCCTGGGCAGATCTCGTCTTGAATAGGTGTGCAGGTCTGTATAGTTGCCGGCTTTCCGAAATAATTCAAGCACAAATCCCATGCGTTCAAATTCATGGATTTCCGTCCAGATGCGGATTGCTTTCGGCGGGAACCATCTGTTTGAAAAAGACAGTGCAAAAATTCCGTCATTCCTGAGAATTCTATTAACTTCACGAAAAATAGAAATTGGATCAACAAGATATTCTACAGAAGCTGTACAAACTACCGCGTCAAATGAGTTTTCCTTGAAAGGGAGTGTTTTATCCATATTCAGGTCTTGCAAGAATGTTTCGGTCGCTTTCGTGTTTTTTGCCAATTCTTCCTCATTCAGACCGAGGACCGCCAGTTTTTTTAATTTTAGTGTATCAGCAAGGTGTGAATCCCAGCTTCCCATGAGGTCAAGTACATCGGCTCCATCACCAATAAGGTTTGTGTAAACACGCCTGATTGTCTTTCGTGCAGTGCTGTCAAGATGGTGTACAAGTCGAGGCTTGTTGTAAAAAAGTCTGTCTGATGTTGCATCAGATCTCCTCAAATTTTCCTCAGTGAAAAAATTGTCATATCCCTTTTGAGACAAAGCCTGCATGCCAGGCCCGTCTGCACTGGCTTTTTCCAGCCAGTCCTCGCACCTGCCGCCTCGCTCAATCGCATCATCAAAAATGTTGCGGACTGTTGCCTGCAGGTCTGTGTCGTAGGGGCTTAAAGGATGATTGAGATCAAAAAGCATGTGATTATTTTCAAAACCGATAAAGCGGCATGGTGCCAAACTCTGCTTGAAAACACCGCTCACCCCATGCAGGAAGCTCTGGGGGTAAAATCGTCCAGCCTGTGGAGTAATTTTTTTCCCCTGCACTCCTTGAGGCATGAACTGTGAAGGGCGAATTCGAACCAGTTTATTATCAGTGTATGGTACGGGAAATGATTCCCTGGGGATATGGACCTTTACCTTATCGTTTACTCCGGCACCCATAAGAGTGGAATAGAGGGATTGGTCCAGGCAGTCCCGCCAGAAATTAACCGGATCTGCCCAAAAGGCGTCTCTGTGGTTTGCATCTCTGCTCTGCCAGTCAAGCTCAAATTCAATTATTGTTCGGCTTTTGTCGTTGATCGTCTCCATGGTTTCACCTCGCTGCTTTTTTTGTCTTGGAATTCTTTTTTAAACGTATAATCACGCGGCAAACAAAATCAATACAAAAAATATACAAAATATTGACAAGGGCAGTCGGGCTGCATAATTTTAGTATGTACATTGGATATCACGAGATTGGATTCAGGAGGTGAATCATGGAAAAAAATAGTACGGCAATAGACCACGAACTTCGCATGTGGAAACAAAAGATTGAGGAAGTAATATCAAAATTTCAATCACTTCCATCCGGGAAAAAAGCAAAACTGACGGGATATATAAACAACATCCAAATGGTTGCTGCAGAGCTCGATGACAGAATAGAACTCCTCATGAAATCAGGCTATGACGGAGGTGATTACTGGGACAATGATGTTAAAGTTGACATTGATGAATTCAGAAATGATTTTACGGAATCCGGAGGCATGTATATGGATTACGACTACAGCGGCTAATACGCCGGGAGTGTCTTTGCTGACTTTACAGAAGCGGAGAAAGTATATGGGAAAAGCCTTCCATAAAGCCCCACCCACCCTGGACCGATTCTCCATGTGCAGTGAATTCAAAATTGCTGATCTGATAAGTGAATTTTTCGTTCTCCGGTTTAAAGTAGAGCTGGATCCAACGGATATGATGTTCCGTGGTATTTGTTAGCGATCTCCTTGCCGATGGAGACTCTCACCTGAAAGAGTTCATCAGCAGAGACGGTTTTAGGGGCTTCTATAAAACCGGAACGTGTTTTTCGTTTTTTCAATCTGCAGATTGATAGGAATTACCAATTGTTGTCACAGATTATTTTTTATCATGTATAATAGTTACTTCCTTGTGCAAAACATATGACTCAGCGATCCGCTTGCTGCTTAAAATGGTGTGTCAGCTCTGGGGAATTGGCTTTATCTGTTTTTTTCCTGATCAACGATATCTTTTTCCGAAAAAAGATATTCTTCGAGTTCTTTGGAGAACCTCTTGTCAGTGCGACGAAGCCATTCGATGAGCATAGCTGCGTGTTCTTTTTCCTCGTCGCGGTTATGGATGAGAATGGCTTGTAAATCCTGATCTTCGCAAACGTCGGCTCGCTGGTTGTACCAATCAACCGCCTCCAGTTCCTCGATAAGTGAAATGATAGCTCGATGCATATCCTGGGTGTTTTTTGAAAGTGCTGTTCTGTCTTCGTGCAGATTTTCATGTGCCATTTTTTTCTCCTTAATGACATGAATGACTTTTTTCGTTTGCTCTTGTTTTCAGTGCTTTTGGATGGCTGATCTGAAAGTTATGCTATACATAAAAGAGCATGCACTTTCGCGACAAAACGATCAGCAGGTATTCTGTAAATCAGCAAAATATATGCCACAGAGCAAAAGCCGGTCGGTCAGTTGGTTTGAGATTTATAAATATTTTTTTGATGTCATACCATGCAGGCAAAGGTCGAAATAGTCCTGCTGGGCAGGATTTTTTCCTTTGCACAGGATGGATTGATGCAAAAAACGCCTTGATTCTGACGGCATCACGAGAGAAAACCGGCTCAAAACAGTGAAAAGAGTATTTCGGTTCTCATGGAATAATATTTGCTTTTTTTAATACTGTTCAAATATTTATTTTGCAGCAAATCAAACTCAACAACGCAACTGTACGGATTTTTTTTGCGACGCCATCAAGACGTCGAATCCATTAAAATCAAGAGAGTTGCCTGTTTGAATAGTAAAAATAACTGATAAAAGGAGAACGAAACATGCCCAAAGAAAAAGTGAAAAAAATGACCGGAGTATTAGCCTCTGTTTTTGCTCATACAGGGCACATCAACAAAAAAGATGCCCAGGAAATCAGTGGACTTGATGATGATAACTTTGAAAAAGCATATAGTAAGGCATCGGAGATCGCTAAAGAGGCAATGGAAGAGAAAGGAGACAAGATGCAGAAGCTCATGGAGCGGCTTGCCGCAGTAATTAATGAAGAGAGCGCTGACCTGGGGGGCGTTTTCAAATAAACGGTCAGGACATCCTGCTCGTTTACTCTGCCGGCTCTTTGTTTTTCTGGAATTTATCCAGAATCTGTAAATCAAATGGTCTGCTCTTTTCGTCGACATATACTTTCCGGTTGGAAAAGGATACTTCAATGTTGTGATCATCAAAGGCATGTTTGACCCGACGCAGGAATTCGCGGCCCACCATCCATTGTCGAATCGGTTTTGTCCGTATTCGTCCTTTGATGAAAACAGCTGAATCAGCAAACATATCCACCCCGAGTTCCTTTAAAATGACTAGGCATACCGTCAGCCATAAGGCAAGCATGGCAGCCTGTTTCGTTTCAACAAACGGATTATGGTTTCAATTCGTTTTTATGATTCCGAAGGGGGCTCTCCTTCCAGTTCGCTTTTTTTTGAGGAGGTGTATTTCAAGACGTTGTAGGAATTTTTGTAAAATCTTGGAAATGATCCAGGCGAAAAGAAGAAACAGGGTCACCTTAATCCCGGTTAACAGGATTATTTCCCAGGTAAAAGCGGCAACAAATTTTTTGATGATATCCACCGATTATACCTTTGCAGGGTTCTATCCACCGTGTTTAGTCCGTGAGCTTTAAGGAATAAGTGGCATGAGAGTTAAGGCACAAAGGCAAAGGCCTTTGCGTCATCTGCCTCACACTATAATCGTCAGTCGACAGTTCTTGATTTGTCCGGTCCGGAAGTAAAAAACTGCAGAGCGTCCAGGTACATACTGTCCCGGGAGTGTTTGTTCAAATAGGGCATATGGCCCCCGGAGTAGGTTTTTATTGTAATATTGTTCCGTAATTGAGGATCAAGATCCAATTGATTGACGATGGTAACGGAGGCAAAATAGGGCGTCACAAGATCAAAAATACCGTGCATGATAAGAACCCTGATTTCTGGATTCAGACTTATGGTTTTTTGTAAGTGGTCAACAGCATTGGCGTACCCCTGTTTTCCATGAATGCCGGAGCGCCAGTTCCAGGATCCAAAAACCTCGTCATTGAGCAAAAGATAAGGGCGATCACTTTTGTAACCCAGTGTTTTTCGGATGTAGCTGTTGAAAGCAGTGGTAACAGGCACGTTAAGCTGCTCAAGATAGGGGTCACCGTCTCGCAATATCTCTGAAGAGGGATCGGAATCAATCACGGTTACGGAGCCATCGTAAAGACTCAACAGCCGTCTGTCTTTTTCCAGCAGCGTCTTGACAAACTTTATAGGCGGTATTCGGCCCTGCCATACTTTGATGGTTTTCTTGGGAATTCCCGTGATATCCTCAAGTTTTTTGAACCAGTCTTCCCTATCTATCTGCCCTCCTGCAAGACCGCTCAGAAAGTCGGACAGAGCGAATTTTTCAACATGCAGAACTCCGGAGCGAGGATTGCCGTTCTGCACTACGTCGTTGTCTGTATTTTTATGGAATGCAGCAACGGCACTGTAACTGGGCAATAAAACAGCCCACGGCAACAGACTCTGATCGTTACCCCAAAGGAGGCTGAAATCGAGGGCGGGAGAAATCAGGATCAATCCGTTCAGGCCGATACCGAATTCAGCCTGTAAGAGTCGTGAAAGTCGTGCTATCCGAAAGCCGCCATAACTTTCTCCTGCCAGAAAAAGCGGAGAAAGCCAGCGTTGTTCACGGGTTAAATAGAGACGTATGAATTCGGCAAGAATACGTCCGTCTTCAGCCACTCCCCAGGCATTCGGAGAATCAGGGACGGAAAAGTGTTGTTTTTGAGAGATATCTGATGGCGGGTTGTTGTGATACGTCTCGTGCTCAAAGATACGGCTATACCCTGTGCCGATGGGATCTACAAAAACCAGGTCAGTAAAAAAAAGCCAGCTTGAGGTATTGGTTTCAAGACGAGCCGGGGGCCTGGGAACTGTGCCGTCATCGTTAAATACTATTCGCACTGGACCAAGGGCGCCAAGATGGAGATAGGCCGACGCGGCTCCAGGTCCTCCGTTAAAGACAAAGGTCAGGGGGCGTTGTTCCTCTGTATTGGTGTTTACTGTGTAAGAGGTATAGAAAATATCGCCGATCGGTTTTTCCTCTTTGCCTGAAATCTTCATGGAGTCGGCAACCGCTACATATTCAATCATTCCCCGTTTTGATTGCAGGGTATGTTTGGTAACGGAACGATTCGATTTTTCAGTTTTTGCAGACCGGGGGTGTTCATTATCGGCTAAACCTTTTTTTTCATCCTCCGCCAGTGCAACTGAAAGAAAAAGCAAGGGACCGATTAAAAACAGGATCGCACTTCCTGCAAAGAACTTTATTTTGCCACATCTCAAACGCACCATTTTATCTCCTTTAAGGTGATGGACAGGTAAAAAGCCTCGAAACGAGCTTGATGATATATTCTTCCCCAAAAGTTGTTTCATTTGGCACAACAAGCAGCCATTGATAATTTGCGGACTGCTATAAAGCAGCTGTATGCTGTAGAAATAATTTAGCAAGAATGTTGCCATAGTCTATTAATGTGCTGATTATCAAAGAACTACAGAAATAAAGACCAATAACAGAACTCAAATGGCGATAATCAATCCTGTTGTGCAGGATTATTCTTACATGAAATGGATAATCCTTTTTCTCTAAATAATGCAGAATGCATATAGAAAATGGCATGAGATGTGCAAAAAAAGCATTTTGCGTGGAAGATGCTGTTGAAGACATGTGTCATGTCAAAGAAAAACACAGACAGCGTTCCTCCGTTGATTGATACATACTACATAAGGAGTGAAAAGAAATGGGACTAAATGACGAAATTGAAAAAGCTATCAACTGGGAGATTCAGAGTATAGATGTGAACGACAGCATGCGAACCGCTGCTGAAAAGATGATTGCCGTCAAAAGTATGGCTCTTGTAGTTAAGGACGGGGATGAAGTGATTGGTGTCCTCACAGATAAGGATTTAATGTTCTGTTTTGAAGAGAACGTCGATCTTGACGCAACGGTGGTCACATCCTGCATGACCCCCTGTGAACTGATAACTACAAAAAAGACAAAATCGCCCTGTGTGCAATTAGATTCAGCTCAAAGCGTTAAAAATGCGATTGCTTTGATGAATGTTTCCGGCGTGCATCATCTTTTGATATCCGGACTTGACGATAAGCATATTGGCCTGGTTTCAAGTCTTGACCTGTTAAAAATCGCCATAAAATAGTCTCCCTGGATTACACCGGGCAGGGTGCGAAACTAACCGGCAACTTGGTTGCAGGTGCTTCCCATCAGGTAACGGGATAATCCGGACAGGCCATTTCAGCTGAGAGCGATAATCCGCTTTCTTTCCTGGCCACAGTCGTTTCGTTTCAATGACGGATACATGCGAATGTTCCGCCTATCCGGTTAATTCTCCAAAAGATATCAACATACCGCTTCCACCCTGAAGCAGAAGGAAAAAAGCGAGACAAGCACCTAAAAATCGGTGAAATTTTCTCAATTTTATTCCTTTTATATTTATTCCTTTTTTACATTGAGATTTTGAAACTCCTATTTAGGTTTAAGAGAGGCTCTGTACATATAAAAAACACAAGATAATAGAGCATAAATCATGCCTTTCTGAAAAGAGCAGGCTGTCTTGCTTTGTGTCAATTGTGCATATCCAAAAATAGTTGCTTCAGGCCTGTCGGACAGGATAAATCCTGCTCTGCAGGATAGTGCATCTGCATCTGGGCGGAAAGAGCAGCACGCATTTTGAGTCAATGTCTGTTTACTCTATCTATAGAGGATAACCGGTAAACAAAAATCTAAGGCAGTTAGTAAAAATCGTTCCACTCAGTGGCCCGTTCTTTGCTGTATTTCATTTTAATTTCAGGGTTGAGTACGCATAAAACAAAACAATAAAGGAGAAACATTATGAAAATGCAGAAAGACATGGAAGCAGCGATGCTCAAGGCTCATCGAAGTTTTGTTACAGAATTGAAAAAAGCCGTCCAGGTTGTGGAAGATGAGCTGAAACAGGCCGCGGAGATGAGTTCCATCTGCACAGATGAATGGTGCAGATCCACGGAAGCTTATCTCGATGACCTGCATAAAAGCGTATATTCCATTTCAGAGCCCCGCTTTTCCTTAAATGAAGACCACGAGCAGATTAAACATCTTCGTCAACAGGTAAGGGATCTTTATAGGACTTTTAAAAACCGGAATGCGACCTGACACGACAAATGGAAAAGGTAAATAAACAGTAACTATTCAGATGCACCTCTCATCTTTTTTGGACGATCAGGCCTGCTCACATAGACGGGCTATCGGAGTCTCGCAAGCTCGCTTACCTGCCTCGCAGGCCTGCTCGGAGTCTCCACTTCGTTGCGCTTACCTGTCCAAATCTAAGGCACATCTGAATAGTTACGGCCTGGAGTTGAGGCTCATTTTTAGAACCTCGCTGAATAATTACAAAATAATATGGGGAGATTTGATAAAACAATCCTGACTGACAGAACAAATTATGATTGAAAAGATAGCATCTTTGCTGTTGTTGCCTTTTTTTCGTTCAAGGCATATGCAGATCGCTGGTGGACCACTTTGCCGTCTGGGCGCTGAATCCGAGAGCCCGTTCGGAAGTGATCACCGATCCTACATTGCCGACAGCAACGATTTTTATGAGCCTTTCATTGATTTCCAGGTCAATCTGACTCCAGCTCCCTGTAATTTCACTGAATCCGAAAGCTCTCCGATCCGTGACGGCTATGATGGTATTTCCGTCATACCGAGTATCCAATACGCGTTCAGTAATAGCCAGATCAATCGATATCCATTGCCCTCGCGAACTGGAAAAAGCCCGTATTTCATCTTGGTCGATCACCACATAGACTTGATCTTCAAGAAGTTCTTTTGCCTGCACCTGTTCAGCTCCAAGAGCACAGAGCAGAGGCAGAACAATGAGCATGAATAAGAACTGTTTGTTCATATTATAGTTTCTCCATTTTCTGTATTCATTTTTTTATTACCGATCCATTCTTCACAATTTTCAGAAAAACTGTCCAGGCATCGTTTGTACCAAATGATGAGTTTCTTTCATGGTTATTTCAAGTTTCATGCCGGAAACAGGTGTGTGTTGGGGATTCCGGAGTAATTCGGCCACCCATTCCGGAGTTATCCGGCCACCTATT
>JAHLLM010000010.1 GCA_020444175.1 Desulfobulbaceae bacterium | reverse complement strand
AATAGTTACGGCCTGGAGTTGAGGCCCATTTCGAGCCCTCGCTGAATAGATACCATTTTTTTAACCAAGAGCCAGGCAACAAAGTGGAAACATTGCGTTCTTTATTGAGCGCATTTTCCAATTTTTTTTCGCAAAAAAAATTGGAAATGAGGCTCAACAATCCTACCCATGCGCAAGAATAAGAATAAAGGGAATTCTTCTATTCAACGTCACAGGGGGGGGAGACTCTTTCTCACATTATATGCATTTTCCCTCATTCACAAAGTATTTTATGAGAATTACAGGAAAAAAATATTTTCTGTTGGCACTTGGAGACACTTTTAACTCAAAAAGTGTCAAAATGAGCGATCAATTCAAACAAACTAAAAAAAACAGAAGCGCTAACTCACTAAAAGAGCACGTCCAGACGTACTCTTTTAGACTAAACCAGGCAGGGGATGCTGAAAACAACAAAAGAATTTGTAATCAAGGGGTATTACCTACTAAAACTATAAAAATCAGGTCTCCAATTGCGGGATGTGTACATTTTCGAGCATGAAATGCTCAAGCTGCGCTATTTGATCGGATGTCAAGTTGTCGAAAATAACTCTCCTCAACCGGTTATAAGCATCCTTTGACGGTAATTCACCAAGAGAAATGTCTGAAATAGTGAGAAAAGGAATTTTTTCAATTTGTGAATTTTGGCAACCGAAAAGAATATCATTGGTTGAAAGGGGTTCATTTCCGTTGTAATTTCCTTGATAGCAAAAAAGAATACCGCCCATACTGATATCGACGACCTTCCCGAAATTGGAATCAACTACGTAAATTTCATCTTTTGGTTTAAAACGGGGGAACCTTCTACGATTATTCATGCTGAAACTTGTTGACATTTTGCCGCCCTCATATCTTTCTAGTTTTAAATGTCCCTCAATGTAGCACCTTCAGCCTGACAACTTCTCCTTATTTTTTGATTTATAAAACTCCTATTAATAAAATTTTCTGTCAAAACCACATTTTTCATTACATCAAAATAAATTGTCCTGCAAGCCTAAAAAAACCTCTATTAAGTATATTTTTTTCTTTTTCGTTCTTTGAGGATAATTTTGAGCGGAACCTTATCAAGCCCTAAAGCCGCGCGAAACTGATTAACAAGGAAACGTTGGTAGGAAAAATGAACTCCTTTCGGGTAGTTTGCAAAGATGATGAAAGTTGGAGGATTCGTCGCCACCTGGGTGGTGTAGTAGAGTTTCAACCTTTTTCCTTTATGCAGGGGAGGCGTGTGTGCCTCTACAGCCTTCTGCAGAACCTGATTCAGGCGATTTGTAGTGAATTCCTGACAGCACTGTTTGTACATAGCATCCAGAACAGGAAATATTTTTTTAATTCCTGATCCTGTCAAAGCCGAAATATTAAGAACGGGAGCAAATTCCATAAAGCGTGTAGCCATGGAAACCTCATTAAGAACCCATTTCTGCTGTTTCTTGTCTCCCTTAACAAGATCCCACTTGTTAACAAGCAGGAGACAGGCCCGGCCTCGATCTAGTGCGTAACTGATTACCTTTGTGTCCTGCTCTGTAATTCCTTCGCCTGCATCGATAAGAAGAAGGGCAATATCGCACTCTTCAAGAGCAGAAAGTGCCCGCATAACGCTAAATTTCTCCAACTTGTCATGAACTTTTCCCTTTCGCCGAATTCCGGCTGTGTCAATAAGCAGATAGTGGCGATCATTTTTCTGAAGCAATGTGTTGACGGAATCGCGAGTTGTCCCTGGAATATCTGAAACGACCATACGTTCATGCCCAACAAACTTGTTAATGAGTGATGATTTCCCAACATTTGGACGCCCGATACAGGCTATCCGAATCGTATTCTCAGGCAAATCGTCACTTTCCTCGACAGAATCCAGACTTGCCGCCAGATTATCAAGAAAATCATTTACCCCCCAGCCGTGTTCAGCTGATACCGGCCAGAGTGTGTCCACCCCAAGTTCATAAAAAGGGGAAAGCATGGTGAACTCCTGCTCAGGTCCGTCAATTTTATTGACGACATGATAAAGAGGCTTATCAATACGTCGTAGCATTTTCGCTACCTCGTAATCTTCTGCAAGGAGTCCTCCCTTTGCATCAAGCAACAGAATTATTATATCAGCTTCATCCATCGCCTGCCGGGTCTGCTCCTGAATGAGACCGCTCATTTTTTCATCACGATCAAGCTCAATCCCGCCGGTATCGACCAGGATAAACTGACGTGTATTCCATGTGACCTTTTCATAATGACGGTCACGCGTAACTCCAGGGGTGGGATCGACGATTGCCTTTCTGGCTTTTGTTATACGATTAAACAGGGTCGATTTGCCCACGTTTGGTCGACCAACAAGAGCGACAAGTGGACAACGGGAATTTTTCATGATTTATTTGTTCCTCTATTAATCTGCCGTAGTGCGTATTTATTAGACTCAGCTTTCCGGCTTTTTATATCTTTTTTTTATGATATGTTATAATTGACTCTTCCCCGGATTCAGCACAGAAAAATTCAGGTGCAAGAGATACAAATAATGTTCCCCTTCTTCGTACTTTAAAATCCTTTAACGCCAGATCAAGTGGGCGTAACAGCAGTCATAAATAGATGCTGAGATGCAACGAGCTTTTCTTTTAATTCCAAGACAAGCCGGCCAAGAACGGGATACTCTTTCCCTTCTGGTTTAGAAAGAAGCTTTTGTAATGATGTCAGGGCCGGAAATATAAATTGCTCAAAAAAAACCTTGCCCTTTATCTGGCTCAAAAAAGCAAAGGCTCCGAGGATCTGCAGATTTCTCTGTAGAGCCAGACAGTAATACCCCCTCAGAAATTCTTTTGTATCCAAGGGGATGTGATGCGAGAGTTCATTGAGATAAAAGGAGAGCACGGCCTGCTGAGCATCATCATCCAACCCGGCGTAAGGATCTAAAAGCAGGGAGGCAATATCGTAACCGAGCGGACCGAATCTTGCCCCCTGATAATCAATAATCCGCACTCTCTCCTCATGGATCATTAAATTACGTGATTGAAAATCCCGGTGAAGCAGATAGGTGGCATCCTGCTCGCCTGCCCTGCGGGCAATCCGTTGAAAGTCAAGCACAAGTCCATGATCATCAGCAATCTTCCCCATATAGTCTTTGCAGAAAGAAGAGGAAAAATACCCGGATTCACGTTCAAGCATAAGTTTTTCGTCATAACAGGGCGTATCCCAGCAAAAACGGCTGTCAAATTGCTGCCGGCCTTCAATTTGAAACCGAACCAGACTGACAATGGCCTGATGGTACAATGATTCAATTTCAGCAAAGGATTTGGCTTTACAAACGAGACTCTGCAAATGACATTCACCGAGATCTTCGAAAACGATGAGTCCATTTTCCTTGTCATAGCAAAAAATCTCAGGGACAGGAACTCCTTTATCATACAAATGAACCCCTATGCGATAGGCCGACACCTGCTCATCGCTTCCCTTTGCGAGATAAAGAGAAGGAAAAACTGCGATATAGGAGCGTTGCCCCCTAATCGTAATTCTGAAAAAAACACGATCAGAACCATCTCCGGAAAGCATCTGCATATTTAACGGAGTATCTTCTTTCACGAGTCGCTGCTTCAGGAGTAAACAACGTATGATTTCCTCCCTTCTTTTCATTCCAGCTTCCCCTTCTCAGACAATAATCATATCAGATATATTTGAATCATCAGGTATCCGGACGCCATCCCAGACCACCACACGATTTAAGTGGCATCGGCGTCCAACTGACACATCTGAGCCAATACAAAACCAGCCTTCACAGGAAAAGTCATGGGGAAGCACGACATTTTTTCCAATAAAAAAGGGAGAATCACCCTGAAAGGGTTTTTCAGTAAGAAGGACGCGATGCAGTTGCAGGTAATCGAGGGGTGTTCCCATATCTGCCCAGAAATGATTTTCCACAGCATGCGCGCTTATTTTTTCCCCTTTTTCTATCCAATAACGATAGCAGTCAATAATATTATAAAACGTTGCCTCTGGAATAACAGACAGTAACTCCGGATTGAGAACATGAATGCCCGTGAACGCCATTTTTTTCAGACTGGAATCAGCCTCACCAAAGCTGCTTATACACCCATCGGCGTCCATGCAAACATTGTTAAAGCGTGGATAGTCGTGAACAACAAGGGTTGCCGCAGCACCTGATTTGCAATGGGCATCATAGGCAGCTTTCAGATCGATTGTATGGAAGATATCACCGTTTGCGACCAGCACAGGCTCATTGCCAAAAAAATCAAGAGCCATACGCATTCCACCTCCGGTTCCGAGTTCAATTTGCTCTTCCTGCAATACCACATCATCCCTGTTGCCGAGAAGAGAAACAATCTGCTCTTTAAGATGGTGACAGTTGACGAGAACTGGAGAAAAACCTGCGGCATGGAGCTGATCGATGATTCTCAAAACAAGAGGCCTGTCGAGCACAGGAAAAAGAGGTTTAGGTCGCAGTGTTGAGTAGGGCTGCAATCGAGTCCCGAATCCGGCTGCGAGGATCATGGCTTTCATCGCGTTACCAAAAAAGTAGAAAGGGAATATTTTCTAAAAGTGTTTCTGCGACACAACGATTTCTAACCGTTGTGGATTAAAAAGACAACGCCCCATTTGGTTCTTCTGTCACACCAACTACAACAATACCTGCTTCATCAGCCTGTCGTATCATGATTTCGCGGTCGAAAAGCAGCGATTGACCGGCTTCAACGGCAAGAACCTTGGCCTTGACTTCTTTCATGGATTCGATGGTGGTAAGTCCGGTGGCCGGCAGATCAAAACGAAAATCCTGCCCAGGTTTTTTAACTTTCACCACCACGGCGTTTTCCCTGGCAAGCACCCCCCCCCGTTTTATCGTGGCATCAGTTCCCTCAATGGCTTCCACCGCCACAACGGACATCTCTCGAACAACAACGCACTGGCCAATATCAAGTTTGCCTACGGCTCTGGCCATCTGAAACCCAAATTCAATATCCTTTCTTTGACCGGCATCCGGTTTCTTTCTGCTCAGTACACCTGCAGGGAACAGGAGATCCCCAAGATAAAGAGTGGAATCAAGAACAGCTATTCCCTCTTTCTCAAGTTCATCAGCAAAAGCACGCAAAATTGAATCATCCTGGCGGATATTAATTTTGTTCCACAGGCTGAGTCCCTTGAGATCAGGCAGGACATCTTTAAAAATGCGGGTTTTGGTAATAGTCCCTAAAAAAACAGTTTCCCTGACTTTTTCCCTGTGAAAAAACTTTATGATTTTCCCAAGCTGACCAAGCTTTACCCAGGAAAAACTGTCAGCAACGCTTTCAAGGTCAGGATGAGATTCCCCTTTATGGGCAACAATGACCACCTGACGACCGGCTTTCCTGGCTGCCTCAGCAAAAAGATACGGAAACTGCCCTCCCCCGGCAATTATGCCAATTTTACTCATCATCGTTACTTATTCGGATAACGCTTCGTTGTGATGACTGGAAAAAATCGACCATCCGCTCTACAGGTTCACAGTCTGGAATTTCCTGCAAAACTTTTTCAAGGGCATCTTGAAGCAACAAATCCTTTGTCTTGAAAATCAAAGTAAAGGCCTTTCCCAACTGCCTGATATCTTCGGAACTGAAACCCGCCCTTTTCAAGCCAATACGGTTGATGCCGCGCACCTGCATATCGTTACGAATACCTGCGACCATGACATATGGAGGAACATCCATGCTGATACCGGACATGCCTCCGACAAATGCATACTCACCAATACGCGAGAACTGGTGAACAGCTGTCATGCCGCCTATTGTCACCCTGTCGCCGATTACAACGTGACCTCCCAGAGTTGCGTTATTAACCAGAATGACATGATTGCCCAACTGACAGTCATGGGCAACATGGGAATAAGCCATCAACATATTACTGTCGCCGATGCAGGTTGAACCGTGTCCGCCCGGTGACCCACGATGAATAGAGCAATATTCCCGGATAATATTATTGTCGCCAATAATAAGGGAAGTTTCTTCTCCTTTATAGTGAACATCCTGGGGAGGAGCGCCGACACAGGAAAAGGGCCCGATGGAATTTTTTTTGCCAATGGTTAACGGTCCTGAAAGAAAGGCATGTGCACCAATCTGGGAATCAGCGTCGATACGAACCCCTTTCTCAATAACCGCATACGGCCCGACCGATACGGAAGAATCTAATTCTGCTGAAGAATCAACTACAGCTGTAGAGTGAATTGTCATGTTGTTTTAGGTTGATTATTTAAATTTATAGCCTTCACCAGGGTCAAAACAGAGCCAAATTGAGCAGGAGACTTTTTTATATTATCGCTCTGTCTGGTTGACGGCAGAATAAAAGAATGTGCTTTCCAGAAGCGGCATTCTTTAACACAGTATCAAGGGAATTACCAGGCATTATGAAAATGTTGCCATCAACTCCGCCTCTGCAGCAAGTGTCTCATCGACATATGCCTTGCCGGTAAGTTTAAAGAGTTTTGATTTCCTCTTTAACACTCTGATATCAAAAACTATCTGGTCACCAGGAACAATTTTCCTCCTGAAACGCACCTTGTCCATCCCGGCAAAATAAACGAGATTATTGCCAACTTTTTCTTTTTCTGTGATGTAGGCAAGTAGGGCACCCGCCTGCGCCATTCCCTCCATGATGAGAACACCTGGCATCACAGGTTCGGTTGGAAAATGTCCCTGAAAAAAAGGCTCATTTATAGTGACATTTTTCAAGGCCTGAAGGGACTCTCCCGGAACCACGTCAATAACCCTGTCCACAAGCACAAAAGGGTAACGGTGGGGGAGAAGTTTTAAAATTTCTATGATATCGAGCTGTGTTATATTATCGCTCATTTTTTCTCCTTTCTTCTTTCTCTTTATCAACTGCGAACAAATCATCCATTTGACTTCCAAGACGACGAACATCCTTTATCAACTGGGGAAGACGTGAAAAAGCTGTAGCAGCGCGCAACCATTCTTTATAGGAAATTGCCGGAAAGCCGGCCACCTTGCTGTCAGACTTGACGTTACTGTTTACACCTGATTTACCAGCAATCATCACCCGATCACCAACCACAACATGATCTCCCACTCCAGCCTTACCAGCAAGGACAACATGATTCCCGAGCTTACTGCTACCGGCAAGCCCGCTTTGGGAAACGAGCAGGCACCCCTCACCTATCTCAACATTATGACCAACCTGTACCAGGTTATCAATTTTACTTCCTTTTTTAACTAAAGTCGTCCCGAAAGTTGCACGGTCAACACATGAATTTGCCCCGATTGCCACATCATCTTCAATGACGACATTTCCTACCTGGGGCCTTTTAATATGGTTTCCCATGGGATCGGTAGCATACCCAAAACCATCACTGCCAATAACGACGCCGCTGTAAAGAATGACTCGATTTCCAATCTTACACTGCGATCGTACAACAACATTGGCTTCAATTATTGCATTCTCACCAATCAGAACATCGTCTCCAATAACGACACCGGACTCAATGACGACATTCTCACCTATTGAAACACGGTTGCCGATCACGGCAAAAGGGGCAATAGACGCTGAAGGTTTAATCAGGCAATCATCACCAATGCAGGCAGCTTGATGCACTCCGGGTTCAGGTAAAGGTCGCTTGAAAAAAACGTTATGAATAATTGCTGAGGCAAGATACGGATTACTGACACGGATTGCGGGTATCGTGACACCCCGAACTTCCTCGGGAATTAATACGGCTGAAGCCTGAGATCCCTCCAGTTTGTCCAGGAGTTTTTGACGAGCGATAAAGGTAATTTCTCCTTTTTTTGCCATGCCTGGATCATTAAAACCGTTAATAACTACGTTTGGATCGCCAACCAACTCTCCATGCACCAAGTCGGCAAGTTCAGCCAGTGTTCTGATTTCGGAAATCATCTTATTACCATTTGTCATCTTTATTTCTATGTATCTATTCAGCGAGGGCTCGAAATGGGCCTCAACTCCAGGTCGTAACTATTCAGATGTGCCCTAGACTTGGACAAGCAGGCCTGCGAGGCAGGTAAGCGAGCTTGTGAGACTCCGATAGCCCGTCTATGTGAGCAGGCCTGCTCGTTCAAAGATGAGGTGCAGCTGAATAGTTACATTTCTATAACCAAAGAACGCACATAAGGCTCAAGAGATACAAATAAAATCCCCGTGCCCCTGTGCGTTCTTGGGTTTATAACTCGAAACTATTCAGTTGAAACTAAATAATTACTCAAAAAACCGGATAGTCAATTTTTGACGGCATCTAAAAAAAACAAAGACTCGCCGCCAGCAAGTTCGTGACTCATTGTTGTCAGGTCTGCAGGTCACGTTTTTTATTAAAAGCTGTGCCCTGCCCACAGGACACATGGTCACGATACGCCGTTTACCCGATCACGTAAAATACCAGATGGTTTAAACGTAACGACTTTACGGGCTTCAAGTATTAATTCCTTACCAGTCTGGGGATTACGCCCTCTCCTGGCATTTTTATTCTTAATGTTAAACTTGCCAAATCCACTGATAAGCAGATCATCCCCGCTTGCGAGACAATTTTTACTTATCCTTAAAAAAGCCTCAACAATCCCGGTGGCCTGGGCTTTGGTTAAATTATGAGTTTGATAAATTTTCTGTACCAAGTCAGCCTTTGTCAGGGTCATGTTGAAAAACCTCCATCGTTTCGTTTGCAATTAAACATCACAAAAATCAAACCTATACCGTTACACAGTGTCCTACTTTAAATGTTTGATACAACTCATGCCGGCAAACTGGCCGGCAGAGCCAAGTTCCTCCTCTATTCTGAGCAGTTGATTATATTTAGCAACCCGGTCAGTTCGTGAAGGAGCACCTGTTTTAATCTGGCCCGTATTGAGTGCAACACTCAGATCTGCAATAGTTGTGTCTTCTGTTTCACCAGAACGATGAGAAATCACTGCCGTATATCCTGCTCGATGAGCCATATCGACGGCGTCTATTGTCTCCGTTACTGAACCAATCTGATTTAATTTAATCAAGATCGAATTAGCTGTTCCTTCTTTAATTCCCCGGGCCAAAATTTTTGTATTGGTGACAAAAACATCATCTCCAACGAGCTGAATCTTGTCACCAAGTCGATCTGTCAATTTTTTCCATCCCTTCCAATCGCTTTCGTCAAGTCCATCTTCAATTGAAATGAGCGGATACTTTTTCACCCAGTCTACATAAAAATCAATGAGTTGATCTACACTTTTTTCCGGATTTTTTTCAGCAGAAAGCACATAACATTTTTTCTTAGCATCGTAAATTTCACTGGCAGCCACGTCCAAAGCAATATAGATATCCTTACCTGGTTTGTAACCTGCTTTTGTGATTGCCTCAAGCAATGCTTCCATGGCCTCTTCGTTGGAACGAAGATTGGGAGCAAAACCACCCTCATCACCAACAGATGTTAAATGACCGGCTTTCTTCAAAACGCCTTTAAGACTGTGAAATGTCTCAACTCCCATCTGCAGCGCTTCGGAGAAAGATGTCGCCCCGGCAGGCATAACCATAAACTCCTGCACATCTACATTATTATCGGCGTGGGCTCCTCCATTCAGAACATTCATCATAGGGACCGGCAGCACCTTGCCGTTGACTCCCCCCAGATAAGAATAAAGCGGTAAACCAAGCTCAATTGCAGAAGCCTTTGCAGCAGCAATGGACACGCCAAGTATGGCGTTTGCCCCTAATTTCTTTTTATTTTCCGTCCCATCAAGGGCAAGCATGGTGTTATCGAGTTGCACCTGGCGAGTTGATTCAAGGCCCACTATAGCTGGACCTATCAATTCATTAACATTCGCTACTGCTTTCTGGACTCCTTTACCAAGAAAACGTTTTTTCCGTACGTCTCGAAGCTCCAGTGCCTCTCTTTTTCCTGTAGAGGCCCCGGAAGGCACAATTGCCCGCCCCATGACACCGGTATCCAGATGAACATCAACTTCGACAGTCGGATTGCCGCGGGAGTCAATAATCTCCCGCCCAATAACACCAATAATTTCTCCCATTTCATTTCTCCATCAACAATTTATGAAACTGTTCCGATTTAAACATTGAAAATTGAATTCTTTTTTTCAACTAATAACACTGGCCATTTTGAAGATCGGCAAGTACATGGCAATAACAAGACCGCCGATAAGGCCACCGAGAAAAACCATCATAAAAGGCTCAATCATAGCTGTCATATTTTCAACAGCCTGGTCAACCTCTTCATCATAAAAATCAGCTATTTTCTCAAGCATGGTGTCTAAGGCACCTGTAGATTCCCCAACATTGATCATCTGAACAACCATACTGGGGAAAACCCCTGTCTCTTCAAGTGGTTCAGCAATGGAGCGCCCCTCAGTGATGCTGTCAGCCACTCGAAAAACCGCCTGTTCAACTACCTTGTTTCCGGCAGTTTTACCAACCACATTCAGTGATTCAAGAATCGGCACACCACTATGCAGCATGGTTCCGAGAGTTCTGGTAAATTTTGCCACTGCGACTCTTCGAATTAATGGGCCAAAAACCGGGGCATTGATAAGCATTTTATCAATTTTCTTTCTGCCCCATTCGGTATTATAAAATTTTTTCACACCAACAACAACCGCTACTATTGCTCCGATTGCCATAAAAAAATTTCTCTGAGCCCAGTCACTTGCATTCACAACAAATTGGGTTGGAGCAGGGAGTGCGGAACCAAAATCAGCAAACATCTTTGCAAAAACAGGGACAACAAAGACGAGAATTACAGCGGTAATGACAAGAGCTATGCAAAGGCAAACAACCGGATATGTCAGGGCGCCTTTTATTTTTTTCTTCAGGAGCATGCTCTTTTCCATGAAATCGGCTAACCGACTGAGGATGGTATCAAGAATACCACCAACCTCTCCTGCATCAATCATATTACAGAACAGATTGTCAAAAACCTTGGGATGCTTTTTCATGGCATCGGCAAAGGTCATACCTGTTTCAACATCTACTCGTATTTCTTTGAGAAGCTTTTTAAATGTGACATTTTCCTGCTGTCCCCCCAGAATTTCAAGGCTTTGTACCAATGGCAAACCTGCATCAATCATTGTGGAAAGCTGACGAGTAAAAATAACAACATCCTTTCCGGTAACCTTTGGTTGAAAAAATGCAATATTTTCAAAAATATCCTTGGGGGCTTCTTTCAGAACCGTTGGGGTAATCCTGATTTTTTTCAACTGGGCAAGAGCAGCAGCTTCACTCTGAGCTTCCAGTTTTCCTTTTCTCTTTTCTCCGTAGGAATTTTTCCCCTTCCATATGTATATAGGCATGAGATGGTCCTTTTAATTCTTGCAGGATATTCCATTTGTGAAGAACAAAATATTTTCACCGGAATAAATGTTTTAAAACCTTCGACAATAAATTTTATATGAAGATTTCAGGAAATACAACATAATTGACAATGTTTTCGATTTCTTAGGCACTTTTACATGATTTACTAAACAAATAATGCATTCAAAATTCCTGCCACGGAACAAGTCTGTTGGCCAGACCTCTTTTTTCTATTGACAGTGCATGCTCTTTCTTTTAAATAGATATGTTTTCAAATTGAATTATATTGATGTAAAAATAATAATTTTTAAAATACATTTGTAAGGAGGTCTCTGTCATGACCAGCAACGTTTCAGCCGCAAGCGAACTTCACAGCAGTGGTTTTTTCAACCCTGTGGTAGAGCAGTGTGAAGGATGTGAAAGAATTGTAGAAGCAAACAATAACAAATATTGCCAAACATATGCTTTTCCCGATGCAAAGTGGCGACTTGGAATCTGCAACTTCGCAACACATAAAAAGCCGGAAATTATTGTTGATAAGATTAGAGTCAATCCTCTGAAAGCGTCAAAGAGGGCATCTGCTAAGAAAAAATAAGAATTTATTTTTCGGATTTCGGTCAACTGAATGCCAGCTTAAAAAAGCCATTCAGTTGACCTTTTTTTACAGGGTAAACGAACTTGTTCATTATCCTCCTCCGGCTTTCGGGTACATTTCCAGCAAAAACTCCTCATCTCCGAGTATTTCCTGAAACCGTTTATAATTATCCATAAAAGCTCGGGAAACTTTTTGTTCCTCCTGCAGTTTCAGAACAGAATTCTCCAGTAACTCCTTGGAAAAATCATTAATTGCATAAAATACCTTGTCCAGAATGAGCTGTTTTTTCTTTTCGTAGTTCGGAACCTCTTTCATCAGCGCAATTTCAGCATGCCTTCTATCCGGACTTGGGCACAAGCGAAGCAATTTGGGAGTATCATAAATATCTGCAGCCTCAAGAAGATTATATTGTAACTCTTTATTAAGATCTGCGAAAATCTCAACCAGTCTCTCATTTTCTTCATAACTGTTTTCAGAAAGAAGAAGACGTATATAAGGGGTAACCTCTTCCAAAGATAACGCACCCTTTCGGAAAGTTTTTTCCAACCACTTTATTTTCATTTCCGGACTTTTCGAAACAAAGGGCAGGTATCGGTCAAACCACTTCTTTTTATTTTTATTTTTTGTACGAAAAGTCATGACATGAGAGCTCTTTTGACAACGTATTCCAGATAATGATACGTAAAAGGTTTTGTTATATAATGCTGTGCACCTTCTCTGAAGGCAGCTAGAATCTGACACAACTGGGCCTCCGCTGTCACCATGACAAACATCACATCGCACAGATCAGGATCTGTGCGTATGCTTCGCAACAAATCAAGCCCGTTTGCTCCAGGCATGGAATAGTCAGAAACAACAAGATCAATTTCTTGATTGCCTAAAATGACCAAAGCCTTCTTCACACTTGAGGCCTCTGCAACATTCTCATAACCCATTTTTTTAAAAAATGAGGCAAGAATCCTTCTCATCACTTTAGAATCATCAACCAATAAAATTTTTTGCAAACTATCGTCCATGAGTTGGTAATTTTTTTAATAGGTCTCCATCTTCAATACAACTTCACTTCAGAGGTCACTACTACGGCATAAGAATTCTGTTTGACTCGCAAAGCAAACACCGATAGATTATAGCATAACTAGAGACTATAGCATAACAAATGAAGCACTCTCAAGCTATGTACGAAATCCTTTTCCAATACATATTCCCCGAATCGACCAATTTAACCCTGGGTTCATCATGTCTACTGAAAAAAAATCAAATAATACAAAAATCGTTATCATTCTAGTTCTTCTAGCTCTTGCAGCTCTAGCTCTCTTCTTTTTCCTGAATCTCAACCAACGAACTGAAAAAAATGCGGCCATATCCCTGGAACAGGAAAAACAGAAATGGCAGAGTAAAGTTGATGATCTTGAGAAAAAACTATCCAACAGCGACCAAGGGAACTCATCTGAAAGGGCTCAGGCAACCGATCAATCAAACAGCAATGACACAACCTATAAACAGGCAGGAACCGAACCGGTTCACATTGATCCTTGCCAAGTGACTTCAAATAGAGTGGATGATTTTTTAACCCACCTGGATGAGCAGGAATATATGGAAGCATTTAAAGAGGAGGGAGGAGCAAAGATTTTTGTCAGCCAGATCATCGGCACTCTGCTGGCAACGCAACCCAAAATTACACGAGAAAAAGATAATCTGTTAAGCATATTACAGAACACAGCGCATTTCTACAGAGTGCTTGGGGGTAAAAATATATTTATACTGAAAAAAATCATGGCCCACGAAAAAGAGCTCCTTGAAGGGGTTATGGCTGATTTTTATGAAATGGCTCAACAAAGAGAACAGTGTCTTCAACTCAACTATCCCATCCAGCTCCCTGTAGATAAATTGTACGGCTATTCTGTTTTTTTCCTTAACACACTGGGAGGTCAGGCCTATCTGGCCAGACGCGATCTGACGCTGCGAACTCTGACGAAATATTACTGTATTCTCATCATTGATCTTGCCAACGAAAAAAACCTCAACCATCTTGGCATCGATATCCGTTACCCACTGAACAACCTTATCGAAGAAATGAATTATCTTTCCGGCTTGCAGGATAAAGAAAAATACCTGGATACCCTTCTGCAGCTCCAGGAAAAATATGAAAAAAAATACGGAAGTTGATAGACAACGAAAAGCGGGGTGTTGATCAAATAATCAACACCCCGCTTTTGTATTCTACCCAGACCATGGGCTTTGCTTTCAGTTCTCAGTCCTCAGTCCTCAGTCCTCAGTCCTCAGTCCTCAAAAGCTAGTCTCTGTTACCGAGAAAATGAAGCAGGCTCAGGAAAAGATTTATGAAATCAAGATATAATGCCAGGGCGCCCATAATTGCTCCCTTGCGGATCGCTGATTCTCCCTCAGACATAATGCCTGACGCACCGATCTGGGTAATTTTTTGAACATCGTACGCTGTCAGTCCAGTAAAGACAACCACCCCAAGCCCGGAAACAACCCAGGCCATCATTGAGCTCTGCAGGAAAATATTGACAACTGACGCGATGATCATTCCGATGAGGCCCATGAACATAAAAGATCCCATGGAGCTCAGATCTTTTTTAGTCACCATTCCGTAAATAGCCATGGCGCCGAACATGCCGGCAGTAATAAAAAATGTTGCGGCCACCGAAGTAGCTGTATAGATCAGCAGAATAACGGAAAGTGTAATGCCGTTGAGGGCCGAATAGACCAGAAAAAGACCTGTAGCTGCCTGGGAAGAAATTTTCATAACACGGGCAGACAGATAAAAGACGAGTCCCAGCTCGGCAATTATGATTCCCCAACGCATCATGGGGTTTACAATAAAAATCTGCATGGCTGTTTCAGAATTTGCCACAAGAAAAGCCATCAAGCCGGTCAGACCAAGACCGATAGCCATCCAGTTGAAAACCTTGGCCAGGAAAATAGTCGAAGCCTGGCTCTGGGCCTGGGAAACCGAAACAGCGTTGTTATAATTGTTATACATCTTACACCCTCCTCCTTGAAAAACTTCTTAATATTCTAAATCCTTGATGGATTCGCAATTATGCCCTTTAGGGTAAAACGTTCTGTAGCTGACCATCCGCCAACGCAATAGCAACGAGTTGCACATGTGTCGGCGGCGGTTACGTGTTTTTTTACGAAACCGTCAATTCTCAATTCTTCTTTTTAAGTCAAAAAGTCCGAACCATCACTTCCGGGCACTCATTAATATAGCCACTGGCCTCGTTGAGTCAAGCTGTTCACAGGCGATTTTGAAAGCAGCTGTCAGTGGTACAGAAAGCAGCATGCCCGGAATTCCCCACATCCATCCCCAAAAGACAAGAGACAGGAGAACGACCAATGGACTGAGGTTGAGACCTTTTCCCATTATCTTTGGTTCCAGAAAATTTCCAACTATAACCTGAATAGCGACAAGAATAACGGCAACAAGGAAAGCTTTGCTGAACGATCCAAACTGAAAAAGGGTAATAGCCACAGGAGGAACAACAGATATCAGTGATCCGATATTTGGTATAAAATTAAACAGAAAGGCAAGCACTCCCCAGAGCAGAGCAAAAGGGATCTGCAGCAAGGCGAGAGATACTGCCACCAAAAATCCGGTCAGAAGGCTGATTAATGTTTTCAGACCCAGATAGCTCTGGACAGCTTTATTTATCCTTTTGACAGCCTCAAGAACCGGTTCAGATCTTTCATCTCCGAGTGCCAGGACAATTCTCGGAGTAAAATTGTCCCGCTCGGCCAGCATGAAAATCATAATAAGTATGACCCAGAACATATTGCCGAGGAATGAAAAAAAAGAGCCGCTTAGTTTTTTGGCCATGACACCAATAGGCTTTAAATCGATGGCAGTAAAACTCTGCACCAAAGAATCATACATTTCCCTGGCCTCATCCGGAGTAATGTTGACCAGATCAAGGATACTCGTGGCATAAATCCAAAATTTTTCCTCAAGAACAGGTAATTGAGAGTAAAACTCCTTCACATTGAGACTCACCATCCTGCCCAGCAGATAGAATGAAGCAATAATAAAACAGACCACAATAATAATTCGAACAGAACTGGGCACCTTGAAACGCTGCAAAAACTCAAGGGGAATGCCGAGAGCGTAACAAAATAGAAGCGAAATACTAAAGGGAATGAGCAGAAAATCCAAACTTTTAAATATGACAGTCAGAAGCACCACAAGACTCACCCATGCTGCTGCTTTTACGACTCCAAACCCAAGAATTCTCTGTTTATTTTTATCCATAAGAAATCTCACAGGGAAATAGTTTCACTGGTTTTCGGCAGAATAACATGCAGACCGCTCTTTTGAATGGCATCCAGAATTGCTTTCTTGTTGTTTTTTCTACAATTTCGCTCCAGATGGACAAGAGCTAGTTTTTTCACCCTGGCTTTCCGGGCAAAATCGAGGCTGCTTAGAATATTTCCGTGATTGCGCACCTCCTTGTCCAGCCGGAAGGCTTCATGCACCATAAGGTCACATCCATCAGCCAAGATTTGTGTTTCCGGTGTAGGCCGGCCGTCACCGCTATAAAAAAAACGATGTTCACCATCATTAATGAGCAGAGATAAGGCTCGTGTAGAATGAACATTTTCAGCCGTCTGCCACGAACTCTCGCAAATCATATTTTCCTGTCCAGGTTCTATTTCAATGAAATGAAGACGAAACTGCAGACGCGGCAAAAAATCAGGGTATGCCAGATCCATGACTGCGGTAATTTTCTCTCTAACTCCCTTTTGACCCGTGATGATTAAAGGTTTCTTCCTTTCCATCTCCCAGAATCGGAGCAGAAGAAGCGGCATACCAAAAAAATGATCACCGTGAAAATGGGAAATCCATACAACATCGAGTTCATCTGGATCTTCGACGAATGAAAAGAAGATATGAGGTGTGGTAAAACCGCAATCCAACAAAAAACGGTGACCCTGGGCGGTTCTAACATAAAGGGATGTGTTAGGTTTTTGAGGGTCGCATGCCTCACCTACCCCTAAAAATAAAATTTCCATAGTCCTTGAAAACCCGAAACAGTGCTCTTTATCCAGCTTTAAATGAACACGTATACCAAAAAACTCAATTCACCCTTTATGAAGGAGACTTATATGGTATACTATCAAAATGTCTTCTCGATTTACAAAAAAAATACCACAACTTCTTTCCCAGTATGAAGCACTCAATCAGGAAGAGAAAACCATTCTCCAGCTGATCTCAATAATCTTTGAACCGACCACTTCCGGAGTTATTATCTCCTGCCTGCACAAAATGAATGAAAGTACTTCCGATGCAAGCCAGGCTGAGATGAATACCACCTACTTTGCCATACTCCGCAAACTCCAGGAAAGAGATTTACTGAACTGGCGATATCAATGCAACCCGCTTATCATTGAGATTGTCAGCAGACAGGCCGCTACCTCCGGCATCTTTAAAAACATGGCCGGCACTGTCCAGCATGTTCTGCCTGTTCAGGGTCCCAGTTTTAACACCCTGAAGCAGAAAAGCCTACGACATGTCAGAGAAATGCGGATCGGACTCTACCTTGGCGAATTCGACGCCTTTAACAAACATCTTTTCTGTTATTTCGATTGCCCGGAGACATCTGAAAATCAGTCGCCCCTGGCCGAGATAATGAACAATCCTTTTGACCCTGACTGGTTCAAAACTCTTCCGCCCCACCTGCAACTTCACTGCCTGCATGAAATCTGCAGAAAAAGCTTCCTGTCCCTTGAATCCATTGACCTTCCTTTTGCCTATCTGCAGAGCGAGTCAATACATTCAATCATTCCCGAGGAAGGGTGGCCTTCAGTCTACTACCTGATTATTACAAACTTATTCCTCAGGGGAGATATGCAGGCTGCCCGCCAAAAAATAAGTGAGGCAGGCAATTTTATTGATTCTTTGGGCTTAAAAGGATGGCTTGATTTCACTACCGGCAATAACGAAAGCGCCCTTTTGGAATTTAAGGAAGATCTGAAAGATTTACGTAAAAAACAGGACAAAAAAAATACTTTTTTCGTTGGCATTGAAGGCCTTATTTATATACTTGCCCTGCTCAAAACAGGTGACTACCGAAAATACGCAAAAATTTCTTCTGCCATTTCCACTGTGGAATCCATTCAGCTCAGCAACCCTTTTATATCTGCCTACAAAATTTTACAGAAAATCACCCAAGCCCATCTGGAAAATTTCAAGCCTGATTACACTATCCACCTCTGGAATCAGAGCAACAAAGACGCAATAACCGCTTTACTCATGGGCCTTGGGACTTTCTGGATCAACGGAAAACTTGATTCAAGTCAGGTCGATGAACTCAACACATTGTTTAAGTTGGCAAAAGAAAACGGCTACATGTGGCTGGCCGTGGAATACGCCACCTTGCTGTATCAGGCCACAGAAAATGATTCATACAAAAAATTCAGTCGCTCCTTATGCAGTGAGACAGGTATTGTGCCTCTTCTTTCCGTCCTTCCCCATGAAAAAACATGGCAACGTGCCTTAAAGGCACTCAACCTTATCAGCCGTGAAGATGAAGCAGATGGAATTCCCCAAACAAGAATAGCCTGGTTGATTCATTTTAAAGAAGGTTTTATTACCATTTCTCCAAAGGAGCAAAAAATAAATGCGAGAGGGCTCTGGAGCCAGGGGCGGACTGTCTCCCTGAAACGTCTATACAGTGGTCAGAAACTTGAGTTCCTTTCTCCCCAAGACCAAAAAATCCAGGCAACCTTACACAGGACACAGTCCAATCAAAATTTCACCTATGAATTTGACATGGATGAGACACTGCCGGCACTCGTCGGGCATCCGCATCTTTTTTTGGCTGAAGCCCCATCAGTTCCGGTTGAGTTTACCAGAGGTGAACCTGAGCTGCGTGCCATTCAGACAAATGACAAGGTTACCTTAAAATTTTCCCCTCCCCTCAGCGATGAAAAAACCTTTGCTGTACGGGAGACACCTACACGATTTAAAATAATCCAGATTTCCGGCAAGCACAGAAAAATCAACTCCATCATCGGTGATGATGGACTGACAATTCCACTTTCTGCAAAAAAACAGGTACTTCATACCCTGGGGAATCTCTCTTCATCTCTGACAATCCAATCCGATATTGGAGGGACTCCGACAGATATAGAAGAGACAACCGCCTGTGATAAAATTATTATTCAATTGCTGCCCGTAGGTTCCGGATTCAGGATATCATTGCTTGTGAGACCCTTCTGCCATGGCGGTCCATATCTTTATCCGGGCCAAGGCTCGGCAACCGTCATTGCTGAAATTAAAGGGAAACGGTTGCAGATTCAACGACACCTTGAGGCTGAAAAAGAAAACTGTGCCCGCATAGAAGAGCAATGCCCGACTCTTGCCAGACTTGGTGGTGTTGATGGCGAGTGGTTTATTGAAGACCTTCAGGACTGTTTAGAGGTCCTAGACGAAATTCAATGCCTGGGTGACAGTGTTATTATTGAATGGCCTGAAGGTGAAAAACTTGCAATCAAAAAGCAGGTTTCTTTTGAAAATTTCCAGCTTCATATCAAGAAAAAACAAAAATGGTTCGAACTTGACGGCAAGCTCTCTCTGGATCATGACAAAATTCTGGAAATGAAGAAACTCCTTGAGCTGACCCAGGATAATTCCGGGAGGTTTATTCCCCTCGGCAGAGGACAATTTCTTGCTCTTTCCCGAGAATTCAGAAAACAGCTGGACGACTTAAACAGCTACACCGACCAAAGTGCCGACAGAATAAGAATACATCCTTTGGCAAGCTGTGCCCTTGAGCAATTTGCTGAAAGTGGTGTCCAGCTTACAGCAGACAGCAAATGGCAAGACCAACTTAATCGCATTCGCGATTCTCTTAATTTACAACCGCAAGTCCCTGCAACCCTGCATGCAGAATTGCGCGACTATCAGGTGGAAGGTTTTAAATGGCTTGCCCGACTCTGTCATTGGGGTGTTGGTGCCTGTCTGGCTGATGATATGGGACTGGGAAAAACAATTCAGGCTCTTGGCATTATACTGCAGCAGGCTCCCTCCGGCCCTTCACTTGTTGTAGCGCCTACCTCTGTTTGTCACAACTGGTTTGCTGAGATAAACCGATTTGCCCCAACCCTGACCCCCATACTTTTCGGAGGAAAAGCACGAAAAAAGCTCATAGATGGCCTGAAGAGCTTTGATGTTCTGATATGCAGCTACGGTCTGTTGCAACAGGAGGAAAAACTTCTTCTTTCCCGAAATTGGCAAGTTATTGTCCTTGACGAAGCTCAGGCTATCAAAAACATTTCCACCAAACGATCAAGGGCAGCCATGGGCCTTGAAGGCTCTTTTAAACTCATCACCACAGGAACACCCATCGAAAACCATCTCGGCGAACTCTGGAACCTGTTTAACTTTATTAATCCCGGACTTCTTGGTTCCCTGGAACACTTCAATCAGCACTTTGGTCTTGCCATTGAAAAAGAAAACGATAAAAAAGCCAGGCAAAAACTGAAAAAACTGATCCAGCCTTTTATTCTGCGCCGCTTGAAAAGTCAGGTCCTTGACGAACTGCCACCCAGAACAGAGGTCGTTCTCCAGGTTGACATGAGCGAGGAGGAAGCTGCATTTTATGAGGCCTTGCGCCAACAGGCCCTGGAAAAGATCAAAAAATCAAATGTACCACAGGGTCACAAACACATGCAGATTCTGGCTCAGATAATGAAACTGCGGCAGGCCTGCTGCAATCCTCTTCTTGTCCAGCCAGGATCTGACATCAAGAGTTCCAAGCTTCACCTCTTTGGAACTATTATCGATGAACTTCTGGAAAACAGACATAAAGCTCTTGTCTTCAGCCAGTTCACAGGACACTTGAAAATAATCCGATCCTATCTTGATGAAAAAAATATTTCTTACCAGTATCTCGACGGATCGACTCCGACCAAAAAGCGGCAGAAGAATGTCGCGGCTTTTCAGGCTGGAGAAGGAGATCTTTTTCTTATCAGTCTGAAAGCAGGAGGACTTGGCCTTAACCTCACAGCGGCCGATTATGTGATCCATATGGATCCCTGGTGGAATCCTGCAGCCGAGGACCAGGCATCGGACAGAGCACATCGAATCGGCCAGATGCGGCCTGTTACAGTGTATAGACTTGTGACAACAAACTCCATTGAAGAAAAAATCCTCAAACTCCATCACGATAAGCGCCAACTGGCTGACAGCTTACTGGAAGGCAGCGACATGAGTCATAAAATCAATGCGGACGACCTGCTTCAACTCCTCGAAGACAGATAGTAACAGTTATTATTTTCTTTACTTTTCCTATCCTCCCTGCTATCCTGTTACATATTCTTTGCACCATTAAAAACAATATCAGGGAACCCAGAGGAGTAAGCTTATGTGCGTGGAAGTAAAAAAACAATGCGAATGCGGGAAAAAAGAGGCGCAATTCCATTTACGCGATAACATTATGGATTCAGAAGTCATTGACAGGCTTTTCTGCCCTTCTTGTTCTCCAGGAAAACCTTTAAACCACGAATCCATGATCGAGGATAACGGCTGGATTATTGAATATGACCTGACCCTGGCCAGGATGTACGGTATTTCCAAATTATCCATGTCAGCCGAGCAGATGAATGCTGCCTTTATTTTTGATCAGGGTTATGCAACCTGGCGTGAAATGTATCCCGGCGAAACTGAGGATATCGCAGGTGAAAGAGAGAAAATCATTGCAAAAAAGGATGAAAACCCCCAACAGTACCTGCAGGAGATAAACGCCTGGGCTATTACCAGGATTAACCAATTAAAAGCAGAAGGTTGGCGGAAAGCCCGTCTTGCCTGATATGCTTCGCTCAAGGGATTTATTTCTGCAAGGAAAAACAGCAAATTGATACACAGCGGCAAAATCCGATGAACATATTGCCAATTACGTAATGTAATTGCAGCACATTGCAAATAACAATCAATGGTAGATATTTGATTTATGTCGCTGTGTGTTCCTTGTAAAGATATGCATATTGACACCTTCGGTCACGTGTGATTACTTTAAATGAGTAAGAAGTTCATACCGCTAATCTTTGCCGTGGGCCCGAAACCATGACCAATAAACGATTCTTTTTTTTATTCCTGATCATTTCCACCTTTTTCACGAACCAGGCACTGGCTGCGACCCGACACCTCAACTCCGCTGAGGTGAAAAGTTTACTGACCAATAGAACCTTTACACGTCATTTTGTGAAAGACAATAAAACATACCAAATCTATTTTGCTGCAGAAGGTGAATTCAGAGTTGTCTATCCATCAAAAACAGTCAAAAAATCAGACAAATGGAGTGTTAAAGATGACGGAAAACTCTGCCTGCGCAAAACAATTCGCAAATCATCCAAACAGGGTTTATCAAGAAAGCTCTTTATCACCAAATGTGGCAATGTCGTCCTGGATGAAACCCAAAAAACTCTTCTTCTGTATGATGATGACGGTTCCCTTGAATCAACCTTTCGTCTCCTGGGCAGAGGAAATCTTGTTGATAGTGAAACAGAGTAAAACAGCCCCTCCTTGACTTTGGCACACACAGAAACTATATTTTCTACAAATACTACAACTGCTTGATATTTAATATCAATTCAGACACACAGAACATCAGTTACAAAATGAAGCAGTGCGCTGTTCTTTGATCCATGAACTTCAAGGGAAGTAAAGCGAGGTGCCATCATGTTCAGAAATACAGAAGACATTGACAAGATTTTTGGAACGATGGGTTTTTTCAAAAACCAAATGAACAGATTGTTCGATGATTTCGAAAACGAACGAAGATCCTTCACCACGGCAGGTTCATGGCCTCGCACGAATTTCTACGAAGATGAAAAGTATCTCACCGTCTATTGCATGCTTCCCGGTATTGCGGAAAACGAAATCAACATTAAGCTCCATAACAATCTTTTGACCATAAAAGGCGAGCGTCAAGTTGACATGGATGGAAGCTACACAGTACTTCGCAAGGAGCGAAACGTAAAATCCTTTTCAAGAA
Organism: Desulfobulbaceae bacterium; assembly: GCA_020444175.1. GTDB lineage: Bacteria > Desulfobacterota > Desulfobulbia > Desulfobulbales > SURF-16 > JAHLLM01. Next base: position 115,500 of record JAHLLM010000010.1, on the reverse strand, counting down.
GTTTCTCCCTGCCCATTGAAATAGATGTGGAAAAGGTATCGGCCACCTTAAAGAACGGTATTTTGACGGTAAAACTTTCAAAGGCCAAGAATGAAAAGCCAAAGAAAATTTCAGTACAGGCAGTTTAAGGGAGTCTGAGCCATGAACAGTGAAAAAGATCTCAAAAAGCAACATCCTCAGTCGGCAGAAGTTTTGAAATCAGGGGCAACAACCACACCGGATGTTGATATTTTTGTTAACGATGAAGAAATACTTCTGGTGGCGGATATGCCGGGCGTGGAGAAAAAGAATCTTTCAATTCATGTTGAGGATGACACCTTGACACTGGAAGGAGTCATTTCTGCGCAATTTGAAGGAACCGCCCAAAGAGAGGAATTTCATGCAGGCGTCTATCGCCGAGTCTTCACCCTTCCCAAAGGGCTGGATGCAGAAAAAACAAGAGCGGAATTCAAACGAGGAGTTCTCTACCTGCACCTGCCAAAATCTACGGCAGTCAAACCTTGTCGGATCGAGGTGAAAGCAGGATAAAAGTGTGCAGGAGCAGGTCTTATTTTACTCTTTTAAAATACTCCTCCCGGCACATGTTTTCAATGTCAAGGAGATGCTGAAAGGCCAGGTTAAAGTCTTCACGGCCCACAGTGAACAGTCCGTGCCCCCAGACGATGGCCCCTCTCCGGCCCTTTACTGCCGGGGGCAGGGTATGACACAATCCGGTTGTCCCCGTACCAACCTCACCTGGAACAATAGGGATATCTCCTATTGTTCTCTCCTCTGAGCATTTTATATGGCACCTCTTTTTATTGGGACACTCCTTCCTATCACAATCCATGGACAAAATGACTGCAAACTTCGGATGTCCGTGAAGGATGGCCCGGTTGTCTGTGCGCAGAAAAATCTCATTATGGGCAACCAGTTCACTCGAGGCGGTCACACCGGCACAAGATGACCCATCAAGGGGGCAGGGATCAATACAACCTGCCAGCTCATCGAGTGAACTGCCGGTCTGACTGATATAAATTGTCTCCCCAAGGCGATAGGATATATTGCCGAAATAGGAATCAACCAGTCCGTATTCAACCGTATGCCGACCGGCTTCGATGATCGCTTCATACGCCTCTGCCTCCCGGTGAAACGGACCGCAAAGAAGTTCCGGACAGTCCGTACGAGGTTCATCAAGATGAGACACCGCCCTGTCAAAGGCACGACGCTGCGTTTCGCTGACGGTTCCATTCTTGAAATCAGCGAGAAAGTCTGCAAAAAAGAGAACAAATCCGGCAAAGCAGACCGAACTGAAGGTCACAAAGGCCTGTTCGGGACTCACCGTGCCGAAAGTTACAATCTTTACCTTTCCATCAGCTTTGATGACCACTGATTTTCGGTAAAGAAGATGGGAGCCAATAACCTTGGCAGAAAACTCATGACCCACCGGCAAGTCGTGCAAAAAGGTACGCGTTTCGCAGTCTCCCGGAGTAATAACCTCAGGATATCTTTCAGTAAGATACACAAGAATAGACTGGTAGGGCTCGGCAGGTTCGGCACAGATGAGGGAATTGATGTTCATGCCCTGCATGACAGCCTCAAGTATCGGTACCTCGGGAGCCTGTCGGTTCCAGGTCATCTCATCATCCAGCCCGCAGACAAGAGGTGCCTCAGCCAGTCCGCCCTTGATCATTTTGTCAGTGTATTTGTCGACGAGCTGTTTCATGTCAGTCCCAGTTCCTCGACTTTCTGCGGATCAGGCAAACCATTTTTATCAAGGCCACGTATGCGATAGTATCGAGCCCGTGCTTCCAGGAAGGCATGACGATCAATGGGTCTGATCTCGATGGAGTTGCCACTGCTGCCGCTCTCCTCAAAAAAACGCCGGGGTAAATCATCATCCTTGGCGCTGAAACCATTCAGGGCATTCATAATTCTTTCATTATAATAAATTCGCTCACCAACCTTAAGCAGGTCCTGAGCGGAGGAAGCAACGCCCGTGGCAGCCGTATAGGCCTTGGCATATTCCTCAAGCCCTGCTGCAAAAAAAATAAACTTACAGGCGGTGAGTGAATCAATCACTGCGTTCTGATCTTCGGCAATTTTAATGATGCGCGCCTTGCCGCTGAAAGAAAAACGATCAGTTGCCACCGGTTTTCGCAGAATTTCATGACTGACTGGATAGGCCCGCAGATGGCACCCTCCCCTTGTTGAAAGGGCGTAGGCAAGTGACATGCCATAGGCTCCGCGAGGGTCGTAAGCGGGAAGCTCAAGGCCCTTGACGCTCATTGATGCACTTTTGTTTTTTTTCAATTTACAATAGCTGACTGATCCACGGCCGAGCTCACGCCCGAGTTCGGAAGACGCGGTTGCGATCTGCTCCAGAAGATCAAGTACGTCACCTGCGATATCTCTTCTGCCGCTCACTTCACGATAGCAGGCAAGTGTTGCAGCAGCGGAAATAGTGTCCATCCCGTACCTGTTGCAGAGTTTATTGGCTTGCATGACAAGATCCATATCCGTATTACCGACCAGTGCTGTAAAGTGGGACATGGTTTCAAATTCAGGCATGGAAACACCTGCCATTTTACTGCGGGCAATCTTCTTGCAGCGAATGTGGCATCCCATGCAGCCGTGCTTGCCTGGAGAATATTTTTCCTTGTAGGCATTTGCATTCAATTCAGCAGCACGTTCAAAATGAGTTTTGGTAAAATTATCCGTAGGCATCATGCGGCGTGAATCCATCAGATCATAAATAGATCCGGTGCCGAAACAGGAAAACCCGTGCTGTCCCATCAGAATAGGAGATGCATTGGTAAGTCGTACAATTTCTTCCCGGGCGGCTTTCAGTTTTTCCGTGTCGTGGACCGCAACTTTTCCGCTGCCGTTTACAATGAGATATTTGAGATGTTTAGCGGCAAAACAAAGACCTATACCCATGCGTCCTGCAGCATGGTGTCTGTCGACAATTAAAGACGAAAAAGCCACTCCGTTCTCCGCTGCCGGCCCGATAACCGACACAGAGCATTTTCCGTCATAGAATTCCTCAAAAAAAGAGCTGGTATCCCTGCCCCACTGTTTCGAGGCATCTCCTATCTTTACCTTGTCGTCGTTTATCTCAATGCCGCAGGGAAATTCGGATTTACCGGTAATGATAATCCCGTCCCAACCAGCCCGCTTCAACTCGAAGCCGAGACGACCGCCAACCGAAGTGTCGGCAATTGTGCCGGTCAGCGGAGAACGTGACATAACAGTACTTCGCCCCGAAGTAGGCGCAGCCGTGCCGACAAGGGGCCCTGTAAAAATAAGCAGGGGCATTTCGGTGTGGTCCCAAGGCAGGGTGACGTGGGGCCGCAGAAAATAACCGGCAAGTCCCTTGCCGCCAATAAATTTGCGATACACCTCATCTTCCGGATGCACCACTTTTATCATCGAAGCGGATAGATCAATATACAAGACTTTGCCAGTCCAGCCATTTTTCTGAGAAGACATTTTTAATCCATAATAAAATCAAGGGCACAAAGAATGATTACATGGGAATCAGCAACAAACATCCTTCAACTCAAACCAACACGTTGTATAACTTAAAACTTTTCTGCATAAAACAATAATAGAAAATACCTATGTACAATTTTGGTTATGGACCTCAGCCATTTATCAGATATGACAACAGAATTTTTGTGTATCATACCAGTGAGGATACAAGAAGTATTGTCAGGGAGAAGCTCGCTTTCATTTGCAAGGCGGATATAAACAACGACACCTCAGTTAATTCTCTCGACTTTTCTCTTTTAATAGCGGAATGGGGAAGAACAGATTGCAGCGAAACACTCCCCTGTGAAGGAGATTTAAACAAAAGCAATTCTGTGAATATCATTGACTATTTTATTATACTGACAGAGTGGGGAAGAACGGATTGTCAAATCCTTTGATTTTCTTGATAAATTCGTTTTGAACTCAAATGCTTTGATGCAAATCTAGTCATCTTTTTCCTCATTCTCTTCATCTATTTTGCGCAAACCATCCATGAGGAGTTTCATAAAGCTTGCAATGGGGGGAGCGCCCATCTCTTCAAGCGAAAGCGAGGCTGAAAACCGGAATCGGCCCTTCTGTTCCTTGATGATTTCATTAAAGGCCTCTGCTCCGCTTAGGTCCATATACTGCACACGAACTATCTCGCCTTCACTGAAGGCAACCTGAGCTTTGCCTTTGGAAAGATCAAGTTCAACCACGCCTGATTTAACATTTTCATTCAACATCTGGAAAAGTTCGGAGGGCGGAAGCTCCATAAGAAGTCCTGAAAAGGCCTGGGACATTTTCTCGGCCTGGGTCACATTTGTTTCGCAGAGACGTTGTACGAGCAATCGGGTAAAAGCCATCTGCAGAAAGGGATACTTAATGAGAATATGGCTTAAATCCTTACCGCTCAGCATAAGAATCTTCACAGGATCCACACATTTTATGGAGGCGCACACAGGATTGCCGCTGAAGAGACTCATCTCGCCAAAGATCTCGCCCCTGCCTAGAATTGCCAGGGTTATATCTTCGTCATCCGCCACGGCCACGCGACCGGAGACGATGAACATAAGATTTCTTCCCGCCTGACCTTTATGCAGCACAATTTCCCCAGCCTTGAAGTCCTTCATTTGCAGGCACGAGAGGATGTCTTTCAGGCTATCTTCCTCCAGAGTCTGAAAAAAAGAAAAGGAATTCACCATGCTGACCAGCGCTCCAGTTTCTCTTGTCTGTTTTCGAGTTTCAGCGGCAGCCATCATGCGCATCTGGGGCGTATAAAATTTACTTTCATCCACATAGGAAAATTTGATAAGACCCGTGCAACCACTGCAGTTAAATTCTTTTTTATCCTTTTGGGTTGCTTCTTTGTCACCACTGGATTCAGCATCCATTTTTTCGATGAGGATACCTGTTATCTCCTTGGCAAGAAAAAGGCAGGTAGCCTTACCGGTAGGAGGCTGGAGTGCCAGCCCGGAAAGGGTGAACTCATCACCCTCATCATAGAGAGGACAATCTCGGTCCTGGATAATCTTAAATTTTGCTTCCAGCAGGTCGCCCATGGAACCTTCAAGTCATGTAAAAAGTTAATATTGATAAGAAACAGGTTATATTCTAATTTGCCTCCATACAATTCTCAGTAGTCAACCTCTAGACTCCCGCCTCCGCGGGAGTGACGGCGGGCTTGGTTATGTCATTCCCGCGGAGGCGGGAATCCAGCATTGGAAACTTGGCGACAGGAAAGTGGCAATTTTAACTGAGAATTGTTTATAAGCATATATTCTAATTTATTTCAGGTGCCGACTGCAAGAAGCTTATATCCTGTATCTCTGTTATCCTCTTTTATGATAGAATCCTATGGAACGATATAAGTTCTCGATTTTTTGACTTGTTTCCCTTTCCGGCAGAAAAAATTTGCTGATTTACTTTTATACGATACCCTGAGCAGGGTGGAAGATTTATGACAACATGACGACTTTAACCAGCACTCTTATTTTACTTTCACTTTCTCAATGATCTGGCTTGTTCTTTCTCTATTGACCGCCCTCTCCGTTGCTTTTCGGGATATTGCCGTCAAAATATTCAGCCGGGAACTTTCCACTCTTGAAATAGGAGCTGCGGAACTGTTCTGGTCTCTACCGGTTTTAATATGCGCAGCCCTGCTGTTGCCCGTGCCCCAGGTTGATACTGTTTTCTGGAAAGCGTTTCTTATTTCCCTGCCTGTTAATGGACTTGCCTATATCCTTTACCTCCATGCCATAAAGCTTTCACCCATTTCTCTCACGGTCCCGTTTCTGGCATTTACCCCGGTCTTTATGATTCTGACAGGTTCTCTTGTCCTCGGTGAAAAGGTGAGCAGTTTAGGGTGCGTTGGAATTATTCTCATTGTCGCAGGAAGCTACATCTTAAATATCGATAAAAACCAAAAAAGTTTCTGGTATCCCATTACAGCTTTTACCAGGGAAAAAGGTTCTTGGCTTATGCTGCTGGTAGCCTTTACCTTCTCCTATGCAGCAGTCCTGGGCAAACAGGCCATGCTCCACTCCTCCCCACTCTTTTTTACCTACACATTCTTCATTGTCATGAATCTCATTATGCTGATTGGATTTTCTCTTCTTGGCAAGATAAACTGGGAAAACCTATGGTCCTGCCGTTATAAAGGTTTTTTTCTTGGATCACTTCTTATTTCACAGGTAAGCTGCCATGCGCTTGCCATCATGCTCAACACGGCAGCCTATATGATTGCCGTAAAAAGGAGCAGTATCCTCTTTTCCGTTATTCTGAGCTGGCTTTTACTCAAAGAAAAAAATATTCAGTTTCGATTTAAGGGGACGATAATCATGTTCTGCGGCGTGATACTCATTGCCTTGTATGGATAAAAAACGAGAAATCAAGAAGAGGTTGAACACGACTGGAAAACTGCATACTGGTCTGCACAGCGGAGTAACTCGTCAAGCTCAAAAGGTTTTTGCAGATAACCGACCATATTGTTATACCGTCTCCTGACAAGCATCCCGGCAGCAGTATCGCCTGAAACAATGATGATACGACTCCCCGGCATAGCCAGTAACATTTCAGGAAGGATTTCCAAACCGCTTTCATCGGGAAGATGAAAGTCCAGGAAAATAAGTTCCGGCAGCGATGAAAAGGCTCTCGACAGACCGCTGGCTGCATCAAAAGCCGTTTCCACATCATAACCTTCCATGTTAAGCTGGATCTGAAGAGACCGGCACAGGGCAACGTCATCATCGACAATAAGTACCCTTTTTCTTTTTTTTATAAACTCCATTTCCCCTTTCTCTCCTCTGATCAATACGCCGCAAGCAACATGGAAATAAATAATTACAGGAAATACTACCTGCAAAGATAAAGCCAGAGCAGCATTTCTTCGCAAAAACGTATAACAGGTTATTATTTTAGAAAAAGAACAAAAAAAGGGAAGACAAACACTCACCAGAATATGCGTAGCTGCGACGAATTGTCGAACATTTTCTGGTGAGTATTATGAGTATGGATTAAATATTTCAGGAGGGAGACGGCACAATTTTAATCTCTACCCTGCGGTTTTTTAACCGGCCGGCTTCTGTTTCGTTACTGGCAACGGGATGGGTTTCTCCAAGACCGACGAGTTGTATCCTGGAACTGCTGATGTTGCGCTGCATCAGAAGATTGCCCACTGCCTGGGCGCGCCTCTGGGATAATTTCAGATTATACTCCTCGCTTCCTGTACTGTCAGTATGACCTTCTACACGGATCAATGTCTGTGGATATTGACCCACAACATTGGCAACCCGATCAATTTCAGGATATAGCCCCGGACGTATTTCAGCAGAATCAAAATCAAAAGTCATATCACTCTTAAATACGACAGAAAGGAGATTTCCCTCCCGTTTTACGGTCGCAGCTTCGGAGGCAGCCAGGGCGGATCGCATATCCCGTTCCTGATTATCCATCATTCTTCCGACCCCGGCACCGGCAGCACCGCCAAGAGCGGCACCGATGGCTGCTCCCCAGAGGGTTCCTTCGGTGTCACGACCAATTGCCTGGCCCAGTAAGGCACCGGCGGCAGCACCGCCTGCTGCTCCATAAAGCCCCCCTTGTCCTGTTTTCGTTTGCGGGGGCGCACAGCCTGTTACCAGGAAAAATATCAGGCCTAATAAGACAAAATTTCTTTTCATGCTTTTCTCCTTTACAATTGCTGAGGTATGAAGTGTTCTAATGGTTTAATGCAAGAATCGTGGCTCCACAATAGAAAATGATCCAGCCCCCTGCAAAAAATTGCGCCTTTTTACACCATTTATGTCCATCCTGTAAAAAAGCCAATGAAAAAAGAAAAAGCATCGGGAAAACGACGCCGGCCCAGAATGGCTGAACGTAACGCAACAATTCCTGCAAACCCAGAAAGAACCACGGTCCGGATATATAATAATCACCTATTCTCATCAGGTCCATTGGTGCCTTGAAAACCAGTGAAAATGCAACAGTGAAAAAGACAAACCAGCTGTGGTCAACTATTCTGACCCGGTAGCGCCGCAGGTGGTCCCAGGCAAAAATCCCCCAGAGAACCACCAGGCCGATCACATGGTTGGCATAGACTCGCTTCATGCCTTCTTCCGCAATGGCAAAAAGCAGGCTGTTTAACATGTCACCGATCACAGGAACGGAAAGGCAGATATTTTCAGCAATATGCCCGGCTGATTCACCTGTGGCATCGCCTCTCAGTACATACCCGGTAAAAAGGAGTAACAGTGAAACAGGCACAGTAGCAATAAGCCATATCCATTTGTTTAGAGATAAGTGTCGGGAAGAAGCGACAAGTATGGCGACAAGATGAGCCAGTGACAGCAGAAAAAAAAGCTGGCTTGAGTAAAAATGCAGCGAACGCCAGTAAAGTCCGAAAGGGATGAGCAAATCAAGGGATACGGCGGAATAGAAAGGGTGGGAGAAATCATACTGCAGGGCAACTACAATCCCCGATATCACGGAAATATAGAGAGCAGTCAGACTCATTGCTCCCCATTTTGTTTCAGTGAGAAAACGTTTCAAAATCCGATTCCTGCATTATAAGGTTACGATATATCCCTGTTCAGACGTCCCACTCATCTTTTCAACTGGAAATTGAGCAAGATTTCTCTTAGCCGGCCCGGCTATTCTTTTGCCGTCTACCGTAAATTTGCTTTGATGACATGGGCAGATGAGCAGGTGATTTTCTTCACTGTAATTCAACCTGCACCCAAGATGTGTACACGTTCTGGAAACAGCCCAGACTTTTGATTTATCCAGGAAAAGGGCAAATTCAGGGGCAAGATAGACATCCCCAACTTTCAGTTTCTGTGTCACCTTTTCAAGACGGGGTTTACGGGGAACCTGAAAGCTCAGAAAACGAAAAAAAGGGTAGCAGAGCGCCGCGGCAGCAGCCAGTTTGATCCATCCCCACCCTTTTTCTAAAAAAGGCCTTCTCCCTCCTTCCAATTGCTGTTTCATGACAGGAACTCAAGCAGCAACATCAGCCTTGCACAAAACGGACAAAATTTACCCTCATTCCCCGCACACCGCTGATGGGGTCTTCCTTGCTCCTGGTCATCAGGGCCGTATCTGAGATGCCTCTGTTGAAAGCCTCTTTCAACAGGCTTGAGCGGCAGCCATAGCCATGGACCATAAAAACGCAGTCAGAGCGAATTCCAGGAGTGACCTTGACCTTTATGGGTTTTATAGAACGAATGCCATCCTGATTTTCCAGAAAAATCTTTTCTCCGTCCTTGACTCGTGAACGGGCTGCATAGATATCATTCACCCAGAGCACGTTCTCGTCAATCTCATGATTGAGCCAGGGATTGTTGGTGGTAAAGCTTAGACTCTGCACAGGACTGCGTCCATACAGAAGCCTTACAAAACCTGCGGGAGGAGATTCGATGTCATCAGCGTTAAATCCCGGTAGAGGATCCCAGCCCTGCTCGGCAAAGAAAGATGAAGAAAGCTCAATTCTGCGTGTAGGAGGGAGGACGGCAAATTCGGCAAAAACCTCGTCAGGATCAATATCACTGAAATCCGGAATCGTATCATGGCCAGGGTCAGCCATCTCCTCTTCCAGGATAAACATGCCATCATGGGAGCGTAATTCAGCAAGGGACAGCCCCAGGCTCATCAGCTGACTGTCAAGAAAACTTGCAGCATTGATGTGAGGGAACATACTCTGCCGACCTATCTGATCGTCGAGGCGCTTGACTATCCAGTAAGCATCCTTTACCTCAAATTGAGATTTTACCACAGGAAAACGGCTGGCAATGACAGGCCGCGTCTGATTTTTCCACACTTCAAGGACGTCAAGACGCTCAAGAAAGGTTGCTTCAGGAAGAACAATATCAGCATACTGGCTCGCCTCACCGGGCAGGATATCCGAGCAAAAAATGAATTCAGCTTTCTTAAAGGAGGTAATTGTCTTATAGGGAGAAGGATGGTTCTGGAATGGATTCTGGCCCCAGATACCGGCAAATTTAATTTCCCTTTTCTCCATTCGGTTCATCAGGGCGGAAAACGAAGGACCATCGGCGTCCATTGCCTGGACAAAGGCATCAATCTGCTCTGGTAATGGGGTGCTGATATCAGAAAATTGCATACTCCCGGTCCTGTCCACTGCACCAAGAAGAGCAGCAAGCAGCGCCTGGGCCCTGACCCGCTGTACATCATTGCCATACCAGCTTAAATGATTTCCCGGGTGAATAATGACTGCCGGGGCATGAGAAACCATTGTTTCCGCCGTTCGACGAATATCAGAGACAGAAATTCCTGTGTAGTCGGCAACCCGGCTCAGGGTATAGTATTGCAGATGGTTCTTCAGTTCCGGAAAACCAGAGGCATTTTCATCAATCCACTGGGCATCATAGAGGTTTTCAAAAACAATATGATGCAACCAACCGAGCAGCAAGGCAATATCGGTTCCTGGTTTTACAGGCAGGTAATGATCCGCCTTAGCGGCAATGGCTGAGTAACGGGGGTCGGCCACTATCAGCTCCGCCCCATTCCGCAGGGCGGAAAGAAGCGGCCTTAACTCCGGAACCTGCACGTTTTCGCCGACATGGGAACCAAGAAGAACGATACATTTCGTATTGGCATAATCCAGATGAAAAGAGTGTGCGGCAGACGTGCCAAAAGTTGCCTCATAGGCTAGATTACGAATCTTGTCGCAATGACTGAAGGAAGCATCGTGAACCTGGGAGATGCCGTTCTGCTGGAAGAGTTTTTTGATATAGAATGAGGAAGGTCCACCTGCGAACAGGGCCAGGCTTGCCGGACCGTGATTTATGAGATTTTTCTTAAACTGAGAGGCGATGGTTGCAAGAGCCTCTTCCCAGCTGATACGTACCCATTTCCCCTCTCCCCTTTCCCCGATTCGCTTCAGGGGATATTTTAATCGATCAGGATCATACAGCAGCTTCACTGCCGCCTGGCCACGGGCACAGACCATTCTGCCATTAAAAGGGCTGGCTGGATTTCCTTCAAGCTTGAGCAGACGCCCCTCTCGCACCGTTGCAAGAACAAGACATCGGGCACGGCACATGGCGCAAACGGTTGGCACCGTCGTAGAGGAAAGGGTGTTTCCATTTTGCGGATCGTCCGTCTCTGTAAAAGAATACGCTGTCCGTTGACTCAAACCCAGAGCCAGGGCTGAGAGTCCGGTATTTTTCAAAAATGACCGCCTGGACAGTTTTTGCTCAGCCATAGCCTTTCCGCTCATTGCCCATTACCCATATACGCATGTCGCAGTTTTTCGCAGACATGATCAGGGACAAGCCCGCTGACATCTCCACCATGGCGGGCTGCCTCTTTAATAATACTGGAACTGATGTAGATCCATCGGAATCCGGTCATCAGAAAAACGGTTTCCACCTCGCGCTCAATACGCCTGTTCATCAGAGCGAGCTGGAACTCATAATCAAAATCAGAAACAGCCCGCAAACCACGAACAATTGCCTTTGCCCCTTTTCTGTAAGCATAGTCAACGAGAAGCCCTTCTACAGAATCCACTTCAATCCGGCTCTCATCGCGGGGAAAACAATCGAGGATCATCTGTTTCCTCTCTTCAAGGGAGAACAGAGGATTTTTAGAGGCATTAACGGCAATGGCGACAACAACACGATCAAAAAGATGGAGAGCCCGCTGGATAATATCGAGATGTCCTCTGGTGATCGGATCAAATGTTCCGGGATAAACAGCTATATTTTCGGTTACCTTCGGCGCAATCAGCGGTTCATAATCACTCATAGTTCACTTTCTTGTTTTCTGTACAACCAGAAACCCGCTTCGCCATACGAACGTCGGTCCACAAGAACAAAGCACGAGGCTGTTTCAGGCAATGTATCAGTTGAGCTTGACTCAACCACAAGCATCCCTCCAGAGGCCACAATATCATCCTGGGCCAGATCGTCTAAAAGACGACGAAGAGAACACTTGAGATAGGGAGGATCAACAAAAACCAGGGAAAAGCCTCCCTTGGGCATGTGGTTTTTTAAAAAAAAAAGGCTTCTGGTTAAATCCCTTCTGACAACAGTGGATTCGGGCCAGAAGCCGCATAACTCAATATTTTTACTGACCAGGTCAATGGATGTCTGCCCCTTATCCACAAAAAGAGCTGACCGGGCTCCACGACTCAAAGCTTCAAGCCCCAGAGCCCCTGTTCCGGCAAAAAGATCAAGAACCCTGGCACCATCGACTTCCCGCGCCAGCACATTAAAAATTGCCTCCCTGGCTCGGTCGGAGGTGGGGCGGATCTCCCCTTTTCTGCCTTTACCCCCCGGAGAAACTAATCTGCGGCCCCTTGCTGTTCCGGAAATTATTCGCATGGCAATGAGCTCAGCCGGAGAGGCATCAAGCACTGCTACTTTATATAGTCCTTGATGAGCACCTCGGCGATCTGCACCGCATTGAGGGCCGCCCCTTTAAGGATATTATCTGCGACAACCCACATATTGATACCGTTTTCAATGGATTCATCCTCACGAATACGGCCAACAAGGGTCTCGAATTTTCCTTCACAATCAATGGCCAGGGGGTACTCATTTTTCTCAGGATTATCAACGAGCCTGACACCATCAGCCGTTGCCATGAGTTCTTTAACTTCAGCAGCGGTAATTTTCTTGTTCGTTTCAATATTAACGGATTCAGAATGACCGAACGTGACCGGCACCCTGACCGTTGTTGCTGTTACACCAATGGAGTCATCTTCAAAGATCTTCCGGGTTTCATTGACCATTTTCATCTCTTCCTTGGTATAGCCGTTCTCAAGGAATGAATCAATGTGAGGCAGACAATTAAAGGCTATCTGGTGCGGGTAAACATTGTTTTCTAAAGTTTTCCCGGCAGCATATGCCTTGACCTGGTTTTTCAGCTCCTCAATTGCTTTGGCTCCGGAGCCGGAAACAGCCTGATATGTCGAAACAACGATTCTCTTGATACCAACCTTATCGTAAACAGGTTTCAGGGCAACCAGCATCTGAATTGTAGAACAGTTCGGGTTGGCAATGATGCCCCGTTTCGTATATTGGGCTATGGCTCCGGGATTTACTTCCGGAATAACCAGGGGAATTTCCGGGTCCATACGGTAAGCACTGGAATTATCGACAACCACGGCGCCAGCCGCTGCTGCCGCAGGACCAAACTCAAGAGAGCGGGATGCCCCGGCCGAAAAAAGGGCAACATCAATGCCCTTAAAAGCATCTTTATCAAGAAGCTGCACGGCAATCTCTTTGCCTTTAAAAACAAGTTTTTTGCCCACAGAACGTTCCGAGGCAAGGAGGCGAAGCTCCTTTATTGGAAAATTTCTGCGCTCAAGAACATCAAGCATGGCTCCACCAACAGCACCGGTGGCACCGGCAACTGCAACATTATATCCTTCTGGTCGACTCATTTAATAAACCTCAACTGTTTTTCTTCGTTTCTTTCTTTAAATAGTCAAGACGGTTCAACGCCTTTAAATAGGCCTTGGCCGCCGCTGTGATAATATCAGGGTCAGCTCCCTGGCCAACCACTATTTTTCCTTCATCCTCTACCCTTACCATCACCTCACCCTGGGCATCCGTCCCTCCGGTAATGGAACTGACGGCAAAATAGAGAAGCTTACTGGTAGTCCCTGTCAGCTTGGCTATGGTCCGGAAGGCACTGTCGATAGGCCCAACCCCGATTTCCGCGTCCTGAACCTCTTTTCCTTCCACCAGAAGTTGCACAGCGGAGGTGGGCATCGTTTTATTGCCGCTCATGGCTCCCAGAGACAAAAGTTGATACGTTTCCGGAATGCGCACCACCTCATCAAGCAGTATTGCTTCCAGATCTTCATCAAACATCTCTTTCTTGACATCCGCCAGTTCCTTAAAACGATGAAAAACGCTGTTCACCTCATCGTCTGTCAGATTACCATAACCCAGTGCTTTCAGCCTGTCTTTCAGGGCATGGCGGCCCGAATGTTTTCCAAGTACCAAATTTCCCTTTGTGAGTCCGATATCACAGGGATCCATTATTTCATAGGTTGTTCTTTCCTTAAGAACCCCATCCTGATGGATACCTGACTCATGGGCAAAGGCATTGGCTCCGACAATGGCCTTGTTGGGTTGCACGGGAATACCGGTAATGGAACTTACCATGCGGCTGGAAGCGTGGATGTGTTCAGTAGCGATATCTGTGTAGACGCTTACCCTGTCACCCCTGGTCCGGAGGGCCATGACCAGCTCTTCCATGGCGGTATTGCCTGCCCGCTCACCAATTCCGTTAATCGTTGATTCTACCTGCCGCACACCTGCATTTATGGCGGCCAGGGAATTTGCCACAGCCAGACCTAAATCATTATGACAATGCACGCTGAGAATTGCCTTGTCAATATTCGGAATATTTTCCATCAGATAACGAATCTGTCCGGCAAACTCGTCCGGCAGGGCATACCCAGTCGTATCGGGGAAATTCAGGGTCGTTGCCCCGGCGTCTATTACAGCTTCGAAAACACGACAGACAAAATCCAGGTCACTTCGAGAGGCATCCTCAGCAGAAAACTCCACATTAGGCGTATATCCGGCAGCATGTTTAACCGAGGCAACAGCCAGTTCCAGCACCTGCTCCCGGCTCATTTTGAGTTTGTGTTTCAGATGTATGTCTGATGTGGCAAGAAAGGTATGAATTCGGGGATTCTCCCCTTTTTTCAAAGCCTCCCAGGCAGCATCAATATCCTTTTTATTTGCCCTGGCAAGACCGGCAATCTGCGCACCTTTTATATGATCCGCAATATTCTTGACACAGTCGAAATCACCGGCAGAAGCAATGGGAAAACCTGCTTCAATGACGTCAACCTGCAATTTGACAAGTTGTTGGGCCAGCCGGAATTTTTCCTGCATATTCATGGTGGCCCCGGGTGACTGCTCGCCATCCCGTAAAGTTGTATCAAATATAAAAACTTTTTCTTTATCGCTCTTTACGCTTGTTTGAGACATATCTAACCTCGACATCGCAGCTCTCAAACAACAAGCTGCGGTTAAACAAATTTTTTCTGTTCTTCTACTGCCTTCTTATCCCTGAAAATTAACCGGTAAACCCCCGCCAGGGGTCCGGATAGGACATAAAGAACGCCGACCAGAAAAAGCGTTACCTGAGGTTCTGTGGCGATAACGATAAGGACAAGCACCATGAAAACCATAAACTGAAATGTCTTTGCCTTGCTCACCTGCTTAAAACTCTGATAGTGATGACTGCTGACCATAAGATAGGACAGGGCATACACCATGAGCAAAACACCTACATCAAGATAGTTGCTTTGAAATTCAACATAACGGCAGAAAAGTACCGAAGTGGCAATCAAAGCTGCGGCAGCCGGGCAGGGCAGCCCTACAAAAACATTTTTCGGAGTTTCATCCACCATGGAATTGAACCGAGCCAGCCTGAGGGCGGTGGTAGCCACATAGAGAAAGGCTGCCAGCCAGCCATAACGGCCATAGGGCTGCATCATCCATAAATAGGTAAGTATTGCCGGAGCAACTCCGAATGAGACAAGGTCACATAAGGAGTCATACTCCATTCCGAATTTGCTGGTTGTGCCGGTCATGCGTGCCACCCGCCCATCCAGCCCATCAAAAACAGCAGCAACAATGATAGCAACTGCAGCATGAAAGAACTCACCATTGATAGATGAAACAATTGAGTAGAATCCACTGAACAGGCTCATTGTTGTCAACAGGTTCGGCAACAGGCAGATGGTTCCTCGCTGGGAATTATAGTGTTGCTGGTCTTTTTCCTTCATGGTATCCCCTCATTATCCAAATACGGATTGTAGTCAAGTCTCATGGATTTCGATAAATCGGCTAATGAAACCTGGAGCGAAACCGGCAGGCATCCAAGCCAGCCAACAACATAACCTGACAGATTTATCCCAATACTAGCAATAATTACAACAAAACGCAAAAAAGAGCCAATAAGTCTCAAATTCCTTAACAATGAGAATATAATTTCTTTCCAAATTTTGTCACTTTTTGTTTTCAAAAATACCCGAATATTTTAAGTCAGACTGGCATTTATCGATTTCAAATCCGGAATCAGGAAAGATACCCAAGCACGGTTTCACCAGCCCTGACTTTCTGGCCCGGAGAAATTTCAAGTTGAGTTTTCAAAGGAAGGTAGAGATCAACACGGGAGCCAAAGCGTATGAGGCCAAAACGTTGACCACGGTTCAAGGAATCTCCTCTTGTCGCCCAGCAGACAATACGGCGGGCGATGAGACCGGCTACCTGCACTACTGCATACCGATGCTCGGAACCTGTTGACAAAGTAACAGCACAAAACTCGTTTTCCATGGCACCGCGTTCAGTGTTGGCTGAATAGAACCTGCCCGGTGAATAGATGATTGATTCCACCTCTCCAGGGAATGGAGTCCTGTTGACATGAACATTAAAAACATTCATGAATATACTTATTTTATAGACATGCTCATGGACAAATCGATCATCATAAACTTTTTCGACCAAGAGTATCTTTCCATCCGCAGGTGAAACAAAAACATCTTCTCCTTCAGGGATGATCCTGTCAGGGTCCCTGAAAAAATACAGGACAAAAATAGTCAGCAGCATTGCGGAAAAAGCAATAATATCATAATCCAGCAATGAAAAAATTATGGTTACAAAGGCAGCCAGAGCTATAAAAGGATAGCCTTCCTTTGCCACAGGTATATGTTGCTCTTTCATGCCTAACTTCCGTTTACTTGTTCCGGCGCATTTGACCTGAGACGCAATAAACCGGTATGCCTTATGGTATACCGGTTTATTATCAAAGACTTACGAAACGAAATATCTAAAAACTTCTTTGTTTGATGTCGTTAAAACTTTTTGCTGGCACGGGTCATGGCAATTGTCCCTGTACGGATAATTTCCTGAATCCCGATGGGCCGCAGAAGATCTATCATTGCCTTAACCTTATCACAGGTTCCAGTCACCTCTACCGCAAAACTCCTCGGGCTGACATCAACAACTTTACCACGAAAAATGTCAGTAATGCGCAGTATTTCAGCCCGTGTCGAGGGTTCAGCTTTGACTCTGACGAGCGCCATCTCCCTTTCAACATAATCAGTTTCGCTGATGTCCGTGACTTTAATAACATCAATAAGCTTGTGCAATTGTTTGGTGATCTGCTCAACAATTGCGTCGTCACCTGTCGTTACCAGGGTTAAACAAGAAATATCAGCTTCCAGTGTGGGAGCAACGGATAAACTTTCGATATTAAAGCCCCGTCCACTGAATAAGCCTGTAACGCGAGACAGAACTCCTGGTCTATTTTGTAATAATACGGATATGGTATGTTTCATTACAACACCCTTCTCTTATTCTATTTCCGGTATTACACCAGAAGCATTTCAGTTGTCGCTTTTCCAGCGGGAACCATCGGATAAACCCCTTCTTCCCTGGCTATGACGAAATCCATAACAACCAGATTCTTTGTCGCCAGGGCCTCTTTGATGACGGGCTCTACTTCACTCGGTTTTGTAGCACGTAAGCCAACTGCCCCATAGGCCTTGGCCAGGGCAACAAAATCCGGAGCCACATCAAGAGGAGTAGCAGAATACTTCTTATCATAAAAAAGCTCTTGCCACTGACGAACCATGCCAAGGAAATTGTTATTGAGTATAGCAATCTTTACAGGCAGTTTATACTGCATGGCCGTGGCCATCTCCTGTATATTCATCTGAATACTGCCATCACCCGCAATATCTATAACAGTACGATCCGGTGCCGCCATCTGGGCTCCGATTGCAGCAGGAAATCCATACCCCATGACGCCCAGCCCGCCTGATGTCATAAAGGCCCTTGGATGGTTGAAATGATAAAACTGAGCTGCCCACATCTGATTCTGGCCGACTTCAGTTGTTATAATTGCATCGCCTTGAGTTAATTCGTGAAGTTTCTGAACAACAAACTGAGGTTTGATAATATCAGTTTCTTCAACATATCCGAGAGGATGCTCAACTTTCCAATCTTTAATCTGCTTCAGCCATGGTTCATGTTTTTCCTTCTCGGCAGCCAGATCAATTTCCTTGCAGCGATCAAACCAGTTATTCATTCCTGCCAGGGCATGTTTACAATCTGCAACAATGGGGATATCAACTCTGACATTTTTACTGATTGACGTGGGGTCAATATCAATATGTATGATTTTTGCGTGTGGAGCGAAGGCGTCAATCCTGCCGGTTACACGGTCATCAAACCTTGCTCCAACACTGACAAGCAGATCACAGTTGGCAACAGCCATATTCGAATAATAGGTGCCATGCATGCCGAGCATTCCCATGGACAATGGATCTGTGCCGGGGAACCCCCCAAGTCCCATGAGGGTCATGGTAACCGGTATATCCATCTTACGGGCCAACTCGGTCAACTCGTCATGTGCTTTGGAAGCAATGACGCCACCGCCAATATAAAATACGGGCTTTTTAGCCTTCATTATTGCCCTGCAGGCTTTTTCCACCTGTCCGGGATGCGGTTCATATGTAGGCTGATAGGTCCTCATCTTCACTGGTTTCGGCTCAGGAAAGCTTATTTTTGCGGCCATAACATCCTTGGGAAGATCTACCAAAACCGGGCCGGGACGACCTGTCCTGGCGATATGAAATGCCTCGCGGATGGTAGAAACCAGTTGATTCGGATCCTTAACCAAATAATTATGCTTTGTGCATGGACGCGTAATACCGACAATATCAACCTCCTGAAAGGCATCATTGCCAATGAGTCCGGTAGGAACCTGGCCGGTAAAAACTACTATGGGTATGGAGTCCAGATAAGCGGATGCGATACCGGTCACCGTATTCGTTGCTCCGGGACCTGAAGTAACCAGGGCAACACCAACATCCCCGATAACTCTCGCATAAGCATCTGCAGCATGGACAGCTGCCTGCTCATGCCGAACAAGAACATGGGTGATCTTGTCTTGCGCTAATATTTCATCGTAAAGATCGATGACTGCTCCTCCGGGAAAACCGAAGACAGTATCAACGTTCTGTTCTTCCAGACATTTTAACCACGCCTGTGCGCCTGTGATTTTCATAACGTTTTCCTGCTTTTGAAATTAATATTCTGAGAGCAAAAACTTACGGCACCACCCTGTAGCAAATTTGCATTGGATTTCTAAGTGCCGTCATTTCTGGTAGTTAGAAAGCGATCAATATAGCTCCTGTCCACAAATTGTCAAGCATGTTTCTCCTTACCTGATATCTATGCTGAACTCAAGATATTTAGTAACAATTATCAACAAAATAAAAATCTCTACCCTACCCAGCCTCACTTTATCATGACAGGACAAATTCTGTGCCTTTCCAGGCAAAAATACCGGCCTCTTTTCCCCGTAGTAAAAACTCATTGATAGCCTTCATTCCCTGGGTTCCAAGGTCCTCGGAAAAACTATTCACATACAGGTCAATATGACTGCGAATCACATGATCATCGAGCTCCTGGGCATGCTTTTTTATGTATGTTTCGCTTTTTTTTCGATCAGAAAATGCACATTGAACACTTTTTTTAATGCAGTGATCTATACGCAAAAGTGTCTCCCGGCCAAGACTTCTCCTGGCAACGATTCCTCCCAGAGGAATGGGATGGCCGGTTTCCTTTTCCCACCAACTCCCCAGATCCTGCAGACAAACAAGTCCATGCTGCTGATAGGTAAATCGACTTTCATGTATAATAACGCCGTAATCAACCTTGCCGACTGCCACACTCGGCATAATCTTTTCAAAAGGCATTGCCACCAGTTCATAGTGTCCCGGCAGAAAAAGCTGCAACAACATGGCTGCAGTCGTGTGTTTCCCTGGAATGGCAATTTTTTGCCCTTCAAGATCATCTCTATCCACCATCTCCCGTCCAACGAGCAGCGGTCCGCACCCCCGCCCCAGAGCGCTCCCCGAATGAAGCAAAACGTAATCATCAAGAACGTGTCCCAAGGCGTGAAAAGAAATTTTCGTGACATCAAGCCGAGATTCAAAGGCCCAGGTATTCAATGTTTCAACATCAGCAAGAACAGGTTCCTTAAAACAGGCGCAATCCTCACCAACAAGGCCGTTGACAAGACCATGGAAGATAAATGTATCATTTGGGCAGGGTGAAAAACCGATGCTGAGCATGGATCTTTAGGACTGAGGTCTAAGGTTTAAGGACTGAGACTTAAGGTCAAGGGCTAAGGGCTTAGTCCTTAGCCCTTAGTCCTTCAATTAAATGGGCTACCTTTTCACCGGCGACTTCACAGGCTTCTTTAAGACGCCATTTTTTCGGGTCACGATCCACAACCATGTTGCTGATGCAACGCAGTTCAAGCATATCAATACCAAAGCCTTTGCATGTCCGGGCAACGGCAGCCCCTTCCATATTCTCGGAAAGAGCCTGGTATTTTCTTTGCAGATAATCACCACGACTACGCGTACCGCTCACACAATTGACTGTGAGAAATGTCCCGCAGTGCAGCGCGGGCTCACTCTTCGCCAAAATCTCCCGGGACTGGCTGAACAGATTATTTTCTAGATCAAAGTCGGCAGTTGCTGCAATATTTTCAGACAATGAATCAATCCGGTCGGCAAGACAGATACCAAAATCGGCCAGCACTTCCCTGCCGGCCAGGCTTATATCAAGCAATTGCTGCCCACTGGCCGAATAAGCGCCGGCAACCCCGAAATTGATTACGGCATCAATCCGCCTGCCGGCGGCAAGATAGGAGGTCAGATTAAAAGCTGCTTCAACAGGGCCTACGCCGCAGACAAAAAAAGATATGTTTTCCCTGCCCGCCAGTCTCCTTCTGGCCGGTTCCAGCTCAAAATCAGTAGCTGCGGTCAGGAGAATGTGGTCATATATTTGTGAAGTCATCAGTAAGGTTGCTGGAAGCAAAAAAACCCTGAACTCTCTCGGTCACCTTATTGTTTTCATCCAGAATCACCACCTGGGGCTCGTAATCTTTCAGGTCCTCGGCTGAATAAATGGCATAACTGACGATGATGATCAGATCACCGATATGTCCCTTCCGGGCCGCCGCCCCATTCAGGCCGATAACTCCTGACCCTGCTTCGCCTTCAATGGCATAGGTGTCAAAACGATCACCGCTGTGGATGTTATAGACTTTTATCTTCTCATATGGCAAGAGGCCTACAGCGGCCATCAATTCGCTATCAATGGTCAAACTTCCATTATACATCAGATCAGACTGGGTGATAGTAGCCTTGTGAATTTTTGATTTAAGCATGTTGCGCAGCATTTCAGTACTTTTCCTTAATATCTATGAATCCCCCTTTAAAAGGGTATTGTCAATTAATCTTGTTTTTCCGACTTTAACTGCCAGGGCTAGAAGCGATTTGTCGGTAATTTCCCGGCAGACACTCAATGTCCGACAATCCACGATGGAAACATAATCTATTTCTACCTTTCCGGAAGCCGCTATAAATCGGAAGATCTCCTGCTTGAGACCGGCCGCGTTTTTTTCTCCGCCGGCAACCTTTTGTCTGGCAAGCTGAAGAGCCTGATAAAGACAGAGGGCCTGCTTACGTTCATCCGCATCCAGATAACTGTTGCGGGAACTCATGGCGAGCCCGTCTTTTTCCCGGAAAATAGGTTGGCCGATTATCTTCACATCAAAATTCAAATCAGCAACCATTTTTTTTATGACAGCCAACTGCTGAAAATCTTTTTTGCCAAAAACAGCAAAATGTGGCTTCACCATATTGAAGAGCTTGGCAACCACAGTTGTAACACCGGTAAAATGTCCCGGCCTGCTGGCCCCGCACAGTTGTTCGGTTAACCCTGCCACTTCGACTTTACTTTGGAAACCCGGGGGATAAACTTCATCACTGCCGGGAGCAAAAAGAACGGAAGCACCAATCTCATGAGCAAGACGGGCATCCTGGTCAAAGGATTTCGGATAGCGGTCAAGATCTTCCGAGGGACCAAACTGCATGGGATTGACAAAAAGGGAAACAACAACCTCTTCAGCAATTTCCCGCGCTTTGCGCATAAGTGACAAATGCCCCTCATGGAAATATCCCATGGTGGGCACCAAGCTTATTGTCCGGCCCCGGGCTCGCATCTGGTCTGCCCAGGCCGTCATGGCATCAGGGTTCTTAATGATTTCCACGGTATGTCCTCAAGGAGACTGTCCCGGACAGCATCACATAAGACTTAATTTGGCATCAACCCATTCGCGGACAGCAGGATCTAGGTCCTTTTGCATCTTGAGCTTTTCATAGGTTTCGCGCACCTTGGTGGTTTCCTCCTGCTGTTCATAAATACGGGCCTCACCCAGGTAACCGATTACGTGATAGCCGACCATTTCACGAAGCTCTCCATATTGACGAAGAGCTGCACCAAGGTCTCCTGTAAGTTCAGAGACCTGGGCCAGATCATAAAGAACCAGACTGTAAAGAGGATTGGTCTTGCCAAGCGAGCCGACAAGTTCATTCAGACCCGCCTTTGCTTTTTCATATTCTTTTTTATCTATCTGGTCGTGGATCAGAGTCATTCTACTCCAGGTGGCGGCACCACTTCCTGAATATTTATCAATTACTTCTTCCAGTCGTTCCGGGCGGATTTCAGGGGATGCCTGCATTGCCTGGGCAAGAAGGGCCGTGGAATCATTTTTCTGTTTCTGGGTATAATAGTTATAAAATGTCCAGGCGCAGACTAAAACAGTAAGCAGCACAAAAATATTCTGAAGTAGCTTGGCATTATCCCGGATAAACTTTGTTACCTTGGGCGGAAGATTCAACTCGTCAAGCAGGGTCCGCTTGGCCTGTGTCACTTCTTCGACATGGAGTTTAGTAAAAGGGCTCTGTTGTTCTGACATAAAAATATCCTTATTTAAGGGGGCGCTTGAAGTGTCGGTGTTTTTTTATGTATTGGTTCATCCAGTCCGCATTTTTCATCTGGCAGCCAAGAAAAAGTGGAACAGTCTGCTAAATCAAATTATCTTGACCAAACTTATACAAGCCCGGACAAAAAAAATCAACGATGCACTTAATTCATGGAGAGAGAATGCCCCTTTCACCCTATGCTATGCAAATTCAATCTGTCTCGGAACTGACCCAGTCGATTCGAGGCGTGCTTGAAACAGAGTTTTCCTTTGTGACTGTTACCGGAGAAATTTCCAACCTGAGGAAACCCTATTCAGGACACCTTTATTTTACCCTAAAAGATGAAAATGCGCAGATCAAAGTCGTCCTTTTCAAGGGACAGCAAAAGTATCTCAACACCCCGCTGCAAGACGGTCAACAGGTAATTTGCAGGGGGAGAATTTCTGTTTACGAACCACGGGGCGACTACCAGATCATCGCTGATGTTGTCGACTCCGTGGGCACTGGTGCACTGCAGGTTGCCTTTGAGAATCTGAAAAAAAAGCTTGAACGAGAAGGACTTTTTGACTCTCGGCACAAAAAACATCTCCCCTTTCTCCCGGAAAAGATTTTTATTATTACCTCTCCAAAAGGGGCTGCTCTCTATGACTTCCTCCGTATCGCTTCAATGCGATACCCATCCGTTCCGATCTCTCTTTTTCCCGTCAGAGTTCAGGGCAATGAAGCTGCTGATGATATTGCCGATGCAGTAACGCAACTTAACAGCAGAGAAGACTCCGGGGTAATCGTACTCTGCAGGGGAGGAGGGTCGCTGGAAGACCTCTGGGCCTTTAATGAAGAAAAAGTCGCCCGGGCGGTCTACGCTTCGCATCTTCCTGTCGTATCGGCAGTCGGTCATGAAATAGATTTTACAATAACGGATTTTGTGGCAGACCATCGTTCCCCTACTCCGACAGCTGCAGCCAAGGATGTCCTTCCTGACGGTGAAGCCCTGAAGCAAAGAGTCGATGATCTTTCTTCGCGGATTAGCACGTCCATGCAGAGAAGGATGGAAACACTTCGCCGGAGATTAAAATTTGCGGAGCACCGTTTGGGAGATCCGACTTCCCTACTCAGTCACTTCCGTCTCGTTCTGGACCACAGCCAGCTATCTCTGTCAACGGCAATGGCACGCGTTTTACAGAGCAGACAAGAACATCTTACCATCTTGCAATCGAAACTTGGACGGCATAATCCTGAACAAAAAGTGGTTGCCGGCAGACAGAAAATAAACGAATTGACAGAAAAGCTGACACTGCTTTGCCGGATGCTGATTGAAAGAAAACGAAAAAATCTTGAAAAAAACGCCGCCCTGCTCGATGCTGTCAGCCCTCTGAAGGTACTGGGACGGGGTTATGGTATAATAAGAAAAGAATCCGACGGCTGCATTATCCGCTCTGCAGCCCAGGTTAAAAAGGGAGACGCACTCCGTATCAGAATTCATAAAGGAGAAATCAGCAGCCAGGTAACCGGCAAGAAATAACGGGTTACGCCGACTGAACAAAACGCCTGACAGAAGGTGCATCTATTTAAAATTTTAGTTTATTACTGAATTAATCGATATTTACTGTATGATAACTAATCATAAGTAAGATAAAAATCAGTCATTACTCCCTTGATATTTTAATATCCTCTATAAAAAATGTTTTTTTTGAAGATAACCGCTGCCCACCAAATCAACATGATATAGCCGGAATTCTGAGTTAAAATGCTACCGATCAACACCTACACTACGCAGGAGATCAAAACTATACAACGCTCCTGCGCCTATCTTTTCCCTCCGGAAAAAGTGTTTGATCTCAAATTCCTCAAACAGATAAACGACTTTCTCCTCCAGCAGGCCTATTTACAAAAGGTCAAATATTGTCACCCTGAAGCATCAAAAACAGACTCTGAAAAAAGAAAGAATAAAAAGCTGCAATATCTCCGGAAGGCCCGTCAATCATATGATTTCCTGCTGGAACGTGTGAAGTTGGGTGCATTTGAAAAGACTCCGGCCCCAAAAAGCAAAATAATCGCGGTCGGCGGAGCCAAAGGCGGGGTGGGCAAAAGTATGCTTGCGGCCAACTTAAGCGTCTACCTTGCTGCCAGTGGATATAAAACCGTGGCCATGGACCTTGATCTCGGGGGCGCCAACCTGGCCCTTTATCTGGGGGAAAAATATATCATGGACCGTACGGTTAATGATTACCTGAACAAAAAATTCCCCTCTTTGACAGATATCCTGGTCCAGAGTCGGATCGGCCCGATGATTATAGGCGGAGACAGCTCGGAGCTTGGTGCGGCAAACATTCACTATGCCCGAAAGCTGAAACTCATCAAAGCAATTCGGGAGCTTGATGCAGATTACGTTGTTCTTGATCTTGGTGGTGACACCTCCTACAACATGCTTGACTTTTTTCTTCTTGGAGATTTCGGCCTGGTCATGACGACAAAGGATTCAGCATCCTATATTGGTGCGTACCAGTTTTTAAAGACAGCCCTGTACAGGAAACTGAACAGAATTTCCGGACCAGAAGCCGGTGACGAAAAAATAACAGACAGCCTCCTGGCTCAATTGCTCAAGGATGCAACCCAGTCCAGCGGAAAACCTGTTGTCGGATCAATCACCGAATTGCTGCAAAGGGTAACAGAGCATGATCCCCTTGATGTCCCACTGGTGCTCAGGGCAATAATTGACTTCAACCCCTATCTTATTGTCAACCGAATAACCAACCCTGTTCAGGCCCAGCAGGTCATGCAGACCATCACATCCCTGGCGGCCAAAACACTTTCCGTCCCCATTGCAAATCCCGGCTCCATCCGCAAAATCCCTGAAATTGAAGATAACCTCAGAAATTTCACGCCACTGGTCGCCCAAAATCCCAATGGAAAGCTGGCCGCGGACATCGGCCACATTGTGACAAATCTCGGCATCACCCCAAAAAACGATACCAGCTGCCGGGATCGCTTGCCCTTATCATTAGAATTATAATGTTCGGAAAAACCACACTTTTGATCGATAACACCTATACCTTATCATGTCATTGATCGAAAATAAAAAATTGACGGTTTCGTAAAAACCCTTTCAACCGCCGCCGGAACGTGTGTAACTTGTTGATATTGCGCCGGCGGATGGTCAGCTACAGGACTTTTTGCGAGATTGTCAAAAATTGACAGAACAAAACGTAAGATGAGAGAATTAAATGTTGTCCAACTACATACGCCATAAGTCCCGAACACAGAAAATGGATTAAAAAGTATCGACATTTATTCCATTTTTTTAGTAGAAAAATTGAGAAATTTCTACAAAAGTGTAATATGATTAAGAGTATAATTCTAATATTTCCTAGTGTCTGCCCAGAAATAGGGCATTTTGTTTGAGATCAAGGACTGCGCAAAAAATTACCGGAGGCATATATACAATATTCCGAGGATAATTTTTTAAGCATGACGCAGATATCAGGCAAAAGGGCCATTTATGGACAGACACTTCCTAATTCCGACAGCATCACCCTGCAGTCAGTCTTTATTACTTTGATATATTTTCTTTGGTAAAAGTATAAAATATACACGGCACCACAGAGGTAAAAATGAAATCAGAGTTAAAAGGAAAAAATTCTCACAAAGCGACCAACTCTTTTTTACTACTTTTTTTCTGCACCGGCATCCTCCTTCCCCTTGAGGCTGCCGGCGGTTCTTATACACAATCCGCCCATGGCGATTCAGGAGGCGGGGTGGCGCGAAGCTCTGTGACCGGTTATGCCGCAGGCAACTGCAGTCACTGCCATGAACAGCATGCCAGTGTAGATGGCGAAGAGCCCTTGCCGGTATCAGGAGATGCTTCGCCTTTTGCCGTATTCAGTGACGGCTTTAATGACAGCGTTCAATTCGGTCCCTATGTCATGACGGATAATTTCTGTTTTTATTGCCATGTCAGCAGCGGCGGACTGCAAAACGGCGGAGGCATCAATAACTATCAGTACTCCAACACCTTTGGCGGCTATACCACAAACTGGGTAACAGATATTCTGGGCGCCTTTAATTTAACCTCCTACCATAACCTCTATGACATTCAGAACTTTGCGGAAAGTAAATTTTCTTTTTTCAAACAGAGTTCCAACCCTTGCGTAGCCTGCCACAATCCCCATCTGGCCAAAAACCGCAAGGACCATCCGAGTGATGCTGATTATACAACGATTTCAAAGCCCTCCGACCATGACAATCTATGGGGGGATGCCGCTAACGAGCGCATGAGCAATTACACCTCATATCGCCCGCCTTATTATTACGGATCAACCAGCACCTACGAGCCCGGAGGCGTCGTACTGCATGACGGTTCGCTTCAAACGGATTACAACGCCTTCTGTCTTGACTGTCATCAGTATGAGGTCCCTGTCTCGACACCAGGCGTGACCTCCATGAACCCCAATACCACAAACGGCTATCTCACTGCCATTGACTGGGGATCATCAGGGGATATGCACGGAGAAAGAGCGAGATTATTCGGCGTTGGTGGTAACGCAACCGGCTGTATCGGCACGATCATCGCCCCATATAATACCGCGCCTGTCCAGAATAACTATGTCCTTTCCTGCCTGGACTGTCATGATCCCCACGGCAGCATCCTTACTACTGGGAACAGACCGTCAACATATCTTTTACGCAAGGAAGTAAACAACAACAAGGTGGACGGTTGCAGTGGCGGGGGCGAACAATATTTTTGTGAAAGCGATTTCTGTTTCAGCTGTCATACCAACAGCCATGCCGGACCTCAAGGTTGTTTCGGCTGCCACTACCATGGCGGCGAAAATATCAACTGCGGTGGTCCATGGACCGGACCAAATTTCTAAATGTTGAACCCCGAATTGCCATTTCATTGGAAGGCAACTGAACAGGTACCTTTTGGGGGCCTTGCCACAATGCAAACAAGAAGGAAACTATTGCAATTTACGCGCGCCTGCATCACGCAGAAAACGGTCATATATCTGCTTCAGGCTCTCGCCCAGCCCTTCCACGGCAGCGACCATGGAGGTATCACGACAGGGAATCGTCACACGATAGGTCTCGAGGAACACTCGGTCCCTGTTCTCTTTTTGGAAAACCGAAATCTCCATATGCACCCTTACCTCGTTTCCACCTTTCCCTTCTAATACTTCAAAACGAAGGAGACGTCCGGAAACAAGCCGGTCAACATCCATGCCGGGTTCAAATAAAACAATCTGCCCCGCTGCTCCGACTCTCTGCAGATAGGAGGTCATATTTTTCTGAATCAGTACTCCGGGCACTTCCTGCCAGAGATGATAATCAGAACGGTAGATTTCTACAGGATGCTCCGGATCAACAGTCAGGATGGATCTGTCATTGAGCATACCGTCAGCTTTAAAGACTCCCACTCCGAGAACACCCTTAAACAATACATGCGCCCTCTTCTCTCCCGGCTGATCCGGCAATCGATAATAATGGTCCTGTGGCAGAGATTGCTGCGTCATGCAGGACACTATCGACATACAGAGCAGAGAGAGAAGCATTATGGAAAGCAACTTGTATCCATTCATTATTTTTCCTCTCCCCCATTTTCTTTTTTGGTACCTCGAATCAAAAGGGCGGGATTTTCACGCAAAGCCCTGCTCAATTCACTCAAATTTCGACTGGTCTCATCAAGGTGATAGAGGGTTGTATTCAGATGAAGCCCCAGAACATCAGTCTGATCGGCAAGTCCGGAGACAGTCCTTTCAATGTTAACCCGGTTTTCCTTCACAACCTGATGGGCCTCCCCGACAAAAAGTTCCAGCTGGCTGCGCAGGGAACTGATATCGTCGGTCAAACCGGAGAGATCCTTGGCAATGCTGTCAGCGTTGGCAAAAAAACTGTTGACATGCTCGGTATTTTGCGGACTTATCATGTGGCTCAGGCTCGTTGCGCTTGAATTTAAATTTTCGATAAGAGTATTGAGGTTTGTAATGACCTGGGGCAGGTCATTATGGAGGTCGGCACTGAGAGATGTAACAGAATCCCCGATACTCGCGATAAGCGGTTTTATGGAATCTTCCGTCAATTCGTTCATTTGATTGGCCATATTTTCAATAGCAGCCATCACATTAACTTTTTCCACGCCTTTGATACTCCCGCCAGGTGACAAATACGCAGCACTTCCTCCCGGCGTGATATTGACCTGCTTTTCGGACAGAAGCCCCGGGCTGACAATGGAAGCCGTACTGTCCCCAGGTATTTTCCAATCCCCGCGCACTGAAAGTTCCAGCTGATAGCCACCAATATCACTTTTCGGCATCGGTATAATTGAAGCCACCTGTCCAATTTTATAACCGCTCAGAGTAACCGATGATCCCTCTCTGATTCCGGCAATACTTTTATATTGAACGAGATAGGAAACGCTGTCAGCGTCTCTCCCCGTCAATTTAAGCAGCGTCAGCATAAGCACGACAAACATGCCCATTACAAAAAGCCCGACCCCGAAATAATTTATCTTATCTCTTTTCATAAATTCTCAGCTTCTCCAAATGACGATTGCCAACCCGCACCTCTCCCCTCACATTTTCCACCTCACTTAGCCGGTCAAGCGCTGCAGGTATGCATCACCATCAACCACAGCCATGCTCACCCTGCGCATGAGAAGATCCTGCACCCTTTGATTGCTGCTGTTTCGCACTTCATCGACTGCTCCTGTTATTAAAATTCTGCCACTGTCGAGAACGGTGATATGGTCTGCTATGGTAAAAGCGCTCTCAAGCTCATGGGTGACAACCACAATGGTGATATTCATGGCTTCACGGAGACGCAGGATCAACTGGTCAAGCTCGGCGGCCACAACCGGATCAAGCCCTGCCGACGGTTCATCCAGAAAAAGCAGTTTCGGGTCCATGACAACAGCCCTGGCCAGGGCGGCCCGTTTTATCATTCCGCCGGACAACTCGGAAGGCATGAGATCCTCAAAGCCTGCCAGGTTCATTACCTCAAGCTTCATCCTGCTCATGATACGCATGGTGGACTCGTTGAGCCTGGTATGTTCTTTCAAGGGGAGCTGGATATTTTCTCCAACAGTCATGGAACCGAAAAGTGCTCCCCCCTGGAAGGCGACTCCCATTTCCCTTCTCAACTCATCAAGCTCAATTTCGGAAATACTGTTTATATCCCTGCCGAGCAGCTTGATATAACCGGAAGTAGGCCGGTTGAGCGCGAGAAGATGCCGGAGCAATGTTGATTTACCGGAACCACTGCCGCCCATGATAACGTGAATCTCACCATAGTCGACCGTGAGAGTAACATTATCGAGAATAAGCCGATCACCATAATGGGCGGATAAGCTGTTTACTTCAATGGCAGGGTGGTCCATAATCACCTGTTCATGAAAAAGGTAAAAATGAGGTCGGCAAGAATAATAAAGGTGATGGATAAGACCACGGACCGTGTCGTCGCCCGCCCTACCCCCTCGGCTCCTCCCCTTACCTGGAAGCCGTTACTCACACCGATCAGGACGATAATCAAGGAAAAAATAATACTTTTTATAAGCCCCTGACCTATATCGTCCACGGAAAGAATATCAAGGCAACGTTGAAAAAAAACAGTCACAGGAACATTTAATTTCAGACTGGTAAAAAGAGCTCCCCCGAACAGGCCGGCCAGATCACCGAGTACTGTCAGCGAGGGAACGGAAATAAGTGCAGCAAGAAGAAGAGGGGTGGAAAGATATCGAATGGGATTAATGCCGATAACCCGCAAGGCGTCTATTTCCTGAGATTCATGCATGGTGCCGATGCGGGCCGCAATAGCGGACCCTGAACGCCCAGCCACAAGAATGGCAACAATAAGGGGAGAAAACTCCCTGGTAACCGAAAGAGCAATGCCGATCACAACCTTACTCTCGGCGCCGAAGACCTTCAAGGTTTCAATACCCTGTATGGCAAGCATGACTCCAACTGCAAAACAGAGCATGGACACTATGGGGATGGCCATTACCCCGATTTCCATGGCCTCGCGAAAAACAGCGGAAGTCTGTACCGGCTGCCTCCGTCTTGGTCCAAGAAAAAGCCAGAGAACGCTTTCCAGGCACAATGAGGCAACATAGCCGAGTTCTTCAAGGGAAACTACGGTCCTGCGCCCCAGTTGTTCACAGAACCTCTTCATCCCTGTTCCTGGGTTCCCATGGCAGTCAGTGCCTGTTCAAGAGTCTGATGGATTGGAAATACTTTATCAAGACGGGCAAGCTGCAGGACCTGGTTTACGGAATGGCTGACCTCAACAAGGGCAAAAGAAAGTTTTCTGCTTTTTGCCAGCTGCAACCCTTCGACAAGGCTTGCAACACCTGAGCTGTCAATGTATTTTGTCTTTGACAGATCCACCAGCAGGGAACCTTTCTTCTTCAAAATATCAAGCATCTGCTCCCGTGCATTCGGAGAGGTCTGCATATCTATCTCTCCGGTCAGAGAGATAACGGTTACAGGACCATGCCGGTTAACAGGATAATATTTGTTTTTTTTTGTCATGCAGTCCACCTGGGCAACATTTTTTCAAGCCGCAAACTCCACGAAAAACAGAGGGGAATTCTTCTGAGGACTCAGTGCATTCCGCAGGGTTTGAAGCAACATCTTGTTTAATTAACAGCAGCAGTTTCAGGCCTTGCGACCGATCTTTTTCACAAGTTCAAGAACATTCCCTTTGCCATCCGAAGGTTCGAGAAATTCCACTTTGTCCATTACCTTCTGAATAAAATAAAGACCAAGTCCTCCTGGCTTTACAACTGCTGGATCTCTTTTTTTTATGCGGCTTAAATCCACATGGGGGGCAAAATCCTGAATACGAATGCGTATCTCATGTTCATTTTTATTATGGAAAATTTCTATAATAATTTCACCCCTCTTTTTCTCACCGTAGCCGTGTCGGATAATATTACTGCATGCCTCATTGACAGCAAGCACCAGGCAATCGACATTCTCCCCGCTGCACCCGCAGTCTGCTGCTATCTCCCGCAACCGAGCACGAAGAGTGCTCAGCATTTCCGGTTGTGCCCGGAAAACACCCTTAAAAACCAGCACGTCACCCATCCGGCATCTCCACCACGAGCAGGGTAATATCGTCTTTCAGCGGCCTTTCCCGCAAGGGCTTGACTATCTCGACAAGCCTTTTCTGTCTGGGAAGATTCCCGTGTCTTTTAATGAGATCAAGCAACCCCTTAATCCCAAGAGGCTGATTCTCGCTGTCGCGCCCTTCGGTGATTCCGTCTGAATAGATATACAAGCTGCCATTGCCAAGCTCAACATTCTGTTCCCTGAATTTCTGCCCCGGGAGAATACCTAAAGGCGGTTCTTCGGCAGGAAACTCCTTGAAATGCCCGTTTCGATTCACCAGCAAAGGGGGGGGATGCCCGGCATTGGCCAGGCTGATTATGCCGGCAACCGGTGAATAGATACCAGCAACCATGGTCACAAACATACCCCGAATGGAGGTAGCACAAAGTTCACTGTTAATACGTTCGAGAAGTTCACCGGGCGAGTTTGTCACTCGCCCCAGACAGCGAAATACAGAACTTATTTTCGCCATCAGCAGTGCTGCGTGTGACCCCTTACCGGACACGTCGCCAAGATTGAAAATGATACGCCCGTCAGGCAGACTGAAATAATCATAAAAATCTCCTGAAAGGTGGCGGGCAGAGATATTGATGCCATGCACAGGCAATCCTTCACGGGAAACAGGCAGTAAACTTTTCTGCACCTCGCGGGCCAGTTTAAGTTCCTTGCGAAGTTCGGAAGCCAGCCTATCCCGTTCAAGCAAGGTTTTTTTCAGACGCCAGGCAAGTTCCTGATAACTGACATTATCTTCAATCAGCCGCAAATTGGCTGAACGCAGGACATCGCTGAAATCTTCCTGCTCACCGATGCGCAGACCGAGGGCATCCGCCGCCTCTTCTGTTTGCGAAGGGATGGACGCGATGTACTCCTCGGTTTTCTGCCGGTCAAG
This sequence comes from Desulfobulbaceae bacterium, assembly GCA_020444175.1. Lineage (GTDB taxonomy): Bacteria > Desulfobacterota > Desulfobulbia > Desulfobulbales > SURF-16 > JAHLLM01. Next base: position 82,676 of record JAHLLM010000010.1, on the reverse strand, counting down.
CCCGAAGCCCTTAAAAAAGAGCATATTGCACCGGCTTAATACCACCTTCTTGTTATCAACAGTAAAAAGAGCATTCAACCAGTCGGCTCCCTGCAGAACACGGCTGAGCGGACTCCTTGCCTGACCTTCATCTTTTTTCTTGTGGTGACTGCCCAGAGCCAGGGACAGATTTTCTGGAAGTTGCCATTCCTCGGCAAGCTGCTCAACCACCCGGTCGTGTGTTATGCAAAAAATAGCCTTTTCGCGGTTACGTCGTCTACTTGGAGTCATTTTTCGCATCTCTACTGCTTCATTTCCCTTTTCAGGAAAGAGATGGAAAAGAACAAGAAGTCCGAAGTCCTGGAGCAAACCTGCCGTGAAACACTCATCAGCGTCAAGGGAGGCAAGTCTGCCAAGAAGTCTTGCACTCACAGCCCTGCGCAACCCGTCCTCCCAGAACAGATCAAGATCAAATCCAGGAATGACACAATCTTTCAGGGCATCACGCACTGAAAGACACAGGGCAAGATTTCGCAAGGCGCGTTGACCGAGCACCTGGATAGCTCGACTGATCGATTCAACGGACCTGCCGTGGCTGAAAAAAGAGGAGTTGGCAATGCGCAGTAATTCCGCAGTAAGCAGGGGATCATTCTGGGTCAGGCTGCTCAACTCTTCATTATTGACCCGCTTTCTGGAGCAGGCCCTCATAATGCGGATGGCTGTCTGAGGCGGAGAAGGAAGGTCCGCGGGTTTTATGGTATGGAAATTCGTCGTATCCATAGATTAAAAAAACAAGAAGGACTCAAGGTTCCGATCAACGGAGGAGAAAATAATCGAGAGAAAAGAAATGTGTGTCAGTGCTGCAACTGTTGAAAAATGATAATAAAGACTTCTTTTTTACTTTTTGTAAGTCTCTTTACCATTTGGAATAGGAGGGATTGAGGTTATTAACTCAATTTGTAATAGAAATTACTATCCCTATATTCCATATTCAAAAAGCGTGCAACATTTCTCTCTTCAGCAGCCCAACCTAACAAAAAAAACACCCTTAAAAATTCCCCTCTTTTTTTCACAAAGAAGGACCGGCCTTCAGCACCTCCGGGGTCATCTGATCGGCAAATTGCTGGAAATTCTCGGCAAACATACGAGCCAGCTTTTCTGCTTGAGCATCACAATCCGCAGGATTAGGCCACGTGTTTCGCGGAATAAGCACCTCATCCGGCACACCGGGACAGTGTTTTGGAATATGCAGCCCGAAGAAAGGTTCTTTTTCAGTGGCAACATCATTCAGTGTACCATCTAAAGCGGCATTTACCATAGCCCTCGTATAATTAAGAGGCATACGTTTTCCTACTCCATGGGGGCCGCCACTCCAGCCCGTGTTGATCAGCCAGACCTGGGAACCATGCATCATGAGTTTCTCGCTCAACAATTCGGCATATCGCATGGGATGCATGGGCATAAACGGTGCCCCGTAACAGGCGCTGAAAACAGGCGACGGTTCGGTAACGCCACGTTCGGTACCGGCTACCCGAGCCGTATATCCCGAAATAAAATGATACATAGCCTGCTCTATGGTCAATTTAGCAATAGGGGGCAAAACACCGAAGGCATCGGCAGAAAGAAAAATAATGGTTTTTGGATGGCCTCCGATTCCTTTCTTACTGGCGTTGGGAATGGCGGAAATATGATATGAACCGCGAGTGTTCTCGGTAAAGGTGTCATCATCGAGATCAATCATTCGAGTACATGAATCAAGGCTGACATTTTCCAGGATAGTCCCGAAACGTCTGGTGGTGGAAAAAATTTCCGGCTCGTGCTCCGGGGAGAGGCGAATGAGTTTGGCATAGCAGCCACCTTCAAAATTAAAAATCCCATCTTTTCCCCAGCCATGTTCGTCATCGCCGATCAGGGTTCGTGATGCGTCAGCAGACAAGGTTGTTTTACCCGTACCGCTGAGACCGAAGAAAAGTGCCGTTTCTCCATCAGGTCCGATATTGGCAGAACAGTGCATGGGCAGCACTTTTCTCTTGGGCATCAAATAGTTCATGACGCTGAAAATTGATTTTTTGATTTCACCGGCATAGCTTGAACCACCTATGAGAATCAGTCTTTTCCTCAGGTTGACTATGATGAATGTTTCTGAATTTGTACCATCGAGACTGGGGGCGGCATGAAAACGCGGGACATCTATCACTGTAAACTCCGGGACATGCCGTCTTATTTCTTCCGGTTTTGCCTGGATAAACATATTACGGGCAAAAAGACTGTGCCAGCCATATTGGGTAATGATCCTTACCGGCATTCTCAGTTTGGGGTCAGCACCGGCAAAACAGTCCTGGACATAAACGTCCTGGGTCTGCAGATGCATGGCCATGCGTTTATGCAACTGGTCAAAATATTCTTCGGAAATGGGAGGGTTGACGTCACCCCACCATATATCCTGCTGTGTTGAAGGCTCTTTGACGATAAATTTATCATTGACGGATCGACCGGTATGGTGGCCTGTGCGGACAACAATAGGTCCAAGATGAGAAAGACGTCCCTCACCACGGGTCAGTATCTTTTCATAGAGCCTTGTAGTCGGCAGGTTCCAGAAAATCTCATTCAAATTTGTCAGGCCATGGTTTTCCAACCCGTAACTGCTGTGCTCGCTACAATAACTTTCCTGCATGATCAATGACCTCCGGCTCGTTGCTCTTGTCAGATCTTTTCGTTAAAGAAGAAACTGTTTCTGGAGACGATTCCCCTGATTTTCAACTGTTCAATTATTGACGGTTTCGTAACCCCCCCTCAACCGCCGCCGACAAGTATGTAACTTGTTGATATTTCGTTGGCGGATGGTCAGCTTGAGAGCTTTTTGCGAGACCATCAATTATTCAGTAAGCCGCCAAAAGCCGCGCAACAGACCTCCTGCCAACGCAACATCAATTAGTTCAGGTTACGTGCTGCCAGCTTGGCATCAATAAGCTGCTTATGGGTTAATCTTAAAAGGTTGGCCAGTTTATGGGCAAAATGATCTTCATGCATGTCAAGTTTTCCATCTGCATGAATTATCCGCCAAACATCTTCCATTATAGCGATTTTTTCAGCCATTGAATACGTCTGATTGATATGATTTGAAAATTTCCAGAGATCAACGGCGTTCTTTCTCTCGGCATGGGCCAGCGCCATTAATTCATCAACATAATCCATGGAGATGCCGAGCTTGGCATGAAGCACGGATACAACATGATCCATCTCTTCAGGGGTGCACTCGTCATCAACATGCGCAGCCTCAAGCAGAAGGACACAGGCGGCAATTTGTTTGTTTTTTTCATTTTCTTCCGGGGAATCAACCTTTTTGAAACCGCCCTGAACGATATTTTTGAGAAGATCAAACATAATTCCTGTCACCCATGTATCTTTTTCAGCAACCAGGCCATATTATGTCCCAGATCCTTCATGGTTTTGATGCCTTCCTCATCTTTGGTAATATCACCCGGATCTTTCCCGATCCCGATATTCCAGTAGGAGGAACCGACAATAATCATCTGGCCGATGGTAAAAAAATTGTTGAGTGAACTGAAAACATGGGAGGCTCCTGCCCTGCGCACGGCAACCACTGCAGCCCCGACTTTCCTTTTATACATATCACCGTTAGCCCTTGAAACCATACCGCATCGTTCAATAAGTCCTTTCATGGACGCTGACACATCAGCAAAATATGTCGGGGAACCAAGCAATATGCCGTCAGACTCTCTCATTTTCTCGATCATTTCATTGATAATGTCATTATCAACGGCGCAACGCTGATTCTTTTTTTCAAAACATTTATAACAGGCAATACAGCCCGGCACACTTTTACCGGCCAACTCAATTAATTCCGTTTCAATGCCTTCATTATCAAGTTCATCGAGAACATTCTGCAGCAGCTGTGATGTATTCCCACCCTTACGGGCGCTGCCGTTGATCGCAAGCACTTTCATTTACTTTCTCCTTTTCCTGTTTCCATCCTCGTTCCTTCCGCAGCCTCTCTGTGAAGTTTGAGAGCCTCTGATATATCCTGACCACGAATTTTTTCAATCGCCAGATCAAGCATAACACTTTTATCTATGTACCTATTCGCCTCATCAGCATAAAGATTGTCCATAAGCAAAACAATATTGGCAAGCATATCCTTGCCAAACAACCTGTCGCCATAAATCATCGAAGCTTTTTTAAATGCCTTCTCTTTTTCCTGATCCGTATTCGTGGGCATAAAAAACTTGGTAGCGTTCATAACACCGAAAATATAGCCGTTCTGGTACCCATTGAGAAAAAACATCTTTTGAGGAACTGTCGCCTTTTTCCAGCTCTCGCCGTAGTTAAATCTTTCCTCAGCCTGAACGGTTGAGGAGACAAGGAGAAAAAGAGTGACTGCCGCAATCTGTAACATTTTCATTTTTTATTACTCCTGTGGCCCAGTGTCCATAGAATGGACACGTAGAAGAAAGAGACTTAAAAATATGAGAGGGAAAAAACACTTAAAAGTTCCCCGCGCATGAACCAATTTGCAAAAAACAACCGACCTGAGTCTTTTTCGTTTCTTTCATTACTCTATAGAACAAAAACTTTTTTGCAATCAGTTCTCAGCAAAAAAAAGGATGCATGATGTTGCAGTACATCATGCATCCTTAACTAGTGCCTGTCCATAAATGGTCTTTTTACTCAATATCTGCGTCTTACTCAAAAAATTATTCTCGGAATATCACATATATGCCTCCGGTAATTTTTTTCGCAGTTCTTGATCTTGAACAAAAATCCTCATCTCTGGACAGGCACTAACTATGAAAACGAAATTACCGGCGAAATTTAAGAAAAAAAGATATCTATTCAGCGAAGGCACGAAATAGGCCTCAACTCCAGGCCGTAACTATTCAGGTTCGCACGTACACCTTACAGAGCGTTCTGGGTAACAAACTCCTTGATCTGTTGCACATCGGCATCAAGAACTTTGCACCGGGTTTCTTTATTCTCAAGCCCCTGCAGACTGGACGGCATTTCCGGAGGACGGCCTATAGCCTCCTCCACCGCAGCACCGAACTTGGAGGGATGGGCAGTGGACAGACAGATCATGGGAATCCCCTTTTCAAGGCGAGCCAATCCACCGCTGACGCCAACAGCAGTATGGGGATCAAGCACATAGCCGGTCTCTTTGAAAAAAGCACTGATCGTCTCCAATGTCTCTTTCTGGTCAACACTCCTGGTTGAAAACTCGGACCTGATTCTATCCTGCTCTGTTTTGGAAAAAAGAAGTTTCCCTGTCTTGGAAAATTCCTCCATGGAACCTCGTGTACGCTCCGCATTTCTGTCATACAGGAAGTAGAGATAGCGTTCAAAATTACTGGCAAGCTGTATATCCATGGACGGGCTGGTGGTCTGCACAACTTTACCAAGTGAATATTCGCCATTGTTAACAAACCGTGTCAGGAGATCGTTTTCATTGGTGGCCAGTACAAGGTTCCGAATTGAGCCGGGAAGCAGTTTACGGGCAACATATCCTGCAAAAATATCCCCAAAATTACCCGTGGGCACCGAAAAATCGACCATTCCGTCATCAGGGGTCAACTTGAGGGCGGAATAGATGTAATAGACAACCTGGGCGAGAATTCTGGCCCAGTTGATTGAGTTAACCGCCCCCAGATGATATTTTTCCTTAAAAGGAATATCGTTAAAAAGGGTCTTGACAATGGCCTGGCCATCGTCAAAGGTACCGCGGATTGCCATGTTGAAAACATTATCATCGGTAACGGTGGTCATCTGGAGTTCCTGGATGGCACTGACACGTTTATGCGGGTGGATGATAAAAATATTGATCCTGTCTTTACCTCGAACCCCGTATATTGCCGCACTGCCTGTGTCACCGGAAGTGGCTCCCAGTATATTCATTTTTTCTCCGCTTTCCTTAAGCAGATATTCAAAAACATTACCAAGAAACTGCAGGGCCACATCTTTAAATGCCAGAGTCGGTCCGTGAAAAAGCTCCATAATATAAACATCACCCTTCTGCACTACAGGAACAACTTCAGGATGGGTGAAGGTGGAATAAGAGCGGTCAACCAAGTCTTTCAGATCCCCAGCCGGAATATCATCAATAAAAAGAGACATGACATCATGGGCCAGATCGGGGTAGGACATTCCGCGCCAGGCCTGGATCGTTTCGTCACTCACCTGCGGCATATTTTCGGGAAGAAGAAGTCCGCCATCAGTGGCAAGACCCATCATAACAGCTTCTTTGAACGATATTGGGGCTATTCCACCCCGGGTGCTTATATATTTCATGAAAGTTTCTTCACTTATGCTGAGGTTGTTTTTTTATGGCCCTGTATTTCTTCCTGCACGGCAATCCGTGGCGCGTCATGCCAAAGGCCTTCAAGATCATAGAATGTCCTCTCATCCTTGTAAAAAATATGGACAACGACATCCCCATAATCAAGAAGAACCCAGAGCCCATCCTTCACGCCTTCAACTGAATTCTCCTTTATCCTTTTCCTGGTCAGCTCGCTGCTTACAGCATCGGCCAGCCCCTGGACATGCCGGGTTGAACGACCGCTCATGATGATAAAATAATCGGTAAAAGATGATAATTTACTCACGTCGAGGATAATCAGGTCTTCAGCCTTTTTCTCCAAAGCCGCGTTACTCAGAATCTGAGCAAGTTCAAGACTTGACCTGTCTGCTAATTTTTTATGAATTTTTTTCATATATTCTCCAGAAATGAAAGCAAAACCCGGTGCCACTCATCCGGCTGCTCAAGATAACAGGGATGCGGCGCACCATTGATAACATGGTATGCTGAACCTTTAATTAATTCATGCAGTGTTTTTCCATTTTCAATCGGGGATATGGCGTCTTCCCCACCCCAGACAATGAGGGTCGGCACATTGATCCGGGCCAGTCGAGCCTTATTCTCCTGCACGCCAACTGCTCCAACCAGCACAAGTCCCCCTACAAGTTCCGGATGATCAAGACAGAACTCTATAGTCAGCCGGCCCCCCATAGAAGGGCCTATTACAACCGGTTTTTCAAGTTTTTTTTGAGTGATGAAATCAACCAGTACCTGATCCGGATTGACATCACAGTCAGGAGATCCGCCAAAACCAGGCAGATCAAGGGCAATTGCATGTTTCCCGGCATCATCCAAGGTGGCGAGAGTCCCGAGTTCCTTCCATGTTGCAGCCTGAAATTTCATGCCGTGCAACAACACCACATCCTGCCCTGCAGGGCTGTCTGTTTCAATATAATGAATCTTACATTGACCGAAAGATTCCTTCTGATCGATCATCTTTATTGTCCTCGCATCATGACGGATTCGCACATATGCCCCATGTGGGGAAAAAACTCTGAAAATGGACGCCCGTTAACACAATATCAACAAGTTACACATACCAGCGGCGTTTCAGTGTTTTTCAACGAAACCGTCAATTCATAATTTTTTATATAAAAATTTGTATTTCTTGGCGCAAACACATAACATAACCCATAATGCGTCAAACTTAAATCCTCAATTGCAAGATTGAGGAAATCGTAAAAAATACGACTTCATCAGATTCAGGCTTCTTAACTTGTTGATTTACCGTGTTACTCCTGCTCCCCTGGAGACTTTTACGAGACCTTCAAGATTCATCCTGATTGACTTATGATACATGTGGAGTATAATCACGCTCTTGTTTTAATTCTTTTCAGAAAAAACCTGAATAGTTTCACCCAAAAGAATTGATAACGTCGTAAAAAAAGACAAAATGTCTGACCATCCGCCCGTAGAAGAGCACCAGTTTACACAGGACTGACGGCGGACGGACATTTTTTTACCCTTAAGGGGCAGATAAAAGCAAGACCGCCACAAAATTAAATAAAAACTTTTTCCAGGATCACATAGAATGAATAAAGCACTCAGATGGAAATTCCTTCTTCTTTTTGTACTTGTCGGCTTCTCCGGGCTTACTCTTTTGCCTTCATTTTATAGCGCCACCCCGGAATGGTGGAAAAAATACATGGCCCCGGAAGGTTTGCACCTTGGACTTGACCTCCAGGGAGGTATGCATCTTGTCTTAAAGGTTGATCTTGATAAAGCCATTGAGAACTCACTTGATTTTGCCGCCCAGGACCTGAAAAGCAATCTGAAAGATCAACGCATCTCTGTTGTGCAGACCGCTTCAAACGATGCGAAAAAAGTCATTTTCACTCTGCCTAATACCGATTCAGTAGACACGGTCAAACAACTCGTTGAGGATGATTTCCCCAATCTTGATATCCAGATAAAAGCAGAAGAAGGCTCTTTTCCACGCATAACTCTCAGCCTTAAAGAAGACCAGGTTGCCTTTATCAACAAAAATGCGGTCAACCAATCACTTGAAATTATCAGAAATCGTATTGATCAGTTTGGTGTTTCAGAACCAGTTATCGTCCGCCAGGGCAAGGATGAAATCATTGTCCAGCTTCCAGGCGTAAAAGATCCTAAACGCGCCTTGAGCCTCATTGGTCAGACGGCGCAGCTTGAGTTCAAGATAGTTGATTCCAGTGGGATCAACCTCCCCTCTTTGATAGATCAGGCCATTTCTTCAGGAGAATGGAAAGATGGCGAAAGCCATGAAAAACTGAACATGGCCCTGAAACGATTTCTGCCCAATGATACCCAGGTCTATTTTGAAAAAGAAATAAACAAACAAACCGGCCAGGAGATTAAAACACCACTGCTCCTCCACAATCAGGTGCTGATGACCGGCGAAATGGTTAAAAACGCCCAGGTCAGGGTGGGAGGCAATTTTAACGAACCCTATGTCAGCCTGGAGCTTACCGGCCGAGGCGGAAAAGTTTTTGGCCAGATCACAGAAAAAAATGTCAATAAACGGCTTGCTATTGTATTGGACGATGTTGTCCGCTCCGCCCCGGTTATCCGGGAAAAAATCCTGGGCGGCAGTGCCCAGATTTCAGGAAGCTTTACATACGAAGAGGCTTCCGATCTGGCAATTATTCTCCGGGTTGGCGCTCTTCCTGCCCCTGTTTCCATTATCCAGAACCTGACCGTTGGTGCCTCGCTCGGGCATGACTCTATCAGTAAGGGACTTTCCTCCGGCCTGCTGGGAACCTTTCTGGTCATCCTTTTCATGATCGTCTATTATCGACTGTCAGGCGTTATTGCCAACGCGGCTCTGGTGCTGAACATACTCTTTCTTTTTGCCGGACTTGCAGCCATGCAGGCAACGCTCACCTTGCCCGGTATTGCCGGTATTATCCTGTCAATCGGTATGGCGGTGGACTCAAACGTCCTTATTTTTGAAAGGATGCGTGAGGAGTTCGATATCGGGAAATCAGTTCGATCCGGAGTGGAAAGCGGTTATGACAAAGCATTCTGGACCATTGTCGACTCCCAGGTAACAACGCTGATAACGGCCCTTGCCCTTTTCCTTTTTGGTACCGGCCCCATCAAAGGCTTTGCCGTTACTCTTTCCCTTGGTGTTACCTTTAACCTGTTTACCAGTCTTTTCTGCACCAGGCTCGTTTACGATACTCTGTACAGCAAGCGCATGCTGAAACCCATTTCCTTTATGTCGCTGCTCAAAAAACCAAACATTGACTACATGAAAGTCCGCAAGATAACCTTTATTATTTCAGGGGTTCTGGTTTTGCTGGGTCTCATTGCTTTTGCCCAGCTCCTGAGAGGAAAAGGTAATCTCGGCGTTGATTTTGCCGGTGGATCGATTTTGCAGTATCAGGCATCCCAACCCTATGAGCTTGAAAAAGTTCGAAAGGTTTTTTCAGACAACAATGTTGACGGCGTTGAACTGCAACCTGTTACCAATGAAAATCGGCTCATTGTAAAAATTAAAAAAGAAGAAGAGGTGGTTGGCCAGGATTCTGAAATGGTTACCGCCCTTTTTGCAGAGAATCTGCCGGAGTATAATTTCGTTCTTGAAAGTCAGTCCGAGATCGGCTCCTCTGTAAGTGAAATGCTCAGGAACAAGGCCCTGCAGGCCATTGTCATTTCACTTTTCGGCGTTATCTGTTATCTTGCACTGCGCTTTGATTTCCGGTTCGGTGTTGCCGCAGCCATTGCAACTTTTCATGATGTTGTAGTCGTGCTTGGCATCTGCTGGTTATGCAACATTGAAATTACCCTGCTCATTGTCACCGCCCTTCTTACCCTGGCAGGTTACTCGCTCAATGATTCGGTTGTTGTCTTTGATCGTATCCGTGAAAATATGCACAAGCAGAATTTGAACCTTGACTTTTCACATTTAATTAACTTGAGCATCAATGAGGTAATGAGCCGTACTGTTGTTACATCGATGACAACGGCGCTGGTACTGGTTTCCCTCTTTGTCCTTGGGGGAACGGTTATCCATGATTTTTCATTCGCCCTTCTTACCGGACTTCTGGTGGGAACCTATTCTTCTATTTTTGTCGCCAGCCCCGTGCTCTATCTCTGGCGTCGAGAAGCCTGATTTATCATGGTGAAACATATTGTTTATTCCTAAACTCCATCCACCCAAAAATGAAGCCGAACCCGAGCTGCACTTTCCGCCGCACGTTCGGAAACTGCAGGAAGATGAGAAATTTACCTTTTCCTGTCATCCGGGTGTCACCTGTTTTACCGAGTGCTGCCGGGAACTGGAACTCGCACTTACACCTTATGATGTGTTGCGACTGAGAACGGCCCTGGGCATTTCGAGCCAGGAGTTCCTGGACGCCTATGCCATCGTTGAGTGCGAGAAGGAAGATGTTTTCCCCAATGTCTATCTCGGCATGGTGGATGACGGCAGGGCAAGTTGTCCTTTTGTGTCCCCTAAAGGCTGTTTGGTCTATGCCGGCAGACCGGCGCCATGCCGCACCTATCCCCTTGGCCGGGGAGCCTGGCAGGACCAGCAGGGCGACAATCACACATTTTATGTTCTGCTGACAGAATCACATTGCGACGGTTTTTCTGAAAATACAGAACAAACGATCAAACTCTGGATTGAAGACCAGCGGCTTGGACCCTATTTTGAAGCAAACGACCTGCTCGTCCCTCTTCTGCAGCACGAAAAGATAAAACAGGGTTTCCGGCCCAATGCCATGCAGCAGGATCTCTATATTTCAACGCTTTACAACCTGGAAAATTTCAAAAAAAATGATGGGAAACAAAGCGATATTGAGGTACTTCGTTCTGCGGTCAACTTTCTGATTACCGAATTTTTCGGATAAGGATTTAAATCTTCTACCTTAACACTTCGTATTTTGTAACAACGGCCCAACGTTAAGCAATTCGACAAAACTGCAAAATGACATCTCTGCTGGAATCAGAGGCTGCCCCTCCAGGAAAACGGCTTCTTTCTTTTATTCTTGAAATCAGAAAAACCATCCTTTTCCTGGGAACAGGAATTGGCCTGGGTACCCTTGGATTTTACTTTGTTTCGCCTGCCATCTTTGCCTTTGTCCAGGGACATCTTAACCAGAAGCTTGCTTTTTTTACGGTAGCCGAACCCTTCCTGGCCCATGTAAAGCTCGCTCTTTTTGTCACCCTTTTCCTCTTTATGCCGGCAATCGTTTTCTGCTTCTGGCGGGCAATGGCCAAACCATTCGCACTTTCGAAAACGTCCCTTGCCAGTTTCATCTTCTTTACCTGCCTTCTTTTTTACTCGGGAACAGCTTTCTGCTATTTTGTCACCCTGCCCTTTGGTGTTAAATTTCTGCTTGGTTTTGAATCAGAACAGCTTCAATCAATCATCTCAGTTGGCAAATTCGTTTCCTTTGTGACCATTTTTGTTCTTGCCTTCGGCCTTATTTTCGAGCTGCCGATTTTCATGGTGTTTGCCTCAAAGAGCGGCCTCTGCCCCCGTTCAACCTTTGAAAAAAGCAGGCGTTATGCACTTCTTGGCATCAGTATTGTCGCCGCCCTGCTCACCCCCACCCCGGATGTTGTCAACATGCTCCTTATGGGAGGGCCTCTCTATCTGCTCTATGAAATGGGCATTATTATTCTCAAGATTTTAAGAATCAGCTGACCATTCAACTCACTGTTTTTTCTCCTCAAAGATCAGGACGTTGCCATAAAAAAACCATGCCCTTCATGAGATTTGTCGTTGTCAGCATGTTTTTGGTGATCACAACGGTTTGATCCTGTTCAAAGATGCGGCCTCCATTCCCCCAAACAATAAAGGCGGTTAAGAAACAATTCCCAACCGCCTTGTAGAACGTCAAAGAACTGACCGTGTCAGTGCAGCATCATGGAAAGGGGTAATTGAATTTATATGGCTGGATACGGTTATACTGTATTGAGTCGTTATGGCACATATTGCATATTGCATTTTTCGACGGATTACCGGCTCCGGGTGCATAAAACTGAAGTGCTCCTCCGCTGCTCTCCGTGATATCCTTGAGTTCTGGATCAACATTTCCTTGCGAGTCAAGATACTGGAAATTGAACATGGGTACTTTATCAAGGGTGCCGGGAGTGCTGGCCAGTTCACCATGGCGTGTCATGACCGGGTTAGGTGAGCCATGGACGTTGTGACAAGCTGTACAGCTCTGGGGTGAATCAGGCACAGAGTCCCAATCAGAATCCCAGTCCTTGCTGTTGCCGCAGTACCCTCTTCCAGACAGGTGGCGAAGATGCTCGTTAGTCACATGTCCGTTATCATCAACATGATTCTCATTCCTGTAGCCAGTCTGCAGGGGATCCTGGTAGAAATCACCGCTGCCCGAGGCGTCTCCCAGAAGTTTATATCGGTCATGGCAGGAAAAACAGAGGGCAAAATCATTACCGGTTCCGGCATTGTTCGCATCATTACAGCCTGTCCGAGGGATCTCCATGGCAGGAACAATTTGCGAGCCGACCTCAACATCGGCCAATCGGTAACCGGCAGAATAATTATTCAAATCCGCCTTATACGTCTGGGCCACGCCATCAACGTGAACGGCTGACGTGTCATGACAGTTGTCACAGCTGAATTTATGTCCGTTGACAAGATAGCCGTATTGAATATCGCTCTTATACTGAAACTCCCGAATTGAATTACTTGGCAATGGCCAGGGACTTCTTTTGACCATTTTAATATACCTGGCCTCCATGAACTTATCGAGCCTTCGTTCATTCCATCCCTGCGTTGTCCCCGCCTCCCATGACGGCCCGGTAAATATAATTTCACGGCCGAGCAGTATCCTGTTCCATGTTTCCAAATCATCACTGCCATAGGCTTCCCAGAAGCTGGTTGAGTCGGTTGTGGATATATAGAAACGAATATGGGAGATCAGCTTTGTCTGACCAAGATCAAATACGAGCCCGGAACCCCATATATTTGCGGCACCGGTTTCAAGATTATTATCCAGCAGATACTGCGCACCCTGCAAATCGCTTTCAACAACGGTCTGCGGATTTTCCCAGTCTTCGGTTGCGTACTGCCCTGCTACATTGGGCGCCGGGACGCCATGTACGGACGAGGTTCCGCCATCATGGCAGCCAAGACACCATCTTTCCTTGCCGGGTCTGAGATTGCCGTCCTCATCAAAGATTTTTGATTCACCGTTATTATCCGGCCAGTTTTCAGGATTCCATGCTCCTATTTCCGGATCATTCATGCCGTCAAATATCCCATCCGGACTATGACACTGACTGCATCTTTCAGAGTCAAGCGTGAGTTGGAAATAGCCGTTTTCATTCCAATACGGCTTATGACAATCCATGCATTCAAGCCCGAACTCACCCTTTGCCCCGAAAAAATGGGTCAAATGTATGACATTTGAGGCAAGGCAGTTGTTTGGCAAACCACATAGACTTGACAACAGGAGACCACTCAGCCAGATTTGTTTTAATTTCATCATGAAAGCCTCTTTTCAGTTTTATCTCTTAGGAATCATCAATTATGATAGAACATGATTGCCGGTAAAAATTTACTCCTATAAACCTGTCACAATCATGTAATATATTTCTCTAATCCGCCCCATTTTGATTGTCAACAGCCAAAGCTAGGAGCTAATCGAAATCATTAGCAGATTTTCTTTTTTTCTTGTAATTTTCAAGGAATTATCTCCTTATTATAAATTGAGATACTGCTCAAAAAAATAAATGATTACCACTCATCTTCAGCCTTTTTATACGTCATTCCCGCGAATGCGGGAATCTAGGCGGACTAGCCAGCTACTCTGGATTCCCGCTTTCGCGGGAATGACTTTTGTGTAGACAGTATTTTTTGAATTATTAATGCATTACAGTCCCTGCTGCAAGACTGGCTGAGTTTCAGTGGTAATCACAAAAAAATATACGTTCATGACTTTCAATGAAACTACTGAGAGAATTTCGAAAAAATAAGATGGCAAAATACCTGTTTCGATTCCTCATTCTTCTGTCATTTATGCTTCTGGCCTGCTCAGTCGGCTTTTTCATCCTTCTGCCCCACTATATCCACACATCCCTGTTTCCTCGACTGGTGCAGAAAACCGGCATTGTTCAGTTTCAGTCAACCCGCCCTCTTTTAGGTCTACACTCTGCGGACATTGGTTTTGTAGTGGGGTCACCCGACAAACCGGTGCTTTCCGTTGCCTCACTCTCCATTCATTATTCTCTGGCTGACCTTTTTTTGAGTAAGGTTGAAGAAATCAGTATACGTGGTGTGGAAATTAACTGCGCTCTGAAAAACAATGCATTTATCGTTGATGAGCCTGCCCTTCAGGAGCTTTTAACAGGAGCTGAACCTCAAAAACCGGCCAAAGGACTCAAAAAAAGCACCCTGCCGATTACTGTAAAGCGTATTTCAATCAGCCAGGCGACCCTTCTTTTTACAATGAATGACAAGCTTTTCAGAATACCCTTTGATGCACAATTTCTTTATCCGGATCGATCATCGCCCCCGGCATCTCTTCCAGAAGTAAATATAAACCTCTTCCTGCTTGATCAAAAAATTACAGTAAGCGGCCTCTTTGACGAAAACTTGGAAAAATTAGACCTCAGTATGGCGGCTGAAAATTTTAATCTACTGCCTTTAAGCGATCTTATCGATCTTCCTCAGGATCTTAAGATAAGCTCACCATTCACTATCAAGGCAGAGGCCAAAATCAACCTTTCTCCATTTTTGGTTACTGATTTTGCAGGAACCTTTGACTTTGGCAACAGCATGGTTATAGGGGAATTCGTACTCAGTCCTCAAGCGACACCACCACAAAACAATCTTCCACTTGTTGTCAATTTTGAGGGTTTGGCAGACAATCAGGTCTGGAATTTCAAAGCTGCAACCTCATTTCCCGCACTCCGTGCCGAATATGCAGGAAAAACACTTGATATCCTTTCACCATCCGTTCAGCTCTCGGGAAATTATGCTGCCGGAAATGCCACTTTCGATACAATCACCCGACTTGGCCTTGAGATGGCTGACAATACATTCCAGGCTTCTGTGCCAGTTATGACCATTCAAAGCAGGGGAACAATCCTAAAAGAGCAAAAAATAAAAATTGAAAGCACCACTCAATTTTCCAAGGCCTCATTTTCCCATCTCCCTGCAGGAATCAATTTTGAAGGTGCCTCTCTCAACCTGCCTATCAGTTTTCCCCTATCAGATGATGCAGTTTCAGGAGCCCTGTCCGTACCACGAATAAGCTGGCAGAAAAAAGACCTTGGTCATCTCAGTGGCGAGATAAAGATTGACAGGCAAGCAGTTCGACTATCACTAGACTTTGTTTCAAAACTTTTCCCAGGGCTGACAGCATCATCGACCCTGGTCAGCGATATGACGGAAAACCGGGAAAGAGAACCCCAAATAAGCGTCACGGTGCCTCCCTGCAAGCTGACTGATTTTTCATTTCGCAAAATATCACCAACACTTAAAACGGACGCTTTGTTTTCCGGCATTATAAGTGGGTCGGGAAATATCAAACTGGGCAGCAAACAGGATGGTCAGTTTGATCTCTCTTTATCTGAGGCAACATTGCAGATCCCTGAAAAGAAAATTACTATTACAGGAATGAATACTGAGATCAACTTTCCGGAGCTTCCCATTCCGCACAGCTCCCCTGCCCAGACCTTTCGATTTGCCTCAGGCAAATTCAAAGATCTGCACATAAAAGACGGTATGGTAAACTACACCATAGAATCGCCTGATTCATTATTAGTGGAAGAGGCGGATTTTGACTGGGCGGAAGGTTCCATACACACCTATGCTCTTCGACTGAAAAAAGGAACTCCCCTGCCGCGAATAATCCTCTATTGCAACAAGTTGCGGCTTACTTCCATCCTTGCCCAACTCGGCATTGAACAGGTATCAGGTGATGGAACAGTCAACGGTCGCATCCCTGTTACTGTGAGCGACGGCAAAGTGACCTTTGAGGAAAGTTTTTTGTATTCAACTCCCGGAGAAGGAGGACTTGTTCAAATAGGTGCAGCGGATTTCCTTACCGCTGCCATCCCCCGAAATGCTCCGCAATTTTCCCAGCTTGATTTTGCCCAGGAGGCATTGCGGGATTTCAGCTACGGGTGGGCAAAACTTAACTTGATCACTGAAGGAGAAGACCTTATCCTGCAATTAAAACTTGACGGAAAACCGGAGCACCCCCTTCCTTTTTCGTATGATGGAAAGACAGGGAGCTTTCATAGGATCGAGAAGATATCAGGCCAGGGAATGACAAGGCCAATCCGACTTGATGTCAACTTTCGCTTTCCTCTTAACTCATTTCTTGATTATGATAAAAGCGTGAAAGACTTGATGGAGTATATTCAGTAGCCGACTCGAATTGCAACCGGCTATCACTGCTCGTGAAAAAAATAAGGTTAATCATTCTGTGCACTCCTTTTCCTCAACCTATGACAACATGTGCGGGAAGGTTTATGCTGCCGGTCCAGACATTACCCATTAGGGAGATAAAATCCTGTTCAGGAGAAAAACTATGCTAAAAAAAATCATACCTCTTCTCATATTTCCAGCCCTGCTCCTGGGCTGTACCAAACATGAGATAGAATCTCGCAGTGAAGTTCAGGTGGCTCCCATTGAGGTAAAACCGATCCATATCACCATT
Organism: Desulfobulbaceae bacterium; assembly: GCA_020444175.1. Classification (GTDB taxonomy): domain Bacteria; phylum Desulfobacterota; class Desulfobulbia; order Desulfobulbales; family SURF-16; genus JAHLLM01. The sequence goes on along the minus strand of JAHLLM010000010.1, from coordinate 65,696 downwards.
GACATTAACATCAAGGTTGACAAGGCTCTTGACAACTTTTTTGACGATATTGACGCCCAGAAGCCATAAAAAGGAGATTCGCCATGCGTACCCTGACTCACAGACATTCTTTCATTCTTCTACTCTTATTGATCTCATATTTTTTTGCTCTTCCCTGCCTTGCCCAGCAAGGCATAAAGGAAAGAATGCTGGCTCGCATTCCGGCCATCAATACATTGCTTGATCAAGGAGTGATTGGCGAAAACAATAAAGGTTTTCTTGAGTTCAGAAAAAATTCGCCTGATCAAAAAAATCTTATTGCAGAAGAGAACCAGGACAGGCTCAAAGTCTACACGGCCATTGCAAAACAGCAGGGGGTCAGCCCTCAACTGGTTGGCGAACGCAGGGCCAAACAGATAGTTGAAATAGCCAAACCAGGCACCTGGCTGCAGGATGAATCCGGAAACTGGTACCAGAAATGAAACAGAATGTGATCATAAAGCAGCTTTGCATCGGGTCGTACAAGGTGAACACCTATTTACTTATCTGCCCGCAGACAAAAAAAGCCGCTCTTATCGACCCAGGTGGTGAAGTGCAAAGAATTAAAGGGTTGATCGAAGACGAAAATGTGGAGCTTGTTTCCATTTTAAACACCCACGGACATGCCGACCATGTGCTTGCCAACCAGGAATTAAAGGAGATGTTCTCCGTGCCGGTCTGCATGCATGAAGAGGATGACACCTTTTTTTCCATACAGGAGGTCCGGGAAAAATCAAAGAAAGAGCTCGGGCTCCCAGCTCCTTCTCCTGCTGATATTCGCCTGCATGACGGCGATGAACTTGAAGTTGGGAATCTGCGAATCAAGGTCATCCACACACCGGGACATACTCCCGGTTCGGTCTGCTTTTTTGTAGAAGGTAATCTCTTTACAGGTGACACGCTGTTTGTGGGAGACGTTGGCAGGACTGACCTGACCGGCGGTTCCCTTGACGCCCTCCTGAAATCCCTTGAAGAAAAGCTGCTTGTTTTGCCAAAGGAGACAATAATCCATCCCGGCCACGATTACGGGGAAACTCCAACCTCAACCATTGCTCTGGAAATGGAGGAAAATCCGTACATCACAGATTTCATCCTGGCCGAGTAATAGTTAGTAACCAGCATGGGGACCTTGTACATACTTGTCACTGGCTGCTTTTATCCGCCCCTGCAACTTTTCTTATGCAAGTCAGTCAAAATGGGATCGCTGTGTAATTGATGCCTCTCATTGACTCCTTGAGCCTGTTTTTATATTGCTATTCCGCAATGATATATATAAAATCAGACTGTTTCAGTCTCCCATAAGCCGTATTCGGAACAAGGCTTTTTTTCTCAAATCTTTCTTAGAACACCCCGACCACCATGCGCGCAACAAAAATCATCTGTACCATAGGCCCCAAGACCTCCCGGTTCGAAATCCTCCGTCAGCTTTCTGAAAAAGGCATGAACGTGGCCCGGCTCAATATGTCCCATGGCACCTTGGAGTGGCACAGGAGTGTTATTCAAAGCATCAAGAGGATCAATAAAAAAACCGGTTCTCCCATTGCCATACTTATCGATACCAAAGGGCCCGAGGTCCGAACCGGTGATGTCCGGCATAATATCCTTCTCAAAAAAGGTGACCCTCTGACCCTGACCATCAGACACCAGGCTGAGCTTGAACCCCGCTGCGTGGAGGTGAGTTACGACGGTTTTGTCAAGGAAGTGGAAGTTGATGACACAGTCCTTATTGACGGCGGCATGCTGAGCCTCAAGGTCAGAGATATTAAGGGAAAAGACGTCCTCTGCGAAAGCCTGGACGACGGGATACTTACCTCCCGGCGTCATATCAATATCAGGGGCAAGAGTGCAGATCTGCCTTCGATCACCGACAAGGACTGGCAGGACATCAACTTCGGCATTGAAAACAAAATTGACTTCATTGCCCTTTCCTTTGTGCGGGGAGCCTCTTCCGTTACCACCCTGCAAAACTACCTTGAGGAGAAAAAAGCCCCCATTGATATCCTGGCCAAGATTGAAAGTGCAGAGGCCATCCCTCAACTGGACGAAATTATCTCCGTGACCGACGGCATCATGATCGCCCGAGGCGACCTTGGGGCTGAGTTACCCTATGAAGAGGTACCGTTGCTTCAGGACGAAATTATTCGGAAATGCCGGAAAGCCGGCAAACCCGTTGTGGTTGCCACCCATATGCTGGAATCAATGATCATCAACCCTACGCCAACCCGGGCTGAGGTAACCGACATAACTCATGCCGTCCTGCAGGGGGCTGACGCCATCATGCTGTCCGGCGAAACAGCTACCGGCAAGCATCCCCTTAAGGCCCTGGAAACCATGGATACTGTGGCCGGAAGGATTGAAAGGAAGATGAAGTCGGATACAACGGTAAGGGTTGCGGTTTCAGATAATTCCAAGGAAGAGATTGCCCGAAGCGCTGCCATCCTCAACAACAATCTCAAGGCCGTAGGGACCTTAGTGATAACCAGGCGCGGTCTCATCGCAGCATTGCTCTCCAAATGCCGCCCTATTTCGCCAATCTTAGCCTTCACCAACACCACCCATGTGCGCCGGCGGCTTGGCATCCACTGGGGCATCCACGCCCATCTGATTAAATTTTCCAAAGACCCGGAAATAACCATCCAGCGCGCCATTGAGCAGTTAAAACGAAAAAAAACCATCTCAGCCGGTGACCGGATCATTGTCTTGTCCGATATCCTGGTTGAGGGACATTATATTGAGACCGTTCAGGTTCGTATCATTTGATACTTCTTTACCACATCAAATTAAATGAACCACACCGGATCAAATACCGGGTGGTTCATTTAAAAATCAGAAATTATTTTCTCAGCTCAGTATTTGCCCCTGGGTGGATAACACCACCTCTTTTGCGGGAATATTCTTTCCTGCCTGTTTCATGGCCTGGTCAATAATGCCGCGCATTGAACCGCAGCAGGGCACCTCCATGATAACGCTGGTGATCGACTTGATATCCGCGGATGCAAATATCTCGGCAAATTTCTGAACATAGCTCTCCCTGTCATCAAATTTCGGGCAGCCCATCAGAACCACCTTGCCGGCCATGAAATCCTCATGAAAACTTGCCCGGGCAATGGGGGTACAGTCCGCGGCGATGAGCAGGTCCGCGCCCTTTAAAAACGGGGCTGAAGCTGGGACAAGACGAATCTGCACAGGCCAGTGGGTCAAAGCGGACTGTCCGGTAGCCATGGATTTCGGTTTGTTTGCAGCCTGACACGGGCTCTGGGGAGGAGCAGCAAAAGTCTGTAACGCACTGGATGGACAACCGCATGGTGTTTGTTTTGTCTCCACCTCCTTTTTGCTCTTTAAAAGCTCTTCCACTGCCTCTTCGTCAAAATCTTCACATTCCCGTTCCACCAGACTGAGTGCTCCGGTGGGGCAGCCGCCCATACAGGCGCCTAAGCCGTCGCAATATTTCTCCGCAACTATTTTGGCCTTGCCATCGACAATTTCAAGAGCAGATTCAGCACAATCAACAATACATTGACCACAGCCATTGCAAAGCTCTTCATTAATTTCTATAATTTTACGTTTTACTTTCATGATAATACCTCGCTAAAACATCAACCCGCGTCAGAACCAAATCGGCTACAGCCCCGGCATGGAAGGCCGTCTTTCAAACCGGCCTTCCTGCCCGCTTGCATCTTTTACCTCTTTAACCGAGTATAGCTTTCAAATCCTCATCAGGAGTGGTAATGGGCATGATATTAAAATTCTCAACCAACACATTAAGGACATTGGGAGTAACAAAGGCCGGCAGACTGGGTCCGAGGCGGATATCCTTGATGCCCAGAGAAAAGAGGGAAAGCAGGATAACCACAGCTTTCTGCTCGTACCATGAAAGAACCAGAGACAGAGGAAGATCATTGACTCCGCACTCAAAGGCGCCTGCCAGGGCCATGGCAATTTTCACCGCTGAATAGGCATCATTGCACTGTCCGACATCAAGCAGACGCGGAATGCCACCGATATCGCCAAGCTGCTTATCAAAGAAACGGAACTTGCCGCAGGCCAGGGTAAGAATCATACAGTCAGTGGGAATTTTTTCCGCCATTTCAGTATAATAGTTGCGACCCGGTTTTGCGCCGTCACAGCCGCCCACCAGAAAGAAGTGCCTGATTGCCTTTGATTTTACGGCCCCAATAACCTTATCAGCCACACCAAGGACCGTATTTCTGGCAAAACCGACCATTACCTTGCCGGTATCAACCTCATCGGTAAAGCCGTCCATGGCCATGGCCTTTTCAATAACTTGGCTGAAGTCCTTGGTTCCGTTGCCGCCCTCGACATGGGCAACATCGGGCCAGCCAACCAGGCCGGTTGTAAAAACATTGCCCTTGTAAGACTCGGCAGGTTTTTGAATGCAGTTGGTGGTAAAGAGAATGGCACCCGGGAACTCAGGCATTTCTTTCTGCTGATTCTGCCAGGCTGTGCCGAAATGACCGTAAAAATGGCTGTATTTTTTGAGTTCAGGATAACCGTGGCAGGGCAGCATCTCACCGTGGGTATAGATGTTAATTCCCTTGCCTTCAGTCTGCTGCAGCAGCATATCAAGATCTTTCAGATCATGACCGGTAACAAGAATACAATTACCAGGGACATGACCAAGGGGAACCTCGGTGGGGACGGGATGACCGTAGGTACCGGTGTTGCCGGCATCAAGAAGTTCCATGGCCCGGATATTCACCTCGCCAGTTTTTAAAGCCATGCCAACCAGATCATTGAGCTCCATGGGTCCTGTAATGGCGGCCATTGCCTCATGGACAAAAGCATAAACAGCATCGTCCTCCTGGCCAAGAATGGCTGCATGATCTGTATAAGCGGCAAGTCCGCGTACGCCGTACATGATGATCTGCTTCAACGAACGAAGGTCTTCATTGGCATCTAGATTCGGCATGAAGTTCAGGGCCTTGCCCTGCTCTTCAAGCCCTGCAAGGCTCCCGGCAGGAGCAAAAGATACTGCAGCCGCGGCAGTGTCGATCATGCCGCCGGCGGCTTCTACCTTGGTTTTCAGTTCGTCACGCAGCTTGACTGTTTTTTGAATCAGGGTTTCAAAACGGGCTGGATCAAAATCTACATTGGTCAGACAGGAAAATATGGCTTCACATGTAAACCGATCAACCGCATTATCAACAACACCCACCTTGCGACCGGCTTGAGCGACAATAGAAAGCCCCTGTACGGCATGGGTCAACAGATCTTCAAGACCGGCGACTTCGTCTTTTTTTCCACACACGCCGATTTTGGTACAGGCAACACCCTTTGCTGTTTGTTCACATTGATTACAAAACATTTTGATCCTCCTTATTAAGATGAATATTGATAAACGTCATTGGTGTATTCTGGTACCAATGTAGCAGCAGGAAGATGGAAACACCTTGACTTAGATCAAGAGGGTGATTTTTTTTATGATCTATGGGTAAAAAAAGAGTAAACAGGCCATTCTGCCGGGCTGCAAACTTGTGCGGGCACGACCCAAAAGGCGCAAGGACGCCGAAATACGATACTGAAGGGGTAAAAAAGGTGACTCGCTGAAAATATGGCTATAACAGCTTATACTGTTTCTTCATTTCTTCATAAACCAGGGTGGAAACCTGGCGAATAACGTTGCTGCGGGCCGAAGTCCAGCTTCCGTAATTTTTGGGACGGGAGCGTCGTTCAATAATACAGACAATGGCGTAAGGATAACGCCGGCCATTTTCCGCACGCGGGGCAAGAATTCCCATGTCGCCGCACAGATGGGCAGTTGAGCCTGTTTTATTATAGACCCGTGTTCCTCTGGGAATCGGAGTGCCGTAATAAATCCTGTCCCGGCCGGGAAGGGCCATAAGACGACGCATTTCCTTACCATAGGGCAATTCATCGTTCCAGAGAGCTCTCAGGAAACGGACATAATCCGCCGGCAAGGCGCTATTCTTGTAAGTGCGTCCATTTGAGGGAATATATTCCTTGATTTCCGTTTTCTTGAAAATGTTTCCGTATTCCTTTCTGAGTATATTCTCACACCGGAATGGACCGCCAACCTGCCTCATAACCCAGTTGGTGGCAGCATTATTGCTCCTCTGGATCATCGCTTCCATCTTTCTGCGGCTTTTCGGGCCATAAATGAGTTTTCCTTCCTTTGCCCTGTGAAAAAAAGCCAGAGCAACAAAGGGTTTGATCATGCTTGCCGCCTGGAATTCCTGGTTGGCGTTAATGTCAACAATGCTTTTGTCTTGGGTAAAATCATAGACCATCCATCCCGTCATTTCATCCGGAGTCAGCTTTCCTTTTTTGCGCAACTCCTTGATAAAGGACTCAATATGATCTTCAAAATCGCTGTCCGGCTGTTCCCTGCCATATGAAACTTTCACCTCCGGCTGGCTGATAACCTGCGGCGCTTTTCGTAAATGAGCTTTTGACTTTGCCGACACTTTCTTTGGCTCGGTTATGATCTCGGGCTCATCACTATCATCAAGGTGGCTTGATTCGCCGTATATAACCTGATTGCTGTTTTCAGGAGTTATAGAGGTGGCAACTTTTATTCTGCGCAGAAGTTTTGCATGTTTTCCGGCTATTCGAAGTGTGGATTTCTTATCACCCCGCCGTCGGTAAATCAGGGTATAGTTGCCGGAATCAGTCTGTTCGATAAAGAGATTTTTACCAACGTCCTGGCCAAGATAGCTGTAAATTTTCGTATAATTTCTTTTAAGGGCATCAAGATTCGGCCCATGTCCATAACTGACATTATACAGGAGTTGATAGGCACGGTCGGGAATGGCGCAAGCCTCATTCAGATCTGCCTTGCGAAGAATCTCACTGTGATGGACAATAAGCTGGGAGGAAGAAAGCGCTGAACCGTTGCGATCGTAGATAACGCCATACTCTTTGCCGCGGATAACTACTTTAAGATTTTTACTCACCTCGGGCCCGAGAAGCGATTCAATCTCTTCCTTGTAGTCGAGTACGCTTTCAAGGTCAGTGTCCCAGATATAGGCCAGATCGTAGTGGTCTGCCTGGGCATTGGCGTATCCTTTCGCAAACAGAGCAAAAATAATGATTGCTATGAGGACTGCAATTTTTTTGGGGGTCTGTATTGATGACACGGACTCACTTTTCATGGAAACGCCTGACTGCTGAGATTGTTTCGTTTATTTAAGATGCAGACTGCCAGGAAAATATTTTCCGTTTATCTGCCTGAGATGATTTACCTTTATACAAAATAACTATGAACGTTGCAGGTTTGCTGCTTCCTCAAATTTTCCCGAGCAGCTACGCTGCTTAAGGCCAAACAACAGCATATATAAAAAGAGTAACAAAAAAAACAATTTCAATCCACTGGAAATCATACCTCGCCGCGATACCCAGCCTCAATTATACATATTTTTCACAGCGAATATGAAAAATCCCTGGCAAGAACATGATATAAAACTGAAAAACTCTATAAGCATCCAACATAAAATTTATTCGTAACGCTTCATGAACACCAGGAATGCCCCTCCCTGCTCCCCCTTAGCATAAAGGAATTCATATTTTTTCTTATTCAGTACTTACAACATGCTGCCTTTTTATGATATGATTCCATTGTCTGCTACTGTTCGATAATTTTTTTATGCCGGGTATACTTTCAATACACGGCAACTATACATCTCTTTCCAGAATATATGCAAAAGAGCCTTGTCTATCTGCTGGTGTCTATTTCTCTACTCCTTTCTTTTCAGGGGTGCACTGACCAAGAAAACTGTCTCAGCTACAGGTCTCGTAAAACTGCGACTGAAACCGATCTAAAAAACCATCCGATATACAAACAATACTCCTTTTCTTCAGAAGCCGCTGTCGTTGACATTGGCACTCAGCCTCTATGGCTTCCCGTGGCAAACATCGTTGAATTCATCAAGCGTGACCCACTCCTCAAGCAGTCCCTGGATACCCTTGGGGTGCGCCTGGTTTTTCATGATTTTCTCAAGGGGGATGATGTCAATTTTTTCCTGCATAGCGGCGATCTTGAGCTGGGCATAGGCGGCGATATGCCGGCCTTGGTTGGCCTTGCTCATGATGACCTTCAGGTCTTCTCGCTTTTTCAGGAAGGCAGTGTTGCCATGGTTGCCCATAAAGATGCTGTAGGTGATTTTTCTTCCCTGAAAACGAGTAAAATCGGCTATGCACCAGGATCAAATGCCTTTTTTTACCTATTGAACACTCTGCGCAAATTAGAGATCTCCGACTCAGAGGTGCACCTGGTTCCCATGGAAGTTACTGAAATGACGGCGGCAATCAATCAGGGCTGTATTGACTTTTTTGCTGCCTGGGAACCGACCCCATCCATTGCCGTCAGAAACAATCCGGACCTTGCCGTTATTCATCGCGGCAAATCTTTCGGATTTCTTTATGGCAGCTCCAGGCTGGCTTCACGTAATCCGGAAATAATTAAACAGCTGCTGGCTTCGGAGATCAGGGCATTACACTGGATGCGGCAAAACAAACAAAATCTGACCATAACCTGTCAATGGGCAACTGGTTCCAGAGAAACTTTTGCGCCCGCAAGAGAAACACTGCCACTGACAATGTTAACAACCATTGCCAAGCAGGACCTGCCCGGCATACGAATAAGAGAATACCCGCGTGTTCCCCTGAATCTAATCGAACAAAACGGCAAACTGAAAATGGAATTCGATATACTTAAGAAACTCGGATTCATCCCAAAACAAACAGAATGGAGCAATATCCGGTTCAAGTTTAACAATCAGCTTATTGACGCCGTTATCAGCGAACCTGAAAAATACCACACTTATCTCCCCATTGATATGTCGGAATAGGCAGGCGAAACGAATCATGCAACAGGAATATGGCAAAAAATACAGATTCGGAATCCAGCAAAAAATTGCTGCCGGTTTGGTTGCATTCGGCATCCTTCCCATTCTTCTGGGAATTTTCTATTTGTATCTATTCGTACACGAGACCATTGAAAAGAAAGTTATGGCCCACATGATTTCCATAGCCGACATAAAAGAGAAACAAATAGAAGACTGGCTTGACAACAGGCTTAACGTTCTGCGCCATTTGGCAGCCGATAAAGATGTGGCATTTGTTTTTAACTCACCCGTTAAATACCAGAACCAGGATGCGGTTCAGGCAAAAATTCTCATCTTGTTGCAGAAGCAACTTTCCGTTGTCAATGAAGCACATTCTTCAAAAGCCATCAATCTGCTTGATGTGACAGGCAGGACGATCGCATCTTCAAACGCGTCACAGGTGGGAACCATTGATACGAAAATTGTCCAGCGTATCCTTAGCACAAAATCATTTGTTATTGACGACTTCTACAATAGAATCGACCATGAGCGGCTCATGCGTTTCAGCGCCCCTGTTTTTCTTTTTAATCCTGATCTGGAGAGAAGCTATACCATCGGGGGCGTTATTTCAATTGAGGAGGACACTGCCAATCTTCAAGAGATTATAGGAACTTGGCCCGGCATAGAAACAACGGGAGAGACTTTATTGGTGCGCCGCGAAAAAGACCGCATTATTTTTTTAAACAACCTCAGGCACGGAAAGGAAAATGAAAATCCATTCTCTATTCCAACGACCTCCCCCCTTGCTAAACCCGCTATTTTCGCGACGGATGGCGACGAGGGAATCATGCGTGCTCTCGACTACCGAGGTGAGCCTGTTCTGGCAGCATACCGTTACATTCCTTTCATGGACTGGGGCTTTGTCGCAAAAATTGACGAATCAGAGGCATTTGCTCCGCTTGTAACAATGGAAAAAAGGATAATCCTTTTCTCCGTGCTGCTGATTCTTGCCGTTCTCACTGCCGCATTCCTCTTCTCCAGGGGAATTACCCGGGCGCTTTTGCGCCTGGAGGACCTGACTCGCAGGGTTGCGGACGGCGATTATTCCATTGTCTTTGGTGTTGACCGCAAGGATGAAATAGGCTCTCTTGCTCAGTCATTTGCTACTATGATGGAACAATTAAAAGACAAGAGGCGGTCGCTGGAAGAATACAGTCAGACCCTGGAGAAAAAAGTAGAGGAAAGAACCCTTGATCTTTTGGAAAATATTGAAAAATTCAAGGCGGTCTTTGAACAGGCTGCAGTGGGTGTCGCTCTGCTTGAAAAGAACACAAACAGATGCATCGGAACCAACCGCAAATTCTGCACAATCACCGGGTATACAAGCGATGAAATGAACAGTTTATCCTTGATGCAAATTATTCATACCGATGACCATGCCCTGATTGCAGAAAACATGGAGGACCTGCTGACTGGAAAAGAAAAAGAATTTTCCATAGAATGCCGATTTCTGGACAGCAACGGGTCCATTCTGTGGATTCAACTTACCGTCTCCTCAATGTGGGCTGCAAGCCCCAATTCTCCCGCCCATATTGCTGTGCTTGATAACATTACGGCCAAAAAAGATGCGGATACGGAAAAAACCAGGATGGAGACCCAGCTCCGTCAACTCCAGAAAATGGAGGCCATCGGCACCCTGGCAGGTGGTATTGCCCATGATTTTAACAACATTCTCGTGCCGATAATCTCCTTGGCAGAGATACTTTTAGCTGGAGAGCCGCAAGGATCACAGAAACATGAGGACCTGGAAGAAATTCTCACTGCAGCAAAACGGGCCAGGGACCTGGTGAAACAGATACTCCATTTCAGCAGAGAACGGGAACAGGGGCTTGAACCGCTGTTGATCGCCCCTATTATTAAGGAATCAGTGAAACTTCTTTCCTCTTCCCTGCCGAGCAATATTGCAATACAATTAAATATCTCGGATGAGCCCGTCTCCGTGCTGGCAGACGCCGTGCAGGTGCACCAGGTGGTCATGAATTTGTGCACCAACGCCTACCATGCCATGCGGGAAAATGGTGGCACGCTTGCAATATCACTTTTACCGAAAACAACATCCGACTTACCAACCGATCTCTTGCTGCCCTATGAATCATACATTGAGCTGATTGTGCGGGATACAGGAAAAGGAATGGACAGGCTGACACAGGAGCGAATTTTTGAGCCTTATTTCACCACCAAGGAAAAAGAGGGCGGAACCGGCTTGGGCCTTGCCGTAATCCATGGAATCGTCCGGGACTACCGCGGTCGGATTCAGGTGGAGAGTGAGCCGGACAAGGGTACTGCTTTTCACGTTTTTCTGCCCACATACTCGAAAAGAACTTCAAAAATTCCTTTACCTCAAGACGAGGTCCGGATATGCCCGACCGGCAAGGAACATATTCTCATCGTTGACGACGAAGAGGTGATTGCAGAGAGCATGAAACGGCGACTGGCCAAGCTCGGCTACACTATAACGGTCAGAACGAGCAGTATTGAGGCTCTCGAACTCTTTCGGCACAAGCCTGAGGCATTTGACCTGATCATCACCGACCAGACCATGCCGAATATGACCGGCGACAGGATGGCGATTGAAATGCTTCGGATAAGAGACAATGTTCCAATCATTATGTGCACCGGTTTCAGCAGTGTCATTGATGAAAACAAGGCCAGGAAAATCGGCATCAAGGCATTTCTGCTTAAACCTGTTGTTAAAGAGGAGATGGCCCATGCTATTCGTTCAGTTTTGGGAGATGCGTAACAATCACTTATGGAATGTTTAATGAATCATACAAAAACAAAAATTCTTATTGTTGATGATGAACTAGCGGTCCGGCAGATTCTCCAGCGGCTTTTGGAGGCTGAAGGATACGAATGCCGCATTGCGGATAAGGGCGAATCTGCTCTTGACATGCTGAGTAAAGAGCATTTTGACCTGATGCTCCTTGACATTCTGATGCCGGAGCTTTCCGGCATCAGAGTGCTGCGCCGGGCAAGAAAGCAGGATCCTGATCTTGCCGTCCTCATGATCACCGCCCTGGATGACAGAAATACGATTGAGGCTGTTTTCGATTATGGAGCATATGGCTATATCGTCAAACCCTTTAACAATAGGGATGTTATTATCAATGTTTACAATGCCCTTCACCATAGAAAACTGAAGCTCGAGAATCAGGCTTACAAAGAAAACCTGGAAAGTCTTGTCAAAGAAAGAACACAAGAACTTGAGAAGAAGAATAGAGAATTGCTTTCGGAAACAGCAGAGCGACAAAAGATTCAGGACTCCCTGCAGAAGTCTCTCAAGGAATCCCAAATACTGACACAGGAAATTGAAAAGACAAGGGATGAAATCCAGGAGGCCCTGCAACAGGTGTCGGTTCTCATCAAAAAGGTTATCGAGGATGAAAATTTTTCAGTCAGATTCGACAATCCGCATCTGCAGGAATGTTATACTCTCCTTAATTGTACCAACACGGAATGTCCACTCTTCGACCAGGGAGCGGGCAGATGTTGGCAGGAAGCGGGAACCGTCTGCTCAAACAACGTTAAAGGATCTTTTGCCGCAAAATACCGAGACTGTGAAAAATGCCCTGCTTTTATTAAAGCAACACCTACCCCCACCACGAAGATCAGCGAATACTTTAACAATATGATGTTTATCCTGGAAACCAAAAACAGGGAGCTGCAACTGGCCTTTGAAAAATTAAAACTCTCCCAGTCGCAGATTATTCAACAGGAAAAAATGGCCTCCATTGGTCAGCTGGCGGCAGGTGTTGCCCATGAAATCAATAACCCGGTGGGCTATATCACAAGCAACCTCAGTACGCTTTCAAAATATTCCGACAAAATGCGGGTTTTCTTGCAGCAACTGGCGGCTGAAGTTTCTGCCGAAAAAAATCCGTATGCGGATAAATTTCAAGAACTGAAAAAGAAAATGAAAATTGATGTGGTTCTTGAAGACCTGGCGGACCTGACCAAGGAATCTCTGGACGGCTGCGAAAGGATACGGACCATTGTCGCAGACCTGAAGAGCTTCTCTCGGACAGATACACTTGAGCCCCAGGTGGTGCAAATCAACGATACCATAGAACAGACCCTTAATATCATCTGGAACGAACTCAAATACAAGACAACACTTAAAAAAGAGATGAACGACCTGCCCATGACCCGATGCTTTCCCCAACAGCTCAATCAGGTATTCATGAATCTGCTGATGAACGCTTCACACTCTATTGAAGAAAAGGGCGAAATAGATATTCGCTCATGGAGTGAGGACAAGTCGATTTTTGTCTCCATCACAGACAACGGATGCGGCATAGCAAAAGAAAATTTATCCAAAATATTTGATGCATTTTTCACAACCAAAGAAGTTGGAAAAGGAACCGGTCTCGGGCTCTCCATCTCTTACGAAATTATCAGAAAACACAATGGAGAAATCACCGTTGACAGTGTACTGGGCAAAGGGACGACTTTCACGGTGTGTATCCCTGTTGTGTCCTGACCGGAGAAACATGTCACAATAACAATTATTTCTTGATATTGTGTAATTTGCCTCTATACAATTCTCAGTAGTCAACCTCTAGACTCCCGCCTCTGCGGGAGTGACGGCGGGCTTTGTTATGTCATTCCCGCGGAGGCGGGAATCCAGTATTGGAAACTTGGCGACAAGAATGTGGCAATTTTTAACTGAGAATTGTTTATAAGCATATTGTGTAATTATGCGGAAAACCTTTACCAGGTTAGGAGTGAGGATAAATTCTATTTTTCCCCTCCCGGCGAAACTGATACACCCGCCTCTTAATGCCTTTCTTCAAAATCGCAGAAAAACTCCATTTTTGTTCCCATTCGGCTTAAATCCCGGGATAATATACCATGCCAACGATTCCTAACTTGACAATTCCTTACACTATCAGGCAACATAATCAGTGTGGGTTTCAAATAATTATCTGTAGGAATTTGCATATGTAATTTTGGAATAACACCACCTGCTTTGCCGGCGGATCCCAGCTTTATAAAAAGTCATGTATGGAAATATTGAGTCAATGTCAAATTGCTTGGTAAAGGTCACCTATTTTGGCTGAATCTAAAATTATCATTATTGATGATGAACCTGATGTTCGAGAAACTTTGAAAGAGTTTTTTCACCTGTACGGCTATGAAGTGGCCGCATTTGAAACAGGACATTCAGCTCTTGAAAATATACGGAAATCGACTTTCGATATTGCCATTATCGATATCGGCTTACCGGACATAAACGGCCTTGACCTGCTCAAAAAGATAAAAGAAGTTTCTCCGGGCATGATTTGTATAATCATAACCGGGGAGGGGTCGCTGGACTCATCGATTGACGCCATTCACAAGGGGGCGGACGGTTATTTTACCAAACCGCTTTTTTTTAAGGAGGTACTGCACCGGCTTGACGAGATCCTGGAAAAAAAGAAGATGCAGCGGGAAATCTCTAAACTTAATGAATTGCCACGTACTATTCTTAACAGCATCAACGAATCAATCGCCATAATCCAATTAGATGATTATAAAATTACCAGCGTCAATAAGCACTTCTTAGAAGAGAGGGGGCTTATCGAGGAAGAGGTCATCGGCAAAACCTGTTACCAGGTAACCCATCAAAACCAAAAACCTTGCTCCATGAGTGATTGCTGCTGCCCTTTACCCGAGGTAATGCGGACCGGCGGGCACGTTTCCACCATACATTCGCATCGTGACAAAAATGGGAAAGCGACGTATGTGGAAATCTCGACCTCGCCAATTACAGAGAGTGACGAGAAAATTCGTCAGGTTGTTTACTTTACCCGAGACATCACCGAGAGAAAAGAAACGGAACTCTCTCTTATCCGGCAGCGCCGGAATTTCGAAAGTGAACATGAAAAAATCAATCAGGCTTTCACCGAGTTAAAGAAAACCCAGTCCCACATCATTCAACAGGAAAAAATGGCAACCATCGGGCAACTTGCCGCCGGGGTAGCCCATGAGATTAATAATCCGGTCGGCTTTATCGCAAGCAATCTGTCTACCCTAAAAAACTACATAGAAAAAATTGTAATCTATACAAAAGCCCAGGAAGACCCCCTGCAGGCATTGGCTGACGACCAGAGTTTACAGCATCTCAGCAAATTAAGAAAAGATCTCAAATTAGACTACGTACTCACGGATTTACCTGAATTGATACAGGAATGTCTTGAGGGCACCGACCGCGTCAGGGATATTGTCACCAATCTCAAGAGTTTTTCCAGGATAAGTGACAACGAAGAAACGGAATACAACATAAACGACTGCCTGGAAACAACGTTGAAAATTGTCTGGAATGAATTGAAATATAAAGCGGAAATACAAAAGGAATATGGCAGGCTGTCCCTTGTCAAATGTTTGCCGCAGCAATTAAATCAGGTGTTTATGAACATTCTGGTTAATGCCTCCCATTCGATGGAAGAAAAAGGAATTATACGGATTAAAACAGAAATGAGGGATGGCAAAGTACATGTTCGTATCAGCGATACCGGTTGCGGAATACCTCAGAAAAATCTTGGGAAGATCTTTGAACCTTTTTTTACAACCAAGGAATCAGGAAAAGGAACCGGACTTGGAATGAGTATTTCTCTGGATATTATCAAAAAACACAATGGTGAAATAAGAGTGGAAAGCAAAGAAGGCAAAGGCACGACATTCACCGTCATACTGCCGGTCATTGACTAAAAAAGAATCAGCCATGGCGACCCGCGACATAACATATCATTTCATCCTCGATAAAGGACGGGAGGAATTTTTTGATATTGCTATTGACGAAAACAGCTATGTTATCAAGGATGCCCTGAATGAAATACGATATCTCTTTGGGCCGTACCTGGACTTTAACTGCAAACCTTAAACATTAAATCGCACAAAAAAGGCAACTATTTGAAAATACAAGATCTTCTCGATAAAGTAGGTGATTTGCCGACCCTGCCTACCATTGCCAACCAGATTAATCTGGAAATGCAGAAAAATTCCCTTACCGCAAAATCCCTTGGCAAGATAATATCAACCGACACATCACTGAGCGCCAAGGTATTACGGGTTGCCAATTCAGCCTTTTACGGCCTGCCCAGAGAGGTTACCTCTCTCGACAAAGCGGTCATGGTGATCGGCTTTGACGCTGTCAAGAATATTGCTCTCTCCATTTCAATCTTTTCATTGTTTGAAAAGGAAGGGGATTCTTTTGTCGATGTCAGCGGACTCTGGCTGCACAGCATTGGTTGCGGCGTTTCGGCAAAAAACATTGTGGAGGTAGGCAGCAAGCAGCTTGGTGACGATGCCTTTCTGATGGGAATTCTCCATGATATCGGCAAAGTTGTTCTTATTAGTAAACTCCCGGATGACATGAAGAAGGTTATTGACCTCATGACTAATAAAGAGATGAACCAGCGCCAGGCAGAGCTTGAGATCTTCGGTTTTTCCCATGACCGGGTCGGCTCTCTTCTTCTCCAAAACTGGAATTTCCCGCCAACAATTGTGCAAACAGTCAAATTCCATCATAAAATCGAATTTAATGAAAAAAATATGGATGAACATATTCCTTTACTCATTCATTCACTGTTTATCGGCAACCAGATCGCCAAAATTTTAGGCCTGGGATTGAGCACCGATATGGAACGAGTCAATATTCCTGAAGAAGTTTGGAGTCGGCTTAAGATAAAACGGGAACAGCTTCCCCTTCTCCGGGATAAGATAAAAAATCAATATGACCTGCTGACCGAGTCCTGGAAAAGAGAAGGTCTTATCAAACAACAGTAATGGTTTAAAAGCATGAAAGGGATTGAACAGGTAAAAATTCTCTGCGTTGATGACGAAAGAAATGTTTTGCGCGCCCTTGGCCGGCTGTTTCTTGACGACGACTATGAAATTTTTTCAGCCTCATCCGGCGAGGAGGGATTAACAGTCCTCCAGGAGGAAGAAGATATTAATCTTGTTATTTCCGACTACCGAATGCCGGGTATGGACGGCGTTACCTTTTTAAAGCAGGTTCGGGAAAGATGGCCGGAAACGCTTCGTATCGTCCTGTCAGGCTATGCCGACACCGCCACAATTGTTTCTGCAATTAATGAAGGGGAGATATATAAATTTATTCCTAAGCCCTGGAATGATGACGAGTTGCGGATAACCATCGCCAAGGCTCTGGAAGTTTATTTCCTCCGTAAGCAGAATGAAAATCTTGCCAACGAGCTGATGGCATCGAATGAAGAACTTAAATTAATCAATGAAGGTCTTGAAAATCTTGTTGAAGAAAGAACATCTCGCCTGGTTTTTCAGAACAAAGCTCTGACCTTTGCCCACACTGTTTTAAACGCCTTACCGGTGGCAGTTCTCGGCCTTGATGAAGAGGGGCTTATTGTGCAAAGCAACATGAGGGCTGATGCGTTGTTTGGTGAAAACGACATGACCATCATCAGCCGATTGGCCAAAGACATTCTACCGGATTTTCTCATACATTTTATTAATCAGATTGTTGCCTCTGAAATCTTGAGCAAGAAAATGACTGTCGCCGACTCCCGCTACATTGTTCAAGGAGTAAAGCTGGAAACAACGAATGGACAGAAGGGAACAATCCTGACTCTTACCAGGGAATAACGAACTGTCAGCAATATCATGAACACAAAAATACAGGGAATACAGGTGGTTCCTCTGGAGAAAGAATACATGTGTGCACATACTCTTTTATTTGTGGATGACGAGAAGAATATTCTCAAATCACTCAGCCGTCTTTTTTTTGATGACGATTATGAAATCCTCCTTGCCCAAAGCGGCAAAGAAGCCCTTGACATGATTGACAATGGGGCCAGACCTGTTGTCATCGTATCCGACCAGCAGATGCCGGTTATGAATGGAGTGGAGTTTCTATCTCAAGCCAAAGAAAAGTTGCCGGACAGTATTCGCATGATTCTCACCGGCTATGCAGATATCAACGCTGCCATGGATGCGATCAACCGGGGTGGAATTTATCGCTATATCATGAAGCCCTGGAATGATGGAGATCTGAAACTTGCGGTTCGTGAAGCAATTGCACGGTATGAGCTTGTTCAGAAAAATCGTGATCTGACGGCTGAACTCAAGGAAAAAAACAGGGCGCTTGAAGATCTGAATACGACACTTGAGCAGAAGGTACTCGAAAGAACAAAAGAGCTTAAAAATAAAGTTAAAGAATTACAGGCAAGAGACCGGATTCAACGTCATTTGATGACAATCCACCCCTTACATGAAACACTGCCCCTGATACTTGAAACAATTGACGGTGTCCTTGATCTGGACGGTGTTGCCGTCTACCTGAAGGATGAAAGTCAAAACTCCTTTTCATTGTCATCTTTCCGTTGCACTGAGGGAAAAGGTCTCGACTTTCATTCCCTTGAAAAGGAACGGATTCTTGCAGAAAAAATCAAGGAATCCCTTATGGCAGAAGGAGCTATCACCCTTGAAAATGATGAGGCTGCAGGGCAGAATCTGATTTTTGCATTTGTCCCTATCCATAAAGGCAATACGCTTTTCGGTGGCCTTGTTGCCGGGAGGATAAAACCCGCGGACGGGTTTATGGAGAGCGAGCTTGCGACAATGACAAGTTTTGCCATGCAGGCTGCCACGGCAGTAAACGACAGCAAAATGAGCGAGACAATTCCCGATCTGGAGACCTCGCTTGATGATGTATTGGCAAATTTCCAGGTTAAATAAATCGATAAAAAAAAAGACAAATTTACTGCTGTGAAAAGAAAAGACAAAAAGAAAAAAGAAGACTTCTCCCTGGAAGAGTCATATCTTGCCGCGCTGAAGAAGAAAACGGAACCCGAGCCGTTGGATATACCAGATGATATCCGGGCGATTTTGTCTGAAGATGGAACAAACGACATGCTGCCCCCACAGGAGACGGGACAGCATACAGGTCGGCTTCATGTCACCATATCACCTGACAGAATGAATGTCTCTCTGCAGGCGAATAAATGCCCTGCATTCACATCAGAACAGATTTTACGACAAATTATAGAGAAAGGTGTTGTTTACGGTATTGACAAAGAAGCTGTTGCCAAGGCCGAGCTTCTCCTTGGAAAGACTGGGGGCTGGCCGGGAGATTTGATTGTTGCCCGCGGCACGGAACCTCCAGAGCCGCCCTCCATCTCCTATCCTTTTCTCACTCATGTTGAAAAAACCAACGGCAATTATAAATGGCTTGTTAAAGGAGTCGAACTTCCCTTTGCCGAGGTGAGGTATTTTTTCAACAGCGACAGCATCAGCAGTCTTGCTCCTGAAATTCTGCTGGTGAAGGCGGTTTCCTCCGGTCAAACCATAGCCGAATTTGATGGAAAATTAAGCACTGAAACAGGAAAAGATGTTTTCGGGACTGAAGCTGCCCACCATGACCTTTATCTACAGCCAGGAGAAAATGTTCATTACAACCATGAAAAAAATATCTATCAGTCAATGACTTATGGGTATCTCTGTATTGAGGACAATAAAATTTCCATAATTCCTCCTCTATGGATTTCCCCTGACAAAATGTCGGCCTACTATATCAACCTGCCTCAAATAGACGAACCCACATATCCTTCCGCTAAGAATCTGACAACAATTCTCACTCTTGCCGGTATCAATAAAAACGTCATTCATAGAGAAATCCTGGAGCAACTTTCCCGGAGACTTGCAAGTGGCAAGAATTTACCCCTCCATGTAAGGGTTGCTTCAGGATTTAAACCAAAGCAAGGTGCTGATGCGGAATTTCGCTTATTTATTGATGCTGAAATGAAAGCAGGACAGATCAGAAACGATGACACCATTGACCTGCGTGAACGAAATATCGTCCAAAGAGTAAGGAAAGGACAATTACTGGCTGAAAAGATACATGCCGAACAAGGTGTGTCCGGCCTCACCCTCTTTGGCGAAAACATCAAGGCACGACATGGAAGCGATATTAAAATTAAAGCGGAAAAAGGCGTCATCTCCAAAGATAACGTCGGGAAAACGCTGTATTACGCCAAGTGTGACGGCAATATTTCCATCAAAGATTATGTGCTGTCAGTGGCCAACGTTTTTAGCGTCAAAGGTGATGTTGATTATTCCACCGGAAACATAGATGTGAACAGTGATCTTGAAATCGGAGGCTCCATAAAACCGGGATTCTCGGTTCGAGCCGAAGGGAATGTAATTATCCATGGCACCGTCGAGTCTAGTGTTTCCCTTTTCGCCAATGGCGATCTTCTCGTGGAAAACGGCATAATCGGCGAGTCGACAAAGGCAATTGTGCTTGGCAATTTGCAAGCGGACTTTATTCAGGATGCCGAGATTATGGTCAAAGGTGATGTCAAGATTAAGAGTTATCTTTTTAACTGCCGTTTGTGTTCCGGGGGCAGTGTTGAGGTATTAAAATCCCCTGGCAGTAAAGGCGGCAAGGTGATCGGAGGGACCGTCTGTGCGGCAAAAGGGATACAAGTCTCAACTGTCGGTTCTTCTTCGAATCAGAACACCGTGATTTCCATTCAAGTCGCCCTGGAAATAAAGAATAAAGTTTCCCTGCTTGAGGAACAGCTGGCAGAATGTTCCGAACAGATTGTAAAAATAATGCGAACGCTTAACCTGCCGGATACCGATCCGGAGAAAATACGGGAACTACTGTCTCAGCTTCCCCAGAACAAAAGGGAAGCATTTGTAAAAATTTTGTCAAATCTCAATGCACTTATAAAACACCAGAATGTGTTGAAAGAGCAGAAGAACGGAATAAAAGAAAAGATTGACCTGTTTTTGAAAAAGGCCAGGATCAGAATCCTAAACCAATTTTACATGGGCAATAAAGTTGAAATTGGTGACAAAAAATTCATGGCGCGCACTGACATGGGAACTTCCGTTTTTCGACTTGACGGTGATGTGATTGTCTGCGAGTAGGAACCAATGGATTCACAAAAAATATTTTCCATAGTCTTTGTCGTCATCGGCGCTCTTTTCATGTTTTTCTCCATCACAAGAAGCGTCAGGACACACAAAAACGTACCTGAAGCCCATAAAATTAAATGGAAGGTCATGACAACCCTGATGGCCTTTTTTTTGATCGGCTATCTCGGTTTTATAGGTGTTGAGCTTTTTGATATTGTCTTTGTAAAATTATTTGTCAGCCTTATTTTTCTGGCTGGAGGCTTTTTCGTCTTCCTGGTCATGGGACTGTCCAGGCAAACCATTGAGACGATAAATGACAATGCGAATGAAATTGCCCAATTCAATGAAATATTGCTTTCAAAAAATAAGAATCTTGATGACGAAATTTCAGCCAGGAAGCAGGCTGAAATCGCCTTACAGAAAGCCAATGAGGGCCTGGATTTTCAGGTAAAAGAAAAAACTGCGGAACTCCAGGAAGCCCTGACAAAAATGGAGGTTGAGGTTGAAGTCAGGAAGAGAGCGGAAAATGATATAGCAGAGTCGCATGCTGAGCTTGACCAGATATTAAATACAGTTACTGATGGGCTCAGGGTCATTGATAATAACTTCAGGATAATAAGAGTTAACAAAACCTTTGAAAGACTGACCAACCTGTCGGAAGACAAAATAATTGGCAAAAAATGTTTTGACATTTTTTCCGGTTTTACATGCCAGACGGCTGATTGCCCCTTGAACTCCATCCTGAATGGAAAAAAGAGGGTTGAAAGGGAAGTTGAAAAAAAGACTCAAGATGGAACGGTGATTACCTTTGTTATTACGGCTATTCCTTATATCAACGCCAAAGGGGAACTTATTGGCATCATAGAAACATTTCATGATATCAGCGAAAGAAAGGCTATGGAAAGAAGCCTCGTCGATGCACTCACCAAATCCCGGAATCTCACAAAAGAATTAGAAACTAGCTTTAAAGAGTTGCATGGCAAAAACCTGGAACTGAATGAGGCATATGCAACACTGCAAAAAACGCAGTCCCATATGCTCCAGCAGGAGAAAATGGCTTCCATTGGACATCTTGCAGCAGGTATGGCCCATGAAATAAACAACCCCATGGGGTTTGTTATCAGCAACCTGAATACCTTGGAAAGGTATTACGATAAAATTTCCTCCTATATTTCCTCCCAGGAAAAAATTCTCCAGGAAAAAAAAGATGGGGAACTCTTCGAAAAGATATCAGAAATTCGCCGCAAAATGAAAGTGGATTATGTACTTGAGGACAGTGTTGATCTCCTTCACGAATCCCTGGATGGAGCACAACGGATCAAGGAAATCGTGCAGAATCTGAAGTCTTTTTCACGGGTGGATAAAGCAGGGTTGACTCGCGAGAATTTGAATATCTGTATAGAGAACACGTTAAAAGTCATAAACAACGAGTTGCAATACAAATGTGAAGTAAAAAAAGATCTGGCAGAGATACCACCTGTGAATTGTTATCCGCAACAACTGAATCAGGCTTTTACAAATCTTCTTTTGAATGCCTCGCAGTCCATTGACGAGAAAGGACAAATTATTATCAAAAGCTGGGAAGAAGAAAATTTTGTCTGTGTTTCCATTACGGATACCGGTCATGGCATTTCAGAAGAAAGCCTTCCCCATATTTTCGAGCCTTTTTTCACGACAAAGGATGTCGGCAAGGGAACAGGACTTGGACTCAGTATTGTCTACGATATTGTCACTAAAAGTCACAAAGGAGAAATTTTCGTTCAGAGTAAAGCAGGCCAAGGCGCGAAGTTTACAATAAAAATCCCCAAATAAGCCAAAGGGATTCTATGTAGAACAGGCATTGCTGTCTCAAATATGTGCAAAATTGAACTTTGAAAGAAAGAACCGTTTGATCGCCTTCGGCAGGCGTGTAATTTGTTGATTTAGAGCTTTAAAGCATTTCTTTTTTCAGCAAGAAACAGGTCGAGAATGACCGGATCAAAATGAATGCCCTTGAGACTTTCCATGTGGTCCAGAGTTTCTTTTACAGGCCATGCCTTTTTATAGGGCCTCTCATTGGTCAGTGAGTCAAAGACATCTGCAACGGCCACAATGCGGGCCGGTAAAGGGATGTTCTCCCCCATCAACCCATCCGGGTATCCTGTTCCGTCCCATTTTTCATGATGACTGCGAGCGATTGAGCGGGCTGTATGATAAAATGACTTACGCCCGAGGATTTTTTCGCCCGTAATGGTATGCCTCTGGATAATCTTCCATTCGTCCTCTGTCAGGGGACCTTCTTTTTTCAAGATACTGTCCGGGATGTGAATTTTACCAATATCATGGATAATGCTGAAAAAAGAGATCTGTTCCGCCTTTTGCGTTTCCATGCCCAGGGAAAGGCAAATGGAATGTGTCAGTTTTCTAATGCGAAAAATATGCTCTCCAGTGACGTCATCTTTGGCCTCAGCCGCCAGGGCAAGCATTTCAATACCTTCACTTACCGCCTCTTCAAGTTGGCTGGTGCGTTTTTGCACAATTTTTTCCAGATTTTCATTCACAAACCGCAGTTTCTCGTTCTGGTCATGGGTAATCTGCTGGAGGCGTTTGTTCTCCCTGATGAGATTGGCGTGTTCGAATGCCTTGGCAAGCGTTGCCGGAAGGTTCTCGCGAGACCATGGTTTAGTCAGGTAGGCAAAAATACGGGAGCGGTTAATCGCGGCAATGGCGCTTTCATGGCTGCCGTAGGCGGTCAGCAGAACACGCACCGTGTCTGTTGAAATCCGCGCCGCTTCTTCCAGAAAAACGATGCCGTCCATATTCGGCATTCTCATGTCCGACAAAACAACGCCGATGTCGTGTTGCTTTAATATTTCGAGGCCCTCTTCGCCAGACTGACAGCAATGAATTGTGTACCCTTCAGACTTGATTTCCCTTTTCAGGCTCTTCAGGATATTCTCTTCATCATCGACCAGCAGAAGGTTTCTGTTTTCCATAAAATACCTCTTTGAGTTCGACATGATACTTCGGGGTTTTCATCACGCAACTAGTGTCTGTCCAGAAATAGGTCATTTTGTTCGAGATCAAGGATTGCGCAAAAAATTACCGGAGGCATATATACGATATTCCGAGGATAATTTTTTAAGCATGACGCAGATATCGGTCAAAAGGGCCATTTATGGACAGGCACTAACTATACAGCTGACCAGACAGTAAGTTCGTTTTTGCTAAGCTATTTTCCACGAAAAACGGCAGAAGGAAATTTTGTCACACTATAGGTAGAGAGTGAACAAAGTTAGATTTCGAGTGCAGTAATTTTTCAACGGTCTGTAGATGAAGTCATCCCCCACCTTCGGAGTCTTCGTTTCACCCCGCGAGCCTGAACAATCAGGATTTTTCTTTTAATTTGTCCAGGATAAATGCGGCGCCCTGAAAGTTTTCTCCCTGTTCCCGGCAAACCTTTTTATAAAAATCGCAAAGCATGCAGGTATTCACTTTTGCAGTAAATTTGCCGTCCACTACCCCGCGGCATAATGTTCCGGCAACAGCCCAGCATGCCCGACCGGCATTTTTCCCTTCGTTTACCCCGTCAGCCCTGGTTTCGAGGGCCGCCGGACAAACACCCTGTTCGGAAACTTTTTCAGCGCCCGGCTCTCTTCCGCATTTTTTGAATTCCCAGCAATTCAGCTTTTTCATAATTTTTGAAAGAGTATTTTATTATTTAATTATGCAGTCTTATCTTTTTGCTGCAGCAATGGCCTCCACAACATAGGGATAAAGCACATCTGTTATTATTTTGTAACCCTCTGCCGTGGGATGGATGGTATCCGCCTGGTTCAAAGATGGCTCCCCCCCTACTTCTTTAAGAAAAAATGGGATGAAAATTGTTTCATATTTTTTAGCAATAGCAGGATAAAGCGACGCAAAATCATGATTATAATCTTCACCGAGATTCTGAACAACCTGCATGCCGGCCAGCACAACGACAATTTCCGCCTGCTGCAGCTGCTCAACCGCCTTTTTGATATTTGCAGAAATGACGGATATCGGAATGCCGCGCAGTCCGTCATTGGCCCCGGTTTCAAGTATCACTATATCAGGGTGCCTGCCTATGATCCATTGTATTCTTGACAGCATTCCACTGCTCGTTTCTCCGCTTACTCCGGCATTAATGACCTGCCAGTTGTAACCGTTTTTCTGCAGTTTCTTTTCCAGCAGGATCGGATAGGCCTCATACTCCATTACTCCATACCCGGCAGTCAGGCTGTCCCCTGCAGCGATAATGGTTCCATCATATGTTATTTTCTCATGCCTTACTGGTTCATATTTTTCATCCTGACCGTCACATCCCATCATAATAACAGAAAGAAGGAAGAGAAAGGCAAGCGGATAGTGGAAAAAAGAAAAATATTGCACCCAACCGGTTTTATTTTTCATATCTGACCTTCATTACGCAAAAATCCTACAGGTTTTCACTTTAATAAGGATACGGAGGAAGCAAGGCCGACAATCATAACCTCAAAAAAATGGATAGAATATTACATACTCAACTTTCCGACTTGACATAACTCGTTGTTATTACATTGTAGGTTGGGTTAAATTCGTTTCATGCTACCAGAATTGTTGGGTTTTCGGTAGCAAGCAATAAGTAAAAAAGTTGAAAGACCTATAACCCAACAAGAACAGAGGTTATTGGAAATTAACCCAACCTACAAATAACACCATAAATTAAGGCAATACATGAAGTCGGAAAGTTGAGTTACATAGAGTATGATGAATCTGGCTGAAATGCAATTTTGATTGAAATTCCAAATATTCTTTCTTATTGCTTGACGTTTTGTATCCATTCAGCGAGGGCTCGAAATGGGCCTCAACTCCAGGCCGTAACTGTTCAGATGTGCCGTGGCGCTCCGCTTCGTTCAGAGACTTTGCAACTCCAACAACTTTCATATTCCCTGTTTGAAACCGAAACGAAAATCCTATAGAGTTAAATAAAAGGTATCAGCTATACAATCACTTCGGTTCATGATCTTCACGTGAAAAATTTTTGCCATGCGTTGCTCCTGTTAAAGCCGGCTTTCAGATCCATTTATCGATTGCCTCTTTGGAGAGGCCATTTTGGGGTAAATTTAATATAATGACACAGACCAAACTTCTATACATGGACGACGACATAACTTTGCTTGGCATGGTTGAAAAATTTTTCACGCGCCAAGGCTACCAGGTCTTTTCCGCTGAGAACGGAGAACAGGGTTTTGAGATATTCCAAGACCGTAACCCTGATATTGTTTTAGTCGATCTCAACATGCCCAAAATTGATGGCTTCGAAGTCCTTCGACAAATTACTCAAGATTCACCGGACACTCCTGTCATTGTTGTTTCAGGTGAAGGAAAAATGGGTGACGTAATCCAGGCCTTACGCATGGGTGCCTGGAACTACCACACCAAGCCCGTGGAGAACCTGGCCATTATCCAGCATGCCGTTGAACAGGCCCTTGAAAAATCAAGGCTGAAAAAAGAGAACAAGGCATATCAAAAGGGACTTGAAACCAAACTGCAAACCATTATCGAAAATTTCGACGGTTTCATCTTCACCTGTGATAATCAGTGCTCTATTACCTACACCAACCCGGCAATGACAAATTTTGCAGGACGGGATATTACAGGCGAGAGCTGTCATGAAATACTCTTTGACTCAGCCGACCATTGCCCATGGTGCACAAGTCAAGTCGCCATTGCCGGACAGCCGGAAAGGTATCAGTTTCAAAGCCCAAAAGATGGTCGCTGGTATGATGTGATCTGCAACAGTATAGTGGACAGGAACGGACAGATAGAACAACGCCAGATCATTCTCCTGGATATCACGGAGACGAAACAGCAGGTGCTTGATCTGACGGAACGGGAAGAATCTCTTCGCCGGGAGAATCTCAAATTACGCGCCACACTGACAGGACACTATAAATTTGGCGAGATTATCGGCAAAAGCCAGCCAATGCAGGAGGTATACGAGACAATAATCAATGCAGCCTGTTCGGATTCAAGCGTTATTATTTATGGCGAGTCCGGGACAGGCAAGGAACTTGTCGCCAAGGCGATCCACCAGCATAGCGACCGCCACGACCAAAAACTCGTTTATGTAAACTGCGGCGCCATTCCTGAAAATCTCATTGAGAGTGAATTTTTTGGTTATAAGAAAGGTGCTTTTTCCGGTGCAATCAAGGACAAATACGGCCTTCTTGATATTGCCGGTGGTGGCACTCTTTTTCTTGACGAGGTTGGAGAAATTCCTCTGAATATGCAGGTGAAACTCCTGCGGGCCATTGAAGGAGGAGGTTTTTCACCACTAGGGAGTACAGAGGTAAAAAAACCGGATGTACGGATTATTGCCGCCACAAATCGCAATCTAAAGGAACTGGTCAGGCAGGGAAAGATGCGGCGCGATTTTCTCTATAGAATTCACATTATACCTGTCTATCTCCCCCCTCTTCGCGAACGAAAGGAGGATATTCGCCTTTTGGTTGAACATTTTCTTGAGCAATATGACAGGGACCGGATACCACCATTTACGGGAAAAATGCGCAAAGCTCTGCATTCCTATGACTGGCCGGGAAATATCCGTGAGTTGCAAAATACGATAAACCGCTTTGTCACTCTGAAAAAACTTGATTTTGTGGGATTAGAGCTTGACGATGACGCTGAAGAAGAGAGTCTTTTCGAAAAAACCGACCTCGCAACGGGAGAAAAACCTCTGGCCACTATACTGGAGGATATCGAGAAAAAGATTCTTTTTAATGCCCTGCAGAAAAATCAGTGGCATAAAGGGAACACTGCCAGCTTTCTTAAGATTGACCCCAAAACCCTGTATCGAAAGATGAAACAGCATGATCTGCAGGGTGACTGACCCTCAGCCAGCCTTTCTTCTGTCTGCCGTCAGCAGGACGGAA
Organism: Desulfobulbaceae bacterium; assembly: GCA_020444175.1. Lineage (GTDB taxonomy): Bacteria > Desulfobacterota > Desulfobulbia > Desulfobulbales > SURF-16 > JAHLLM01. The sequence goes on along the minus strand of JAHLLM010000010.1, from coordinate 38,011 downwards.
TCCTAACTCCCCCCTCTCCTTTTCGGGCACAAATGCCCGACATTCGGGCTCCTTTGCCCACAAGAAATTTAGCTCACGATAACAGATAGTTACAGGATAAAGCCATAATATCTGCCCATATGTGCCTGATATATCTTTCCTTGAGCACATCACCACACACAAAAAAATCACATACATTTTCAGGCAGTTAGACAACTTCTCCATACTGGCACGGATATTGATCTAGAGTAGACAGTAAAGCCATTTCACTTTTTCCAGAAAGAGAGTCCCTTATGCGGAAGACAAATGATTGTGGAATCAAAAATAGTTTGAACACGAGTGAATCAAGGCAGAAAAACAAAAAAAAGCGGGAAGAGAGTTTTTCCATTCTGGTTGTTGAAGATGAACCCATACTGGCAAAAATGCTTTCAATTTCCATAAAGGCTGAGGGATATTCAGTAAAAATCGTCTCAAGCATCAGCCAGGCTCAAAAGAGCATTGCTGCAGATGATCACAACCTGGTGTTACTCAGTATTGTTTTGAAGAACTGCAATGCCTTGAAGTTCATCCCCTGGCTGCAGGAAAATCATCCGGAAACAGACATTATCACAATGACTGATAACAACCCCCGGGAACTCGAAGAACAGGTCAGGGAATTCAGAGTCCTTTATCACCTTATAAAACCCTTTGCTCAAAAAGAGCTTAGCCAGATTCTTAAACACCTTTTTTTAAAAAAGAACACGTATATTCCGTCGAGTAAGACACGGCAACTTCAACCATAATTACGAAGGGGGTCCTATGAAAAAGTCACTTATTTCATCGATTGTAGTAACAGCAGTTTTTTCATTTAACATCGCCGCAGCGGAACAAGCACCACAAAAAATTGTGGACCTTGCCAACACGACCCTGAGCGGCATGGGTAGCGATCCTGTTATCGTTAAGGCCGTAAAGGCTGAAAATGCCAAGGGCAAGAGCTTAAAACAGATTCAGGAACTGGACGATAAATGGAAAAACACCCCTGGAATTTCCGACTTCATGAACGTTTTCCTGGAAAATGATTGTGCTAAACATCTGCGGGTCATCCAAAATTCAACCCCATACTATGCCGAAATCTTTGTTATGGATAACCAGGGAGCAAATGTCTGCCAGACAGACAAAACTTCCGACTACTGGCAGGGTGATGAAGCGAAATTTAAAAACTCTTATGCCAATGGCAGCGGCAAGATATTTGTTGATGAGGTCGAATTTGATGACAGTTCACAAGCCTATCTGGTGCAGGTTTCCGTGCCTGTCCAGGATGGCGGGAAGACCATCGGCGCTATCTCCTTTGGTATAGATGTCGACCGGGTCGAGTAAACTGCAACGTACGCAATGCAAGGAGGATCAGCATGGTCTCAATACAAAACATGAAAGTTGGAGTCAAACTGAGTGTGGCCTTCAGTTTGATGATAGTGCTTTTGGGCATTAACAGCTTTGTCGGTTTCAATGCAGGACGCCATATCCAGAATAATCTGAAAGAAATTTTTTCAAACAGCCTTCCGAGTATCAATGCACTTGTTCAGGCAGATCGTGACCTTCAGCAATTGCTTGTTGCTGAGAAATCAATGATATTCACCAATGTTCAAAGCGATGATTTTACCAATCTCCTGGAAGAATATAATAATAATCTCACGCAGGCGGAAACCCGCGTTAATAAATACATAGCACTGGCACGTACAGATCAGGAGAAGGAATTAATCAGTCAATATGAGAAGGCAAGACAGGAATGGCAGAAAGTATCGCAGAAAATAGTGGAAGGGCGAAAAGCCGATACAAGAGAAGGCCGGCGTTTAGCCTTGGATCTTTCTCAGGGAGACGCTCAAGAAAAATTTGAGGTCATGCGTGATTCATTGGATAAATTGCAGGGAATAATACTGGAACAGGCTGCAAATGCTGAAAAAAATGCAAATAATGGCTACGCAGTCTCCAACAAAATCCTGCTCGGCTTTTCTCTGTTTGGCGTTTTGGCCGGTATCGCCTTAATGATCTTTATTACCAGAAGCGTTACACGTCCTCTTGGCGGAGAACCACACGAAATGGCGAGTATTGCCAACAAAATTTCCCAGGGGGATCTGTCAATTAATTTTGAACAAAAAAACAGCAAAGAGGCAATGGGGCTTTATGCGGATATGCAAAAAATGACAAAATCCCTCAAAGAACGGGCTAAAGTCATTCAGACCATTGCCTCCGGGGATATTACCGAGGATATCAATATTCTTTCCGACAAGGATGTACTCGGCAAGGCCCTGGAGAAAATGATAGGAAAGTTGCGGGAAGTCATGGCCGATGTCCGCGCTGCAACGGAACAGGTAGCCTCCGGTTCCGAGATGCTCGCCTCCACGGCCCAAGAAGTTTCCCAAGGTGCCAACGAACAGGCTGCTACTGTTGAAGAGATCTCATCTTCAATGGAAGAGATGGCAGCTACTGTATCGCAAAGTGCCGATAACGCCAGGCAGACAGCCTCAATTGCTTCAAAGACTGCTGTGGACACGGAAGCAGGTGGAAAAGCAGTGGCTGAAACAGAAATTGCCATGCAGTCGATTGCTGAGAAAATTGCCATTGTTGAAGAAATTGCCCGCCAAACAAATCTCTTAGCGTTAAATGCTGCAATTGAAGCGGCCAGGGCTGGTGAACATGGTAAGGGTTTTGCAGTTGTGGCAGCAGAAGTGCGCCGGTTGGCTGAACGGAGCCAGAATGCGGCCCAGGAGATCAAGGGCGTTGCCAGCAACAGTGTTGAAGTGGCAAACAATGCCGGTCGGCTCATCAGTGAAATTGTGCCGCAGATCAAGAAAACAGCGGAACTTGTCGAGGAAATCGACGCTGCCAGCAGTGAACAGGCAAAAGGAATCCAGGAAAATGCACGGGGTGCTGATCAGCTCAGCCAGGTTGTTCAACAAAACAGTTCCGCATCAGAAGAAATGTCTTCAACAAGCGAAGAGCTTTCAAGCCAGGCAGCCCAGCTCCTTACCTCAATTTCCTATTTCAAACTCCGGGAATCAGAACGGGAATCTACTCCGAGGCAAAACAATGAGACTGACTCGCAACCAGCCTTTCTTAGCCCACAACAAAAGGCCTTGGAAGACTTACGAAAAACCAAACAGGGCAATGGGTACAGGCTTGATCTGGAAGATGGTGAATTTGAAGAATTTAAAAATTACTAACCAGCATGGCCGGACAAGTACCGTCAGCCCCCTGGGGCTGACGGCAGAGTGTCATTATCAGCAAATTTGACATTCTCTGCTGCCCCTGTTGTTTGCAGAAAGTAAGAGAGGAGGAAATTTAATGGAGATAAAAAACGAAATCCTGGGGACACAGTTTCTCTCATTTTCCTTACGCGAAGAACACTTTGCTATTGAAATTTTCAAGGTTCGTGAAGTTTTGGATGTGACAACACTGACCCGTATTCCCCGCATGCCGGATTATATGTGCGGCGTCATTAACCTCAGAGGAAAAGTTGTGCCGGTTATCGACCTTGGGCTTAAACTTGGTATGGAACCGGTTATGCATACCGTCAATTCCTGCATTATGATCGTAGAGGTCAAGGAGGAAGGTGAAGCAGATAAGATACAGATGGGAGTCGTGACAGATGCAGTCGAAGAAGTTATCCACCTTACCAAGGACGAGATTGAGCCAACCCCGGACATGGGCAGCAATTTGAATACGGAATTCATCATGGGCATGGGCAGGAAAGGCGAAAAATTCCTCATTCTTCTTGATATTGACAAAATACTGTCTGCAGATGGCGAAACCGTCATGGAGCACATCCGGCTGGGAAATACACAGGAAATGGGACAGCCTCCGGAAGCGGTTGTTGAAACTGTTCCTGATGGAGCGTAGCGTGTAAGCGCTTCGACTGGTTCTCTTATGATGTCGCTTGGTTCATATTCTTATCAGATGAAAATTCCGGGGACAAGCTTTCTAACTTTCATCACGCAGAAATACAGCCGGTTTTTCCTTGAGAATGGACCAGGATGCGCCCAGGCCGACAACCATAACCAAAAAAACGGTCAGGATAATCATAACACAAGTAGCACCTGACAAGACAGAGTATCCAATAGCAAAGTAATGGCGGCAGATCATCCAGCTTGCCACATGTGAGATGATTGCCGCTAAAAAGGAACAGATAAGGCCGATTATAAAACTTTCACAGGAAAAAACCTGCAAAACAAATGAAGACCCGGCACCAAGAATCTTGAAATAGACTGCCTCGCGCACACGAGCCAGACGTGTGGCATAAATTGAACTCATGATGATCAACAGTCCGGCGGCAATGGAAAACAAAGTGAAAAACTGAATTATTGTTGATAATTTATGCATTATTTTCGACAGCACCTCAACGGTTGAAGCAATATCGATGACACTGATATTAGGATACTCTGCAGTCAACCTGTCTTGTACCCCGGCAAGCTCTTTTCCTTCAAGCCTGACAGCGCTGAAAATTGTCTGCGGGAAATCCTGCAGCACCTTTTCGGGAAAAACAAAATAAAAAAATGGCCTGACCCGTGATGCCGTTCTCGTTCGCATGCTCGTTACCCGGGCCTGAAGGTCAATGCCCTGGATCCTGAAGACAAGTAAATCTCCAAGTTGAATATCCCCCATTTCAGCCACTGTATCAAGAACCGAAACCGGCACTTCGTTATTCTGACTTTCCCCCTCCTCCATGCCGGCAAAAAGTCTGTTTCCCCGCAAAAAACGTTCATCATCAAGAAGAGACTCCCTGTAGGTCAGATTAAATTCACGGGTCAGGCTGTCACCCCTTTGTCTCTTCTTCTCCCGGCGTTTGACGGCAGTGTCATTAATGGAAACAAGTCGAGCCCTGACAACAGGATAAAACCGGCTCTCCATGCCAAGAATGTCGGCAACGCCTTTTTTCTGGGAAGGTTGAATATCAAGAAAGTATGCGTTTGGAAGATCAGGCGGATAGGTATCTATGAAAGTCATCCGCAGGTTCTGTTCAAGAAGATAGATGGCAAAAATAACCGAAAGCGATGAGCTGAGTGTGATAATAATGGCCCGGGTGGAATTACGGGGACGGAACAAGCCCTTAAGTGCCTGGCGAAGAACAAGGGAATGAGGCGGTTTCCTTTTCAGTAAAGCAAGGAGCAAAGAGCCGCATATCGCCGTTATGCCGATCAGGGACAACAGTGCCAGTACAAAAATAATACCAACCTTTACGTCTTCCAGCTGCCAGATTGCCAGGACGGCAAGAAAACAAATAATAACCGCTATGGCACCTGCTTGAAGCAGGCCTTTGGGAGCAGGCTCAACCTCTTTTCGAAACATGAGAGCGGGTTTGATATTTTTCAGTCCCTGCAGAGGCAGGAAGGAAAAAAGCCCGACAACAATAAAGCCGAGGACAATACCTTCAAGCACGTTCAGCCAGGCAATCTCAAGGCTTATATTTGCCGGCAGTATACCGGCAAACAGGGAGGGAAATGCCAGTTGGATCAGGAAACTCAGGGCAAGGCCAAGTATGGTTCCAGCGCATCCAAGGATCATGATCATAATGAGAAATTGGCTGATTATGGCAAAACTTGTCGCCCCAACGGATTTCATGACGGCAATGGTGTAATCGCTTTCCCGCAGCAGGGCATAAAGTGCGGTCTGGATGCCGATTCCAGCCAGCAACAGGGTGAAGATGCCGACAAGATTCAAAAAGAAAAGAAAATTTTCAAAGAACCTCTTCACCCTTGATTCCGCCGTTTTAAAGGTTTTGACGCGTTCCTGTCCCTTTACGGCTCTTGTTGCCAATTTTCCGGCATAGCGGTCCACCATGTCGGGATCATAAATTTGTAACAAATAGTTATATTGAATCCTGCTGCCCTTTTTAACTAAATCGAGTTTATCAAGGTCGGCAGCCGCAATAAAAATTCTGGGCCCGAAGGAAAAGAAGGAGACCGGTCGATCCGGCTCAGCAGTGACAACATCCACAATCCGCAATGCAGCGGACCCGATTTGAATAAAATCCCCCAAAGCGGAATGCAGTCGATCAAGCAGGGCCTGTTCAACGATAATGGTCCCAGGTCTGAGCGTTTCTGTAAAATCACGACCTGATGACAATCTGACCGAGCCGTAAAAAGGATATCCTCTTTCAACGACTTTTAAATGACTCAGAACGGATTTCTCCTGTTCACCGTTTCTGGCCATACTGTAGAATTCAGTAAATTGCGCCCCCCTGCCCTTGCCCTCCTCTACAATTTTTTTGATGCTTTGCCGAATTGCGCCTGAAAAAGGATAATGGGAATGAATTTTGATGTCGGATGCATGGAGGCTTCTGGCGTCTTTCAACATGGAGCTGCGCACGCTGCTGCTGAAACTTCCAAGGGAAACGAGAACGAGCAGTGACAAGGCAACACAGAGCACAAAAATAAATGCCTGCTTACCGGAACCTCTTATCTGCCTGATGACAAAACGTAATGTGAGCATTCACACACCGGTTTCATTGCCTTGTGTCCCGAGCCTGCCGTCAACGAGTGTCACTACCCGATCCGCCATGCGGCTTATTTCCCGGCTGTGGGTTGACAGCACCAGTGTCGTCTGCTGTTCCAGGCGCAGTTCCATGAGGAGCTTCAGGATGATTTCGCCATGGGAGGAATCGAGGTTGCCCGTGGGCTCATCGGCAAAAACGATGGCAGGACGGTTTATCAAGGCACGACAGAGAGCAACTCTTTGTTTTTCTCCTCCAGACAGTTGATGGGGAAAATTATTTTCCCGCTGCACAAGACCGACACGGTTCAACAGGTCTTCCGCCTTGCTTTCGGCTTCGGGGTCGTGACTGAGTTCAGCCGGGAACATAATATTTTCCAATGCCGTCAGGGAAGGAACCAGATGAAATGACTGAAACACGAAACCAATGGCCTGATTGCGGAAAGGGGCCAGCTCGTCTTCGCTCAAATACGTTATATCGCGGCCATTTACAAAAATTTTTCCGGAATCAGGCTTATCCAGACCGGAAAGCAGGCTGAGCAAAGTAGACTTGCCGCTGCCGCTTTTTCCTTCAACAACCAGGAACTCCCCCTTTCGGACCGTAAAACTGATATTGTCAAGTACCGTGATACTCCTGCTGTCTATTGTATAGGATTTGCAGAGCCCAACAGCTTCCAGACATTTTTCTTCGCTCACTTGTTATTTCCTTCCAAAAACGCGTTTGAGGAGTTCAGTGGTCTGCAGGGCAGGATTGCGACGAATAGCCGCTTCCTCCAAGGCGATATAATGAAACATGCCATCCATGGCCTTGTTTGCCACATGATTTGTCAGGTCCGCTTTGACGTCCGGCACAAAAGGCAATGCCTTATACTGCCCCATAATTTTATCATAAGCTGCTATTGCGCCCACCTGTGAGAGGCTCTGATCAATAATCGGGGACATTTCCTGCAGGAGCGCGGGTGACATTTTTTTCTGAAAATAGTGCGTGGCAGCGTCTTCAGGACCCTCATAAATAGCTTTGACATCCTCAAATCTCATATCGCGGATAGATTGAAGAAAAAGGGCTTTTGCCTTTGGCACAGCATTTTCAGCAGCACGGTTCAATCGAACCTCAAGATCATCAAACAGGTGTGACATGCCTACTTTGCTGAACATGGTTTTAACGTTCTGCAACTCACCAGGCAAAGCAATGCGCACGGATTTGTCATTATTAAATCCGTCAAAACGGCCCAGTTGCCCCACGACCTTGTCGGAGCCTATCTGCAGGGCATCTTTAAAAGCTCCGGCAATCTCACCCACCGTCAGATCAGTTGGGGACTTTTTCGAGCTCAATGACTGCAGGGCGTCGACCCCTTTTTCCCACCAGCTGCATTCTACGGTTGTTGCCGAACACAAATACACAGTGAAAAAAAGAACAAAATTGACCACAACAAGGATATTCTTCGTTGCTTTTTTCATTGCACCCGCCATGGACAGCCTCCTTATCTCTCTTGAAAAATGTGAGCCTTTCAAAGACACTCTCTTAAACTGAGAGTAGCAAAAATAGTCGCAAAAGAAATTTATTTTTTTTACGATACGATTTTATCAACTTTCAGATTACCTGTTTGAAACCTAAACGAAAATCCTATAGAGTAAAAGATAAGGCTTCAGATGGGTTCGCCTGCAATCCGCAGGCGACAGGTAAAGGCTCATTTTCATCTTTCCATTTTGCCGATTATGCATTGTGAACGCCTCAATATCCTTATAAAAATCCCAGGTTCAAAATCTGCAAATGAAAAATGATCCCCATGCCCTGCTCCAGGAGAAAATACAGGAAGGTTACTGCCTGCCGTCTCTTTCCATTATTGCCTTAAAGCTTGTAAGGATGGCAGCAGATGACGCAACATGTGTTGAAACCCTCGTAAACCTGATCAAAGAAGACCCTGCTCTCTCGGCCCGCCTTATCAGACTGGCAAACAGCGCTTTTTTCCGCACTAAAGTTTCTATTTCGTCGCTTCCCCAGGCAGTCAACCGGGTCGGCTTTCAACGACTGCGCATGATGGCATTATCATTATCATTGCGGGACTCTTTTCCCATGGGAAAAGTCGGTTCAATGGATTATGAAAGATTCTGGCAAACATCCATCTGCCGTGCGCTGTTGACCAGCTCACTGGCACGTCACCTGAAGACATGTGACCAGGATGATGCCTTTACAGCCGGCTTAACCCTTGAACTCGGACTGCTGGTCTTTTTTGACCTCTTTATCAGGGACAAGGAGAAAGATGTTGATCTGACAGGAAAGAGCCTTTACTCCCTGCTTAACTGGCAATACGACAAATATGGGATCGACCACAGGCAAATCGGCAAGGAATTGCTCCGGCAATGGAATTTCCCTGACGACACCATTGAATGCCAGCAGCTCTCCTGCCTGGAAAACATAAAAGAAAGCACGTCGGAACTTGCCAGGGTGTCCTGCCTTGCCATGGAACTCACCTGGCTTATTTTCCAGCAGCCGGATGCTTACCAGCCCATCTTTACCCAGGCGCTGAAAATTTTCGGCCTGCAACCTGACGAAATCGACACCATTCTGCAGAAGAATTTCATCCAGTTCCAGGAAATCGCCAACAGCCTGATAAGCAGTCCCTCCGACGAAGCGGATATGACCCAGCTCATGGTGCAGGCTCACAATGTTATTGGCCGTATTCTCGATGATGTTCCGGTTGAAGCGAGCGATTCCTTGCAGCAGCAGGTCCTAAACGCAGATAAAAAAATCTCGTGCAAAGCCGCTGGTAAAAAGGAATCCGGTCTTCTGGCCAAAGGCACCACCCTCTTTGACCGCTATTGCATAGAAAAACTGCTCGGCAAAGGTTCGATGGGCTATGTCTACCTGGCCTATGACAACAACCTGACACGAAAGGTGGCAATTAAAATGCTGCGCCTTGACCGCCTGCATTCCGATGATGAAAAAAAACTTGCCAGAAATTATTTCCTGCAGGAGGCAAGAGTCACCGGCAACCTGAATCACGGTCATATTACAACCGTTTACGATATCGGAATCGATAAAGGATCTCCTTATTTCATCATGGAATACATTGAAGGAGAAAATCTGCAGGAACACATGGATAAGCGGCTGAACTTTTCACTTCCTGAAAAAATCAGCATTATCTCCATGGTGGCCCGCGCCCTCAGCTATGCCCACCAGAGAGGCATTATTCATCGAGACATTAAGCCAACCAATATAATGATTCTCAAAAACAGGCTGCCGAAAATTACTGATTTCGGTATTGCGCGGGTCATGGAGGCAAAGGCCCTGCCCCATCTTAAAAAACTGGTTCCTGACGGGGGCTTCTTTGGTACTCCGCGTTATATGTCCCCTGAACAGATAATGGGCAAAAAACTGGACAACCGGACCGACATTTTTTCCCTCGGTGTACTTGCCTATCATTGGATCAGCAATGAAATCCCTTTCAAAGGCGCTAATGTTACCGAAGTTCTCAAAGCAGTGCTCAAGAAAACACCGGCACCGCTATCCGACATCAGCGAGGCTGACAGGGAGCTTGAAAAAATTATCAACCTTGCCATGGAGAAAAGTCCCAAAAAGCGTTTTCAGAATATCGAGGATTTTTCAGACGCGCTCGAACTCTACATCGACAAGAAAACCAGGACTTCCGGCCTGTCAGGAAAAAAGTCTCTCTTTTCCTACGATCAGAAGGAAATGTTAAAAACTTTGCAGAAAAAATACGTCTTTTTTTCCAACTTCACCATTGACGAACTTCTCACCATATTCAAACTCGCCAGCCAGGAAAAATTTAAAAAAGGCGAATATGTTATTCGAGAAGGGACAAACGGCACTAAAATTTACATCATTATCAGGGGCTCCATGGCGGTTGTCAAAGACGTGGATGGCCAGAAAATAGAAGTCAGCACCCTTCCCTCCGGCAGTTGCGTGGGGGAGATGGCCATTATCGACCGTATGCCGCGCTCAGCCTCCGTTATAGCCAGAGAAACGACCCAGGCCCTTTCCATTAACGAGACAGTGCTGAGGCATCTGCAACCCAAACTCTGTCTTAAATTATACCGGAACCTGGCAGCCATCATATCTGAAAGGCTGCGCAACCTGACTCAGAAAAGATGATTACCTTCTTCTCTTCCCTGCTTATCTGTCTTTGCCTGCTCCCTGCAACTTTAAAGGCGGCAGATATTCCCCACTTCCTTGTTGTCGGCAATTTTTCCGAATCAACGGATTTATCCAAACTGCCGGAAGACTGGACGCCCCTTGTTTTTAAGGATATTGATGCCCATACGGAGTACAGTCTTGTCAAGGATGACGGTATTTCCGTGGTCCGGGCAACAAGCAACGCCTCATCTTCCGGTCTTACCAGAAAATTTTCGTTGAATCCTCTTGATTACCCTGTTCTTTCCTGGCGCTGGAAGGTGGCGAATGTTTATGAGAAAGGTGATGTGACCCGCAAGGAAGGTGATGATTATCCAGCCAGAATTTATATCACCTTTGCCTATGACCCGAAAAAAGTCGGATTCTGGGAAAAGGTGAAATTTAATACTATCAAGATATTTTATGGTGAGTATCCGCCGATTAACGCCATAAACTACATCTGGGCGAGTAAAGCGCCACGCGACCTGATTACACCAAATCCCTACACAGACCGCGTTAAAATGATTGTTCTGGAAAGTGGCCCGGAAAAGTCCAACCAGTGGATACAGGAAAAAAGAAATATTGCAGAAGACTACCGCAAAGCCTTTGGGGAGGAACCTCCGATGATTTCCGGAATCGCCATTATGACCGACTCCGACAATACCGGAGAAAAGGCCACCGCCTGGTATGGGGATATTACTTTTTCCGTCAAATAGCTCACTGCACTTCCCACCCAACGAAATAACATGAAATCATGCTGATGCGTTCAGAACCCTGCGCACGACTGCGGCAAAATCCCTTTTAACAACAGGCTTCATGACATAGTCGCGAATACCAATGGCTTGCGCCTTGTCCGCATCGATATGTTCACTGTATCCTGTACATAAGATGATTGGCATATCCGGCCTGATGGCAAGAATTCTTCCGGCAAGATCCGCTCCTGTCATACCCGGCATGGTCATGTCCGTTATAACAAGATCAAAATCATCCGGGGTGTGCTGAAACCTTTCCAGAGTGGCAATACTGCCTGTCAAAGCAGTAACATTGTAACCAAGGCGCTCAAGCATCATTTTATGCATTTTGACAATACCTTCGTCATCATCAACCAGGAGAATACGCTCATTGCCTGTGGGCAGTGTTGATGCGATATCCTCTTGAAAAACTTCTTCCTTTAATGTTGTGGCCCTTGGAAAATAGACATGAAAAGTTGTCCCCTTACCGAGTTCACTGGAAACGGTGACATCCCCGTTATAACTTCTGACTATGCCGTGTACAACTGCCAGTCCCAGTCCTGTGCCTTCTCCCTTGGCCTTTGATGTGTAGTAAGGTTCAAATATTCTATCCAGCATATCGTGTGTCATGCCGATTCCCGTATCGGATATCGACAATTTTATATAGGAGCCGGGAGAGAGTGCTATTTTGTCAACTACGTCTTTCTCGGTCAATTCAACCGGGTGCAAAGAAACACGGAGATTGCCGCCGCTATCCCGCATAGCATGGTAAGCGTTCGTACAGATGTTCATTACGACCTGATGCACCTGGGTGGGATCAGCCAGAACCGGTGGGCAGTCATTCTTTATGTCTGACTGAATAGCAATAGTCGTTGGTATTGATGAGCGCAGGAGTTTGAGAGCCTCTTTAACAACCAACTGCATTCTCAGAGGTTTCAATTCCTGGTCGTCCCGTCGACTGAATGTCAGAATCTGTTTGACCAACTCTTTTGCCCGCCTTGCTCCGTGAAGTATTTCATCAAGATTTTGCTGTAATTCCTCATTCTCCCTGGCATCATCCTTGGCAAGTTCCGCATAGCCGAAAATAGCCGACAAAATATTGTTAAAATCATGGGCAATACCACCTGCCAGAGTGCCGATAGCCTCCATTTTCTGGGACTGCTGCAGTCTCTCTTCAAGGGTGATTTTTTCATCCATGGCCTGCTTGCGTTCAGTAAAATCATGAAAGTTCCATACCCTTCCCACCTTGCTGCCGTGTTGGACCAATGGCGTTGAGTAACGCTCAAACAACCGTCCATCCGTGAGACGTATCTCATCAATGGCATCAGCCGAACTCTGGTACAATTTGTCAACTCTTTGCAGAAAACTTTCAGGATCTTCAACCTGATTGAGAACATGTTGAAGCAAATTTTTATCATCTGTCTCTTGAGCAATGATTTCCGGCGGAAGTGACCACATATGGGCAAAACGACTGTTCACAGCCATAATTTTCCCATTATTGTCAACAACCAGAATTCCATCAGCAGTGGAATGGAGCGTTGCCCACAGAATATTCTCTGTCTGCTTTAATTTCGAAATATCTTTATCAAGAAGTAAAAAAATTATGATTGCCGTTACAAAGACAAAGAGCCATCCTTTTAACATCTGGATGCTTGTCAGCATTTGGGCATCCTTGATAAAGAAAAATACAATCTGATCTGAAAAGAGTATCCAGAGTGAAGAGAAGCAGGCATAAAGAAAGGCTACTTTGAATGCCGTATTTTCAAAGTAGCTTGCCCATAAATCCGAGAGACGCAATTTCATGACCCATCCCTCACCGTGCCGAATATCCTCCCGATCCGTTCTTCAGATAGCATATCTCTCTTTATCCTCAAACAAACCGGCACAAGTAGCGGTTCATCCGGTGTATTTTGAATACGCAAGACAAAAACTCATGGGGCACGAAGAAAAATTACAAATCACGCAGAATCCATTTTTTTCATTTTGTATTTCGTGGTATTTGCGGATTCGCGCTAAAAAATATCTGTTTTTATTAGAGAGCAGGATGATTGACAGCTCTGCAGCAAAACCACTCTTTTGGCAAAAACATTGACTCGCCCTCATGTCCCAACATCTATTCTTTGTTATAGACCGCTCGACTATTTCTTGTCAACAAATGTTTCCTGTCAGGATTGACCCTCTTCCTCAGGTCCCCGGTCCTTTACAAATCACCAATTGCGTATTTTTATTTTCGAAAGTGTTACCTGGCAACCTGTTTGCAATAAATCAAGCTGTTATGCAGGCTCCACAAATTTAGAAAAAGCTATCCAGTCAAAATTGCCGTAATGGTTCCTCAGGATGGCTTCACCGGAATAACCAAGCCGTGAATAAAATTTCAGGAGTTCATCGGCAAGCAACCCTGTTTCCAGATATATTTTATGGGCTCTGAAACGCACCTGCTTTTCCACCTCCAACACCAGTTCCTTGCCAATTCCCATTTTTTGATATTCGGGATCAACAAACAACCTTTCAAGCATGCAGACTCCTGATTTTATTGCGTAGCGCACCGAGCCCACGATTTTGCCATCAATGAATGCCACGAGAATGCTTTTGTTATGAAAATCTTTTCGCACCCCGTCCAAGGTTTCATTCAAGGGTGGAATCTGCTCCCGGGAAAGCCAAGAGGTATGGACATCATATGCCTGAAGCTGAACTGCCAGCAGCTCTTCGAGATCCGAGTTTTCCGCCTGCCGTATTGTCAAATTCCGATTTTGGGAATTCATATTGGATGTCGCTAGTTGCATTGGTTTTCTCTCCGGGAGCTGTGAGGCAACAAGAATGTCATACTCATTGCACATCATGCACACAAAAACAAACTGCCCACCACGCGCCATGACACATCGTGGTATGCAATCTTTTTTTTGTTATAAATACTTGATAGTTATGTGTCAACTATTGTTTGACGAGATATGGAAAGAAAAATTTTCTTTTAGTAACTGCTCACCCTGTAGCCACCTTTCTTTCAGCAACCACCAGCGTTGCAACAGCTCACGGGGTGCCGGAGATGCAGATAGTGAGCTTGCGAAATCTTCGAGGCATCGTCCTGTAAACTATAAAGCGGTATGCGAGCAAGGCGATAACGCAGCAGATTCGTCACCCTGTGAGCTGTTACCTCTTTTAACGGGAGAATATCTGCACCTGAGGCAATGGCTTCAATCAACTTGATTCAACTGTGCTAATGCTTATCATTTACTTATAGAAAATAGTAATTATTATAAAAAAAATGAAATTTTTCAGAGTAATGCCCAATGTTCTCTCTAAGAAGCGAGGTGACATATGAAAACAGCAAATATTGATTTTCGCAAAGGCCAGAAATACTATCTCCAGGGAGAGTTTTCTAAAAGCGTCGAGGCTTTTTCAAGGGCACTTGACCATGGATACGAACCTGCTGAAGCTCACCTGGCTCGCGGGCTTGCCTCTTTGCACCATGGAGATTTTAAAGCCGCAGTGAACGATTTCAGCCACGTTCTTGAAAAAGATAAATCAAGCGAACAGGCACTGTTTCTGCGGGGTATCGCCTTTTTGAATGCCAATGATCTCAGCAAAGCGCTTGACGATTTGACGGAAACGCTCATTCTCAATGTCAAGCATGGTGCAGCCTATGTGGCCCGCAGCCTTATCCTGAAGGCTCAGGGAAAGGAAAAAGAGGCTGAAGAAGATCTCAAGCTGGCATTGATAATTGGTGGTGTAGAGGTGGAAACATTCATTAAAGAGTATGCTTTTTCCGAAATTATGCGCAAGAGAGCCAATTCTCTTTTTGACCTGGATAAAAAAGAGTGGGTTCGGGCGCTTGGAGAAAAACACGGCACATTCGGCTACTAACCGCCTCACAGCCGCTGGAAAGAGAGGTTCAGGTGATCACCATCCTCCCATTCCATGCCGAGCAATGACATGAAGCGTTCAATCTGCTGCCAGTCTTTTGAAAGAATAGGCAGATTGGCAGCACAGAAATTGCCCGGCAATATTCCGTATCCGGTCTGCTGGAGAAGCATGACAGCCAGCAGCATGGACGTGGCTGTTTGAAATTGTACAGCATTGAGGCCATGTGTTTCCCAGGTTTGCTGATGATCAGTTTTCCAGAGCAGAGTTTGACTATGGCCTTTCGCGGCGGCGTTTACCCTGACAGCAACCTGCTCCAGACCACCGACAGGGATATTTTCAGGCGGCACCTGTAAAACACGCTCAGCCGCCTGCGGTGTACTGTCAAGAATGTGCATGACTTTGGGGTGCAATCCATACAGGAAACGGGCCTCTTCAACTCCTTCTATCATGGACATATTCCAGATATCCTCGTGGGCGACGATACGGGAAGGAACCGGCTTTCCAGCCCAGTAAGCAATAGCCCCTCGTGCTCCAGCACAAGAGTCTTCCCGGGGCTTTCCATTGATGACCTCCATGGTCGGGAAAAGCATCAGTTCTTCAATAAAGGCAGACGGGCACCAGCCCAAAGCAATCTTGCCGTTAAACAATTTCGCCTCAAGCTGGTCATTTTCAAAAACAGTAACACTCAGTTTGCCTTTATTCCAGGAGCGATCCCGAATGATCTTTCGGGCAATAATCTCGACCATACCCGGATTTATTCCCCAACAGAGCCATTGCGGACAGCGGCTCGGCACAGACGTCAGGGTATAATCCATCAGAGTGCTGAAACAGCAATCTTCCATATCCGGAACCGAACCTGCGCAGGAATCAACATAAGCCAGGTCAAAGGGAGCGATCATCTGTCGAATCCGTACATTATCGGTATCAGCACAGAGGTTGACAAT
Organism: Desulfobulbaceae bacterium; assembly: GCA_020444175.1. Lineage (GTDB taxonomy): Bacteria > Desulfobacterota > Desulfobulbia > Desulfobulbales > SURF-16 > JAHLLM01. The sequence goes on along the minus strand of JAHLLM010000010.1, from coordinate 21,899 downwards.
CAGCCCCTTTCCTTCCATCTCTTGGATGATCCTTTGTATCAAAAAAGCATCTTCCAATGAACCATGCAGACAGGTAAAACCACTGCTCATATATCCGGAAAGACGACTCAAATCCAGGTCAACCAGGATTACCTTTTTGAATAACGGCAGAACGCTTCCTCCGCCAAGCTCAATCATGCTGCCGCCGATAGTGCCCACTCCTGCCACAATAAGTGTATCAAAGTTTCGGGTGTTGCCATGCATACTCATGGGGTCACATCTGTAAACTGGGCATAGAATGCCGCATTGTCGTAAAGCTGCTGGACAGTTACTCCCTGCTCAGCCATTGTATTTCTGATTTCATCAAGCCTTGACAGCACCACGCCCACATGAAGTCGCATAAGCCGGCAATACTGAAGCAGTCGCTCATTGCTGCTCATGTTGGCCTGAACCGGGCAGCGACCACCGCAATAGGCATGCACGCCGCACTGGTAACAACCAAGTGCTTTTTTATAGGTAACAAGGGGCATAAGATCGTGATTCTGAATATGGGGACGCCCCTGGCTGTCGATATGACCTATGGCCATTTCCGGCGGCAAATCGGCACAGGAATGAATTTTTCCGTCAATAAGATCAAAATTCTCGGCAAGCTCAACTCCGCAGCCTGAAGATTGGCGTTCATGACCGGTGAGTGCAAAAACGATGAGTTCGTTTACATGAATGACAGGCAGAATATGGCCATTGCGCAAACCGGCAATGTAATGAACCATTACCGTCTCCAGATCAGCTTCATACCGGCTGCAGTAGTCCGTGAAATTTTCATAGGGCTCTTCTATCTCTACCCAGTGCCAGAAAAAAAGATCCATAAGATTCTGATCATAGAGATCAAGAAACTCGTTAAAGCAATCGGCTAAAGACTGACTCTCACGCAGGGTGGACCACATAAGAGCCTTGCCTTTGGATATCTTACGAAATTCCGAAAGTCCTTTATGTATCATGCTCAGCTTTGTGCCGGGCCGCACTGCTTCATGCTGCTCCCGGCGACCGTCAATAGAGATGGAGGTAAGCCACAGATCCTTTAACAGATCAGGGTGATTGCGTGCGGCACTACTGAGCAGGGTGCCGTTGGTATAGAGCATATAGCGGACAGGAACTGAACAGGTGGCACTGTTAATAATTTCCTTAACCTGCAGTATTTTATCCATGGCCAGCAGGGGTTCCCCGCCATAAAAACAGATAACGGCATCCTCCTTATCTGTTTCTTCCAGCAGGTGGAGAATACAGGCCGCATCACGGGAAGGAACTGTTTCATTAATGGTAGAGGCCAGACTGCGGTTTGCTGCAAAGTCTTTGGCACTGGCTGCATTGATACAACCTTTACAACGGGCATTACATCGCCCGGTTACGGAAAGATGGATGTAGGCATGGCTCTGTTCACGAAAGTTTTGAAGCTCGTCGCCGCAGAAACGGCCAAGGGAAACCGCCATGGGACTTGCGAGATCGCCGAATCGTGGATGGATAATACCTGTTTGCGCTTGGAGCTCTTTTGCCGACACCATTGGGGTCCTCTCTTAAAAAAATATGATTACCACTCATTTTCAGCCTTTTTTATACGTCATTCCCGCGAAGGCGGGAATCTAGGCGGACGAGCCAGCTACCCTGGATTCCCGCCTTCGCGGGAATGACTCTTGTGTAGACAGTATTTTTTGAATTATTAATGCATTACAGTACCTGCTGCAAGACTGGCTGAGTTTCAGTGGTAATCACATAAAAAAATGACTTCACATTGCAGTCATGTAAGTAATTATCATATTAAAATTTTATCCCGGCGGCAAGCAAAGGTTATATCGAACAAATTCGTACTCCAGAAAATTCAGAAGAGATGTTTGTCGTTACTTTTGATTGTGAGATTGGTCGGAGATGAGGCCATCCCGGAGATAAATAATTCGCCTGGCGCTTTCAATAACGCGTGGATCGTGGGAGGAAAAGACAAATGTTGTTTGCTGCTGGTGGTTGATTTTTTGCAGCAGCGCCATAAGATCGCTGCCGGTTTGCGAATCAAGGTTCCCTGTCGGTTCATCTGCCAGCACAAGGGATGGCTCGCCGACAATGGCCCGGGCCACAGCCACTCGCTGCTGCTGTCCGCCGCTTAATTCAAACGGCCGTTTGCCTTCATATCCTCCAAGGCCGACGCTTTTAAGCGCCTTTTCCACCAGGGCGGCCCGTTTCGGTGAAGGCACCCTTCTCAGAAGAAGAACATACTCAACATTTTCAAAGGCACTGAGCACCGGGATGAGGTTGAATGTCTGAAAAACAAAGCCGATTGTTTGACGCCGCATCAGGGCTGAGTGTGTCGGAGAAAGGCCATTTATCTGCTGGTTGTTAATAACTACGCTGCCTGTGCTCGGGGTATCAATGCCCGCCATGAGATTGAGCAGGGTTGTTTTACCCGACCCGGAAGGTCCGGCCACACAGACAAATTCACCTTTGTCTATTTTGAGTGTTGTCGGCTGCAGTGCAGTGACCGCGTTTTTTCCTTCCTGATAGACCCTGCTGACGCCGTTAAGTTCAATCATGCTTTTTTCCTTCGTCCCTCGTGTCATGTCAAGCTCCAATTGTCGTGTAGGTCGTCATACCCATGGCGACTCTTCAGCGTCGGGAAGGGGTCGAAGTCTCTCCTTGTTCGCTATCTCCCGACCTACGATAAGCGTCAAAAGATATTTGACATGACACGAGAATATTCAAAAAGAGGCTATCCTAAATGTGATGAATCGCTTTCAACGGTTCAATTCTCGAGGCCTTCAAGGCGGGATAAATCCCGGCAAGCAATGCAGTCAGCAGTGTCACTCCATTGGCCATGACAATATCAGTGGACGTCAGGTAGGTTTTCAGTATATGGCTCCCTGTAAAATATTGATTGTTGCTTGTAAACTGGGTCAGATCAATGCCGGTCTGTGAAAGATGCAGGCAGGCCAGCCCTGCGGCTACGCTGCCCACCAGAGAAGCGGCAAGCCCCAGGAACAAAGACTCAAGAACAATCATGCCGACAATGCCGCTCGGTGTTGTGCCGATGGTTGTCAGAACGCCTATTTCATGGAAACGCTCGTAAATCACGGTGGTCATGGTGTTGGTGACTCCCATGGCAACAATGGCAAAAACAATAAGAATCAAAAGCGTCATGGTCGCATCATTGAGATCAATCAATTGCCTGAGATCTGGGGCGACCGCTTCCCAGGTTCGAATTTGATATATCTTGTCCGGGAGCATACTCTGCAGTGAGACTGCCACGTTTTCGGCCTTCATGGGGTCTGTCTGTAAAGCTATCTCCGTCCATTCTTTTTCAAGGCCCAGAAAGTTTTGCGCATCCTCCTGATTGATATAAACATGCGTCCTGTTAAACGAGCTGCGTCCTGTACGGTAAAGCCCGCCGACAGTAAACTTCCTTGCCACCGCTTTGCCGTATATATCCTGGGTCATGAGAGTAATTTTATCGCCAACCTTGTTGCCAAGACTGTCGGCAAGCTCTTTGCCGATGAGAACACTTTTCTTATCAATCAGATATGCACCGGCAACAACCTTATCATGAATGAAGGTCACCGTGGACTCAAGCGATGGATTTATGCCGGCAAGGATAACGGTTGCGCTGTTTTTTCCCGAAAGGACAAGCCCCGGGGCTTTAACCCTGGCAGAATAGGTGACTCCTTCGTATTTTTGAACATGATCAATGACATCTTTGATATTTTCAATGGGCCGCAGGGAAGCAAGATTTGCCTCATAACCTGCCGCATGAATCTGCAGTGAACCGATATCCAGATTGACGGTGCCGGACACCATTTCGCGATGCAGTCCGGTCTTCAGCGCCTGGAAAATAATGAGGCAGAACAGTCCGAAAGCTATGGCCGATACCGTCAGAAGAGAGCGCCGCATATTGCGTTTCACATTGCGGAAAGCAATCCTGCAATACATCACAAACAGCTTCATTCGCTGCCCCCACCCTTACGGGCGCTGAAAAAAGAAACAAGGCCGTGTACATGCTCCAGATTTCCGATACTGTCGAAACCGGCTTCCGCCATAAGGGCAGGAAGGTTCCCCTTCAGGTTGTCAACCAGCTCCTCCTGGATAAGGAGATAACGCGCCCCCCAGCCCATGAGCGCACCCAGTAATGTTGTTGGTCGATCTATGTCCACAGTCAGTATTTTGCCGCCCGGTTTTAAAACACGATACATCTCTTGAAATGATCGTTGTTTCAACTCGTGGTCAATATGATGGGTAAACATGGAATTCACAACAAAATCAAAGGAGGCGTCCTCAAAATCGAGCTCCTCTGAAACACCCACTGAAAAAACCGCGGGACATCCAAGCTTGGCAGCCTTGCGACGCGCGATTGCAATCATTTTTGGTGCCGCATCAATGCCGGTGATCAGGCTGGCCTCCTCAAGCTGACGAGCCACCAAAAGCGTCAGGCTGCCGGTGCCGCAGCCAATGTCCAGAATCCTGTCGTTTGAGGCAAAATCCATATGCTGCAGCGTTTTTTCACGAAACTTGCGTTCTCGGCCAAAAGACAGCCTCTCCATGACAGGGTCATACAGCCAGGCAACATGATTTAAGTGCCGACCGCGTGTGAGAACAGTGTTATCCATGGGTGATCAGTTCTGTTAAAGCGCCGCTGCTGTTTGTGGAATAGTCACCAAGGACCGTATCATGTTCATTTTCCTCAGGAAAGAAAGGCAGCAGATTCTCTACTCCCCGCAACTTGAAGAGATAGCGGATAAGTTTGTAGGCATTGCGCCGCGACAACCAGTATCCCGTCTTATTGAGGATATCAAATCCCTGCAGGGCTTCGCCGATTGCCTGTTTCATAACCCGGCGGGTGGAATTCTCAAAAAGAGTTTCAATTGGCCCTCTGTCCGTGCTGTCCTGCAGGATAGCGGCAAGAACCTCTTTTTCCGCTTCAGTGCCCTGGTGGTATATGGAAGAAACAAGATAATTATGGTTCTTGTCGCGGATATCCTCATAAAAATCGGTCAGATCGTCGATGATTTGCAATGCCATTCCTATACTGTAAATTCCCTTTTCGGCCCGCTCCAGGGCATCGGCCTTCTCCGGCTCCAGGATCTTTGGAGCTACAAAGGACAGGCATAAGAGTTTGCCGCCCTTGTACATGTGAACAGAGGAAAGAATTTCCCTTGGTGTCAAAATTTCGGTGATACCGCCCTCTTCCTGGGATTCTTCTGCACCAATGGGCACCAGGGCTTCAAACAGGCCTTTATGTACCTTATCAACATCATCCCGACTGATCAATCCCTCTCCCACTCCACGTTCAACAATCTGGAAAAGGAATCTGTCAAACAAAAGAATGTGCATGACACTCTTGAATCGAATTGCCGATTCAGGAAAGGCAAGGGGCAGCATTTCCTTGTATTCGTTGTCCAGCAGGTTGTCGGTACCGGTCACCAGCCCCCGCAGACAATGGTTGATCTGCCCGTAAAAGCCCCGTCTCTGTTTTGAAATATCAAGGGCTCTGTATATGGACAGAAACAGAATCGAGAAAAAATTCTTCTGGGCGTATTTCAGGACTCCTGTTTTATCCTTTTTTGAGAAAGTATACTTTTTCTCCAGGTTGCATTTGAGTAATCGATTAATTTCTTTTTCCACATCGCGGTGGTCCATTACCGCGCTATAAAACTTTGGCAGAGCGTCAAGTTGAATCATTGATGTTTCCTCCTGAAAAGACTGAATGGGACGAGAAAAGGCACAAGGTCCTTGTATTCTATAAAATCTTTGCGAAATCGTCGAGCCAGGTATTGCTCTTCCTTCTGCAAGAACCGGATCTGAACAAATACAAAAACGGGATAGCTGACAATAAGCATGGCCGGTGAGTTACAGAGCAGAACAACGCCAAGAGCTGCCAGGTCATACCCCAAAAACATGGGATGACGGCACATGCCGTAAACGCCTTGCCGAACCAGAATCTTGGGAGGCCTGTGCGGGTTTGGCGTCCCTTTGCCATAAAGGCTGAGATCATGCATGGCGCGCCGGATTACCACCATGCCGGCCACAAGCAAAATGCAGGCGGCAATTTGCAGCAACGCAACATGGGGTATTGTCGGCAGGGAAAAGACATAATCTATGAATTTACCGGAGCCTATGACAGAGGCAGGAATAAAAATCCAATATTTGAGGGCATCCTGCACCTCGTATTTTAAAATCTCAGGATGAAAAATCGGCATTGCTCATTTTTCAGCTTTTGGAGTGGAAGTTATGCAGGAGCTATTCTTAAAGAGCAAGCCCCAAGGGTTGTGGACATACTCCTTGCCCTGCGGGACACGTGTCTGGGCAGAAAATTATGTAAAGCACTCCGGCGCCTTAAGGCGTGTCATATCCCATACTCCTCCATTTGTCATGATGTTAAGAGCCCGGAGACAGACAAACGGTTCAAAAAAACTCAAAAGTTTGGCAAGGTACGAGGTTTTTTCAGGAGGGTATCATTTTTGCCCTGTTGACAAAAAAATAACGGGACACGCCAAAAACGTGCCCCGTTATTTTTATTAGCAGGGCGGGAGAGGTTTCCCGACCTGCATCAGTAATGATTGCAGTGAGACTTACATGGATTTATATCCCCAGCCGTTTGTCTGCAGATCCAGCTCCTTGAGGGGAGCATATTCCAGCAGGGATCCATCGTAAATTTGAACATTTGTATAGCCAAGAATGTCATGAAGGACAAAATAACCCATGGCTGCCGATTTTCCGTGATTGCTGAAGGTGATGATCTCAACATTTTTATCAGCCGGAATACCCACGCCCATTGCCATCTGTCCAAGAACCTTGGCATCCTTCAGAAAAGAAGGTGCGAAATCAACACCGGCATTGGTCATATATTTTGCAGGCCACAGCCGTGAACCGGCAAGATGACCGAACCGTTTGATGTGGCTGACCTTCTCATGTCCGAAATGCTCTTCCGGAATCCTGGTATCAAGAAAGACAACATTTGGCTTGCCAATTTTACTTTTTACTTCAGCAAGGGTTGCCAGTTTTGCGGCATTAAACTTTGCCTGAAAGTTACCGGGCCCAGAGATTGTCGTTTTGGTGGTTACAGCTTTTTCTGCAACTTCCCAGGCTGAAAAACCGCCATCCAGCATGGCAACGTTGGTATGCCCCAGAGCATGCAGCGTCCATATGGCCCTGGCACTTTTTGCAGTGTCTTTATCGGTCACTCCTTCGTCATAAACGACGACAAAAGAGTTATTGTTAACACCGAAATCACGGAGCATCTGCTCCGTATCATCGATTGTCGGCATCATAAAACCAACAAACTCGCCGTTCATTGTCTGCCAGGGACCAAATGCCTTGACGGCTCCCGGAATATGATTTTTCTCATAATGAGTAAAGGCGCCCACATCAAGAATGACGAGGTCTTTTTTGTTCAGGTTTTTCGAAAGCCAGTCAACACTGACAAGACCACCATCAGCCAGAGCCAGGCCCGGCAGAGCAAGCATGACCATAAGGCTGACCAGAATTAACTTACGCAACGTGTTTATTTTATTCATCATTATTCTCCATAATTGTTGCTGTCATTTTAGCGGGTCACATGACCCCATGCGAATTTAGCCAGGGGCAGCTCTTCCGAGGCAGCATATTCAAGCATGGAACCGTCATAGACTTTGACATTTTTGTATCCTAAAACGTCCTGGAGAACGAGATAACCCATACCGGCAAACTGGCAGGTATTACAATAAACAATGATCTCCGTGTTTTTATCGGACGGCAAGCCGACACCCTGAGCGATCTCCGCCAAAATTTTTCTGTCTTTAACAGTGGCAGGAGCACGGTTGGCACCGGCATTGGTCAGATATAGAGCAGGAAGACTGATGGATCCGGGGATGTGACCAAAACGCTCAACATCACCTCGTTTTTCAACGCCAAAATGCTGCTCCGGGGTACGGGAGTCAACAAACACAACATTTTTATTGTTGACTTTAGTCTTAACATCATCAAAATCTGCGGTTTTATCCATGTCAGGTTTTGCCGTGAAATCCCCTGCTGCAGGCGTTGGTTTAAGGTTGTCGATTTCTTTGCCTTCAAAAGTCCATTTGGTAAATCCGCCATTCAGATAGGAAACATTCTGATGACCCATTGATTTCAGAACCCAGTATGCAGCAGCTCCCTTGGTAGCATCACTGATAGTGTTACCGTGATCATAGATAACCACATGACTTGAACTGTTGATACCCAACTTGCGCATTAATTCTGTAAACTGAGCAGGAGTCGGCCTCAACTGGCATTCCCTGTCATCATTAAAAGGTTCCCAGCCGTTATACCCCATGTTGACCGCACCTGGGATATGTCCAACTCCATAGTTTGTTTCGGTTCTTACATCGATAAGAACGAGTCCTTTGGCCTGAAGGTTCCTGGAAAGCCAGTCAGTTGACACCAAGGGGTCGCTTGCAGCTGCAGCTACTGCCGGAAGGATAAACCCTCCCAGCGCAAACAGCAGCATGAATATAGCTGATTGAAAAAGATTCTTTTTCATGAAAATACTCCTTATATTTCCTTGTTAGCACAATGATAATTTGTTTTGCGCGTGCACTGCCAAAACCGATTATTCCTTAATTGGGGCAGGAATCCTGTTAACAATAATATCTTTGTTGGCTGCCGGATCTTCCGGAACGAGATCGTCCTGGGTCAGGAAAAGTTCCTTTTGTCCGTGGCAGGAATTACAGGATTGATTCTGCCTGGTTTTCCTCTGGATACTGTGAACAGATGCAGAGTTCCAGGTTGGCAGGGCGTCATAGTTTGCTACAAGGTCTTCCGGACCGGGTTGCCCTTTCAGCACTTTCTGGAAGTAGCGGAGCGAGGCAAGCGAATCCTTCTTCATAGGAGTATGACGAACCAGATTGTATTTATATGGATTTTGCGGCGAACGATCTATGTTTTTGCCGATCTTAAAGGTTACCAGCGGATCTGACGGGAAAATAACCTTAATCTGACCAGGTTGCTTGATATCCAAAGACACATGGCAGTTGGCACAGTTGAAATACTCATTGGCATGGCACACAGCACAGGCAATGGTTCCTTCCGGATGTGCGTTATGCATGGCGATCTTTGAGCTGCCTGATTTGGTGTCAGGATGACACTGTTCGCATCTGGCTGTTTCCGTGGCATAATATCGATTCACACCATCGGGCTGGGTATTATGCAACTGGTTGCCGGTATGACAGTCGGCACAGACCATCTGTCCCTTTTCGTAATGCACATCAGCAGTCGCGCCTAAAAGGCCCATGTATTCACCGGCAAAGCGTGAACCGTGGCATCCGTAACAGGTTTTCTCCATTGGAGGCGTTTTCTTGAAACGATGGCGATCCAGCAAGCCGCCTTTGGCGACCTCAGGCCATGCAACATGGCAACCGCCACAGGTTGCATGACAGTCGGCACAGTCAAGTTTCCATGCCTCGGGCAGCAACGTGTCGCCCATCTTATGTGGAGAGGTGATGGTGCCGACAATGTCCATGATGCCGTTCAATTTATAATGCATGGCATCTTTGAAGGTATCGGTAATGTCGTCATGACAGTCCCTGCAGACACCGCCTCCTCCTTCCTCGGAAGGATCTTTTATTACGCCTTCATGGGCCTCTTCCATATCATCAACGTTATGCCCGTTGTGACAATTGATACAGCCGACTTCGCCATGAACGGAATCGACAAAATCCTTGGCCACACCATAGTTATCCCGGCCCCTCACCTGAGGGGCAGAAACGCCTCAACCGGCTATTGCAGCGCCGCCACTGGCCGAGGCGGCACCATAACTGTCCATTTCTTCCAGATCGGTATGGCATTTAATACAGGAACTGCTTGACCCAGCATCTTCCCCGGCAAAACTCATGCCTGCTCCGAATGTGACTGCAACACCCAAAAGGGTTATGGCAGCCAGAGTAAATTTTTTCTTCATTCCCTTTACTCCTCCTTACATTGTTCTCATTTACATCACCACCCGGAAAATTCCGGATGCGACTATTTAAAATCCAATGCCCTTCAGCGGGCTGTTGAAAAATGTAGCGAGCGTAGCGGAGACAAGGATTTATGCCCTTCAGGGTGAAAATGAGGCGAAAAAGCACAGTTTACATGGAGTAAATGAGCATTTTGAGCCGAATTTTGACGCAGTATCAGCAAGCGCAGTAGTTTTTCAACAGCCTGTTAGGGCATTAGTCAACCCCAATACTAAATTATCTCCATTCCTCAATAAGTACGTCTGTTGTCAACACAGACTTTCAATCTATAAAATTGTCAGGTCACATATTAAATGCGAATAGTTAGTAATTTTCACTAATCAAAATGAATAGTGAAAATGATATACGAAACAAAAAATTGTTATGTAATGACAATGCTTCAGCCGGAAATGCGACTCGTGTTCTGAAGCATTAAATGAAGTTCTTACATGTCAGGGGGGATGATTTGAGGCGAGATAATTTGATTTTTGCTGTGAATTATAAATATTATAAAGTGTCAATTTGCTTTCATTTTTTAAAACAATCTTCAGAATAACGGTTTTCTCAAGTCGATCGAAAAATTCAAAAATTTCAGGATTTGCTTACACGAAATACCCCGTTACCCCTTAATAAGATGATTAATAATAGCAATTTTCAGAGTTGACATTATCAAACATCTTATTTGTCCTATACCACTGTGTAGTTTTTTTACAAGTTCTTATTTTAAATTTTTTTTAAATTTTTCACAGTTGATAACAAATTAATGAATATCCACAAGCACTTCTTACTCTGCATGATCCTGCCAAACGGTTATCATTAAAATGATAGTAATAATCGTTCTTTGGCCCTTTAAAAAACAAGCATAGTTCCCATGGGAAGCGCTGCTGCATCACTCACCCCTTGCCGGAACGACGCGCACAAGCAATTGCACTTGGGTTGGCTGATGGTCAGATCAAAAACTTTGCTGGCGTTCATCAAAAAAATCAGGGCATAAAAAAAGGACGGGAAAAGCCCGCCCTTACAGATCCGTTTTTTGCTGACACTCAGTGCCGGATGATTCTTTTACAATTTACGGTATCCTTTATATTGCTGCTTAAAAAGCGCTTTGCCGCTGCGGAGAAAATCAGCGAAATCCCAGTCTGCACTGTCGACACGGTTCAGAAATTCCGGATGCACCACATAAGTTTCTGCGGGTACTATGGTTCCATCATTTATTTCAATCTCCACGAGCCGCCTCTCATACATCTCTCCTTCAAAACGATCAAGCCGCTTCCAGGCTGAATCAGGCACGTTACGGTATACAACTCCCTCAACCCGCCCTGGAGCATCAGGCACAAGAGCAGGATAATGCTCCCCTTTTACGCACCGCCGACTGTATCCCTTCAGAGTTCCGGCAACATGTGACAGGCTGCATGCCGATATTTCCTGCATGATATCCTTACACATCAGGCTTCCATAAGCAAAAAGGGTTTTCATTGGTACTCTCCCTGGCAAACACGGACGGAAATCAAGCAGACTGCAAAGATGATGCATTCAACCTGTGATGAATCGGCGGAACTGCCGCCGACTATCATAATTTTTTATTCTGCAACGTATTGTTCATTGTTTCTATTCCATAAAATCAATCATTTCGCTTTGCCACTTGTTATTATCACCAACTTTACAACTGTTTTAAAAGCTTCATGCTTTGACGGTTTCGTAAAAACCCTCTCAACCGCCGCCGGAACGTGTGTAACTTGTTGATATTGCGTTGGCGGATGGTCAGCTACAGGACTTTTTGCGAGATTGTCATGCTTTGGGGTCCTGTTTTATTAGACCACCTTGAGTTGAGCAAGGGGGATGATGATCAATCGGTATCCGTATATTCCAGAATATCGCCGGGTTGACATTCCAGGTGTTTACAGATGGCATCCAGTGTGGAAATGCGAACAGCTTTGGCTTTTCCCGTCTTTAAAATCGATAAATTCTGTTCCGTAATGCCAATCAGTTTTGCAAGTTCGTTTGACTTCATTTTGCGTTTTGCCAGCATCACATCTAAATTGATAATTATCGGCATCCCGGCTCCAGTTAAACAGTGAGTTTGTGCTCTTCACTTAGAATTCTTCCCTCATCCATGACCCAGGCAATAACAAGGAGAATTCCCCCTATTATAAGTGTGGCAACTTCTGCCGAACTGCAGCCAACCTGAAGAATCCTGCTGCCCGGAGGATTTCCTGCCGTGAACAAGACACTTTTAACGGATTCATAGATTATTGACAAAATAACCCAGCTAAGAAGAGATTTGGCAGTATTTTTAAAGAGGCGGACATGCTCAAAAGAAAATATCACGCCCTGTTTATAAAATGAAAATAGTTTTCGAATGCTTAAGAGTCCATAAATCAAGGCCGAAAGAGGAAATAAGCTTGTGATGAATCCGAGTAGCTGCAATTTGATTGGTAATGAATGGTCAATTAACGGGGTAGCATGCGTATTTACGTTGATGAGTGTTTCCGGAAGATGGTTAATCAGCATCCAGTACAGGATATAATAGAGTGGTATCACCCCAAGCAGGAAAGAAAGGAGCAAGTGAAAATTTTTACTTATTTTTTTAATCTTTGACAAGTTATCCATGGCATCTTCTCCTGTTTTTTTTAGGAAGATACCAATTGTGTAACTATTTTTCAATAAAAAATTATCGCGAAACGATAATTTTTTATTGATTACCGGCTCTGTTGCCCCTCAGGAGTGCCCGGTCTGGCTCCAGTTTACTCAAGCAGAATCATTTCCTCACAATAGTCAGTGTAGGGTCGCAGCTTTTCATAATTTCGTTTGAAATTCAGCCTTGGATCAATCTGGCGCAATAATTCCCTGGTCGGGCCTTCCGTGAGGTGCAAGCAGACAAACCGTGTATCCATATCTAGAATTTTGCATGCCTCCAAAGTAGGGCAGAAATTCCGTGAGTGAATAACAAGTTTGTCGGCCTCACGCAGTTTAACCGGAGCTTCTTCTGCCGTTATTGCGAGCTTGTCTAAAAATAATTGGTATGCTTCATCCAATACGCTTTTTGTTGTACGCTTTTGGGAAATGTAATTCTGTTTAAACCACGAAACTCGTTTTCGGCATAATTGACTTGCCTGCTGCTGCAATTTTTCCTCGTTGGCACCACGCAGCAAGCTGATCTGCTCTCGGACTTCTTTATTGTAGAGCATTGAACACTCTTCCTGCAGCACTCCCCCGTGGACCAGAATATTTTTTCCTGCCTCGCTGTACATCCTCTTCATTGGGAAATCGATCCGTCTTCTTCCCTGTTCGATGGCTTCCTTTATTGAGAATCCATAGGCAACTTCTTCCAGACCGGCCCAGATGGCTGCAGTAGAACACATGGGGCACGGTTCATGGGTAGAGACAAGAACACACTTGCCCAGATCCTTGCCGATTTGGGCGCATGCCATCCGTATCGCACTCATTTCCGCATGGGCGGTGGGATCTCCTGACGTTGTATCAGTATCGTGGGCCCGGGCAACAACACTGCCATTTTTGGCAATCACGGCGCCAAAGCCGCTATTGCCTTCACGGAGTGACTGTCTTGCTTCTTCTATGGCAAGTGCCATCAAGCTGTTCAGGTTCATTGGAGCATTGGATAGTTTTTCAATTCAACTTCAGCCAACAAGCTGCACCTGGCTGAGGAAACCTGGCATGCATAAAATTTGTATTAAGAGGCCTTTTCTCATATAAGCATCAGGCTTTTCTGTCTTAAAGGTATATTTCCCCTTTAGCAAACAATGTTGCATGTCCGGAAATAATGACGTTATCCCCGGAATACTCACAAAAGAGCTCTCCTTTTCGAGCTGATAGCTGAGAGGCGTGCAATTTGTTTTTGTTCAATCGTTTTGCCCAATAGGGAATTAAGGTACAATGGGCAGAACCTGTTACAGGGTCTTCATTTATGCCCGCATTGAGTGCGAAAAACCGTGATACAAAATCAGAACCTTGTCCCGGAGCAGTAACAATCACCGCAAATTGTGAAATGTAATCCCATGTTTTTTTGTATACTAGAGATTTCTTCATGACCTTCATTTTGTACATTCATGATTCATTTGATCATTTGACGTTTGATGGATCAATCTTCATCTCCATCGGTTTGGCTGTATGCAGGTGGACATCGCATTGCGGGTAGGCTGTCACAATACCTTCTTCCCGGAACAATTCAATTATCCGATGACGGATATTGCTTTCAATGATTCTCTGCTCCAGAAGATAGAGGTTTTTCATGCTGAACCAGAAATAGACGACAAACCTGAAGGAACTTTCGCCCACATCTTCAAACAAGACAACCGGTTCAGGATGATCCAGTATCTTTTCATGTTCATGCACCGCTTTCAGCATGAGCTTCGTGACGTATCTAGTATCGGAACCATGCCCCACTCCCATGGCGACGCTGCCACGGATTTCCCGATCTGACAAGGTCCAGTTGATTATATTCTTCTCCAGGAAACTGCTGTTTGGTACGAGGATATGGATATTTCCAGGCGTTCTCACCCTGGTGCAGCGCATACCAATTTTCTCGATGATGCCGAAATTATTTTCCACCTCGATCATGTCGTTTATTTTAACCGGACGTTCCGCCAGCAAAATAAAGCCACTGATAAAATTATTAAGCAGGTTCTGGGCTCCAAAACCGACACCGATGGCAATAGCGCCCCCCAGAAAGGTAAAGACAGTCAACGGTATGTTGACCGAATGCAGGGCAAAAATCATCAGAACCAGCAGGGCAAGCAAGGACAGCAGATGTTCAACCGCCGCTGTTGCGCTTTCATCAAAGCCCGTACGGCGCAGGGAGCGCCTGATTATTGTCCGGCCGATCAATCTGGCCAAAAGCATGCCGAGAACAAGGATAAGGAGCGCCATGGTGACCTTTTTCACGGTAACCGAGCGTTCATCGACCACCCATAGCTCAAATTCCCACAGGCCCTGAAGTTTGGCCCCCAGACTTTTCAGCTTCTGATTAAGGGCGCCGTTTTTCAGGATCGCATCGATCTCTTCCAGGAAGCGTTGTTCGACAGTAAGCGCACTATGCAACAGGGTCTGGTATTCAAAGTTCCGCTCCGCCATTTTGTTCATGGCAGCAACATGTGTTTCCAGATGTTCTTTGAGTTTTTCGTCCTCTTCTTCGGCAAGCTGTTTCTGAATGGAGGCTATTTCCGCCTGCAGTTTCTGCTGATAATTTTCTTTGACATCTATCAACCGGCCGATGGATTCTATCTGATTATCGGTTTCCTGGCGCCAGTTGCCGAGCTGCTCAAAGGTATAATTTTCACCAAGCAAGGCATACCGACGCTGCCAGACCTGTTCGGCATGATTTAACAGGAGCAGGATGTTTTCAGTTTGCTCCAGCACATTCTGGTAGGTCTCGCGCCAGGCTTCGCGGGCCTTGAGATAAGCTACTGCTCTTTTCTTCACGCTTTCGTCTACTGTGGCCTGGGCTGCTTCGAGTTCCTGTTGGGCTGCAATCCAGGCATTTTCAACGTCCTGTTGTTCCCGGCGCAGGGTATCGATGCGACTGATGAGGGTCGCCCGCTGCTCTTCAAGCATTTCAAGATTCTTATTGAGATCGATCCTGTCATAGCTCAACCTGGAATGAACCCAGTCAACATGGCGCTGGATAATTTGTTTTTTTAACTGGACCAGCCGCAGCTCATCTTCCGCGTTGGCCACGTACAACCTCTCCAGATCAAGGGAAGCCCGGGCCAGCTCTTTGTTGATTCTTTCCTGTTCAAGATTCCAGTTCAGGAGGAGTCCGTTGTCCTTATTGGTGTGAGCCTGTAATTCCTCATGGGCCTCCCGCACGTTATGACTTGCTTCCTCAAGTCTTGTTTTGGCCTCCTCCAATGTTTTCCTGCTTGCTTTTAAGGAAACGTTTGCAGTTTGTTCCTGTTTGTCCGCAGTGGCTAATTGATCGAGCAAACCATCATAGGTGCTCAGACTGTAAGGTGGAGGCTCGGCGACCAGCAACTCCTGTTGGGAGGCGAATTCCTTGTCTAGATTTTCCTGCTCTTTCTGCAGGGATTCCTGTCTTTTTAATGCCGTGATCTGACGTTGATAGTTCCCTTCTATCTCGCGCAGAAGAGCGGTCTGCTCCTGCAACTGCGCCACGCTTACCCCGAACTGCTTTGCAGTCCCTTCATTTTCCGCCTCCTGGGCTGCTGTTATTTTTTCTTTGAGATCCGTAATCCAAGACTCAAGCTTCGCCACACCAGAAGAGTCAAGAGCAACTTTTTCAGATTGAGGCTGACCCGGAGCTTCCGGAACGGCATATACAGGGGAGACAATAAAATCGGCCAGCACAATCAAGCCAACCAGAAAAAACAGGAATATATTAAGAGAGTGTGTGGTTTTCATAAGAATGAAGGATTAGAGGCTCAATCAGTACATTTTGTTCTCTTTTTTATTTTTCCCGCTTTAAAAAGAAAAGTGGCTGCATAAAACATTTTCTGCCCTTGAGCAGCTTGCTGCCCTTTTATCGAGTGGTTCAAGTAAGCCGCTACGCGGCAGATTTATTTCTTTTAACTCTTCAAGCCTTCCTTCGCCAAAAACCTGTTCCTTATCTTCAATAATCAATGAACTGTTTTTTTATGTTGACTTTTTTATACCCAAGTATAATTTTACACCAAAGTCTAAAAATAACATGGGGGGGATGAAATGGCCACGAAAGGATTACGACAAAAAAAGAATACTCAGGTAAAGCAGAATCTTTACGATGCTGCCATGAAGCTGTTTCGGCAAAAGGGTTTTAATGAAACTTCGGTGGATGAAATAACCGAGAAAGCCGGGTACAGCCGTGCCACCTTTTTCAATCACTTCGGAGCCAAACAAGGTGTTCTGAGGCTCTATGGACAAAGACTTCAGGATCTTGTTGAAAAGCTTCTCGACCGGGCAGATCCGTCTACTCCTCCTTTGGAACTGATACGGCAGATGATTGCCGTAATGGTACATGAGGCCGAGGAAAACATCGAAGAGGTAAGCCTCATCTGCACATACAGCATGGTCGATCCGGAATATATGTCAAATCCGACACCGGCTCGCAAACGCTTGTTTGAAATACTCACCGGCCTTGTTTCCAAAGCGCAGCAGAAAGAACAAATCCGCCAGGACCTCACAGCCAGGGAGTTGGCCCTGCACATCTTTTTCCTTTATCAGGGAGTGGTGCTTGCCACTGTAACAGATAACGGCAGCAGTGAATCTCTGCTCCATTCCGTTTGGCAGTTCATTCTAAAAGGAGTGAGCAATGAAAATACTCCAACTTAATGAAAGTACGCGTTCGGATAATGCCGAGGTCGGGGGAAAATGTGCAAGCCTTATTCAATTGATACAACTTGGAATGAATGTTCCAAACGCTCTGGTCCTTACAACCTCGGCTTATCAGGAGCAGGCAATACACTGCGGTCTGAACGAAAAGATATTTCCATTGATTGAGGAACAGGATTGGTCGGCAGTGGAGCAAACTGCTTCCGAGATTTTTGAACACTGTCCCCTGGATGAGGATATGTCCAGCATGCTTCTGGATCGATATTCCCAAATGAAAAGCCCGGTCGTGGCGATTCGCTCTTCGGCAACCTGCGAGGATCAGGAAGGGGTATCCTCTGCCGGTCAATACGAAAGCTATCTTAATATTCAAGGACCGGAGGCCTTACTTCTTGCCGTTCGTAAATGCTGGTCTTCACTTTGGAGCCGCAGATCCCTTGTATATCGCCAGCGACGGGACATAGACCAATTCTCGGCACAAATGGCCGTAATCATCCAAGAAATGATCCCTGCTGAGGCGGCCGGAGTGCTTTTCAGCCAAGACCCTTTGATGCCGGACGATAATCAAATCCGGATCGAGATAGTGCCCGGCCTTGGTGAGGCACTTGTTTCCGGAAAAATTGCCGGAGATGTTTACCGGGTTGACCGGACATCTCTCACAGAAACCGGGGGAAAAAACAGCTCGGAACTCCTCGACCCAAAACTGCTGAAGGAACTGTGCAGCATGGCCCTTCGCATTGAGGAGCACTTCCATGCCCCCCAGGATATCGAATTTGCCATAACGCAAGAAACAATCCATCTCCTGCAATCCCGTCCCATGACAGCACTGATGAAAACGTCCGTGGACACTATCGAGCCTCTTGGCAAGCCTTCACTCCTTGATAAAATGATCAAACCCTTTGCCGATGAGCGCTATGTGGTTGCTCCCAAGCCTCTGGATAACCTTGTTGTCAAACGTTTGCTTGGCGGGCATCTCTATTCCATCAGGGAGACCGGAGCATTTATCAGGAAGAATGATGAGGAGGAAGTCATGGCCCAGCTTTGGCGACAGGCTTACCGGATGCCACCTATCCATCGGTTATGGTTGATGTATTTTCGTGGCACTCCCCTTCTCTTCCGTCAATTAAAAACCGACTGGCTCAGCTGGTGGGAAAATGGCCCCAGCGAGGAAGTGCAAACCGTTTCGGAATCGTTGGATCTTTCTTCCATGGACAATGAGGAGCTTTTTAACAGGGCAGAGACAATACTTGCCGTCTGGGAAAAGCATTTGTACAAACGAATGAGCGCCGCCGGCGGCATCCATGCGGAATCATTGCTTCGGCTCTTAGTGGCTCTGGCTGTTGGGTTAAAAAAACGAGATGAAATCATGTCGAATCTCATGGCCGGCATTGAGACTCCAACCATCAATCTCAATGAGGATCTCTGGAAGCTTTCCCGTCTGGCACGCCGAAACCCTGAAATTCTCGACTCCGTCCGCCATGCAGCTCCGCATCGCTTGCAAGAAACGCCAGAGGGTCAAAACTTTATTGCAAGCTTTCAATCTTTCATAGATAAATATGGGCACCGTGAAGGATCCTGCTGGTACCTGACAACTCCGACCTGGCGACAGGACCAAAAACAAGTCTGGCAACTCCTCTCAAGCCTAGTCGATGCAGAGAACCGAACCGGAAATCCCGAACATGCACGTTCTCGTCACCAGGCAGCCCTCTCACTTGTGGAGAAACGGTTGCGGCATATTCCGGGCATGCAGAGCGCTTTTCGTTGGTTGTGGCGTCATCTGTATCGCTTGAATGCATTTCGGGAAAAAAGCCACTATGACTTAACCCGCCCCCTTGATGCGCTCCAGGAAATTTCCTCCGAGTGGGGACGCAGATTATTTGAGCGAGGCGTTCTTGAACGTGATGACGATATTGGTTACCTGACGTACGAAGAAATCCGGGATTGGCTCTGCAACAAGCCCCCTGCAAAGGAAACTGTTCACGAATTGCTGGAGCGTCGCCGCGCCACCTACCGGCTGGTGAATGCAAACTGGCAGGCAGAAAGGGCCGGAATCACTGTCAGGGGAAAAATACTCAAAGGAATCGCCGCAAGCCCGGGCATTGTCCGGGGCAAAGTGAGGATCATTCGCGGGGAGCATGAGTTTGGTAAACTTTTATCTGGTGAAGTGCTGGTCTGTCCGTACACGAATCCGGCCTGGACGCCGCTCTTTGCCACGGCAACAGCGGTGGTAACCGAAACAGGCGGGCTTGCATCCCATGCGGCCATTGTGGCTCGTGAATATGGAATACCAGCGGTAATGGCTATCCCCGGTGTAACCCGCACCCTGAAACAAGGTCAAGAAATACAGGTAGACGGGAATCGTGGGATCGTATCTCAATAATAAATCTTTTTTTGGTTCGCCCCATTTTACCTTTTACTCGCTTCCAGACCTCAAGCTTGATAAGAGTTGGTATTATCCGGCTCCTTTTTGCCTCTCTATTTGTTATGATGACAACCTGTGCAACAGATATGGATTATGAATTGTTGTTATGATCCAAGCATACACGTCTTTGTGCTACTCTGTCCCTCGTAATATCGCGCCTCAATGAGGTTTCCTTCCGGGTCTCGAAAATAAATGGAAGTTCCGGTACCATGCGCACCCCAACGTTGAACAGGCCCTTCCTCAATATCAATGTTGTTGGCCTTGAGCCGAGCAGTTAGCTCCTGCCACTCCTCTTTGCTGAGAGAAATACAGAAATGGTTCAGATAAACGCGACCCTGTCCAGTCCCTGTACGAGCCTGCCACATATTTTTGGGAAACAGATCTATGATCGTATTTGGATTCAGCCGCACAGATGGAAAAGGTATTTTCCCTGCTGAATATTCTTCCAGACGTTCAGTCTCAAGCATAAGCACTTGAGAGTAAAAGGTGATCATCTTTTCATCGTCTTCCACATTCAATACAATGTGATCCATCAAACATTGCATAGTCAAACCCTCCTGAATTTGCGTATCGTGAAATAAACCGGTTCATCTGGTGCATTTCTTGGTTAAACGAAGCATGCTCCTTTCAGGATTCGTGCTCTCCTGCTCCCGAAGCAGCTAGTCATAGTTCTTATCCCTTTATATACTTGATCCTACAAGGCATGGAATGCGGCATTTACGGTTAAAAGCATCTGAGAGAATTAAAACCGCCACCAGAGAGGCCACCATTTTTTTTGATTTCAGAGCTTATGGACCATTTTTCTAATAATTCAAGACTTGCCCCCATGCCTTTTGGATTCGTTATCTTTAATTACTGTATTTTTCTAGCACATTATCTATAGCAGAATAAATTTTCTTCTCGTCTGAATTTTTAATTTGAGCAATCGAATAATTTTCAGGATATTTCTGCCGATGTTTCACGATTCTTTTCAAAATATTTACAAACATATCTGAATTTTTATCCTCATGTCGAACGAGGTCATCCAAAGTTATTATGTTGGCATTAAGCAACATACTTAATTTGTTATGAGCTTCAATAACATTATTTTTATCTAATTGTTCGAGAGCTATTTGTACAGATAGAGCTTGGTTATATGAATCCATACCGAAGGTAGGTGTGTATAATTTCCATGCAATATCAACCCCGTACCGACAACCTCCATAAAGCGATATGGAGACAGAAACAATAAAAGCTAGGCTTAGTAATATATTTTTGGTCTTTGATTTCATGATGAGAGACTTATTTTTGCTTCTTTTCCGTCCCAATAGGGTACTTTATTCCTTGACAACCGAAGGCCATATAGATGTTATATTTTTTACTTTAATTTCAAAGTATTACTGCAAATCCTTCTTTTTAAATACTTTATTGACGACGCCAAAATAGCCAATTACGGCAAGTATAAATGAGATGATGAAGACAATTAATTTATTTTGTTTACCGAAAATCATTGCAGAAACTAATGCACCAATGAGACCAACTAGCAACATAATCCAAATTTTGTGTGCTTCATGTTTAGAGACCGTTGTTCCCCAGATGCAAATTTTGTAATCGTCTTCTTCTTTTGTCATGTTAGTTCAATAGTTTTTCTATCATTTCCTATTCTTCCAGATCAGTAAACATAACGCCGTGCTCTGCGGCAACTTTGGAACGCAGCGGAAAAGTCATCCGACAACAGCTCTTTGTTAGATTCATTACCAATCTTCTTCGATTCCTTTTTCTCTCTTTTCAAGTGCATCATGAAAAGCCTTCAATGCTTCTTTCGCTTGAGAATCGAGCTTGTCTTCATCAATATCCCTTACTTTTTCTTGGATTGGTGCTATCTCTAGAAAGTTTTCAATGCTCTCAAGCTTTATGTACGTAGTAATTTTAACTACGTAATCGCCCATTGCCTGAGATGAAGATTTACTTACAAACCTTTTTAACAAGGTCAAACATCCTTCAGAAGTCTGAGTCTGCCACTTTAACCAGTCTATAACTTTATTCTCATCTCCCCAGCGCTTCCATCTATACAAAAAAGAAACTAAGTGCTCATTAGAAAGTAGTTCGCTAGGTGCGTTTTCAGACATTTCATCCAGTTTTTTTACAAACTCAGCTTTAAACAGCTCAAACTCCTCATTTCGAAGTATCTGGCCAGCATCCCCTCTGTGTCAATGTAAGTGAGACATCTACCCCTTGAAAAATTAGTGTAGGGC
>JAHLLM010000072.1 GCA_020444175.1 Desulfobulbaceae bacterium | reverse complement strand
AAATATATGTGATTACCACTGAAACTCAGCCAGTCTTGCAGCAGGTACTGTAATGTATTAATAATTCAAAAAATACTGCCTACACAAAAGTCATTCCCGCGAAGGCGGGAATGACGTATGGAAAGGCTGAAAATGAGTGGTAATCATAAAAATATATGTATGAAAAAATTATCACTGCAACATCTAGAGATGATTCATGATTAAGTTGTGGACATTAATGACCAGTACATTTTTGCTGATTTCATCCTCTGTCATCATTTCAATGGTGCGGTCAAGGGCGTCCTGTCTCGGGCGAAGCTGGGGATTAAGCGATGGTGTATGGAAGTATTTCTGCTGTTTCTGGATTGTCAGAATGTCATCAACGATTAAGGCCACCACATCGTCTCCTGACTGGGCAACAACGTACTTGTCATCTTCAGACCGGGTGCCGTCTCTGAGGGGATAACCCAGAAAATGTCTGAGGTCGATTACCGGGACCATCTGACCTCGCAGGTTTATTATGCCTCTCCGAAATCCGTTCATGTCCGGGACAGGCATGATGCGGCAGTTTTCAAGAATTTCCTGAACATGATGAAGTTCAACCGCAAAATCTCTTTCAACCTTGAAAACGAGGTAGCTGTTTTCTGTTATCAGATGATGTGATAACTGCTTGCTCTCATAATTTAAAGCCTGACTGTCGTCTTTGATTTGGGCTACAGACTCCAGTTCTGCGAATTCGTCTTTCAGGAGTATTCCCATATCAAGCAACATGATATTCCTGTCTCTATCCGGATCAAGCATGCCGAGAACACCCGCGCCTTTACCCTTATCTGCAAAGGGAACGGCAATAATTGTATTTTCTTCCACCACGCGTATTTCCTGAACGGCATTAACCAGAATCCCCAGATAGACATCCTGGATAAAGAGAACCACAACCCGGCTGTCAGGGGTAACGGTTGTTTCATCGTTGGAACCATTCAAGAGCAAATGGCTGTCAATGACCGGCACAACCTTGCCACGTAATTCAATTGCCCCTTTGATGCTGCCGCTTTGAAATGTATTATTGAGTTCCGTCAGAGGAGTTATTTCCTGAACATCTTCAACATTGACACCATATTCCATGCCGTTACAGCTGAAAACGAGATATCGCTCACTTTTGTGGGCCTCTATCGTCAGATTGCCGGATTGTCTCTGTTGTTCTATCTGATACTCCTCACTTATTTCTTTCATAACACTGCCCGGCAGGAGCAGATTCAGGTCAAGAATCTCCAGCAACCTTCTTCCATTATCAAGTTTTATAATCCCGGAGATAATCCGGTCGTCACTCTGAAGAGAAGGGTGTACCGGCACAATCATATCAGACTCGACAGGCAGCACTTCCTTGATGTTTTCAAAAAGAAGCCCATAGATATTTCCCTCCGACTGAACAACAGCTATGCTCTTGTCAGCAGCGTAAACGTCTTCACCGATACCCAATCTTTTTTTCAGGTTGATAACGGGAATCACCGTACCACGGAGATTCATCATACCGGCCAGATAGTCCACTCCACCTGGCAGTGGGAGAAGCTTATCTGAGATGGTTACTGCTTCAACAACCTGGGTTGCAGTTATGGCTATCTCGATATCTGAATTGAGTATGAAAGTTGCGAAAAGCTGTTCTTTGCCCATTTTTCTACTTTTTCTCTGTGAGCGAACCTACAACAAAATCACTTGTCATGAAGGATACTCTCAACTGTTAATAGCTCATTTCTGGACAGACATGAGCTATTAAGAATGTAAAATTTTTATTAGATTTGTAAAAATATCGATGTTTCTAACAACTATAATGGGGAGATATTCCAAAGTACAAATTTTTTTTGGGTACAGTGTGCAATGTGAACAGTTTTCTGTTTCATCAGGAAGTTAGGTGTTGGGGGGGTGGATGCATGTTTGTGTGAGTAATATGTTGATATTAAAAGGTAAAATGTGGTGAGTAGTTCTGCCCATGAGGTAAATTGTCGCATCAAGGTGTTACAGTCGATGATTTGGCTCTTAAAGTAGGGCAGAAGGCGGTTTTGCTTTGCCAAGTGAAAGCTTGATGGAGGCACGTTTATGATCTGAGGGGTGAAAGCCCCACGATGAGCCAGAACAAATTGGCAAATGAACAGGTTAAAATACTGAATCAGACAGAATAGAATTTTTTACGATTTTGTTAAATATTTGCTTGTGGTGCTCAGTTTGGAATGGATTTACTGAAAAAGTTGCTTCTGTGTTTATGGATCAGGTTTTTTTATCAAATATTCTACGTATTTCAGCTGCCAACAGGCTTGGAATAAGTGGTTTGTTGATAAAAAGTATGCCTGGTTTCAAAACACCTTTATCAACAATGACAGTATCAGTATAACCTGACATGAAAAGTATTTTTGTGTCAGGGGAGTTTGTTAGAATTTTTTCTGCCAGTTTATGCCCGCTCATTTTGGGCATAATGACATCTGTGAGAATAAGATCAAATTTTTCATCCGTTGTTTCGATGATTTGGAGAGCATCCAGTCCATCCTCTGCCTCAATAACGTTATATCCCAGGGGGGTCAAGGTGTCGATCACCAGCATACGGATTGAAGGTTCATCGTCAACGACAAGAATGGATTCAGTACCCTTGGGCATGCTTTCCTCGGCTGATTTTTTTTTCTTTTTCGCTGTCTCCTGAATTTTCGGGAAGTAGATTTTAAAGGTGGTTCCACTGTCAATTTCGCTGTAAACAAAGATTTGTCCCTGAAGCTGTTTTACTATTCCATAAACAGTGGCAAGTCCCAATCCGGTGCCTTTCCCTTGTGGTTTGGTGGTGAAGAATGGGTCAAAAATTCTGCTTTTGACATCCGGAGACATTCCTTCGCCATTGTCCGTGACAATGAGAACGATGTATGAGCCGGGCGATACATCCGGATGTTTACGGCAATATTCTTCGTCCAAATAAATCGAGTTTGTTTCCATTATCAGGGTTCCCCCTGAAGGCATGGCATCTCTGGAATTGATGGCCAGGTTCATTATTATCTGTTCTATCTGCCCCTGGTCCGCCTTGATACGACCGTCAAGATCGTGAAGCATGAGCTTCATTTCAATGTCTTCACCAATAAGCCGTTTAAGCATTTTTATCAGGTTGGTAATGAGATTATTGAGTTCAATAACCTCTAATTTCATCACCTGATTTCTGCTGAAGGCCAGAAGTTGTCGAGTAAGTGACGTTGCCCGGCGAGCGCAGTCATAAATGGCTTTCATACGGATTTTTAAGGGGTCCTCTTCCTTCATTCTGTAAAGAGTGATCTCGCTGTAGCCGATAATTGGGGTCAGGAGGTTATTAAAATCATGGGCTACCCCGCTGGCAAGTCTTCCAATGCTTTCCAGCTTCTGGGACTGGGCAAGTTGCTCCTCAAGCTGTATACGGGAAGAAATATCAATGTTATATTCAATTATCTGGGCAAGATCGCCGTTGTCGTCGAAAATCGGATAGCCATTCACCTCAAAACATGTTTCACCGCCACCGTTCTGGTAATGAAGATGTTCCATAACAGCAGGTTTTCCTGTCCGCCGGATTTCCTCAATGGGGCAGGGATGGTCTTTTCCTGAGCAGGGTTCATCAGAGTTGTGGGTGAGTTGGTGGCATTTTTCATTTCCAGTAAGAAGGCCGAAGCCCGTAGCTGAATTTGCAAGCTTGACGCTGTAATCTTTCGCATCTATAACGTAAAAGGGGTGGGAAAGGGCTTCGATGGTGTTTTTGACAAAATTCTTTTCAGCCTTAAAAGCCTCAATCGTTTTTATCAGCCGGGACATCATGGTGTTCAGAGCGTTGGCAAGCTCACCGAATTCATCAGTTTCTTTAAATTTAATATGGTGTGAAAAATCGCCCTGACTTATCTGCCGCGCTGTGACAGCAAGTGATTCAAGGGGTATGATAAATTGCCGAACAAGGATAAATCCGAGGGTGACAGCACTGATTAAAGTCAAAAGAATAATAGCTCCTATAATGAATAATCCATGATAGAGACTCTTGAATGCCTCGGATGTAGGTATTTCTGTTATCACCGTGAGATCAATGCCGTGGTAGCCAAGTTTGCTTGGCACCACCACGGCGCTTTCCCCCGAAAGACCTGCTGTGATCGCAGCTTTGTCAGGGACTTGAAAGTGGGTTTTCTTCAGGATAATGGAAGGGTTCGGGTGAACAACGACTCTGCCCTGTGGGTTGGTTACATAGGCAACTCCCTGCTTGCCTATCTTCGTATCTTCAATCAGATTTCTCATTGACATAAGGTTAAGTTCGGCAACAAAAACACCTGAAACAGCCTGTGACTGAAGATCCCTGAGAGGTACACTTATTGTCATTCCCGGCTGACCGGTTTCCTGGTCAAAGTAGACGGATCCATAGTAGTTCTCACCTGTACGCATGGGAATAAGGAATTCATCTGATCTCGATCTGTCGCGTAAATTATCCTCAGTGAGAAAATGCAGAAGTGAATTTCGTGCAACTTCCTTTCCCATTTTATCAAGTACTGCTGCTTCAGTAAAAATATCTCCATGGAAAGGCATTTTGGATGAGGATAAAAATCTTGAAAGCAGTAACGGAAGCTGATTTCTGGGAATATCAGGAGGATGATATAACTTGAGGTATGTCAGGATTTTGTGTTCTTGTTCATGGAAAAAAAATGCAATATTTTTAGCTACTTGGTTTGTAAGGGCACGCTGCAGGTCTTTTACCTGGTTTCGATGGACCGTATAGTTGTTCCAGCTGAGAAACAGGCCGACAAAGAGAAGGGGAAGGATAGCAAGACACGTCAGGAATGTCAGTAAGCGTTTTCGGATGGTTTTTTGTATCACGGCAGGCATTATTGTAGTTATCTATATATGAAATCAGCCTGGAGAAGAATGTCATTCGGAATCCTGAGACCGATTGCATCTGCTGTTTTCTGGTTTATTTCAAGAAAAAAAAGAGCTTTTTCTGCGGGGATGTCGTTGACTTTGACTCCTTGCAGGGCAAGATGGGCAAGACGGCTGGCCTGCCTGCCCGTCTCGGAATTGCGGATGGCGTATGCCATGAGGGCTCCAGCCTTAGCCTGTCCTATTGACGCTATTGTAATCAGTTTGCGTTTGATGGCAGCGTCGACGATGAGTGAAGTATGTGAGGAAATCAGCAGGGAGTGCGTTAAAAGAATGGCGTCTATATTTTGAGGCATGCCGGCAAGCGCATCATCAAGCTCGGGAATGGAGTTTACTTCAGCTATTACCAGTTTGATGCCGAAATGGTCTGCTGCTGTTTTAAACGAAGCTATACTCTGTTTAGCCGCCGCTGTGTCATATTTGATAGGAACAAAAATATGTTTAATAGTTGGATCAAGAATTAAAAGCCATTCAAGGGCTTTCGGTGTGCTTCCGCTGAGCTGTACCCCTGTGAGTTTATTTTCCGGATGAACAAGGTTATTGATGACACCGGACTTGATCGGATCAAACATCGCAAAAACCACAGGGACGTCTTTATCTTTTGTTGCTTCTTTAATTTTTCTGGTGGCCGGAGTGGTGGCGCAGAATATCAGATCTGCATTTTGCTCGAGCATGCTTTTTATGGCCTTGTCCATGTCGAATTTTCCCGTATATTTTAAAAAGGTAGTGTTTTCCCCTTCAATATAGCCGTACTCCCGCAGGCCTGCTATAAAACCACGGTTAATCTCTATGCTCCCGAGGTTTGGATTTACCACTCCGATTATATAATTTTTTTGTGTGGCTTGTTGAGGTGTTTGGTATATGTAGGCTGCAATTGCGGCAAAGGTTACAATAATGGCAACCATTGCCGTGAGAACGATCTTATTCATCTTTACCCCGTAATTTTAGCATTGGCTCATGGTTTGTTTGCGAAAAATGGAGGGAAAATATTTGGCAAAATCGTATTTGTTGCGATTTTGTCAGGTTCAGGCTTTTCAAGTTGTTGATGTGCCGTATTGTTTCGGTATTGTTATTTTTGTAAATCATATCATATTGTTTTAGTTATTTAAAATAAAGAATTTGCGGCACTATTCAGCCGTACCCATCTGTCTGACCAGAGTCGTTCCGATAAGCAGGTTATGAATAGAAGTCTTGCTGGCGCACCAAATTGAACACTGCAGAGCAGTAATGAATTGTAGTGTGAGCTCAATGCGGGCTTTCCGCAGAATAAAAACAAATTTGAGATGAAATGGGGGGCTCCGGTTTATGGAGCTTGGAGAGTGTTGGTAGAGGCCTGATTGCCTGTCTCGTTTCCACTGCCAAGCTGACCGTGGAAGAGTATGAAGGGGACGAAAAGGTGGGACGGTCAATAGCTGAGGTGTAACAAAACAAAAAAAACAGAGATAAAACAGTCATTCATTGAAATTGAATGACACAATCAGGGCAGGGCTTACGTAGGTATAATATTGCAGACTTGTTAAAAAGCAGGCTTGTTCCAGTTAGACGGTCCGCAGCCTGCAGCCTGAACAGAGCCGTGATAATGACAGTTTTTACATTCCCATTGGCTGCCGCAATGTTTAATACCCTCTCCCCCGTCAGAAAGAGAATGACATTTACTGCAGACATCAAGAATTGTGTAATCCGCATCGTTGAGGGGCCAACCGCAACCGTAGCAACCGACTTTTGCGCCGTTAACTTCTTTCCTCAAAAGGAACGAATAGTAGCCGCTGTAATTATACATGACGGTTCCATGTGGTTCGTGGCAATCCAGGCAGGAGAGAACATAGTTTGGTGTCGTGCTGTCTAAAGTGGTGTTGTACGGCGCTCGCAATATATAGCCAGGCGTGGAACTGTAATGCTCGGCGTATCGAGGACGTCCACCATGGATATCGCCGTTTGACGACCAGTCTATTTGGACAAGATTTCTGCCGTATACTGAACTGTAAACATCGCTATTGCCATGACAGTCAAGGCAAAAGGTATTGTAATCGGGCAGTTTTGAACCGTCATGGGAATAATTTACGCCTCCTGGTTCGTATTGTGTTGTTGGAGATCCGGCACCATAATAAAAATACGGGGGTTGATATGTTCCCGTGCCAACGGAATCGGCCATGGTCTCTCCAGGCTCGTCCCCCCAGAGGTTATCATGATCAGTCGGTCTTGAAATGACGGTTAAGGTCGGATCGCTCGTATTACTGTTATTACGGCGGGCAAGGTGGGGGTTGTGGCAGGCCACGCAGGGGTTCGATCCTTCCTTGAAATAACTGAAATGTGATTTTGCGTAATTATAAATGTCGCTTAAGTTATGTTCGGTGTGCCCTTCTTTCAAGGCCGTACTGAAAGCATCCATCACACTGTTTATCGGGTTTGTCGGGGTAAACCCCCCAAAGGTCTGGGCATAAGTATAATTAGTCACCTGCATGGCCGTGCCCGATTCGTTATGGCAAGAGAAACAGATGTTGTCTTCTTCAAAGTAAGGATAGGAGGTTCTTAAGGTGTTAAAGTTGTCAGTGAAAAGGGCAAACACGGAAGGGACGTTATCAACAGGTTCCGGTTCCGTACCATCCACTGAAGCATGCTGTTCATGGCAGTGGGCGCAATTGCCGCGGGAATAGCCATTGTCGGCTATGCTGGGACGGCTAACGCCGATATCGGGCTGTTGCGCATGGGCAGATTCACTGTAAGAGGCGGCAAGCAGTATATCTGCATATAACGTCATGGCAGCAAATGTTGCAATTACAGAAAACCACACATAAAAGCGTTTAAAGCTTATGCTTTCATTCATCGATTCTCTCTCCGTAATATTTTGTTCTTCTTTCTGATCCGTTGTGAGGTTGAAAGAAGTTAGGGAAACAGGCGCCCATATTGTATGTATTTTTTTATATAGTGTCTTTTATCAGGTTGTTACATACATACATTCATATCATAAGAAGATATCGATTTAAAGGTGGTAAAATGTCGCAGGAAAGGGGCGGAACATCGGCTGAGGGAATATGCTACAAAACAACTCTGACCGAATAGTGATTTTTTCGACAGGGGATAGCAGCACATGATGTTCCCATATCTTCCCGTTTAACTCCGAGCCGGAGAGCTGTATTTTTTATCTGTGATTAATATATGATTTGTCAACCAGTCCATCAGCACTTTCATAACTTCTGTATTTAAAATAAGCTTGCCGTCTTCCTCATCTCTGACGTATTTCTTGATCATTTCCCGGAATTTTTCATGCTCAATCTTATGGTTCTCTAAATCCTCATACCCTTGTTTCTCCATGTAGGCTTCCTCAAAACGAAAATGGAATTCGCCGTAATCGGCCATGGACTTCAGGCTTTTACCTGTAATGTTGGTCAAGTTTTTCCCTTGTATCAGGGAATCATGTAACTCGTTAATAATGGAAATCCATTTTTGGTGCTGCTCATCAATCTCTTTCTCGTTAACGCTGAAAGTTTCGTCCCAGATAATCCGCGGCATTTTTCCTCCTTTACAACTTCAAATAATGAAAATATCACATTTATACACACCCTTGAGGGTAAAAAATCATAAAGTTGACCGTTCGTCAACGTAATGTTCATGTGTTGAATGCGTGTCGATAATGATTCTGTAAGTATACATTTTTCAGGGCATGATATGAAATAGCTTTTTGGTAATTTAATCAATTTTGAAAATTTTTTTATGATTACCAACGAATTTCAGCCAATGATATATTATTGGTTCATTAACAGTTTGATTTGTAGACATAAAATGCAAATGGTGTCATTTCGACCAACGGGAGAAATCTGTCACCACAGATATTAAGATTTCTCACATCCGTTCGAAATGACAGGAAAAACTAAGAACTCTCTTTGTGCTGGCTGAAATACGTTGGTAATCACTAATTTTTTTATACTGACCTTTATACGAAGCCAAACCGGACAATACATGCAATTCCTTAGTAATTTAAGATGAAGATCTGTTTTTGTTTTTAACTTCAGCAAGATAGAGGTGTAGCGCTGCGTAGCTTCCAGAAAAATGATCTTGAGAAACTTCCGGATTTCCAGTAAATGCTTGTCAGTTCCATTTTTCATGGCAGAAACCCTCGGCAGATCAGATGATTTGCTGAAAAAAATTTACATTGGTACTTGGTGCAGAGGTCATCACCGCCATGTTTTCCAAATGAAGATAGCTAACATACTTAACGCTCTGGGGCTCATTTTGATAGCCTTTGGGGTTATAATTCTGTCGCCCATTATTGTTGCCCTCCTTGAACATGAATATGCGTCAATTCTTCCTTTTGTAACAGCATCTTTCTGTTCTGTTGGTCTGGGATTTTTCTTTCAGAAATATGGGGGGTTTTCCCGTAATTTTGATGATCTCAGGAGAAATGAGGGTTTTTTGATTGTATCCCTGGCCTGGATTGTGACTGGCGCAGTGGGAGCTGTCCCGTATCTTTTCTACGGACTTAATCCCCTTGACGCCTACTTTGAGTCGGTATCCGGTATTACAACGACCGGTGCGACAATTTTGATGGACTTTTCCCTTTATCCCAAGGATTTTTTCTTCTGGCGCAGTCTCAGTCAATGGCTGGGCGGCATGGGGATCATCGTGCTTTTTGTAGCCATCCTTCCACAGTTTGCCGTTGCCGGTCGTCAGATGTTCTTTGCCGAGGCCCCGGGACCCACTGAGGAAAAAATAACCCCCCGCATCACCCATACGGCAAAAGCTCTGTGGCTCGTCTATATTTTATTAACAGTCATTGAAATATCGTTCCTCGTTATAGCAGGAATGCCCTTTTTTGATTCTGTCTGCAATGCATTTTCAACCATGGCCGCAGGCGGTTTCTCTCCCCATCCGCAATCTATAATGGGTTACCGCAACTCGATGGTTACCTGGATTGTTACCTGTTTCATGTTCCTGGCAGGAAGTAACTTCGCTCTGCAATACCGGTTGCTCCTGCATCGTAATCCGAATGCCATGATAAAGAGCGAGGAATTTCGTTTTTATTCGTTTATCATTCTGACCACTTCAATCATCTTAACCGGGATCCTTTTTTTCGGAAACAGAATGGGAGTGCTCGATTCTATCCGCGACAGTCTTTTTCAGATTGTTTCAATAATAACAACCGCAGGCTTTTCATCGGCTGATTTTGCCCTCTGGTCAGTGGCCGCCCAGACCGTTCTTTTTACCGTCATGCTGGTGGGAGGTTGCGCAGGTTCTGCCGGGGGAGGCATTAAAGTGACACGAATTCTCTTCGGTTTCAAATATCTGAAAAGGGAAATTTCCCAGATAGTTCATCCGCAGGCAGTGCTGCCCATTAAAATAGACCATAAGACTGTACCTGAAGATACCAGGCGACAAATTCTCGGTTTTCTTCTTTTTTATATCGTGTTGATGACGGGGTCCGCCCTTGCTGTTACTGTCATTGAGGGAAATGTTGCAGTGGGCCTGGTTGGCACTGCTGCGACAATCGGCAATATTGGCCCCGGTTTTGGCGAGATCGGGCCAATGGGCAGCTTCGGAGGATTAACCGTATTGACCAAAATAATTTTTATCATCAATATGATAGTTGGAAGACTGGAACTTATCCCCTTTCTGGCCATGCTTCATCCTGACTTCTGGAGCTTCAGAAAATGAAGAAGTAAGAATAACGGCTTGTCACCGTAGTCCTTAATTCTTATGTCGATTTGTAACCGTGTGTCTTATTCTTGATAGGTTGTTTGGGTCTATCCCACCAGGATACCGCGAAACAGAACCTTACATGTTTACTTGATATATGAACAGCAGTAATCCGTCAGTGTCTTAATTCTGATATTGAATTTGGAATTTGCCGGCACCTCAAATTCCTCTCCTGCTTTTATTTCTTGCCATGCTTTTTCATCCGGGAGTTGCACTTCCAGATCCCCGGCAAGTATCTCCATAATTTCTTTCTCAACTGTACCGAATTCGTATTCGCCGGGTAAAAGAATCCCAAGTGTTTTTTTGGTGCCATCAGGAAAAATGACAGTGCGGCTCGTTGCTTTTCCGTCAAAGTAAACATTGGCTTTTTTGATGATTGTTACATTGTTAAATTCCGGCATAGTATTTTCTCCGTGAAAAATGTTTTTTTGGGCAAAGGATGACAATCTTGCAAAAAGTCCTGGCGCTGATCAGCCGCCAAGGTGACATCAACAGGTCACATGCCTGTCGGTAGCGATTGAGCTGCTTTCCACCCCAAGGGCAACTTTCTGCAGGAATTGTCTTTACTGGTAAACATGAAAAAGGGCAAGGGCGATTTTACCGGGCATCGCTAAGAAGGATTAGGACCTCGAGATTGGCCGTGCCTGGAAACATATCCAGTGGAACAATTCGGCGAACCTTATAACCATTAACCTTCCATTTGCCGAGTGATTCCGGGATCTGGTCAACGCCGCAGAAAATGTGGAGCACTGTCTTTGGCCTGGCCTGGCATATTGTTTCAATAACGCCGGATTGAGGGCCCTGTTTCGGTGGATCAAGAATGACGCTGTCCGGGGCCGGTGCAGAGGCAAGAACATTGTTCAGAGATCCGCCGGTTATCCGTTTTGCCAGAAATTTCAGCTTACCGCCGCGTTTGCTGTTTAACCTGGAGTTTGTAATAGCTGACTGGATAGAAGATCCCCCAAAATCAATGGCGGTTATCTGGTTGTACTGTGGAGCCAGGAAGTGACTGAAAAGCCCGTAGCCGCAATAGAGGTCAAGGAGGTTTTCTGAATCGGCTGGCGCGAGCATTTCCTGGGCAAGACGAAGCATTTCAGGAACCATTGATTCATTTACCTGGGAAAAAGAAGTCGGGTGGAAATGAAAGCGGCAGTCTGCATGGTTTACTGAAAGCTGGTCCGGGCCGAAAAGTTTTTTAAAATGCAGAGCATCATCATTTCTTTTGCTCTCCAGATAGTAATCAGAGCGGCTCGGGTCAAAAAAGACAAATGCTGCGGAAACCGGACTCTCCTGTAGCTTTTGCAGATGACCGGCCAGCAGTTTGAGTTTGCGAACAAGGGGGCCGTTCATCATGTTTACGTTGAAAATAACGGCGCGCTCCAGATAAC
This sequence comes from Desulfobulbaceae bacterium, assembly GCA_020444175.1. GTDB lineage: Bacteria > Desulfobacterota > Desulfobulbia > Desulfobulbales > SURF-16 > JAHLLM01. Next base: position 4,560 of record JAHLLM010000072.1, on the reverse strand, counting down.
TGCCCCGTATAATGAGATAATTGAGGTGAGAGGCCACAAGCCTGTACGCCGGTTCGCTCAACTTCTGCTGAAGAAAACGATAAATCTGCTCATGCTCAGCGGGTTCAAGGGGAGATGGATGAAAGGTGCCCATTTTTTTAGGGTTGGATACCTTTTCTCCGAGCAGCAGATAGAGCGTCGGACCATGCAGGAGTGCTTTCCTTTTAGAGGTTGTCCGGTATTGTCTGGGGCGTGGTGAAGGAGTAAGCTGCTCGGGACGCCCTGCCAAACGGTGTTTTTTCCAAAAGGATGCAAGAGCGCTGTTTTTTATTTTCAGTTCATTTATGTAGTCGAGGTGGGTAAGGGGGGCACTCTGCAAAACAGGTCGCCGCCGGTTGTCTTCCTGTCTCGGGATAAGGTTTTTCAAAATCTGGGCAAAGGTGTCTCTGCTGGATGAAGTGGCCTGGGACTTGACATCCTCAACATACTGTTTCTTGTTGAAATTCGGGCGGGAATTTTTAGAAGGACGTTGTTTGGCCTGAGCCGGACGCGATTTTCGTGGTTTTGCTGACAATTTTGCTGACAATGGATCACCTGTAGAAAAAATGCATAAATGTACGTGATAAAAAACGCAACTATACACCGACATTGGCAGCTTATATAGAAAAATCGCATGAGGTTGACTGAAACTGGACAAAAGACGAATTATCGGTTATATAAATATGTTTCAACGGACCGAAGTATGGTCCGTTTTTTTTATTTGTAATTTTAAAGAAGAAGGTCAGAAATTGAGCAGTAAAATTTTAAAAGAAATTAAGCGCAGGCGTACCTTTGGTATAATAAGTCATCCGGATGCGGGCAAAACAACCCTTACCGAAAAATTACTTCTTTTTGGTGGTGCCATTCAGATGGCTGGTGCCGTTAAATCCAGGAAAACGGCAAACCATGCCGTGAGCGACTGGATGTCCATTGAAAAGGAGCGTGGGATTTCCGTCACATCCTCGGTAATGAAATTCAATTACCGGGATTATGAAATCAATCTCCTGGATACGCCTGGTCATCAGGATTTCTCCGAGGATACATATCGGGTTCTTACCGCTGTTGATAGTGCCCTGATGGTTATTGACAATGCCAAAGGAGTTGAAACCCAGACCGAGAAGCTGATGGAGGTCTGCCGGATGCGTAACACCCCGGTCATCACCTTTATCAACAAACTTGACCGCGAAGGTTTGGATCCTCTTGAAATCCTGGCAGACATTGAGGACAAACTGCAGATTGAGTGCGCACCGCTTTCCTGGCCAATTGGTATGGGGAAAAACTTTAAAGGCGTCTATAACCTCTACCGTAGGGAGTTGCAGCTTTTTACCCCCAGCCGGAATAGTCGCCCCCAGGATAAGATCATTGTCAAGGATCTTGATGATCCCCTTGTCGATGAATTGCTGGGGCGTGAGGCTGAAAAACTGAGGGAGGATGTTGAACTTCTTGAGGGAGCGGCAAATCCATTTGAGCATGAAGAGTATTTGAAAGCAAGCCAGAGCCCTGTCTTCTTCGGGAGCGCCATCAATAATTTTGGTGTCAGGGAACTTCTGGATGCCTTTGTGGAACTGGCGCCTGCCCCCGGAATCCGGGCGACAAGCAGCCGGCCCGTTTCTCCGGATGAGCAGGAATTTTCAGGCTTTACCTTTAAAATCCAGGCCAATATGAATCCGGCCCATAGAGACCGTATAGCCTTTTTCCGAATATGCTCCGGGAAATTCACCAGGGGCATGAAGGTTCGTCACCATCGTCTGGGCAAGGACGTTGCTCTGGCCAATGCCACTATTTTCATGGCCCAGGACCGCAGTAATGTCGAAGAGGCATATCCGGGAGACATAATTGGTATCCATAATCATGGCACCATCAAGATCGGCGATACTTTTTCCTCAAAGGAAGAGCTGAAATTCACCGGCATTCCCAATTTTGCTCCTGAGCATTTTCGCAGGGTGCTGTTGAAAAATCCCTTAAAGGCAAAACAGCTTAACAAGGGATTGGTTCAGCTGGCTGAAGAAGGGGCAGTGCAGATGTTTCGACCTGTGCTTGGCAGCGATTATATTCTGGGGGCCGTCGGAGTTCTTCAATTTGACGTTACCATGGCTCGCTTGAAGGCGGAATATGGGGTAGAAGCTGTTTATGAAGGGGTAAACTATGCCACAGCCCGCTGGATATCCTGTGATGATCGCAAAAAACTCGAAGATTTTAAAAGTAAGAATCAGGCAAAACTTGCCCTGGATGCTGAAGGGCATCTTTCATATCTGGCGGACAGCGAGTGGCGTTTGGGGCGGACCATGGAGCTTTTCCCGGATATTGTCTTTCATAAGACACGGGAATACAGTTAAAATTCGTGGAAAATGAGCGCTTTTTTTTAAAGGCAGGCCTGCTGACCGTGGATGCGCTGGAAGATAAAGCTGAACAGTTGACGGTGATTGTTGTTGTCGAGATCGTCAAAAGATGCACCGATTTCAAACAGTCCGGTGGCTTCCAGAGGTTTTGAGCGTTTTACCCGTGCTGTTAAGAGTAAGTGATCCGTAGAGGTTAAAGGAAGGGATGTCTGAATTCTGGAGCCTTTGGGAAACTGCCTTGTACCTGTAAAGGCAAAACCTCCGCCGCTGATATCTTTACTCGTCACCTTGCAGGCCCCCAGTCCTGTAAAGCCGAGTTCTTCAACATTGATTTCATGCTTGAAATTAATCCGTACATAACGGCGCATATCCTGCGAAAAGAGACAGATGTTGTTTTTGCCTCTTCTCTTGGCGGCAAGTAATGCCTGATCCGCATTCTTTTGGATATTGGTAGGGTCTGTGGTGTCATAGGGATAGGCTGCCAGCCCGCCACTGACAGTGACACGAATCTCTTTATCCTGGGAATTGACGCGTAAGGCTTCAATGTCCTTGCGGATACGTTCACCCAGCAGCAGGGCGTTCTTTTTGCTGGTTTCCGGCAGCAGGACAATAATTTCTTCTCCGCCGTAGCGCACGGCAATATCTTCATGGCGGATATTTCCCAGGATCACGCCGGCAACTGCCTTAAGGACTTCGTCGCCCCCACTGTGCCCGTAGCAATCATTAACGCCTTTAAAATTATCCATATCAAAAAAAAGAATCGATAGATCCAGGGCGTGACGTTCTGATCTGGTTATCTCTCTTGCCAGCGCCTCAGTATAGATATGGCGATTGACCAGTCCTGTGAGTTCATCGAATTTCGCCTGCCGGGATGTTTTTTCATAACTTTGAATTTCAATGATTTTCGGATTGCGGACGGTTTTTTTGATGCAGCAGCAGTAGTCAAAAAGTGAAGTTCTTATACACACCTTACGGTTGAGCGCCTTCTGCATAGCATGATGATGGCTGACAACTTCATGCCAATGATGTTCCGCAGTCTTGGGCGGCAAGTCAAGATCCGCAAAGACATCAAATAAGGCAGGATAAACCCTGAGACCCTTCTGGCTGAGAAGATCTTCAAAGGCGAGAAAAAATTCATCCTCGTCATGGGCGTATCTGTCAAAAAGCTCAACAATATCAGTTTTCATTCATTTTTTTGGGGTTCATTTCTGTTGCTGTTGAGAAGGACATCTAGTTCTCTTGCTATAAAGGAAAGGTGCTGCTTTTCTTCTTCAGCGAGGTGGAAGAAAAGTTTTTTTGTTACCTCATCGTCGCTTTTTGAAGCAATGCGGCTGTACAGGTCGTGGGCCTGGGTTTCAAGCATCATGGCCAGGTTGAGGATATCTTCCTGGTCATAGAGATGTGGTTTAAAATGTTTGAGGATCATTTCTCTGCTGAATCCTCCTTCCATCACATTTCCTGCATCACCCTGTTTGGGAATATCGGCTTCTGCTGGTTTGAAATCTTCAACGAGCTTCGTTTTATGCTTATCCTCAAAGCTTGCCAGCTTGAGAAGCATTTTTTTCTGTTCCTCATTTCTGCTGGTATCTGCAAAAGCAAAATAAAGCTGCTGCAGCCCGTCTTCCATTTTATAGGCCATGGTAAAGGCGTCTTTGTATTCGCCTGAGGTAAAAAATTCCATGCCCATGTCTTCGGCGCCCTTTGCTGTAAGTCCGTTCCAGGCCTTTATTCCACCTGTCAGGTTATAGACATCCTTGTAATTCTGGCTCATGAGTATCTGGCAGGCGGCTTTGCTGCGCACCCCACTGGCACAGTAAACAAGCGTTGTTTTTTTTGCATCAAGTTCATTTATACGTGACAGAAGTTCTTTTAAAGGAATAAGGAGAGCACCCGGGAGATGGTGGGCTTCATATTCTCTCGGTTGTCTGACATCAAGAAGCTGAATGGCCTCCGCTGCATTTTCTTTCAGGAAAACGCGCGCCTGATCAGCGGTCATTTTTTTTGAGCTGCTAAAAAAACTTTTCCAATTCATAAAGTTATCCGTGCTTTTAAGTAACAGAAGTATTTTCTAACCACAAAGACCATGAAGCTCACGATGATTCTATACAATGCTTTTTATTAAATTGTGATTACCACTGAAACTCAGCCCGTCTTGCAGCAGGTACTGTAATGCATTAATAATTCAAAAAATACTGTCTACACA
>JAHLLM010000009.1 GCA_020444175.1 Desulfobulbaceae bacterium | reverse complement strand
TAATTTTAAACAGTAATCATTTACTTTTTCCTTTTGGAACAACTATAAGTTACGGTCTGGAGTTGAGGCCCATTTCGAGCCCTCGCTGAATAGATAAAAAAATGGCAGGTTTTTGATGTCGGCATTATATTTTCCACTGTTGTGGAAAAATGTCCGTAGTGTCATGTCAAGCTTCAATTGTCGTGTAGGTCGCCATGCCCATGGCGACTCTTCAGTGTCGGGAAGGGGGTTCCGACCTATAGCATGCGTCAAAAGGCATTTGTCATGACAGTAGGTTAAAAGTGATATTCTGAGGATTGGAAATGAAAAATAGTATTATGTTATCGGTTCTTCTGTTTGTTTTTATTATTCCCAGTCAGGCTTTATCGTCTTCTGATACCGTTCCGCTGACCCCCTCTGCTTCCTCTTCTGCTGAAATGGAGAAATCCCCTGCCTTGATTGATCCCCAGGAAAAGCAGAAATTAAAGGAAGATGCCTTAAAGTTAAGCGAAAACTTCAGAGCCCTGTTTAAGGACCTTTCCGGTATGAGCCAGAGGGTGCTGAAATCTGCGGTTGATTACATAGCAGACTGGATTGACAAGAACTATGAAGGGCTTTCAAAGGATAAAAAAGAAAAACTCCAGCTTTTCCTGCATAAACTGCAAACCGAATATGCCGGGTTAAAAGACATGTCCACCCAGACCCTGCAGAAGTTTCTGAAAGAGTTTGAGGAATTGCTGGAGCAGCTTGGAAAAGATGAGCCGCAACAGGTTGATCAGGGTGAGCAGCTTGAGCGGCACATATGATAAATCTGTAATGGCATCATGGGAGTCGGACCTCTGCTTCCCACATTTCGCCTCCGTACTTATCCTTTTTTTCTCTCCCGCCTAAGGGGAGTTTTCGTGTTGAAAAAAACGCAAATTTTAATTTTTTGTTGAAAAAATATATTTTTGTGATTTTTTGATATGAAGACGTTTATGCACATGCTTGATGCAGCTCGCCGGGAGCCCTTTCAGGCCACTTCCTGAGCTGGTTTCTTCACCACAGGTCGCAGGTTGCGTGCTTTAGAAAAGAGCAACTTCTTAAGATGCTGTTTAGGAATGACCTTTTTTTTAATCTCTTGTTCAGCATCCCGGTTGTTTCTTCATACGTGGAAAATGATTCTCGTGTCGAGATAAAAGGGTGCTCCCATGTCTGAAAATTTTCTTTTTATGCATATCAATGAATGGGCTGATTTTGAAAGTCCCGATGCTATCCCCCTGTCCCAGGGCTATGTCCTGTCAAAACTGAAAAAACACGGCTACAGCGGCAAGATTCTTGGAGACTACAAGAATCGGCCCCTGACTCCCTATCTGTTCAATACCTGCTTTCAGGAACATAAGCCAAAGGCCATAGGGTTTTCGGTTTACGAAAAAAACATGAACAGGGTTCGGGCCTGGGCCGCTCTGGCAAAAAAAATCGATCCCCAAATTCCTGTGGTGCTCGGCGGTCCCCAGACAACGTTCATGCCCGCTGAGGCCCTGAAGCAGATGGATGAGGTGGATGTTTTGTGCCGGGGCGAGGGGGAAGCCGTGATGGTTGAAATTGCCGATGCCCTGGCAGCAGGCCGGCCTTTGACGGACGTGCCCGGCATATGTTGCCGGGAAAATGGTTCCATCGTGGAAACAGCATGGAATTTCGGATCTGAAAGTCTGGATGATCTTCCCTCCCCTTACCTTGATGATACCATTGACTGCCGGGGAAAAAGCAGGGCGATTCTGCTTTCCTCCCGAGGCTGTACTTCTTCCTGCACCTTCTGCTATACCCCGCGGGCTTGCGGCAGGCGAGTGCGCTTTCATTCCGTGGATCGGGTTATTGCCGAGATGCAGAGTCTGCAGCGAAAAGGTGTCAATGATTTCTGGTTTGCCGACCCCAATTTTGCCTACTCTCGGGACCGCCTTGAGACATTTCTGGAGGCCATAATTGACAAGGTGCCCGGTGCAACCTTCTGGTGCCAGACCCGCTATAATCTGGTAGATGCCGAACTGCTTGCTCTGTTGAAAAGGGCCGGGGCGCACACCCTTGCCTTTGGGCTGGAATCCGCCCATGGCGGCACCCTGAAGAAAATAAGGAAAGGAATAGAGCTGGACAGGATGTCAAAAGCCATCAGGCTTACCCAGGATGCCGGAATTAATGTGGAGCTGTTCACTCTGTTCGGCCTGCCCGGCGAGACACTGGAAAATGCCCAGCAGACCCTTGATTTTGTCAAGCAGCATAATGTTGACATTGACGGCAACTCGATCTCCCAGCAGCTCCATGTTTTTTTCGGAACGCCGATTAGTGACGATCCGGCACGGCATGGCATCAGTGCCCTGCCCATAACAAAACCCGCCTATCAGAGCCTGTGCCGTGATTTTCAAACCGATGGCATGTCGGAAGAAGAAATTCGCCAGATGAGTGTTATTTGGCGACTGAATCGTAAGGATTTTACAGAAGACATCGACAGCGGCACGAATCTTTTTACCATTGCCGGATTTATCACTCGCCATAAGAAATATCTTGATTGTCGTTCTGAAGCGGACATGATGCTTGCCCGCATATATATGTATCTTGATGAGTGCGGACCTGCTGCGCAGTGTCTCCTGCGCCTGGAGCAAAATTTCGGCAATGACCCTGAGGTTGCAGAATTTCTGAAAAGTCCTTTCATTGGCTATAAGACGAAGCGCCGCGCCGTTGCCCGGAACGGATGCCGGATCATTTTTGACTGCAAGGGCATGCTTGAAGGTGTGGTTGTTCCTGAGACAGAGTGTCATTTCAATATGGCTACTCTGGGCAGCAGTGAGCTTCTGGCCGATTTTGAAAAACAGATGCGCGGGATGAAAGCGGGCAGTGCCAGCCAGTTTGACGTGGTTTTCCCTGCTGATTACGGCAATAAAAGACTGGCTGGGCAGAAGGTCTCTTTCCAGGTTTACCTGCATCAGGTGCTTGAACCCGTTGTTTATGACAGCGTTGAAGCCGTGGCAGAAAAAACGCCCCGCAACATGTACAGATTCGATGACCTGTTTAACCTTAAAAAGCACAATGAAAATCTTTATTACATGGTGCTGCGCGACTCCCTGCTTCACAGTTATACAGGGAATCTTCCCCATGTGATGGCCCTTTTCAACTATTACCTGAAGCTCGGCTTTAAGGAAAAGGCTTTGGATCTGACCTATTCCCTGCCCCAGGAACCTTCTGTCATGGGGCATGCCGGCAGAGTACTGCTGGCAAATGAACTGGCTGAAGAGGCTTTGGAGTTTCTGGAAAAGGCGGCGGACTCAAGTGCGGAGATGGAAAACCAACGACTCAAGGCCCATATCAAGTTGAAGCAGTTTGATGAGGCTGAAGAAATAGGGAATGATCCACGGCTCGCCACCAGTCTGCAAACCATGAATTTACGGGTCAATCTTGCCTCCCTGCAGCAGCTTCCTGTTGAACGCTATTTGAGACGCATGAACAGGCTTCTGGACAGCCAGGTGAAAATGATGGCGGCCAAGATGTGATAAAAAATTAAGCGCTGTGATTCAGGTCTGACGGTTGGTCTGCTTTTTCTGGTATTTTTTTCTCAGCAGTGTATTCCGCCAGGGAATTGTCGGCAATAAATTGAGCGAGTTTCTCCATTTCCTCATCAGTCAGTTTTTCAAACAGGATGTGGCACTTGCGCATGTAAAATTCTGAAAAAAGCGGGCTGTGCTCAACTTCGGTCTGAATAATCTTTATTTCTATGTTCTGCAGATGAAATGAGCTTCTGTGGCAGCGGATATCAATACTGTTTTGGGAATGAGGTTCGAACTGGTCATTCAGACAGGAGCAGCAGAGCCCTTCCAGGCTGATATTTTTAATATTGCCTATTTTATATGAATGAATGACAAGGGGATTGTTTTTCAGTGTGAAGCGCTTCTTCTTTCTTTGTTCAACCATCAGCGCACTTCCTTCATTCAGTTGAATAACGCATAAATTAAATTATACTCTTCATCTCATCTCTTGCAATTTACGATGCCCCACATTGTATTACAATAATCCTTCAGGAAGGGAAAGACAAATGAATATGGGCATAAGTCTGGGAAAGGTCTTACTTTCGGGTAAGAAACGCTTCAAAATGATGGGCTAATCGACTGTAAACGGGTTTTCTGAAGTCAGCCACCGACTCAAGCAGGGTTTGAAAGGGGAGCCATTTCCAGGAGCGCATTTCACCACAGAGGTCAACATTAATAATCTCGTCCGATCCTGAAAACAGAAAAAGAAACCAGTATTGCACCTGTCCGCGCCCTGTCCTTTGATCTTGCATGTGGCTGGGCAGTTCATAGACAAGGGGCTCGGGATACGCTTCCAGAAGTGTCAGGGAGGGTGCCGGTATTCCGGTTTCTTCGGTTACCTCCCTTAAAGCCGCCTGGAGAGGCTCTTCGTTCTGTTTCAAGCCGCCCTGGGGCAATTGCCAGGCATCGGGGATATCGGCACGTTCAAAGGCAAGAGTCAGTTTTTTGTCGTTCATGATAAGAGCACCGGCACTGGCCCGGAAATATTGCGCTGGCAGGTTCATGCTATCTTTTCCTCATCAGGCAGACCCAGCTCTTTGCCGGAATTTCCTGATCCGTGTCAAAGTGGTTGGCAACAAGTGACTGGATTTTGAAAAAGGGTTCAACGGCATTGACAATGAGTCGGGCGCTGAGCTGGGGCGGACCCGGTCTCTTTCTTGTTTCGTCTGCGTTGCCGGTCAGCGTAAGCCACAGCCCGTCATCATTGAGCAGTCCGGCAACCTTTTCGGCAAACTGGTACAGTTTGTCATATTCCAGAAAATGGTGAAAACACCCCCGATCAAAAACAAAGTCATACGGGGCGCCCGGAATGTCGTTCCCGAAAAAGTCCAGCACATGAAAGTCGCAATCGACCCTGGCGTTGCCGGCCTTTTGCCTGGCATGATCAATGGCGAGTTCAATTTTGTCAAGGCCGGTGGCATGGAATCCCTGTTGCTGCAGCCAGATAACATTGTTGCCCCTGCCGCAGCCGACATCAAGCGCCTTGCACGGAGCAATGGGGGTATTTCGCACAATATTGATGAGATTGTGATCCAGCCTGTGAATTTCCCAGGGCGTGTTTCCTGTTCTGTATCTTTCGTGAAACGGCATTTGAGCAGTGTAGCTTATTTGTTCTTTCTTTTTCAACATCTCTCTGAAAATGCAGCAATGCCCGGTTAGAATTTTACAGCAGTATCTCCGGAGTTTAAACTTCTGGTTCCCATGGTCTCCGTGGGAACCTATACATGAAGCTCCAGGGGCAAATTGATATGCGTTCCCACGGTGGACCGTGGGAACGAGGGTCAATATACCACAGGAAAGACACATTTCTTACTGCAATTTCTTAACCGGACACGAGTGCTGGAAACGCAGTTATTTTCTATTTTGTTTTACCTGGATACATTGAACTGTGTATGATTGGGGGTATTGTCTGAAAAGCTTATTTTTATTTGTGATTACCACTGAAACTCACCCAGTCTTGCAGCAGGTACTGTAATGCCTTAATAATTCAAAAAATACTGTCTACACAGAAGTCATTCCCGCGAAAGCGGGAATCCAGAGTAGTTGGCTAGTCCGCCTAGATTCCCGCCTTCGCGGGAATGACGTATAAAAGGGCTGAAGATTGAAAGGTAATCATATTTTTATTTAATTGAAGACAGTCGAGGATCAAGAGAATATGCCCTCCCCAAAAGTAAAACTCTATAGCCTGACCACCTGTGCCTTTTGTACCGCAATCAAAAAGATGCTTGCTGATCTTGAAGTTGATCACGATTTTATTGATGCAGATATGCTGCCGGATAAGGAGAAGGAGGAGCTGCTTGATGAGTTGGGCAAAATTAATCCGCGCTGTTCTTTTCCCACTCTTCTGATCGATGAAAAGGTTATTACCGGTTATATGGTCCAGGAAATCAAGGAAACACTTGGCATACGGACCGAGGTTGACGAGCTGTACGATAATTTGAAAAAAATTCAGGAGCCCAGAGGCTATTGTTTTAACGCAAACAGGGAAAAAACATTTGAACTGCTGCGCGCCCTTTTGACCAACAAGGATCGATACGGCTATATGGCCTGCCCCTGCCGGCTGGCCAGCAGCAAACGGCAAAAGGATAAGGATATCATATGTCCCTGTGAGTACAGGGAAGCCGATATTAAAGAGTACGGATCGTGCTACTGTGAGCTTTATGTGACTGATGACTGGAATACGGGAAAAATAACCCGTATGCTTGTCCCTGATAGACGCCCAGTGCGACGTTGATTTGTGCGCAGCAAATTCGTAGCTTTCGTGCCTTGATTCTGGCGACTGTAATTCCCACCAAATTCCTCCAAATTCCTTTTTTTGAGAAAGAGTTATTTTCTCTTCCTTCTTTTTTGACCATCCTCTTCTCAAAATTCTGCACCATGAAATCATTGCATTGCTATAACAAATTCTAGGGGCTCTGTGTCCGTAGTTTTTCCGAGGGCTAATTGCCCATCGTGGCTTTTGTGTATTGGGTGAGGTGCCCCTTTTTTGAAGTTCGGGTTTTGAGTTGATGTGCCCATTTGATAGGTTGTGTGTGGCGGTATTGGTAAATTATTCCTTATATTTTAAAAAGTTATTTACATAGTTTCGGTCAGGTGTCTTTGGATGTGTATTTTGGCCCTATTTTTGCACTACGATGTGGCAACTCTCGTCCCACGATGTAGTAAACGACAGTGTCTGGATTGAAAATTTCTCTCAATGAGTTTCATTTTTCTTTGGCTAACGGGAATAGGCCCATGCCGCAACGAATTGTAAAAATGCAGGACCCTTAATCAAAAAGGAGGTGAAGAGAAAAAAGCTGCATTCAGATTATTGACCGCCATCAATTTAATAATGCTTAAAAGTTGAAAAGACTTGATAGCTTTGAACTAGGAGAGGAAAATGAAAAAGCTGTATTCAATCCTGTGCGCCGCAACTCTTGTTTGTGGTATGGGGTTTCCCAACTCAGCGAACGCAGGCAAACCCCCCCAGGTTTGTGATTATGGAGATGAAGCGACCTGTGTAGCCGACAGTAACTGCGAGTGGGTAATTCAAGGGAAAAAAGGAACCTGTCAAGAGGTTTCAAGTCCGACCTGTACTGAAGGGGAAACGCAGTCAACGACATGCGGCCAGGGGGAATGCGCAGGGAATTCCGGTATTGAAACGTGTGATGCCAATGGCAACTGGATTAATGATACCTGTGATCCGTTTGCCGGGGCAACGGCTGAGGTTTGCGACGGGCTGGATAACAACTGCGACGGTAGCGTGGATGAAGGCGGCGTATGTGATGGGGGCCCCCATGACAATATTACCGGAACCTTTACCACTCCGGCCGATGTAACAGCTAAATGTCTTGAATGTCACAATCTTGAAGGCGCTGAAATTATTAATTCCCTGCATGGTATGATGGCGACCCCAGCCCCTGATGTAGTGAATGCAACAAGAGATAGTCAGAAGCTGAGTGAGATTAATACGTTCTGTACCTATCCCAATCCAAACCAGGCTGGTGCAGCCTGTCTTGGCTGTCATCCAACACTGGGTAAATATGAAAATTTGACCGCAGCTGACATAGATTGTCTGCGTTGTCATAATGATGCCTACAAACGGGCATTTGCCGCTGAGCCTGATCCTGCCAATTATTATAATGTCGTTGACTGGCAGGGAACCCCCCGAACCTATATTCCATCGGATCAGGATGATTCGACCGGTGACTTTTATGTTGAGTTTAACTGGGGCGCCATGCCGGGTTTGACGGCATCTGATCTGATTGCCGGCGTGCATCGTCCGACAACAACTACCTGTCTGAGCTGCCACGCCAAAGCAGGCGGCGGAGATTGGACAAAACGCGGCGATTTCGGGCTGTCAACGGCGAATCCTTCAAGCGCGGAAGATGTTCATCTGGCATCGGTTGCCAATGGCGGTGCCGGACTGACCTGTGCTGACTGCCATATCTCAACAGCCCATAAAATCCCGGGACGCGGTATTGATCTCCGCCCATCAGAAGGCGGCGATGCGAAAGACTGTGTTGACTGTCACGCTATAATGGCTGCAGGTGGTCATGCAACCCAGGGGAATCGTGCTGAGCCCGATCGCCATGTCGCCCGCGTATCCTGTAAATCCTGTCATATCCCGGCCTTTGGTAAGGGCGGAGCCACCGAACTCTGGCGTGACTGGACAACTCCACACTGGAACCAGGCCCTCTGTAATGGCCAGGGCGCCTGGGCCGGCGAGGAACATAAGGTTGCCGACGTTGTTCCTGATCATGTCTTCTTCGATGGAACAAGCTATGTGTATGAGCTGGGCCAGACTTTGACTAAAGTTGACCCGATTTCAGGGCTCGACCTCGTAGCTGATGCCAATGGCGATGTCAATGATGCCCTTGGAGTCAGTCTGCTGGTGCCGATTAAGCGTCATCAATCCAATATGGCTGTTATGAACTCCGGTGCCGACGCCGGTAAAGTGATTCCCTTTGACGTTGTCTGGCAGTTTATGACCGGTAAATTTGATGAGGCCGCTGAAAACGGCAAAGCCTATGCAGGATACACCGGAACCTATGAATGGATAAATCTTGAAGCGGAAATGGCTCTTAATCATGGTGTAAGTCCTGCTGCCAGTGTGGCTGACTGTACGACATGCCATCATGCCCGCAATGAGTTTGAGATTGAGATAGAAACCAAACTCGATAAATTGGGTTACGCCTTGAAAGACGCCGACAAAAACGGTGTTGTCGATGCGGTTGACAAGGCAATTGTCTGTAGCCAGTGCCATGCTGAGAAGAGCCTGAAACGCGACTGGGAGCAGATGCATGCCCATAGCGGTAAAGGTTCAGGAATCGGCTGTACTTTCTGCCATGATATTGATCGTCCGGAACGCGGACTCTGTGAGCCGTGTAATCCTGATGGAACGCAGAACGACGCATGCATCAATGAGTTTGTTGATACCAACTACTACGATCACTGTAACCCGTAATTGCTGATGATGAAAAAAGAGCCTCTTTGAAGGCTCTTTTTTCATGTTTTTTAAAGGCGGGTGGAATTTTCCACCCGCCTTTATTATTTTTTTCAACTGTTCCTTGTGCCAGGGCAATTCGTCCTTTGGCTTCCATGGGGAAAACGATTTCGCCATCAACGACCTTTATCCAGATCATGTCAAAGGGGATATCTCTGACAATATCCAGCCAAGCAGCCTCTTGCCGCACAGACAGCAATGGCAATACCTTCAATTTTCACCCTTTTTCCCAGGAAGTCAGGGGCGTTACTTTCCGAAATCTTAGTGGTTTTGTCTCAAATCAGCTTTTTCCCGAGGTGAATTTCTTGTGAAAAAACGCAGACAGGCAAGAGGAGCAGGAAGGAAGAAGAGTGCGAGTTTTTCATTATCATTATGTTTTCTGCAATTAAGTTGCATGATGCAGGAACAGAAAAAGCTGACCAAGTGTCTTTAATAAACGATCTGCCTATTTTGAGTACAGATGAAGATGCCATATTTGAAAATGATTATTTATAATTTTATTGTAAATTCACTGTGAGTTAAACTACAATTAAGCGGCGACAATCTGAGCACTTAGTGAAACTTTTTTTGACAGCAGGATAGACGACGATGATTAAGAAGGTATCAATAGAGCAACTGAGGCCGGGAGTCTTTGTGCATGATTTCAATTGCGGGTTTAATTCCAGCAATTTGATAATTAACCAGGCCGTGATCAGGGACATGAAAATGTACGAGATACTGCAATCCTGGGGTATTAAAGAGGTCTATATTGATACGGATAGAGGGCTTGACGTTGATGATGGCCGCCCGGCGCTTGAGGCCAGACTGGAAACGGATACCGCCTTGCAGGATCTGGCCCGTGAACAACCGGCCTCAAGGCGAACTGTTCCGCTTAAAGAGGAGATGCTTGTTGCCCGCAATATCAAGCAACAGGCTGCCAGCGTAATCTATAATGCCATAGAAAGTGTCCGCAAGGGAGAACCCCTTGAGGTGGAAAAGGCCTATAAGCTTATTTCAAAAATGGAAAAATCCATTACCCGGAACAGGGACGCCCTGGTGCTGCTGACAAGGATCAGGCAGAGAGATGAATATACTCTCATGCATTCAATCAGTGTTGCGGCGTATGTTCTTAACTTCTGTAATTTTTATAAGATACCTCACAAGAGAACAATGAGCCTTGCCATTGGCGCCATGTTTCATGATATCGGCAAAACTCTGGTTCCCATTGAAATTCTCAATAAGCCGGGAAAGCTGACAGATGACGAATTTGAGGAGATGAAAAGACACTCCCGTTACTCGTCCCAGATCCTCAAAACCGCTAAAGGGCTTCCTGCTGAAGCCTATGATATGGGACTGCATCACCATGAACGGTATGACGGTACGGGATATCCGGATGGACTGAAAGGCGATGAGATTAAGTCCGGCTCCCAGCTTGTCGCCATTGCTGATGTCTATGATGCCATTACTTCGGACCGATGTTACAGAAATGCCATGGGCAGACTGGAGGGACTCAGGAAAATTTACGAATGGAGTGAGTATCATTTTAATAAAGATTTGACCCATAAGTTCATTCGCGGCATAGGCGTTTATCCAATCGGCACATGTGTCAAACTCGAAAGCGGGCGTATCGGGGTGGTAATCGGTTCAACAGAAAATATGATTCAACCGGTTGTCCGCATCTTTTTTGACGAGAAACGAAACGTGAAAATGCCCCTGCATGATATTGATCTTTCCCTGACCGAGGATCAGGTTACAGGTTATGAGGATCCTGAAAGCTGGGATGTGAAAAAACTGAACCTTTTCGAGGATGTTGCCGTAGATCTGCTGGCCGGTTCGCCAGGCTGAAAGTATTTTTATTTTTTCCCGTATTTTTCAAGAAAGGCGATATAGGGGCCGAACAGGTTGTCATAATCCTGAAAACCCTTGCGCAGGATGACAGGGAGTTTCCCGATATCTCTTTCATTGACAACCAGATTGGCACTTTCCACCAAAGCTTCCAGGTCATACAGGGTATGAAACTGCGGGCCGATAAGGACGTAAAAAATCTGGCGCCTCTGGCTCATGGGGAGCCACTTCATGTGCTCATGAAATGTTGAGTCTGCAAGCCCCTTTGCTTCAAAATCCGGCTGTAAAACAACAGAAGTGACATTGATAATTTTCATTTTTTCAATGGCTTCCCGTGGAGTGCCGCTGCTTTCAACCAGGTATCCCAGTTCCTCAAAGGCCTCTTTCACCCTGATTTTATTTTCCCCTTCCTGCATGAGGACTAAGGCAATTTGCGCATCAGATATATCCCCGTGGGCACCTTCATCCCCCTGCAGGAGGAGACGGGAATCAGGAGGCTCGGGAGGAAAGACAGGTGCGTAGACCGGTTCCGGCTTTTTGTCCAGGGAGGTGTTTGGTGAGGACGGAGGCTTTTTGACAGTTTTTTTGGCTTCAGGAGCATTGCCCATGATGTCAGGGAACATGTCAAAGGCATTTTTGCCTTTGAGTTTTGTTTTATCTTCTGTCGCCATCGAGAGTAGTGGTAAATTGATTTAGGTATGTAAGCAAACACTTTGAAGACAGGCTGACTGACGCTTTAGAATGCCTCAATTTACAGGCTAAGGGATACATGGTGATATGTCAATTGGATTTCATTGGCAGCCATGTCGCGGAGTAATTACGATTTTTATTTTTCTTGACTTCAGAGAGCGGCTTGCTGAAAATAGGAAAGGCTCATTCGCTGAGTCGAGAAAGGTTTTTTGTAAAAAATGTGCCCTAACTTCCGGGAAGTATCTGGTTTTGATTCATCTTGACATGTATTGGAATCCAATGTAGGTAAACATGATGGTATTTATGAGAAAAATGGCATTCGAATTAAACAGAATCAGGAGTAGTGCAGTGCTTAGATATGCAGGAATATTTGCAGTATTGCTCTTTTTAGTCAGTGGATGCAGTCTTGCCCCCAAGCCTGCCGGTTATCTTGCCACCAGTCAGAAAAAACTGCAGGCAGTCCATCATTGGAATGTGCTGGCTGAAGATGTGGCCGCGCAAATAAAAAAGAAGTTCAAAAAGATCAGCAAGGAAGAAGGCGCCTCAACTGCGACCTTTTATGTCCAGGACTCCAAGGCCACTCCTTTTGATGAAGGTTTTCGGGAGTTGCTCATCTCGAATATGGTGAATGACGGTTTACCGCTTGTACGAGAAAAAACTGCTGATTCCCTGACTGTTGATGTTGAGGTTATTCTGATTCATCATAAGGCAAATCGCCATAAGAGCAAATCCGTCACCCCGATAGGCGAAGTTTTACGTCAGACCATCTCCGTTGTGCGTGATGTTGTCACCTTGGGAGCCTTGACAAATGAGGCAATTCCACATAGCGAGGTTATCGTAACTTTTTATATTGTTGATAATAATAAATATATGGTTCGCAATACGGATATTTACTACATAAATGACGTTGATTTCAGCCATTACCGAAAATCTGATTCTCTTAAAAAAATGAAGGTAGTCGGCAAGTAACGGCCGTTTGCAGGAATGAGTGATGAACAATAATAAAAACGTGAGAGCTTTTGGAAAGACAATAAAGGGTATCTGCTGGTTGACTGTTGCCATGTTTTCGTTTTTGTTGAGCGGCTGTCTTGCTGAGCATGATCTGATCGACTCCAGTTATCATGTGGCAGATGAACTGATCAGTCAGCTTGATCCTGCCTTGATTGATGATTATCCGATCTTAACGGCAAGTTTTGTAAATATTGATAATTTAGAGAAGTCATCGACTCTTGGCCGCGCTATTGCCGAATATGTTGCCTCCAGATTCGTGCAGAAGAATTTTAAGGTTGTGGAACTTAAACTGAGAAACACGGTGTATATAAAAGAAAAAAGCGGGGAGTTTCTTCTTTCTCGCGAGATTCGCGACATCAGCACTGAGCACGAGGTCAAAGCACTGGTTGTCGGGACATATTCCATAGCCAAGAACATGGTCTACGTTTCTGCCAGAGTTGTGGACCCGGCCGATGCCACGATTCTGGCCACATATGATTATTCCATCCCAATCCGCTCTAATGTGTCCCATATGCTGTCCCAGTATTGATGTGAGGTCTGTTGTCAAAAAGTGATGTTCCTCTGCATCCTGGAACGAAACGGGGCGCTGTGGTTGCGTTCATATAATTTCTCCAGTGAAATAAGTAAAAGATTCCGGGCATCATGCTCCAAATTCGCAACCTGACACTCTCAGCCCCACTTCTGCTTGCCCCCATGGCAGGGCTGACTCACTCGGCATTGCGATCTCTTCTTAAAGAGATAGGTGGAGTCGGGCTCTTATCAACTGAAATGCTGTCAGCCAAGAGACTCCCTTCCGATAATCCGACCCTGTCCCCTTTTCTGGTCAGCACCGAGATGGAACATCCGATCTCCTATCAGCTCCTGGTGGCGGAGAAAGAACATCTTGCCCCGGCCATTGATAAGATGCACCAGATGGGCGCAGATGTAATTGACTTGAATCTCGGCTGTCCTGCCCCTCAAGTGCGCAAGTTCGGCGGAGGCAGCAAGCTTGTTGACGACACGTCCCATCTTCGGCATCTGGTGGCTGAGGCGAGGAAGCTGACTCATCTGCCTTTGACTGCCAAAATCAGACTGGGCGAATCCCTTATCGAATCAAAACTCAAAAATCTAGCCAGGATGCTCGAAGGAGAAGGCATCGATCTGCTCACCGTACATGCACGCCTGCGAAAAGAACCTTTTTGCAGAAAAGCACGCTGGGAATGGGTGGGGAAGGTGAAGAACTGGCTTTCCATTCCGGTTGTGGCCAATGGCGGTATTTTCACGGTTGAAGATGGTCGGCGCTGCCTGGAGCTTTCCGGGGCGGATGGCCTCATGCTCGGTCGCGGGGCGGCAATTCGACCCTGGCTCTTTCATCAGCTTGCCACTGAGCTCTACAACTGCACTCTGCCCTCCCTGGTTATTGACCGATCCTCCTTCTATTTTTCCTTTGTAAATCATTTGGAAGATCGTTTTCGCCCCGAGCGAAGACTTGGCCGCCTCAAGGAATTTACCCACTATTTCAGCCAGACCTTCCCCTTTGGACTGCGGCTCGCCTCTGCTGTCCAGAACAGCACGTCAATGCAAGAGGCACGACAAAGGGCGATTGGTTTTTTCCCTGAGCACGATCCTCTGGCATCAGCGGCAGACTAAATCAGAAGGGTGAAGATTGTCAGGGGGTTGGCTAAAATTTCCTGAGCCATCCCTTTTATTGACATATTTTATCCCGGTGTGATAGGCTGAATTCCACTGCTGGTGCAACCTGACTGTTTCAAAAAAATGAATGTAACTATTCAGTTGCACCTCATCTTTGAACGATCAGGCCTGCTCACATAGACGGGCTATCGGAGTCTCGCAGGCCTGCTTGTCCAAATCTAAGGCACATCTGAAGTTACGGCCTGGAGTTGAGGCCCATTTCGAGCCTTCGCTGAATAGATACAAATGAATAATACTTCGAGTATAGAATGATTTTATTTAAAAGCAGAAAGATCAGAAATCTGCTCGACAAATATAAATCTCCCGACATCAAAGAGAAGAATCGTGAAATTGTGTCCGAGCTTGAAAAATTCGGCACTGAAGCGATTCAATATATTATTGAATTTTTCCAGCAAAGAAAACTTCCCTCCTCAAAAGCACAATATCTCCTTGAAAAACTTTCTGATGATTCGAGCCAGGAGATTTTTATTGATCTTATTGGCGATCCATTTGATGAAGTGCGGCGTGTGGCAAAGGAAATCATCAGGCAACGATGGACCCGGACAGCGTCACCTCTTCTTGTTGACTGTTTGAGTTCCGCTGACATCTATAAGCGAAATAATGCTGTGGAACTCCTGATGCACTTTCAGGATAAAAGTTGCGAGCAGTCTCTCATCTCTCTCTTTAATACCGTTGGGGCTGAGCAGAAAAAATGCATTATTAAAATTCTGAGTTCATTTAAGACCAATAGCGGCAACCGTCTGGTGGTCAGTGCCTTGAATGATTCAGATTGCCATGTGCGCGTTGTGGCCCTGAAGCAGATTGGCAAACTCAAGCTGAAATCCGGAGTTGAACAGCTGATTGAAAAGCTTGATGAAAGAGAGCCCCAGGTAAAACAATTAGCCATAGAGGCTCTTGGTAACATTGGGGACAACAGGGCAACTCGCCCTTTGCTTGGCCTTTTGAAGGATGATGACCTTATGGTTCGGCAGGCTGCGGTCGATTCCCTTATCGAAATAGCTGACGTTGATGTTGTTTCAGACCTGCTTAGTCTGCTGAGAAGCGATGATGTTAACGTGCGGCGTTGCGCGGTAGAAGTGTTGCGGAACATGAAAGATCCCCGGACCAGTGCTGCCTTAATGCAGGCTATTAAAGACTCTGACTGGTGGGTCAGGCAGATTGCCACTGATTCCCTGTCCAGCCTGAAGAGCGGCAATATTGTTGAAGGCTTTATCGGGCTTACCAAGGATTCTGATGAAAATATCCGGCGTTGCGCTGTTGAGTTTTTTATTCAGGTTCCATCTGAAGATGCGTATGATTCCCTTGTTGAGCTGCTTCATGATCCGGACTGGTGGGTCAGGGATAAGGCAATAATTGCTGTTTCGCAACTGAAAAAGCCTGAAGTGATCCCTCTCCTGTTATCCTTGGCGGATGATCAGGCCGTCTGCCGGTCGATTCCGCCTGCTTTGGCGGAAATTGGCGACGATGAGGCTTTCAGGCAACTCACGGGTTTGCTTTACACAGGCCGCAAGCAGTTACGCCTTGAGGCTCTGAAGGTTCTTGTTGAGAGTAAAGGCCAAGGGTGTGTTGATGATTTAAAAAAATGTCTGTCTGATCCGGAGAAAGAAATCCGGACCCAGGCAATTCTGGCTTTAAAAGAATTGACCGGGCAAATTTTTTCAGAAGAGGCTCCGGATGCTGCTTCCTCCTCCCTGATTCAGACCAGTGTGGCGCCGGGGATGACACTGACTGAAGCAATTGTTGTTATTGATCTCTGCAATTCCACGGATATTATCTCTCGCTATGGCAATACCTTTTCCTTGAATCTCATGAAAAAATTGTCGAGTATAGTCGAACCGATAGCTCGAAAGGAAAAATGTCAGTTCACCAAAGGTACGGGAGACGGCTTTCTGCTCACCTTTCCTAAAGCTGAAAACGCCATCGCTTTCTCTGTGGATGTTTTGAACACCATGCAGAAAGTAAATGAAAAAGCCGATGAAAATCAAAGAATCAACCTGCGCTTTGCCATTAATATCGGTGAAACAAAAGTCGATGAAAAAGGGGACAGGATTGGGGTTGCCGTTAATATGGCTTTCAGGGTCGAAGGGTTAAAACCGGAAGCTGCCATTGCTGTTGAAGACTGCATGCCTCAAGATGAAGTCCCTCGCGAAAACAGAATTTTAATTACAGAAAATCTGGCCCAGGAGGCCTTGAAAATTGAGGCTTTAGCCAGCAGGTTAATCGGGCTTTTTGAGCTCAAAGGAATCCCCGGTCTTCACAGGATTTTTTATCTTCCCCATCAGTAATCTTTTCCTCCTGAAGGTCAGGAAAAGCAGTCTTGCTGCAAAGTGCAGTTGAGGGGGATAATGATCAAGGCCCTTGTCAATTTTTGAAAACAAATGTTTGACGGTTTCGTAAAAAAACCTCTCAATCGCCGCCGATACGTAAGTAACTTGTTGATATTACGTTGGCGGATGGGCAGGTTATGAGCTTTTTTACTACTCCTTCAAAATTTGAGGATGTCAACCATGAACAATGAGACAATTGAGTCTTTTGACAGGATTGAACATATTTTAAGTGAATTGCCTTTTTTTGAGGATTTTTCCAGCAAGGAGCTGGGTTTCTTTTCAAAAAATCTCAGCCTGCGTTCTGTTTCTGCAGACTCTCTTCTCTTTAAGGAAGGAGATGTCGGTGATTACCTCTTTTTTGTTGTCAACGGATTTGTGGAAGTAAAAATAGAGTCACAACACTCTTCTCAGCTTGTTTTGGCTAAATTCGGGCCCGGCAGCAGCATCGGTGAAATGTCCCTTATTGACGATTATCCACGCTCCGCCTCCATCCGGGTATCCGAACCGTCTGAACTCCTGCTCCTGTCTCGTAAGCGCCTCGATAGAATCTGTAACGAGGACCCGGTAGTGGGCATGAAATTTTTAAAGAGCCTTGCCAGAACGCTGAGTTACAGGCTGAGAAGAGCAAATGGCCGTTTTGCAGATAT
Organism: Desulfobulbaceae bacterium; assembly: GCA_020444175.1. Lineage (GTDB taxonomy): Bacteria > Desulfobacterota > Desulfobulbia > Desulfobulbales > SURF-16 > JAHLLM01. Next base: position 125,271 of record JAHLLM010000009.1, on the reverse strand, counting down.
TTCCTGATCGTTTTCTTTTATTCACTTTTTTTCAAAGAGCGTAAGAAATTCTCCGTATCCCCGTTCCTCCATGTCTTCCAGGGGGATAAAGCGCAGGGAGGCTGAGTTGATACAGTAGCGAAGCCCAGTTGGAGCCGGACCGTCGTTAAAGACGTGGCCCAGATGGGAATCCGCCTCTGCGCTGCGCACCTCTGTCCTTTTCATAAAAAACGTATTATCTTCATGCTCTTCAATGTTTTCCGGTACCAGGGGCTTGGTGAAACTCGGCCAGCCTGTTTTGGAGTCATATTTGTCCAGAGAACTGAAAAGGGGCTCGCCGGAGACAATATCAACATAAATGCCAGCTTTTTTGTTATCCCAGAATGCATTATCAAAGGCCGGTTCCGTCCCTTCTTTCTGGGTTACCCTGTATTGCAGAGGGGTAAGTCTTTTCTTGAGTTCGGATTTGCTCCATTTTTCTTTTTTTTCTTCTTTCCCCCACATCACCTGCTTGAGAAAGGTATCACGCCCTGACCGCGACCTGTAAAAGGTATAGCGGATGGGATTTTTTTTGTAATAATCCTGATGATATTCTTCGGCAGGGTAAAATGTCGCGCTGGCAATAACAGGTGTGACGATGGGTCCTGAAAATATCTTTTTTCCCTCTAAATTTTTCCTCGAATTTTCGGCAAGCTGTTTCTGTCTGCTGTCATGATAAAAGATGGCAGTGGAATATTCCCTGCCACGGTCCACAAACTGTCCGTTCGGGTCAGTGGGGTCGATCTGGTGCCAGAAGACATCGAGCAGCTTATCGTAGGATATTTTTTCAGGGTCGTATACAACCTGGACGGCTTCTATATGACCGCCGGCGGCATAATTCTGATAGTTTGGATCTTTGCTGGTCCCGCCGGTATATCCGGAGATTACGTCAGCCACTCCATCAAGTTTTTCAAAGGGTTTTTCCATGCACCAGAAGCAACCACCGGCAAAGGTGGCTTTTTCGTATGAGTCGGAAAACATTTCTTTCTTGTTGTCTGCCTGGGCAAATGAAAGGAAGGCAACTGCAAAAATAAGTAAAATGGTAAAGAAGTAGAGAGATTTCATAGCGTCGCCTCCTGGGTTATGGAGCCGGCTTTTCCAGGTCCGGCTCCGTTTTTTGATATGAATTGAAAGGCTTGTCTTATTCCCTGATGCGGCGAATGGAGATTTTGGCAGCAGGGTTGCGCCAGTCATATTCTTCAGCATTCAAATCCCCGATACCATGGATGCCTGAATGAATATGGACGTACCCTTCTCCATCGTCGGTTGTGTAGCCATTACCTGCACAGCCTCCGCCACCTGGAATATCTTCACAGGACTCGGTGTTCACTTCGGTTCCGGCATCATAAACCGGAGAGAAATGGACGACTTCCTTATGGGGGAATAGCGGTCCGAGAACGTCGTTCAAGGCAAACATGCCGTCATTTGTCGGAACAAGCATGGCGGCAAGGCTCAGATGGTTAAATCTTTTTCCTGTCTGAACTTTAATTATTACTGTTTCTCCTGGAAGCAGTACCCCGCCGGAATCGGTTATGTAGCCAACGTCCGAAATTGCTGCTAGATGGTCGGCCAGTGGAACTGTTTTGCCACCTTCGGCAAGCTGGGCAATTTCGTCGGAAGCCGCCTGGCCCAATTCAAAAAGTTTGACCCCTTTTTTATGGGTGGCAACGAGTATGGGGGTAAAAATTTCTCCTCGGGTAAGATTGGTGACAGTTACCTCATAAAACCAGTTTTTGTCGTTTGAATCATCCTTGCTTATGGCCAGGCCGGCAAATAAGCTGAGAAGAAACAATGCAGTCAGTGTCAATGTCAATGTCTTTTTCATTTCCGTACCTCCTGATAACAAAATTAATCATTTAAAAACTCGATTCCTGTTGGTAAAAGTCCCACCTCCTTCTTTGACTTTTAAAAAATGATTGAAAATTCATGCAGGACAGACTGCCCATGGGCTGTTGTCCTTTCCCTGCTTCATAATGTAAGAAGGTTGGATCACGGAAAATTCACGAAATTATCACTATTTTGTCACGAACGAAAAAAAATGCTTAAAGGCTGGTGTGAAGAGGGAGAGTGAAGGTAAAGCAGGTTCCGGAGTTGAGTTCGCTGTCCACTTCAATGGAACTGCCGTGGAGGTCAAGAATCCGCTTGGCAATGGCAAGGCCCAGGCCTGAGAAGGATGACGGTGAATCGGATGTGGTTTTGAGCTTATAAAAGCGGTTAAAGATATGGGGCAGTGCTTCTTCCGGAATCCCCACGCCTGTGTCCAGAACCTGGACCTTCATGAAACTTCCGGTCGGGGTAAGGATAACACTGATTGTGCCGCCCCGGGGCGTGTGCCGTAAAGCGTTGATAATCAGGTTTTCCAGAACGCGTTCTACCAGCCCTATATCTCCCAGAACAAAGGAAAGCTCCTGCCCTATATTGGAGATGAGAGTTATGTCTTTTTCCCGGGCAGGCAGCTCATAGTTCTGTACCACATCCTGGATCAGCTCGGCGAGACTGAACGGTTCGAGGTTGAGCTTTGTTTCCCTGGCATCAAGCTTTGCCAGTTCAAAAAGATCAACAACCAGGGAGTTGAGGCGTTCGCAATGCTTGCGGGCAACCTTTAAATATGTTTTGCGTTCCTCTGGGGATAAATCGTTTTCCTTGAGCTGCATTGTTTCTATATAAGCGGTCAAGGTGGCGAGCGGGGTGCGCAGGTCATGGGAAACATTGGCAACCAGTTCGCGCCGCAGCAGATCGCTTTTCTGGAGTTTTTCCAGTTGCTCTTCAATTCGTGCCGCCATTTCGCGGAATGTTTCTCCCAGGTTGTCGATTTCATCGCCTGGCCGCTTTGCAGGTTTGGGGCGTGGCAGATCTAAGGTGGCCAGGTTTTCTCCCCGTTTAAAGGCCTTCATGCCTGCTGTCAGTTTTTTTAATCTGCGGGTCAGCAGGCTGAAAAGCAAGAGTCCGGTAGCAACGGCAAAGAAAAGGGCGCCAACGATCATCCAGCTCGACATGCTCAGAATGAAGCTTTCCTTTATTTTCTGGGCAATGGTATCGTAATCCTCTCCTCCGAGAATGACGTAGAGATAGCCTTCCAGATGGCCCTGCTGCGGGATACGGGCCGCTGAAAAAACCTTACGCCGGGACAGATGGCGCGGGTCATCACCCTGAAGAGGCAGGGCCTTATCGCCGGATAACCAGCTGGTAATCGGTTCAAGAGAGACTTTCCGACGTTTTACTTTGCCTGGATCGGCTGAAAAAGCAAGGATGTTTCCTTCCGGGTCCAGAAGATACAGTTCAATTGAAGGATTGATGACCATGAGCATATGAAAGATATCTTCCAGGGCTCCGTGTTCAATTTTATTGTTTTTGATAAGAATTTTTTCTTTGACTATGTTTTCTGCCAGGCCGCGGTTCAGTTTCTGGCTCACCTCCTGGCGATACATGTCGGTGGAATAAATAACCACGCCCACAACAAGCACTCCGACTGCGCTAAACAGAAGCAGCATGACAGCGGCAAGTTTTGAGTAAAGGGAGTGCAGCATGGTTTATTTTATCCCTCCCCCGAAAAGATCGGAAAACTTGTAACCCACACCCCAGACAGTCAGAATATACTGAGGATTTGAAGGGTCTTTCTCTATTTTTGCCCTGAGGCGGTTCATGTGCGAATTGACTGTATGCTCATAGCCGTCGTGCCCGTATCCCCAGACAGTATCAAGCAACTGTGAACGGCTGTAAACCCTGCCCGGATGTCTGGCAAAATGAAGAAGAAGGTCAAATTCCTTGGCCGTCAGTTCAAGAGACTCGCCATTATGCCGGACTGTGCGGCTGGATGAGTCAATGACCAGATCTCCGGCACGAATTATCTCTTTTTCTTCCTTGGCTGAACGCTCAAGTCCTTCAATACGCCGCAGGATTGCCTTTACTCTGGCCATTAACTCCTGGATACTGAAAGGTTTTGTTACATAATCGTCCGCACCGATCTCCAAACCGAGAATGCGGTCAAGTTCGGAAGACTTGGAGGTAAGCATGAGGATGGGAGTATAGGGGCCCTTTTGACGTATGCGGCGGCAGATTTCAATGCCATCCAGGCCGGGCAGCATCAGGTCCAGTATAATCAGGTCATAGGAACCGGCTTCAGCACGGGTCAGACCTGCAACTCCATCATGGGCCAGGTCAACCTCGAAAGCCAGATCCTGCAGGTGCATTTGCAGCACTTTGGCAAGATCTGTGTTGTCTTCTATTATGAGAATACGATGTGCCATGAATTCCCCCTATTTCCTGCCTTGTGAAAAAGGTGAGGGTTTTGCCGCCATTTGCATGCAATCCCTTCAGCTTCAGTGTCCTTTTCTCTAATAATAAGGACAATATATCACAAAAGTATCACAACTTACTTTTTGACGGTTTTGCAAAAAAACTCTCAATCGCCGCCGACACGTCTGTAGCCTCTTGATATTACGTAGGCAGATGGTCAGCTTCAGAGCTTTTTACGAATTCATCATTTTTTCTTCTTGGCATAGAATTCCGGGTAAAGTTTACATGCACATTCCGGGCATAGGCCGTGGCTGAATTCCGCTTCCGAGTGGCTACGTATATATTCTTCAATCTGATTCCAGTAGCCCTTGTCATCTCTTATTTTTTTGCACGAAGCGCAGATCGGCAGAAAGCCGCTGAGCTGTTTGACACGGGACAGGGCATCCTGCAGTTGGGTAATAAGTTCAATTTTTTCAAGTTCCGCTTCTTTCTGTTCCGATATGTCCCTGGCCACATGCACGGTACCGGTCATATGGCCTTCGTCGTCAAAAGAAGGGGTGCAGGTTATGAGGAGAGGGACGCCTATGTGGGTATCATATACTTCCGTAGAGCGGGTTTTTTTGACCTGGTTGGCCTGAACATGGGGACAGTCCGGCCAGGGCTCTTTACTGCCGTGCATGACTTCATAACAATATTTGCCGACAAGTTCTTCCGGCTTTTTCCCGAAAAAATCGGCCATGGATTTATTGACTCTGACTAATTTCATATCATTGTCATGCAGGGATACAAAATCCTGAATAGTGTCAAAGGTTTTACTCCATTGCCTGGCAACGCTCTCAAGTTCATCCTGTATCTTGCGGCGTTCGCCAATTTCATGTTCCAGGGTTTCATTTACCTCTTCGTACTCAACGGTCCTCTGGGCAACGATATCTTCCAGATCTATCATATGCTGCTGGAGGTTTTCCTCGGCCTGCTTGCGCTGGCTTATGTCACACAGAAAAACGATAATGGATTTTTCTTCCTGCTCCAACAGAGGCACAGCCTTCAACAGTATATGTTTCCCCCCAATGGTAAATGGCTCATCTTCGCCAATCTCTATTATTTCATGGCAATTATTTAAAAGCGATACCAGGATGCTGGGCTGCTTTTCTTCAAGATAGTCAAAAAAGCATGATGAAAGCAGGTTTTCTTCCGGGGTTGCCAGCAATTTGGTGGCTGCGTCGTTGGCGTAGATTACCGTTCCGTCCATGGTTAGTTCGAGAAAGCCGTCAGCCATGTTTTCCAAGGTTATTTCAAAGTGTTTCTTGGAGGCGAGCAGTTCTTTGGTGATTTCCCGGTGGTGGATTTCATCGACACCCAATATCCCGCCCAAGGCTTCTTTTCTATTTTTCGTTTCTATATGGGAAAGGATTGTGCGGACATGTTTTTCCATCTCTTTGGCAGGGCCTTTTGCGATGCAGGCATCTGCGCCGAAGGAACGGAACTTGATTTCGGTTTCTGCAGCCACTGCTGAAAGAATGACGATAAAAGTTTTATCAAACTCCGGCATTTTGCGGATGATGCGGCACAGTTTGTCGCCGGCGATTTTGGGCATGATCAGGTCAACAAATATGAGCTCCGGTTTAAATGAATCGAGGATATGGAGGGCAGTCAGTCCGTCTTCCGCTGTTTGAATCGTGCAGTCAGTTGCATTTTCCAGCAGGTGACGCATGAGGCGAAGGATGAGTTTGTTGTTGTCGACAATCAGGATTTTTTGCGTCATAACAGGCCTCTCTGACGAACTGGATTGTTCGAATAAATGAAAAAACGCCCGACTTCAATTCCGAAGAGGGCGTGCAACCTGTTATGAAGCATGCTTTGGTTCCTCTGTCGGTAGCCCGGCTGCCGAAAAATGAATTTGGCCCGTGGCTTTGCGTCTCCAGGTTTCCTGGGTTTGCCTTTGTCGAAGAAGGGGCATTTAAATTAATTTTCTAACTAATAGATTAAGGAATGAATGTCAATTGTTTCTTTTGCCTCCCGTACAAGCATTTATACCAGCAAGAATCAGGCCTCGCCATAGCCAGAGCCGTTTTTGTTGCCCTATTGGTGAAGTGCAACCGCAAGACGGTGGGCCAGGCTTGGATCAAGTTTTGTCAGTGATCGTAACTCCTCTGTGACGCACGCGTTGTCGTGGAGATAAAAACAGGTAAGGCCAAGATTGAAATGGGCCTGTTTTAGATCCGGTTGCAGGGTGATCGCCTGGCTATATGCTGTTTTGGCTTTCTTCTGGAGACCGAGTTGGTTATAGGCAACTCCAATGCTGTAGTGGTTAAGGGCAATTTCAGGCATCAGTTTAATTGCCTGTAGAAAAGATTCGACTGCCTCGGAGGCCATGCCGAGCTGTCCCTGACAGGAGCCGATATAAAACCATATCTCCCAGTCTTTCCAGAGGTGACCTGCTGAAGAAGCATATTGGTCCTGAATTGCCTTAAAGAGCTGCAGGGCTTTTTGATATTCTTTGTCATGTAATTTTTTTTTGGCCAGGTGAAAGAGTTTTTCGACTGACTGGTCCTTTTGCTCTGCAAGCTCTTTTTCGGCAGAGCGATTATCAACCGGGGCCATGCTCAGGATTTTAGCCGATGGTATGGCAAAATTGTTTTCCCCGTTGCCGCTGAACTGGAAAGCGGCAACGCCAATGACTTCGCCTCTGCTGTTCAGCATGGGGCTTCCGCTTGACCCAGGAGCAATGGAGGCGTCTGTGCGCAGAATCGGCCCAAAGTTGGGAACATGGGGAAGAGAGAGAATCTTGCCTCGGGTCACAATCCCTTCCCTGCCGCCCGGATTGCCGATAATAAAGATTTTTTCGTCTATTTGGGGGATATTTTCGTTTATTTTCAAGGGGGTGACAAGGGTGTTGACAGGAAGTTCCACTTTCAGCCTGACCAGATCACTTTTGATGTCTTGGGCTACGATTCCCGTAACCGTATATTTTTGACCGTCTCTTGTCTTGACGATAATTTGACTGGTGCCTTCCAGAACATGATTACTGGTGATGATCTCCCCATTGCTGCTGACAAAAAAGCCACTGGCCTGACTGTGTTTTTTGTTTTTCCTGTTGTGAAGGAGGAGCATAACCGTGGAAGAGGAGGCTTTTTTTATCAATTCTGTATCTTCTGTTGCGTAGACTGGAGAAAAAAGGCCGGAGATGGTGATGGTGAGAGCTAAAAAGGCAACTAAAATATGATTTCTCCAGTTTCTTGTCATAAATTTATGCTATCATATATTTTAATGTTGAGTGCTTGTCTTTTATGATTATTTGGACCATTATCTATTGTAATTGTTCGCTGATCCCCTGGCAAAGCGGATAAAAAGCCGGGATTCCCGTCGAAAGAGATTATTCATGAACACGTTTTCCAGCAGGAGAATGCGGCGGGAGGCCGAAACAATTGAAGCCATGATACGCATTTATTGCCGTGATCACCATAATTGCAGGGGATCATTGTGCGAGCAGTGTAATGATCTGCTGGATTATGCAAGAATCCGACTTGTCCACTGCCCTTTTCAGGAGGGGAAAACAACGTGTGGCAAGTGCCCTGTTCACTGCTATAAGCCGCATATGCGGGAAAAGATCAGAAATGTTATGCGCTATGTGGGACCGCGTATGATGTTCCAGCGTCCATTTATGAGTTTCATGCATTTACTTGATGGCTTTCGCAGGAAGCCGAAACGACACTGAATGTTATGCGAGAGATTCAACTTACATCTGAAAATGCGTCAATCCTTAAATTGGTCCAGAAAATCGACAAATTTAAAGGATTTTCCGAGCAGGATATCCACTCATTTCTGAAGGCCGGGAAATTGCGGGAGTACCAGCCAAAGGAAGTTATTATCAAAGAAGGTGGGAATGACTGCTGGCTTTATTTTCTGATCAGCGGTGAACTGAAAATACAGAAGAATGGGCAGATAATCGGCACCTTAAGGCGATGCGGCGATATGTTCGGAGAGATGGGAATTATAGACGGCTCTCCGAGGTCGGCCACGATTCTGGCCAATTCGAAATCCGTACTGGTTGGTTTTGACTCCGCTATCATAGAGGAGAAACTCAAAGCAAACGAGATGCACTTCTGCTATATAATTTATCGTATTTTCGCAGAGGTTCTTGCCGTCCGATTGCGTGAAACAACAGCATCCAATGTTAAATTTCAGAAAGACAATGAGATTTTAAAGAAAAATCTGCTTTCACTGAAAACCCATGCCCCCTCGAGTTCCACAAACCAGCAGCTGCAGACCGATTCCCTTGCCCAGAAGGTCATTCTCATTGTTGACGGAGTCGAGGTAACACGAAAAATATTACGGTCATTATTACGGGAAATAAGATGCCGGGATATTTTTGAGGCTGCTGACGGCGAAAGCGCCTTGAAAAGTCTCAAGACCCAGGAAATTGATCTGGTTATTGCCGACTTTGATCTTCCCAAAATGTCAGGACTTGATCTTTTAAAGAAAATGGCTGCAATACCTGAGCTGCAGGACACGCCTTTTGTTTTAATAATGAATAAATCAGACCGGCAAAAGGCAGAGTGCGGTGTTGAAGGAAGCACCCATAAATGTCTGATAAAACCCTATACCACGAATATGCTGCATGAAAAGCTTGCAGAGATTCTGTGAATCATGTCTTTTCTCAGCCGGGATGTTGTCTCTCGGCTGAGCTCCTTTTTTTCCATAATCCCGTGTCGAAAAAGGTCAGTGCTTCACCCTCACCCGATATGTCAGTTCTGTGGCGCCAAGGGGAGGGACCTCCACCATCCAGACCGCCGTATTACTGGTCGCTTTTTTGTGGGTATGGGATTCCTCCAGCATGTCCCAGTCTCCGGGAATGGGTTCCACGACCTTGACGGTAACGGCTTCTTTTTTGCCGTTTTTCAGCTCAATGCTGTAGGCGCTCTCATAGACATAATTGTAGCGGGAAAAGCCGGACAGCTTTTTAAAATCCATCTGTTTCTTGTTTGCCGTGATATCAAAGGCCTCGCCAAGCTTTAAGCGTATGGTTTCATTTTCCGGGGTGTGATCTATGCGGTCTTCGCCGACAAACTGCAGTCTTTCCTGGGAATCTTTTTTATAGACCCGCACGACTCCTTTGGGCAGGGGCAGGCCGAGATTGTTTTTTTTGCTGTTTTGTATCTCGACAAAAACGGCAATTTTCATTTTGCGGCCGATCTCGCCATATTGGCTCTGATAGTAATGACTGCTGCCCTGCAGTATGAATTCCTTTCGGCAGGGAACCTGGCTGGCCTGGAGCAGGGAAACCTGTTTGGTCTGTTTGTCAGCGATGGAAGTCGGGCGCTCAAGGGTGTAGAGGTGGTATTCAAACATCTGTTCCTCAGCCATTCCCCCGTCCATTGCCGCTTCGGCCATAGCCATCTGTTTTCTGTAGACTTGCCTGCCCTGCCGCTCCGATGGGGCCTGATGGACGTCACCTGCCACGAGTTGGAGGTTGGCATTGCGGTAGGTGGCTCCGCTCGTGTTGGTCAGGGTGACCCAGCTGCCGAGTTCCATGGCCGTGTCTTTGCTGTTCAGTTCTGCCACATAATCAGCCTGCCAGCCAAGGCCGTTTGAGAGATAGCTCAGCTCCACCTCCTGGGATTTCGCGGTATTGCTTTGCACGAGCATGGTCAGGGTCGGACGGTCCCGCAGGTTTTGGGGTACATCTCCAAAAACAAGACGCCCCGGGATACCGGTTTCAATGTTGTCGCCCATCTGCAGCACGACACCGCTGTTGGCACTGAGGACTTTGGCCTTTTCAGAGGTTTCCTCTCCCGTGGTCGGATGAGTCTTGACCACTGTCACCTCCCGTCCTACATACTTTTCCAGCAAGGCAGCCGGTGTCAGTAAATCATACTCAAAATTCTGTTCAAGAATCGTTAGGTGGTTTGCCGTGAGGAGGGCTGTCTCCGGCTTGATCTGGCCGCTTACCTCGCGAAAGGCAAGGGTATTCCTGCCGGCAGGCATGGTAATGGTGCGCTTGTCTTTAATCAGGGCAAGATTTTGATTATAGATAGTGACTGAAATTTTCTGCTGGTCGTCCAGGTTGGTAACGTATTCTGCCGATGCGGCATACGGCGCATGGAGAAAGAGGAGCATGCTTGTGGCAAGTATGATTTTTTTCATTTTATCCTCCTGGAGTGACAGTAAATTGCGGATGGAATAAGAAGCGGTTGACTCTTAAAAATCTTTTTTTCACTTTACACCCCTTGGCAGTCTTCTTAAAACTCAAATCTGAAAAAAATCGGTATCTATTCAGCGAGGGCTCCGAAATGGGCCTCAACTCCAGGCCGTAATTATTCGGGAATCAAGAAGCTGACCATCCACCGTGCAATAACAACAAGTTGGAGACACATCAGCGGCGATTGAGCGGTTTTCCGGGAAAGCGTTAAATTTCAGGTCGTCTTTTCACTTTTCAGACGGTAAACTGTGAGCAGCAGTTCGGGAACCATTTTTTTCGAGAAGACGATCATCTTTTGACTCGTTGCCTGAGGAAAAACCTTCAACCTTTACTTATTTTTATGACAACACCTCATCCATCTCCCTCAGTTGCCGGCCTCTATCGGTTTGAGAAAAAATCAAAGGTCTTACGGCCCCTTTTCCTTAGCGGGGTTTCAGCCGGGTTTCCCTCTCCTGCCGATGATTACATTGACCGGGAGCTTGATTTGAACGAGTACCTGATTGCCAACCCGGCAGCTACATTTTTTGTCCGGGTGGCCGGGGATTCCATGGTCGGAGCCGGTATTAACCACGATGATATTCTCATTGTTGACCGCTCTCTGCGCCCGGTAAGCGGCAGAATCGTCATCGCCATTTTAGATGGCGAGCTTACCGTAAAAAAATTTGTAAAAACTGCTGACGGCTGCAGGCTTGTTGCTGCCAACCCCGATTATGAGGACACGGTGATAGCGGAAGAAATGGACTTTGAAATCTGGGGAGTCGTCACTTCCGCCATTCATAAACTGTAATCATGTATACGCGTTTCGCCCTTGTTGACTGCAATAACTTCTACGCCTCCTGCGAGCGTCTTTTTGAGCCGTCGCTCCATGGCAGGCCGATTGTCGTGTTGTCCAATAATGACGGCTGTATTATTTCCCGTTCGAATGAAGCCAAAGCCTTGGGGGTGGGCATGGGCACACCCTACTTCAAGGCCCGGCCATTTCTGAAAAAACATGGGGTAAAGGTTTTTTCATCAAACTATGCCCTGTATGGGGATCTTTCCAACCGGGTGATGACCGTGCTTCGGCAGCTTGAGCCCCGGCTGGAAATGTATTCCATTGACGAGGCCTTTCTGCATCTTGACACAATACGTGACAGGAGTCTGACCCGCTACGCTGGTTTTGTCCGGCAAACGGTGTATCGACACACCGGAATTCCTGTTTCCATCGGCATCGGGCCGACCAAAACCCTGGCCAAGGTGGCCGGTCATATTGCCAAAAAAAATGCTGAGTGCCAAGGTGTTTTTGATATGAGTGAGGCCTCTATTGACGATATCCTGTCCTGTTTTGATGTTTCGGATGTATGGGGCATCGGACGTCGGCAGACCGAGCGTCTGCACAGGAGAGGCATCAGAACAGCCCTTGGCCTTAAAAATTGTGAAGATGATTGGCTGCGCAGAAATCTGACCGTCACCGGTTTGCGGACGGCCATGGAATTGCGCGGTATATCTTGCATTGCTCTGGAGGATGGGCCGCTCAGCAGAAAATCAATTAGCAGTTCCAAATCCTTTGGCGTTCAGGTGGAGTCGCTCTCTGCTCTGAGGGAGGCGCTTGCCACCTATGTGGCCCAGGCTGCAGTCAAACTGCGGGGCCAGCGTTGCCTGGCGAACAGCCTGCAGGTTTATATCACCACCAATCGTTTCAGCAAAACGGCCCGCCATTACAGCGCCCGCCAGGTTCTTACCCTGGCCGAACCCACGGCAAGCACCTCGTTTCTCATAAGGCATGCCCTTGCTGGTCTCAGCCGGATATATAAACCAGGATTACGCTATCAGAAAGCCGGTGTCGTGCTTTTTGGACTTGTTCCATGCTCTTTCCATCAGCCTGGACTTTTTGGGGCTGTAGACCGCAAAAGTGGGCCTCTCATGGCGGCAATGGATCGGATCAATGAAAAGTGGGGGCGCCATACCATTCAGCATGCAGTGGCGGGTCTGGAAAAACCGTGGAAAAACAAACAGCTCAAAAAATCACGAGCCTTTACCACCAGCTGGAAGGAGTTGCCGGTGGCCAAGGCTCGCTGACCTGCTTTAAATACCGTTTATTTTTTTGATTTATCCGTTTCTTTCCAGAATGTTCCCTTGGCGGTATCGATGACGGTGATGCCTTTCTGGGCCAACTCTTTTCTGACAACGTCGGCTTTTTCCCAGTCCTTTTGTTTTCTGGCCTGCGCCCGCTCCTGGATAAGCTTGTCAATTTCAGGAGCCAGAGGACATTCCTCAAGCCTGAGAATACCCAAAACCGTGTTTATTTTCTCCAGGGATTCGATGATGTATTTTTTCTGGTCGCGATCCAGCTGGCCCTGGCTGAGAATAGGGTTCACTTTTTTGGTGAAATCAAAGAGCGAGCCAATGGCCTTGGAGACATTCATGTCGTCTTCCATGGCAGCCTGAAAGGATTCTTCCATTTCCGTCAGATACGTTGCCACATGGGGATGGGGAAGATCGGGGGGCAGGCAGAGTAATTTTCTGGTGAACTCATCCAGGCGTCTGATGCTCATGCGTGCTGCATCCAGCTTTTTATAAGAAAAACTGATGGGTTTGCGGTAGTGGTTGCGGATAAGGAAAAAACGGACTTCTCTGGGGGTGTAACCCTTTTCCACGACCTGCCGCAGGGTGATGACGTTTTTGTTATCCTGGCTCATTTTTTTGCCGTCAACGAGCAGCAGTTCGCTGTGCATCCAGATGTTGGCAAGGGGCTTGCCGGTCATGCTCTCGGCAATGGCATTTTCGTTTTCATGGTGCGGAAAGATGAGGTCGCGCCCGCTGGTATGGATATCCATAGTTGCGCCGAGATAATGCAGGGACATGGCCGCACATTCAATGTGCCATCCTGGCCGCATATTGCCTCGGTCGGTTTGATAAAAAACACCGCTTTTCAGCTCTGCCAGGGTCGAGCGTTTCATCAGGGTGAAATCAAGGGGGCTGTGTTTCTCGTAATTATCAAGATCAACAGTCCGTCCTATATCTATTTTCTCCAGATCAATCCTGGAAAGTTTGCCATAATCCTTGAATTTTGCGATATCGAAGTAGACAGAGCCGTGTTTTTCATAGGCATATCCTTTGTGTACAAGCTCGTGGGCTATGTTGATCATGTCTGTGACATGCTCCGAGGCCCGGGGATAGCAGGTCGCCTGTTTTACGCCAAGGGCCTCGATATCCTTCATAAATTCGTCAATATAATACCCGGTGAACTCCTGCAGGGACTGTCCTTTGCCGGCCGCACCTTCAATGGTGTTGTCATCGAGGTCTGTGAAGTTCATGTAGAATGCAACATTATAGCCATTGTAGAGCAGAAGGCGATGGATCAGATCCGCCACGATAAAGCGGCGGCAATGACCGAGGTTGGCAATCTCATGGGCAGTAGGGCCGCAGGCGTAAAAAGTTACTTTATCCGGAGAAATCGGCTGGAAAACCTCTTTTTTGCGTTTCAGGGAATTAAAAAAACGGAGCCCTGTTTTTTGGGGTTTTTCCGGTTTTTTGCGGGTGAAGAGCTGCGTACTCAGATATTTTTCTCCACTATCAGGGAAAAGCACGACAATAATGCCCTCATCAAGTTGTTCAGCCCTGGCAAGGGCTGCGCAAATTGCCGCCCCGGAACTCATGCCTGCGAAAATACCTTCCTTGCGAGCCAGGAGACGGGCATGGCGAAAGGCTTCCTCGTCCGGGATATTGAAGATCTGGTACGGTTCGGTTTTGTTGAAAATTCCAGGTTTGTAGGACTCCTTCATGTTTTTGAGTCCCTGGATTTTATGGCCGAGAAAGGGTTCCACTGCAGTAACACGCACTTCGGGGTGATTCTCGGCAAAATAACGACAGAGGCCCATTACTGTTCCGGTTGTACCAAGGGTAGCCACCACGTCAGTAACCTTGCCGTCGGTCTGCTTCCATATCTCCGGGCCGGTTGTTTCAACGTGTGCCCTCCAGTTTGCCTCATTATTAAACTGGTCAGTGAGAAAATATTTGTCCGGATGCTCCCTTGCCATGATATAAGCCTGCTCAATTGCGCCATCTGTGCTGCGTTTCCCCGGAGTTAAGAGGATTTCTGCACCAAAGGCGGTCATTATCTTGCGGCGTTCAATACTGGCCGTCTCTGCCATTACGAGCTGGCAGCGATAGCCCTTCACGGCACAGACCATGGCCAGTCCGATGCCGGTGTTGCCGCTCGTTGCTTCAAGAACTATTTTGTCCGGGGTGAGTTCTCCACTTTTTTCCGCCGCTTCGATCATTGACAAAGCGATACGGTCTTTTACCGATCCCCCAGGATTACTGGCTTCCAACTTAGCGAAAATGGTGACGTTTTTATGCGGATTCAGACGATTTATCGGGACAATTTTCGTGTTGCCGATTAAGTCCAGGATATTTTTGACCATATGGTTCTCTGTCGTAAATAGTTACAATATGCTGCTTCCGCAGCCTGAAATGAGGCTCATAAAAATTTTTCTAATTATTTTGTTATAATGTGATGGGAAATCTTGTCAAGCAGAAAGCCTGATACAGGGTGGGTAACGTCAAAGTCGCTCATAAATAGTGAGCAACAGGTCCGTCAAAATGAGTGCCGCAGTCTGAAAACTAACGAAGAGTGTCTGTCAATTTTTTTTACTAACATTTAAAAGAAACATCAATTAACATAAAAAAACAGGAGGTACAGCGCATGTCTGTATCTCCTGTTGAGAACAAAATAAGAAGTGATCGGCCTAGTCTTCAACTTTCCAGAAGTCTGCCTTTTCTGCCCCACATTTCGGACACACCCAGCTATCGGGAAGATCTGCAAAAGCAGTTCCCGGTTCTACGCCATTTTCATAGTCTCCTTCTTCAGGATCGTAAATATAACCGCAGGGACACTCGTACTTATCCATTGTTTCCTCCTTTGATAAGGTTAATCCATGTTTTCCATGATTCTACCACAACAGAGCGGTAAGTCTGCGCCAGCTTTCACATTCATATATTTATTGCAGACAGCGCAATAATAGGTGCCGGCAGCTGGTGCCTGCTGGTCATGGGCATATTCTGTCCGGCCGCCTTTTATCCCTTCCAGGACAAAACGGGCCAAGTTTTCTTTTTCAGGCACATATTCACCGATCGGCTCCAGCTTTTTATTGTCCTTCATGCAGTCGACCATGACGCGCCATAACGTAGTAAGAGAAGATGTTTCCTCGTTGTTCTCCGGGACAAACTCGACAACATTTTTATCAATGGTTATTTTCATATCCCCACCCTTTCAAGTAATTTAAATTTGGGCCTTACCGTCATCTGTTATCTCATACTTGCATCGTACCGGACTTGCTATATAGCCCTTCTTTTTCAGGCTTGTCAACCGGCAACTGACTGACTTGCTTTCCAGTCCCGTTGCCTGGGCAATATCTTTGCAACCGCATGGTTCCGACATCTTGGCCATTTCGGCAAGTATTTGTTTCTGTTCATCGGTAAGTCCTTTTTTACAACCGCATTGAGCCATTTGTCTTTCTCCTTTTTATAGTATTATTATTTAGTAATAATTACTAATAGCTAAAAAGGCTTTTGTCAATAAAAAAAATGAGCTTTTTCCTTCACATCTTGTGAATGCTGGAAGCAAAATAAACTGATGATCAGTGAGATTCAGGGGAAGAGCGAAGCGCTTTGAGGCAAAAAAAAAGAGCAGGCCGGAAATCCGGACTGCTCTTTAGAGTGTACTGCTTACTTTACTCGTCTAGGCTGTTTTTTCATTTTCCAGCTTTACAGAGATTGCGATTTTGTAAAGCACTGTAATGATGAAAAATCCAGTTGCCCAGATGCCGGCGGTTACGCCTATCTCAATTCCTGTTGGGATGTATTCAGTGATCTGCTCCATACCGTTTGGCACGAAGCCGCCAAGAACGAGTCCAAGGCCCTTGTCAATCCAGAAAGAGACAAAGATGAGAATGCAGGAAATGGCCAGCATACTATCAGATTTCTGGGACCGGGAGAAAAAGAGGAGAGCGATACCTGCAAACCCCATAATAACAGAGGCACGCATGAAAGGTACCAGGTTGTTATACACTTCGCCGGTTGCATGATCAGTAAGACCGAAAAAGAGATAGTCAAGGGTATGCATATGTCCAGGTATCTGGCTGTAGTAGGCAACAAAAATCTCACAGCCCAGGAAAAAGAAATTGAGTATGGCTGCATAGCCGATAATGGTTACAAGTTTGTCCTGAGCCACGCGTCCTACGTTAAATTTCGTGGTCTGCTTCATGATAAGAGCAATAACCATGAGGAGAGCAGGTCCAGCTGCAAAAGCTGAAGCCAGAAAGCGTGGTGCCAGTATAGCGGTCAGCCAGAAATGACGTCCGGGAAGACCACAGTACAGAAACGCTGTTACTGTATGGATACTAACAGCCCAGGGGATGGAAAGATAAATAAGGGGTTTTACCCAGTTTGGATACTTGATCCCCTTGTACTCGGAATGGAGTACAACCCAACCGCACACAACGTTCAGAAAGAGGTAGCCGTTCAGAACGATCATGTCATAAAAGAGCATGGAGTTTGGGGTGGGATGAAAAACAACGTTTAAGGCTCTCATTGGCTGTCCAAGGTCAGCCATAATGAAGAGCAGACACATGGCAACTGCGGCAATTGCCATAAACTCACCAAGAATGGTGATTCTTCCGAAATCTTTATAATGATGAAGATAGTAAGGGAGTACAAGCATCAAACCACCGGCAGCGACACCGACCAGAAAAGTAAACTGGGAGATGTAAATTCCCCAGGTCACGTCACGGCTCATGCCTGTGGCACCAAGACCGTAGTTAAACTGGACAGCGTAGCAGATGACACCCACCCCCATGATACCGAGCAGGCACAGAATCCATGCCCAGTACCCAACATTACCTTTGAGCGCTTTTTCTAACATAATGTATCACCTTATATTATATAAAACACTGAGGGCGTGGTGCCCAAAGCTGGTTTACGTTGAATGGTGAACTTGCTTTGCAACACCTTGGAAACATCTGAGTGCGGATCGTTCAAGTCACCGAAAAACATTGCCCCTGTGTCACCCGTTGCCTCGACGCAGAGTGGCAATTTGCCTTCAGCAAGCCGTAAAGCACAGAAGCTGCATTTTTCAACAACACCGCGCATTCTGGTCGGGAAATCATGGTTCAGCTTCTTAATGAAAGGAACACCGTTTTCAGAGCCTCTTGGATCACGCCAGTTGAAACTCCTGGCTCCATACGGGCAGGCAGCCATACAGAAACGACAGCCAATGCAGCGATGAAAGTCCATCATAACAATGCCGTCTTTGTTTTTAAAGGTAGCCTTGGTCGGACATGCCCGCACACAGGGAGGTTTGTCACAGTGATTACAGGTAACAAGAAAGTCCATGCTGTGAACCGTGTGGTCCTTCTTGTAATGGCTATGCTCTGGAAAGGCATTGGCAAAAGGCATTTTCCAGAGCCATTTGATTTCATCTTTCTTGTTGCCGAAATCTGGCACGTTGTAGTTGGTGTGGCATGCCTCGATACATTTTTCGGCAAGACCGGGATTTGCGTGGAATTTTCTGGCATCTATGACCATGCCGTAACGTTTCCCGGTGGGTGCTTCGCCATGTGCGGCAGGAGCACCGTGTGCCGCAGGAGCTGCTGCCTGGGGAGCGCCATGTCCGGAAGAGGCATGGGCATTACCCGTGAGCAAGTTAAGGGCAGCAGGAGCCCCTACTGTTGCAACAGCTGATATACCAGCAATTTTTAGAAATTTTCTTCTTGAATTATCCATTATTTCGCCTCCTGATCTGCCATATCTCTCTGGGGCGCAATGTGGCAATCCCAACAGTATGGATATACAGAAGCAAACTCGTGACAGACATCACAAAATTTCTTCTTGCTAGTATGGCAATGCATACAGCCTCTTTGCAGGCTCTTGTCAAACATTTTGCCGCCAACTTTTACCTGTTCTCTTTTACCTTCACGAATGACTTCATCCCGCCACTCATTGAGAAGAACCATGTGTGATTGTTTCATCTCCTCAACAGGAAGAACACACTCTTTATAGCCTTCTGGTTTTTCCAGTTTTGGCGGCTGCGGTTTTTGCCCGGCGTTGTTAAAAATCGCAAAAAGCATGAGACCAACGAAAATTATCAGGCCGGGTACTATTTTCCCTTTATCGTACATATTACCCCTCCATTCCTTCAAGAGGTGCAAAACGGAGATCCGTTTCTCTCTCTTTTTCGCCGTCCATGATTAATGCGTTACCTACCAGTTCAGATAACCCAGTCACACTTACATTCGGTGTCCAGTAGTCAACCAGTGCCGTCAGTGTGGCCCTGTCGATGGCGCATACACAAGACAATGTATTGACACCGAATTTTTCTTCCACATGTTTAACTGCATTTGCCCTGGGAAGACCGGAACGCATTCTCAGTTCCATGATCTCACCGGTATTGAGGCCAGTACCACTACCGCAGCAGAAAGTTTTTTCACGAATGGTGTTTTCTGGCATTTCATACCATTTAGGGACAACATGATCGAGAATATAGCGTGGTTCATCAAGAAGCCCCATGGCGCGTGCAGGATTACAGGAATCATGCCAGGTCGGTGTGCGATGAGCATTACGCATTGGATCAAGTTTTAATTTATTGTTTTTGATCAGGTCAGCGGTGAACTCACTTATATGAACCATCTTGGTCGACGCTGCATTTTCAAAGACGGTGTTGGTAATAGGTGACTTGGGAACTTCAAGGAAGTCTGCCGGACCGTTCATGGTGTCCATGTACTGGTGGAGAACGCGCCACATATGTCCGCATTCACCGCCAAGAATCCATTTCACTCCAAGCCTCTTAGCCTCAGCGTACATCTTGGCGTTCAGTTTTTTCATCAGCTCATTATTGGTGAAAAGACCGAAGTTTCCACCCTCAGAGGCATATGTGCTCAACGTGTAGTCCAAGCCTATATGCTCGAACAGGAGCATATAGCCCATAAAAGTGTAGATGCCCGGCTCGGCAAAAACATCGGCCGAGGGGGTGATGAAGAGAACCTCGGCGCCCTTGCGGTTCCAGCTCGGGTTAATACGAATGCCGGTAATGTCCTCGATATCATCCATGAGATAACCGGCATTGTCCTTCAGGGTATGGGGCTGCAGACCCATGTGGTTACCGGTTCTGTTTGAATTAGCTGCAGGTTCCAGAATCCAGTTCGTGCCTACACCGACAAGATGCAGCAGTTCCCGCAAAATTATCGTCACTTCAGCCGTATCAATACCGTATGGACAAAAAACTGAACAGCGGCGGCATTCCGTACACTGGTAAGAGTACATGAACCATTCTTTTAAAACAGCGACGGTCATGGGCCGTCCGCCTGCCAGTTTGCCGAGAAGTTTACCGGCTGTGGTGAAATCATTACGATAAACTGAGCGAAGGAGTTCAGCCCTCAGTACAGGCATATTCTTCGGATCACCTGTGCCCAGAAAGAAGTGGCATTTATCAGCACAGGCACCACAACGTACACAGATATCCATGAAGACTTTGAGGGAGCGGAATTTATCCAGCCGCTCTTTCAAGCCATTTAAAATTATATCTTCCCAGCCGTCAGGCAGCTTCCAGTCATCATCCGTCGGGCTCCATTCCCTTGGGTTTGGGAACTTATGGTATTCGACTATTGACTGCTTGGCCGGGTAACAAAAGTTGCCCTCCTTGAATTCAACCGGATTGTCCATCCATTCCTTCTTGGGGATGGCTCCGGTCATCAGGGATGGCTCCCTTGCGACATTTACACCTAATTCTTCTGCTTTTGGAATCGCCATTTTATTTATTCCTTTTCAACTGGGATTTCGGCATCTTTCATGAATTCTCTGAATTCATCTTCATAGGCCGCATACGAATGGGGCTTGATTGCCGGATCATTCCACGGATTGATGTGCCGTACTGAACGACTGTTATTTGACATATTACGTGTAGGACTGAGGAATACACCGCCCAGATGCATCAACTTGCTGAACGGAAAGTAGGCCATCAGTACACACACCAGTGTTACATGAATGAAGAAAATGGGATGAATCCCGGCTGGCAGGATAGGAGAAAAAGAGGCCAGTCCGGCAGTGAGCTGTTTTATCGCAGTGATATCGACCCTGTAGTAATAGCGCATAAGCAGACCGGTCACGCCTATAGCAAAAATCAAAATGAGTGGGAAGTAGTCTGCTGGCAGGGATATATAGCGAATGTGACGCAGCGACACGCGGCGCAGAAAGAGAAAGGCTATTGCTGCCAGAAAAACGATATCTGTAGCATATAGCCTCGGCACACCCATCTGCATCATACCGTCACCCATTTCAAGTAAAGGGACAAAAAATGGTATCGGTTCGGTGAAGAGGCGCAGATGCCTGAGGACAATGACAAGAAAAGCATAATGGAACAGAATGGCAAAGAGCCAGAGAGACTTACTGGAGCCATAGACAAGTTTCGGGCCGTCATGGACTTCAGCCCTTGTGTTTCTGAAGAGTGACCGGAATGCAAAAATTTCCAGAATCATTCGGCCAACAACTTCTAGTTTGTTGTTTGGACAGTCAAGCCTGTCCTGCTTGATCCAGGGCAGTGATTTTCCCTGGCCGCATGTGGTTGGAATTCGGAATGGAACCGGGGATTTTGACCACTGCATAACGCGGTTGCAAAATCCCACGATAAACACACCGAACGCCAGGTAGGGCAGCACAACCCCTAACATGTACTGCAAACCTGTTACCTTCCCTCCCAAGAAGGCAACAAGAATCAGTGCTAAGACTGCAACGAAGGGATACAGGACTCTCATTTACCGTTACCTCGCCTCATCAAAAGTGTGTAAAAGTTCCCGGACTTGACCTTCTGTTAAACGTCAAGTCCAGGGCCGCATAAATTGTAATGCCCGTGGTCCCGGACCAAGAGCACCGTTGGCTGCCGATTGAGCTGCCGGATTATGCATGCGTTGCTATGCTTTTTTGTTCTGCTCCTGGCGCATGAGTGCGGAAGGGCAACCTCCCTTGGTGATAATATCCCTGCCCGCTTGCAACTCGGTGTAGCGCACCTTGTGGAGTTGCTCCCTGCTCGCCATGTACATGTCAAAAACAGCTAAAGCCGCCGCGTCAATCCTGGCTTCAAAAGCCAGCCAATCCTTATAATAATTGGTCATATCTTTTATCTGGAGTTCCTTTCGTACAATATCTTTGAGCTGAAATACAAAAGAAACGGCATTGGATGCTGAAATATCCTGAACGGCCCTGAGCTTAATAAGCTCTTCCAGGTTCGGTGTTCTTACCTCCCGGTTACTTGACTCGCTGAGCACATTAAAAAGCTCCTCCAGTCCCGTTCTGACCTTGTGACCAATGGGATTTGCAAACTGATCTTTCTGCTGTTTGAAAATAATGAATGCGTCCTTCTCAAATTTGCCCAGGATAGTGTCTTCCCAGGCACTCAGGATTTCTTTCTTTTTTTCATTCAGCAGATTTTCGAATTCGTTTCCCATTAGACCTCATTTCTTGATTTTTTTGCAAAAAAACGCTCACCAGACGCTTCCATGTTTGTATCTTTATTGATACAAAGCGGGTGCATAATCTGCTTCATGTTTTTTGCAAGTTCATCAAGTTTTCAGTAATAATACCTAAAAGATGAATGACCATTCATATCTGAAGGTCGATGGTTAGCACATTTAAATTCAATTTTCAACGAAAAAAATGTCTGCGCGGTTATGCTTTGAGGTCGATCAGGATACCTGCCTGCTCTTGTAGATTTTTCAATAACTTCGGTAAATCACTGATGTGGACGGCGTCATCTTTGACAAGAAGACATACCTGACCTCCGGTACAGTCATAAATGTCCAGTGCATATCTCTTTTCAAGTTTGACAAGTCCAAGGTGGATGGCGACATGAGATTCTTCCAGATTTCTGTTTACCCGGTCTATGAGGAGCTGGAGATCTTTTTCTGCCTGGTCGGTAAGATTTTCTTCGACTTCTTCAAGGTAGGGGCGGTTTTTTTCTTTGCGCCACCTGTTGGGGTGATGGTTTATAGGGAGGAGGGGATCAATTCCGGAAATCTCACGTAATCTGAGCGGAGATTCACCTGTATCCCTTATCGGGGGGCGTGGAAATTTGAATTCATCGGTAATGACCATAGGCTTCAGAACTCACAATTCTATCTCCATGCCTTCGCGGGCAAAGAAGACTTCCGGCCCACCATTTTCTCCTGGCTGGCAGAATGATTTTGCCAGTTCATCCATTTGATCATCCGTGCGGACGGGTTCGTGGTGGAACAGGGCAAGGGACTTGATATTGTTCATGGCAGCCAGGGGACAGACATATTCAAAAAAGGAATGGCCCCAGCCTGCTTTTCCAGTTTCATATTCCTCTTTGGTATATTGACAGTCATAAACCAAGAGGTCAGCTCCTTTGATAAATTCATTAAGCAGGTTGTTCTGCTCTGTGGCCACCAGTTCACCCTCCTGGGCCATTACCTCGTCATAGGAAGGATCGTCCGGGTCGGTAATAAAGGGGTTGCAGTAGGGTTCCGTGTCATAGGCTGTGCAGAAAACCTTTCCCTTGTATTCAATCCGGTAACCCAGGGAAAGGATAGGGTGATTCAAATATTTTGTTGTTATTTTGATGCCGTCATCCTCACGTTCAACCGGACCCTCTTTGAGGTCGAAGTATTTAATTTCTGCGCCCAAGTCAGTTTGCCGGACTGGAAAGTAGCGATAGGTAAGCTGGCCTCCAACGATTTTTTCCAGGCTGTCCTGCTCAAAAGAGACCGGCCCGTAGACCTTTAATTTTGTGCCGGGAATATAAATCGGCGTAAAAAATGGAAACCCCATAATGTGATCCCAATGGGTATGGGAAAGGAAGAGTTCTGTTTGAATAGGTCCTTTGGGAAGGTCATTGCCCATCATGAAATTTCCGAGCTCACGAATTCCGGATCCGGCGTCAATGATGATTAATTTGTCGATTTCCGGGAAGCGTATTTCAATGCAGGGAGTATTGCCGCCATATTTCATGGTCCGGGGCCCGGGACAGGGGATGGAGCCGCGTACGCCCCAGAATTTTATTTTCAAACCATTACTCCTTGGTTATCTGCAGGAAAACCTGCGCTTTTTCGATTTCCGCCTCAACCGTATCATGTAAAGAGGAAAGGGTCGTCCAGGGAATACCGCCTGTGGCAAGTATGGTGTCAACGTCGGAGGGGTCCTGGTGTCTGTCCCCTGCCGATCCGATTTCAAAAAGGTTTCCGTAGAGATTGGCCAGGGCCACCGTGGCGACAAGATCTTTTACATCTGCCGGAACCGTTTCCGGGTTGTGATGGTGTGACAGGCAGGCAACCATGGATTTGTTGAGCTGCCATTTTTCAGCAATCATCTTGCCGGTAAGCCGGTGATCAAAACCAAATATCATCTTTTCCGCCTGAAAAAGGCTGCAACGCTGCAGATCAGCAAGTTGCAGGGCCTGGCGGTATTCGTCTGGGAAGCAGTTGGAAAGGGGAATTTTTCCTAAGTCATGCAGCAGCCCGGCAACGAAATATTCTTCCCGGTTCGTAACTGGTATATTTTTTTCCCCGGCAATAGCCTTGGCTGTTACCCCGGTGCATATTGAATGTGTCCAGAAGGTGTCCATGGAGAAACACTCGGATTTTTCCTTGCCCAGGGTGCCGAGAACAGCCGTGCTCAGAGCCAGATTCTTCACCGTGTTCAGCCCGAGCATGATAATTGCGCGGGTCAGAGTGGTGACCTGATTCGGTAATGAGTAATAGGCAGAATTGATCAGTTTTAAAACATGGCCCGTGAGGACCGGATCAAGGGATATAACCCGGTTCAGGTCATTGGGGGAGGTGTTTGGCTGATTGCATACCTCCATGACCTTGGTTACAGTCGTGGACAGGCTTGGCATTCTGTCTATGAAATCACGCAGTTGGCGAAAAAGTTCTTCTTTTGTAGTTAAAGAATTTGCCATTGCTTCCTCTTTCTTTTAATCTGCATTGCAAAAAAAATTACCTACTCATAATAGTATGTTCGGCAATCAGGGTCAAGGAATCGCGAAGGGGCAATTTTATAATTGAAAATGGATAATTCACAATGAAACAATATATCATCGGCATTGATACCGGAGGCACCTATACGGATGCGGTTGTGCTCCGCAGGAACGGAGGGGTTGTTATTGCCGTCGCCAAATCTCCCACTACTCACCACAATTTGAGTATAGGCATATCAACCTGTCTCAAGAAGGTCTTTGAGGATTCAAAGATTAAGCCGGATGAAGTTGAAGCCGTGGCCGTGTCAACGACTCTGGCCACAAATACCGTGGTGGAAGGGAAAGGGGCTGATGTCGGACTGTTGGTGGCAGGGCCTGCAAAACCTTTCAAGTTGCCGGTCGTATCCGTTAGCTATCTTAAAGGGGGACATAACCACCTTGGTGAAGAAATTGATCCCCTGGACATGGAAATGCTGGTGGATGCTATTGAGAGTTTCAAGGGCAATGTCGATGCCTATGTTGCCTGCGCATCCATGAGTGTTGTCAATCCTGCCCATGAAAAAATAATTCAAAAGGCTGTCAGCCTTATCGATCCCAAGCCCGTTTTCTGCTCCTATGAGGTAAGCGACAGGACAGGTGTAAAAGAAAGGGCTGCTACAGCGGTGCTTAATGCCCGACTTATGCCTGTGATGAATGATTTTCTCTTAGGCATGCAGGATTCGCTGGTTTCTCTTGGCTTGGCCGGCAACGTTTTGATTATCAGGGGCGATGCCACTCCAATGGACATTAGCAAGACGCATAAAAAAGCCGCCTCCACCGTGGCGAGTGGACCGGCAGCCACTGCCTGGTATGGACTGAGCTTTTCACCGAAACCGGATGCGCTTATTGTTGATGTGGGTGGAACAACCACGGATATTACCGTCATCAGAGAGGGGCGTCCTCTCCTTGATGAAGCAGGCAGCCTTATCGGAGAGTGGCACACCCATGTTGATGCCGTCCAAATGTCAACTGTCGGGGCTGGAGGAGACAGTCACGCTGTTGTCGGAAAAAACGGAGAACTGGTGGTGGGGCCTGGCCGTGTGCTTCCCCTCTGTATGTCCCCGAATACGCCGCCCCCGGGTCAATGGCTGGGCCGCGGGCTCAATTCGAAATGTGTGATGGCTGAGCCCGATCTTTCCCCTGATGAGGCAAAGCATGACCAGGTGCTCTCCTTTCTCCTTGAACATGGACCGGCAACACCTGAGGTTCTGAAAAATCATTTTGATATGGCTGAAATAACGTTGCTGAGCCACCTTCGGGAGCTCGGTCATCTTCAGTTGATTGTTGAAACGGGATTTACCCCCACAGATGCCTTGCATGTGCTGAACAAACTAGACTTGGGCAGCCGGGGAGCTGCACTTGAAGGAGCGGAAAAGCTTGCGGAGGAATGTGGAGTTTCCACGGAGGAGCTAAGCCGGCTGGTCATGCTGGAGGTCGAAAAAAAGATTGAAGATGCCATACTCGACCATATACTGAAAATCGAGACCGGTAAAACCATGACCGGTTTTTTCCCTGGATATCGGCGCAGTTCCTTGTTGGATTTAAGGTTTATCGCCAAATTTCCCATCGTCGGTATTGGCGCAGCAGCACGGTATCTCCTTCCTGGAGTTGCCAAAAGACTCCAGACAGAAGTCGTTTTTGCCGATCATTATGAAGTTGGCAATGCCCTTGGGGCAGCGTTGATGGTTTCTCCTGACAATCAAGTTGCCTGAGTCTGCCTTCAGCAGCCTGATAGCAGAGACAGACTCGCTACCTGTGGCAATAGCAACACGTTCCGACCTGAAAGGGTCGGGTGAGCTGGGAACATAAATGTGAAACGGTTGAAGAGGAATGGTTGGTCTGAATTTCCTCTTTGCTTGACACTTCTCTTTGCCTCATTATAAACTCATATGAGGCTAGTTTGTTTGTCAGGTCATCGCAAGGGGATGATTCTTTTTCTTCTCTCCTCCTGATGGTGGCTTATGTTGGTTCTCTGTATTGTACGGCAATTCGCTACCCACAAAACTTGAATCCTTTATGCCAATACCTGTAAAGAGCTTTTCCCGCACATTACTCATTAATACGGGTTTGCTGGTGGGTCTTTCCATTGCTCTGCTTGGCTATCTGTGGATTTCCCAGGAGTATTCCCAATTCCGCCTTCGTTCCGAGGAACTGCGTGTTTCTTTACTTGATAGTCATAAAATCGAGTTGAAAAAGCAGGTCAACGGTATCCTTGATTACATATCTTTTCTAAAAATTCAAAACGACGAACAGGTTCGTCAACTCATCAAGGCACGTGTGGATGAGGCCCATGCACTTGCCTCTCATCTTTATGAAACATATGCCGGGCAGAAAGAGAGTACACAGATGCGCGCTCTTGTGCGGGAGGCATTACGGCCTATACGCTTCAATGATGGCAGAGGGGTTTATTTTGCGACGTCCCTTGACGGGGTTGAACAGCTTTCAAGCGACAGCATGGGACTTGAAGGGGAAAATATTCTGAATTTGCAGGACGAAACGGGCACCTATATAATTCGGGACATGATAGAACTGATTCAACAGAAGGGGGAAGGATTTTATTCCTATCTCTGGATTCCTCCGGACAGTGACGGACGATATCAAAAAAAAATATCCTATATAAAATATTTTGCCCCTTTAAACTGGTTTATCGGGACCGGCATGTATCTTGATGATATTGAAGAAAGCCTCCAAAAAGAGGTACTGCAAAGAATCGAAGAGATTCGTTTTGGTGCAAATGGGCATATCTTTGCAGGTCAGTTTGATGGGAGAAATCTGACCGGGGACCCAAAAGAGAAAAACATGCTTGCCGACTCCAAGAGTGATCGACAAAGAGTTGTTGCCGAATTTATCGAGCATGCCCGGGGAGACGGCGGCTATGTGTTTGATGTGATGCCGAAAAGGCCGGGAGAAGAACCTGCGGTGACAATAAGCTATGTGGTCGGGATGGACAAGTGGCAATGGTATATCGGTGCCTCCGAGTATGTGGATGATATTGACAAAAATATTTCCCAGGCCAGGCAGGAGATGCTTGCTCGAGTAAAGACGAGTATTATCCATATCATTCTCGTCCTTATCAGTCTGCTTGTTGTTGTCCTTCTTTTCTCTCGTTACATCATCTTGAAAGTAAAGAAAAGCTTTGACGCCTTTACCATTTTTTTTCAGGAATCCGCATCGCTTTCAAAGGTTCTCGATATTGATTCTTTCCACTTCAGTGAGTTCCGGCAGCTGGCCCGGTTGGCCAACCAGATGACTGATGAGAGGGAAAAAGTTTTTGAGGAACTGGCGGAAAACGAAAAACGCTATAAAGCTCTGTTTAATGCAGCAAGTGATGCTATTTTCATTCTTGAAGATGAGGTTATTATCGATTGTAACACTGAGGCCAAAGAACTGCTCGGCTGTGAACGCCATCAGATAATAGGACAGACAACAGCTCATTTTTCAGCTCAGCAACAGGCGAACGGCAGTGATTCGCAGCAAATGATCAAACAAAACAATGCGGAGATTTTGGCCGGTCGGACCCTTGCTTTCGAGTGGACCCTCAAGCGCTACGACAGCACCGTGTTTGATGCCGAAGTCAACCTGAAACCCATTCGCTTATCCGGGAAAATGTATATTCAGGCCATTGTCCATGACATAACGGAACAGCGAAAGGTTGAGCAACAACTCATTCGGCAGGCCTCGGCCATTGAGCAGGCAGCGGAAGAAATCATCATTACCGATGAAAAAGGCATTATTGAATATGCAAATCCTGCTTTTGAAAAAATAACCGGTTATTCCGGCGACGAGTTTCTGAACAAATCCTATTTTGATTTGTATGAAAGAGAGGAAGATTCTTCTTATAAGGAAATGTGGTCGACTATTACTGATGGAATGGTCTGGAGGGGAAGGCTGACAACGAAAAGAAAGGATGGCAATATCGTGGAAGAGGATGCCACTGTTTCTCCAATCCTGAGTGGGAGCGGGAGTTGTATGGGGTATGTTTTTGTCAAACGTGATGTCACTGAGCAGGTGAAAGTTGAAACAATGTTCAGGCAGACCCAGAAAATGGAGGCAATAGGCACACTGGCAGGCGGCATTGCCCATGATTTTAACAATATTCTGGCCGCTATTTTTGGGTTTGCGGAAATTGCCAAGATCGAAACTTCAGAAAATTCCGTGGCCCAGGAGAGCCTTGGCAAAATACTGGATGCATCCAAAAGGGCCAGGGATCTGGTCAAACAGATTTTGACTTTCAGCCGTCAGGGAGAGACTTCGCCGCAGGCCATTCAGGTCAAGCCTATAATTAAAGAGACAATCAAACTTCTCAAGGCTTCATTGCCGTCAACCATAGAGATCCGGGAAAATTTTCAATCCGAAGAAACCGTGATGGCAGACCCGACCAGCATTCATCAGATTATTATGAATCTCTGTTCCAATGCGGCCCATGCCATGCGGGAAAATGGCGGATATCTTGATATAAGCCTTGTCAACGTAGAGCTTGACCAGGATTTTGCCCGGGTTCATCCTGATATTGTCCCCGGACAGTTTGTCAAGCTTGGCGTCAGCGATACCGGCCATGGAATGTCTCGGGACGTAAAGGAAAGAATTTTTGATCCTTTTTTTACCTCTAAGGCCGAAGGCGAAGGAACGGGAATGGGGCTTTCCGTGGTGCACGGCATAGTCAAGAGTTTGGGCGGTACAATTACTGTGTACAGTGATGAGGGAAAAGGCAGTTCGTTTCACGTCTTTCTTCCAATACAGTCTGAAAGGGTCATTGTAGAGCATCCGGAAGAGGAACCTCTTCCGGAAGGAACGGAAAGCATACTCTTTGTTGATGATGAAGAATTTATTGTTGAAATCGGGCCACGTATGCTTGAGCTGCTTGGCTACACCGTTTTGGGAAAATCAGATTCTCTGGAGGCTCTGCAGGCTTTTCAGGAAGATCCCGGGCGTTTCGATCTTTTGATTACCGATTACACAATGCCGAAAATGACAGGTATCGGGCTGGCCAGGGAGGTCAAAAAAATCAGGCCGGATCTGCCTATTCTGCTTTGTACCGGATTTAATGCGGGCCTGGCTGAAGAGGAAATCAGGCAGGCCGGAATCACCGGATTTATCTTAAAACCTGTGGTCCGCAAGGAGCTCGCACGCATTGTCCGTCAAGTTCTTGATGGGCAGCCCTTTTAAGTCATTTAACCTGTGGCGGTTTTGTGAAAAAAGCGCTCAACCGCCGCTGACACGTAAGTAACTTTTTGTTGCTGCTTCATAACGTGTTGTAAGAAAATATTGTTTTTTGCCAATCCGGGAGGACATTCATTTCAATGAAAAGTGATGGAGTGAAGCTGGCTGCCTTTTATCTGCTTATAGCCTGCGTTTGCTGTGGGCATTTAAGCTGGGCGTCAGAGAAAAAAAGCTGGAAACTCTTTATCCTGCACAGTTACGAGAAAAATCATATCTGCGGGCAACCGCAACATGAAGGCGTTCTTGCTGGCCTGGAGGAGAAAGGCTTTTCCGTGGGGAAAAATGTCACATTAAAGACATACTACATGGATACAAAAAGCAAAAACAATACACCGGCGCTTATTGCAGAGCAGGCAGAAAAAGCGCTTGCTCTTATTCGTCAATTCAAGCCTGATGTCCTCGTGACACTCGATGATAACGCTTTTCGCACAGTGGCCCTTAACTTGGTCGACACCCCTGTGCAAATTGTTTTTTCCGGCATGAATAATCAGCCGGAAGAGTACAATAAAATAAAAAATTTTATGACAAGCTGGGAAAAGCCGGAACATAATGTCACAGGTGTTTATGAAAAATTGCATATTGCCGATGCGCTGCGTATTCAACAGAAGATTTTCCCTGACTTGCAGAAAGTGCGTATGCTGACCGATATGTCACCGACAGGACAGGCGATCACTAAACAGATCAACAGGGAACTGGCGGACAGTGGGATTCCCCTGGCCTTTGATATTAAGGTTGTGGCAACCTGGGAAGAATACCAGGATGAAATTAAAACAATTAATGAAAGCAGTGATATAGGCACAATTTATCCCGTGGCTCTTCTTCTTAAGGATTACGCGGGTAAAACCATAACAGCTCCGGAAATTCTCAGATGGACAGTAGATCACTGTCGTAAACCGGCAATTTCCCTTAACTATTCTTTTACTCATTTGGGGCTTTTTGGGGGAGCTGCGGTTGATTTTGAGGCAATGGGCAGGGAGGTTGGTGAAAAGGTGGCGCAAATTTTTTCAGGAAAAAAGGCTGGTGATGTCCCCATAGCCGAGGCATTGCGCTATGCCCTTGTGTTCAATCTTGAGAGAATAAAAAGACTCCGTATTGATATCCCGGCCGATATCCTCCTTGCTGCCGATGAAATCGTTACCTCGCGCAAAGGAAAATAGGCTCTTTGCTGGACTTTTCATATTCCGCCAGCGAGTGGGCAAAAACCTGTCTCTGTAACGTTACCAATGAATTGATGTGGAAAATCAAAAACGCTTTTCATCTTTCTTGATGACATTTATTGTCTTGCTGGTGACCGGTTCCGTCCTGCTGATTTCGACGTCACTCTATCTTTATTTCAGTAAAAGGCTGACAACCGAGTTTCACAATAAGCTGCTTGCTCAAAAAGGTCAGATCGAGCTCATCCTTCAGAATCGATTGGCCCATGTTCAGCGCAGACTGCGAGACCTGAGCCTGGATAATACTATTCGGGTAACCATGATGCTTGAAGTTGTGGCCCAACTCGAAGAGCAGCTGCAAAAATTGTATCCCCCGGAAAACGGGATGTATTTTTTTGTTAAGAGCAGTGAGAACGAGATTCTTCATCCCAATGGACGGACACCCTTGCCCCAGGAATTTTTTGACCTGAGGCAATACAAAGGGGTTAGTTGGGAGGAGGGGCATCATGCCGGACTTTTCTGGGTATTTGCCACGCCTGTCATGCGGAGAACCGAACGGCTGGGATGGGGGTATGTTGTCTATGATCTTACCCGGGACAAGGAGGTTCTTGAATCAATCCGGCAGACCACTGACAGTGAAATAGCCATATTGCGACCTGGCGGTCTCTACCCTGTCACTGATCAGCTTGGCGAACCACTTTTTTCCCTTGATGCTGAAACGATCTCAAGTCATTCTGCAGTTTCCGGTTTTACTCATCTCGACAAAGGACATATCCTGTCGTCGTTGACTGGTTTCGGCAGTCTCTATTTTCTTGACTCTCTTGAAAAACTGACCAGAGAGAAAAGAAATATCAGTTTGCTTATCGCCCTTTTTGGAATTCTTGTTACCGGCTTTTCAGCAACCCTTGCCATTTTTCTCGGCAATCAGATGTCACGACCGCTTAAGGAGCTTGCTGATAAGGCTGTGCTGATCTCTGTGGAAAAAAAAGATCTGCATTTTGAACGGTTAAGCCCTTATCTTGAATTTAACCAGCTTGCTCTTGCTTTTAATAATATGCTCATCAGTATTGCCGATGAAAAATCGCGCTATGAGGATCTGCTTGAAAATGTCGATGATGCCGTTTATTTATTTGATGGAGAGGGCCAGATTGTTGATGCAAATGAGGCAACCTACAGCAGGCTTGGGTATAGCAGGGAAGCTTTTTTTCATGTGCATATTGCCTCCATTCTTCCCGCAAAAGACACGGAGCTGCTTTTTCGACAACTGGAAAACCAGAATACCTTCACTGTTAAAAGGAGGATCCGTCTTGAGACCAAGCATATCAAGGCGGATGGCGATTATTTCCCTGTTGAAATAAATTCACGTCCAATCCTCTATGGCGGCAAGGAGGTTATACTTAATGTTGCCCGGGACCTGTCGGAAAGAAGACAGAGTGAGCTTGCCTTACGGGAAAGTGAGGAAAAGTACAGGTCTATTCTGGATAATATTGAGGAGTGCTATTTTGAAATAGATTTCTCCGGAAATCTTGTGTTCTTCAACAGGGCCATGTGCCAACTTCTTGAACGTCCTGACAGTGATCTTGCAGGCAAACATTTTAAAGAGTTTACTTCCCCTGAATCCTCTGAAATTCTTGCCCATGTTTTTGAATTGGTACGAAAGTCTGGCATGCCCCAGCGAATAGATTATTATGAGATAATCACTCCCAGCGGAGAAAAAAGAATTTTACAATTATCCATATCTCTTTTGCGGGATGTGCTGGCAAATCCATCAGGTTTCAGGGGGGTAGGCCGTGATGTCACGGAAACACTTTTGTTTGAGGAGCAAAAGAATATTCTTGAAATGAAACTTCATCAGGCCCAGAAGATGGAGGCAATAGGCACCCTGGCAGGAGGTGTTGCCCATGATTTCAACAATATTCTCTCCGTCATTCTCGGGTTTGCAGAGATTGTGAAGGTGCAGATCCATGCGGGAAGTCATGTACAGGATGATATCGACCAAGTCATTAATGCTGCTAAAAGAGCCACAGGGCTAGTCAAACAGATACTTACCTTTAGTCGGAAATCAGAACAGAATCTGGAGCCCATGCTGCCCCATCCCATTATCAAAGAGGCATTGAAAATGCTGCGCTCTTCTCTGCCAAGTACAATTGATATTCAGGAAGATATCGAGGCTGAATATGGTTTGCTTCAAGGTGATCCGACCCAGATACATCAGATTGTGGTTAATCTCTGTACCAATGCCCTGCATGCCATGGAAAATGAAAAGGGGACACTCTCTGTTTCATTGCGCAGGAGAGAAATCAAGGCTGAAGATGTGAAGGAAAAAGGGGCAGAGCCGGGAGACTTTTTTGTTCTGTCGATCTCTGATACGGGGCAGGGTATGAAAAAAGAGACAATTGAGCGAATTTTCGACCCCTACTTCACAACCAAGGAAACAGGGAAAGGGACAGGACTGGGTCTTGCTGTTATTCATGGCATTGTCACGGGTTATAAAGGTTTTATTGAGGTAGAAAGTGAACCGGGCGTTGGTACTGCCTTTCATGTATATCTGCCGGTCATTTCGGAAGATTCTTCCCAGGTAAGAGAAAAGGAGAAGGATGAGTCTCTTCCCAGTGGCAGTGAAAGGATTCTCGTTGTTGATGACGAAAGCGCCATCGTTGCCATGTGCAAGGCAACTCTGGCCATCCTCGGCTACCAGGTTTCAGGAACAACTGACAGTCAGAAGGCTTTAGAGATATTTCGCCGCAATCCCGATCAGTTTGATTTGATTATTCTGGATCAGACCATGCCAGGTCTGTCCGGCTATGATCTTGCATCGGAAATTTTAAAAATACGGTCAGAACTCCCCATTATTCTCTGTACCGGTTTCAGTTCCGTCATTTCACAGGAGCAAGCACTTGCCCTGGGCATTAAAAAATTTACCTTTAAGCCCCTTCATAGAGAAAAACTCGCTGTGCTTGTCAGGGAATGTCTGGACAAGAGTTAAAAATAATTGTTATTATTTGTTGTATCGTGTTGTTTTTCTGAAAAAATAATGAGTGCTTGATTAGATACACTTTTTATGACCATAATATTTTTTTTGTTAAGTTTTTTTGGGTAGAACTACTTGGCCTCTTTTGAACAGAAGGTGAAACCATGAAGTGGAAAGATTTGAAAATAGGAACAAAAGTTACAGCAAATGCTGCCATCGTCATTATTTTACTGGTGATTATCGCCATCTGGGCTATTTCCGGTCTGGGAAAAGTGGTTCAGGACGGTCTGGAAGTATCGCACGGCAACAGTCTGCGCAGTGAACTGCTTCAGCGCGAGGTTGATCATCTGAACTGGGCCAGAGCGGTTTCGGCTTTTCTGACGGATGAAGATTCCGGGGAATTAGCAGTTGAAATTGATCATACCAAGTGCGGGTTTGGAAAATGGTACTACGGTGATGGCAGAAAGGAGGCTGAGAATCTGCTGCCCCAGTTGCGAGAGCCCCTTGCCGCTATTGAAGAGCCCCATAAAAAGCTGCATGCCACTGCTATAAAAATAAAAGAAATATTTAAGCATGCAGATCCTGATCTGCCCGCTTTTCTTACCCGGAAGGAGCTGGATCATGTTGCCTGGACCAGTAAGGTGCAGGACGCGATTTTAACAAAACAGCGCAAGCTTGATGTGCAGCTTGACCACACCAAATGCGCTTTTGGCCAATTTCTGTATGGTGAAGAGGGGCAGAAAATAAGTGAATCGAATCAGGATTTTTCCCATCTTCTCGACGATATTGAAGCCCCCCATAAGCGACTCCATGCCTTTGGGAAGGAAATTGATGCAAGTCTTGCGGGGGGAGATTTTGCCGGTGCCACCCGGATTTATCAGCAAAAAGTATTGCCTGAGCTGGCCAATGTGCGTGAAGATTTGGAAAAGATGCAGAAAAAGGCCCGGCAAAACCTTGAAGGCATGCACGAGGCAGAGCAGATTTATGCCCGGCAAACCCAGACGCATCTAAAAGAAGTGCAAGCCCTTCTTGCCCGGATGACCAGCTTGGCCAAGGAAAATATTCTTTCAGAAAACCAGATGATCAGTAACGCCAAAAGTACGCGCACGGTGATAATGGCCATAGGCGTTCTTGCCATCATACTCGGTATTGCCGCTTCTTATCTGATATCAAAATCAATAATCGGGCCTCTGGCAAGCTGCGTTGATTTTGCCAAAAAACTTGCCCGCGGCGATATTCAGGAGCCTCTGGCACTGAACAGGCTGGATGAGATTGGCGAAACCGGGCAGGCCATGGATGATATTGCCTCATCGCTGAGTGATATGGAACAGGCATTTTCAGCAATGGTGAAGGATATTGGTGTCGGTAAATTAACTTCACGGGCAGATACCACCACCTTATCGGGGATATACGGCGCGTTGCTCAGCGGAGGCAACAAGGTTGCTGACATATTTGTCGAACATATGGATTCAATGCCCAATCCCTGTATTTCCATTGACAATGATTTTACCATTCTCTACGCCAATAAGGCAGTGCTGGATGTGGTTCAATTGCCTTTAGACAATGTAATGGGCAAAAAGTGCCACGAGCTTATGAAATCTGGTGATTGCCATACGGCGGGCTGTGCCTGTGGCCGGGCCATGAGCAGCGCTTCTGTCGCCAGCAGTGAAACCGACGCCCATCCTGGCAAACATGATCTGGATATCGCCTACAGCGGCATTCCCATCAAGGATGAAAACGGAAAGGTTGTCGGTGCATTTGAGGTTGTCACCGATCTCACTGAGATTAAAACAGCGCAGCGCAAGATGCAGAAGATTTCCCAGTACCAGAATATTGAAGTCGAGAAAATTGCCGATGTGCTGCAGGTTGTATCAGCAGGGGATCTTACTTCGCAATATGATTTGGCGCCGGCGGATGACGATACCCTGGAGGTTTTTGATAATTTCGGTGCCATAAAAACGTCATTAAACAAGATGATTGACGGTCTGCAAGGCGTCATTCTCCAGGTCAGACAGGCTTCCGAGCAGGTTGCCGTGGGCAGCAACGAGCTAAGTGATACCTCACAATCCGTTTCCGAAGGGGCCAGTGAACAGGCTGCCACAGTGGAAGAAATTTCTTCTTCCATGGAAGAAATGTCCAGTATGGTTTCGCAAAATGCCGACAGTGCCCGTGAAACAGCTTCCATTGCCTCAAAAACTTCAACTGAAGCAGTCAAGGGCGGCGAGGCGGTTTCCGAGACGGAGAGCGCCATGCGTACCATTGCAGAGAAAATTGCCATAATAGAAGAAATTGCCAGACAAACGAATCTATTGGCCCTGAACGCAGCCATAGAAGCTGCTCGTGCAGGGGAACACGGCAAGGGATTTGCCGTGGTGGCTTCTGAAGTGAGAAAGCTTGCTGAGCGAAGTCAGAATGCGGCCCAGGAAATAAAAGGCGTTGCCGATACCAGCGTTGATGTGGCCGCAAATGCCGGCAAACTTATCTCCAACATTGTTCCGCAGATCCAGAAAACCGCAGAGCTTGTCGAAGAAATAGATGTTTCCAGTTCAGAACAGGCCAAAGGCATACAGGAAAACGCCAATGCCGTTGTGCAGCTTAATGAAGTAATTCAACGCAACAGTTCCGCCGCCGAGGAGATGGCCGCCACGAGCGAAGAGCTCAATGCTCAGTCCGCACAACTCCTTGAAATTGTCTCCATATTCAAAATAAGCGATGGTCACTTTGTCTCGGAGAATGGTGGAGGCAAGGGAAGTCCTTTACAGATTCCTGCAGCAGCCCCCCGCAGGGGAGGAATGCAAAAGCCCCCTTCCCCATCCATGAAGGAAGAGCGAGGAATTAAGCTTGATCTGGAGAAGGATGATTATTTCGAAAGATATTGATCTAAAAAAAGAGCTAAAGCAGTATAGACTGGAGAGAAGTTAGAGAATTAAAATTAAAAAAGAGTGGAAAAGCGCTGGCCGGAAGCTGTTATACTCTAACTTCTCTAACTTCTCTAACTTCCTTAACTTCTTTAACTTCCTCTATCTCTCCATTAACAAGTCCTTTCCTTGCTCTCTTGCCCAGATTGCTTCCCCCCTTCCCCTCAAAAGAATGCACCTTTTTAATTCAATAATTCAACAGGAAGGATTGCTGAATTTTCCTCGTAGGTATTTCCCCCCCCTATTCCTTTAGTGTGAACAGCGCGTTAGGTGGTCTGAAAAATGACTTTTCTTTACAATATATTACATTTCTGTGCATAATATTTTGAAAATAACTCCAATTAATTGCAGTTGTTCTTTTCTCTTTTTAATCAGCATGAGGTGAACTCCTATGAAGTGGAAAGATTTGAAAATCGGGACAAAAGTTACAGCAAACGCCGCCATTGTAATTATTCTTCTGTTGGTTATCGCCATCTGGGCAATCAGTGGTTTGGGCAGAGTTGTACAGGATGGCTTGGTGGTCGCCCGCGGCAACAGCCTGCGCGGCGAGCTGCTCCAGCGTGAGGTTGATCATCTGAACTGGGCCAGAGCTGTTTCCTCTTTTCTGTCGGACAAGAATTCCGGCGAATTGCATGTTGAACTCGATCATACCAAATGCGGGTTTGGGAAATGGTACTACGGTGAGGGCAGAAAGGAGGCTGAGAGTCTGCTTCCCGAGCTCAGAGGGCCTCTTGACGCCATTGAAGAACCTCATAAACAGCTGCATGCCACTGCTGTAAAAATAAAAGAGGTATTTCAGCGGGCAGATCCTGATCTCCCTAATTTCCTCACCCAAAAGGAGCTTGATCATGTTGCCTGGACCAGCAAGGTGCAGGACGCTATTTTAAAAAAGCAGCGTAAGCTTGGGGTGCAGCTCGACCATACAAAGTGCGCCTTTGGTCAATTCCTGTATGGAGAAGAGGGGCAGGCGATGGCTGGATCGCATCAGGAGTTTGCCCGTCTTCTCGAAGATATTGAGGCTCCCCATGAACGGCTGCATGCCCATGGCCAGGAAATTGAGGCAAGCTTGGAAGCCGGAGATTTTGCAGGTGCTACGCAGGTTTATCAGCAGAAGGTCCTGCCCGAACTGGCACGTGTTCGTGAAGATTTGGAAAAGATGCAGAAAAAAGCGCGTCGGAACCTGCAGGGTATGTATGAGGCAGAGCAGATTTATGCCCTGCAAACCCAGACTCACCTTAAGGATGTGCAATCGCTTCTTGGCAGGATGAATACTCTGGCAAAGGAAGATATCCTTTCCGAAGACCAGATGATCAGCAAAGCCAAGAATACGCGAACGGCAATAGTTGTTATCGGGGGGCTGGCCATACTGCTTGGCATGGCGGCCTCATTCTTGATAGCAAAATCAATAACCGGTCCTCTGGCAAATTGTGTTGATTTTGCCAAAAAACTTGCAAAAGGAGATGTCCAGGAGCCGCTTAGCCTTGACAGGCAGGATGAAATTGGCGAAACCGGGCAGGCCATGAATGATATTGCCTCATCTCTAAGTGATATGGAACATGCATTTTCGACAATGGTGACAGATATTGGAGTCGGAAAATTAACTTCACGGTGTGATGCCGCCTCCTTGCCCGGGATATATGGCGAGCTGCTCAGGGGGGGCAATAAGGTCGCTGATATATTTGTCGAACACATGGACTCTATTCCCAACCCTTGTCTTGCCGTTGATAAGGATTTTACCATTCTCTACGCCAATAAGGCGGTGCTGGATGCTGTGCAACTGCCTCTGGATAACGTCATCGGTAATAAATGCCACGAACTGATGCAGGCCGGAGATTGCCATACCGCAGACTGTGCGTGTGGTCGGGCTATGAGCAGCGCTTCTATCGCCAGCAGTGAAACCGATGCCCATCCCGGTCATCATGACCTTGACATCTCCTACAGCGGCATCCCAATCAAGGATGAAAAAGGAAAGGTTGTCGGTGCATTTGAGGTTGTTAATGATCTTACTGCGATTAAGACGGCGCAGCGCAAGATGCAGAAGATTTCCCAGTACCAGAATATTGAAGTTGAAAAAATCGCCAATGTACTGCAGCTCGTGGCGGCAGGTGATTTTACTTCCAAATACGAGCAGTCGATTTCTGATGACGATACCCGGGAGGTTTTTGATAATTTCGGTGCCATAAAAACGTCACTCAATAAAACAATTGACAGTCTTCATGATTCTGTTGCAGAGATAAAAATGGCGCAGCATAAGATGCAGAAAATTTCAGAATATCAAGACGGTGAAGTCGAAAAAATTGCCGAGTTGCTGCATGTTGTGTCGGCAGGGGATTTGACCTCCCAATATGAATTGGCACAGGCCGATGAGGAAACGCAGGAAGTTTTTGAGAATTTCAGTGCGATAAGAACTTCGCTTAATAAAATGATTCATGGTCTGCAAGGCGTCATTCTCCAGGTCAGACTGGCCTCAGAGCAGGTTGCCGTGGGGAGTAACGAGTTAAGTGATACCTCCCAGTCTGTTTCAGAAGGGGCAAGTGAGCAGGCCGCCACGGTTGAAGAAATTTCTTCTTCCATGGAAGAGATGACCAGCATGGTTTCCCAGAGCGCCGACAGTGCCCGTGAAACTGCCGCTATTGCCTCTAAAACCTCAACTGAAGCAGTCAAGGGCGGCGAGGCGGTTTCCGAGACGGAGAGTGCCATGCGCACCATTGCAGAGAAAATTGCCATAATAGAAGAAATTGCCCGGCAGACAAACCTGCTGGCCCTGAACGCTGCCATAGAGGCTGCCCGTGCTGGGGAACACGGCAAGGGATTTGCCGTGGTGGCTTCTGAAGTGAGAAAGCTTGCCGAACGCAGCCAGAATGCGGCCCAGGAAATAAAAGGTGTTGCCGACACCAGCGTAGATGTGGCCGCAAATGCCGGCAAACTTATCTCCAACATTGTTCCACAGATTAAGAAAACCGCAGAACTGGTCGAGGAAATTGATGCCTCCAGTTTAGAACAGTCAAACGGTATACAGGAAAACGCCAATGCCGTTGTGCAGCTTAATGAGGTGATTCAACGCAATAGTTCCGCTGCTGAGCAAATGGCCGCCACAAGTGAGGAACTCAATGCCCAGTCCGCTCATCTTCTGGAGATTGTCTCTGTATTTAAAATAAATGATGACGGTCTTGCCGGTCAGTCCGGCATAAAAAAAAGAGGAACCCCATTACGGATTGAGCGCATGACGCCGGGACAAGAAAGCGGGCCTGGGAAGGGGCATACTGCCGAGAAAAAAAGTCATGGGGTCAAGCTTGAGATGGAGAATGAAGAATACTTTGAAAGGTATTAACTCCTCTCAGTCCTGAAGTTATTCTTTATTTTTTGATTGAGTGTTTTCCCATCTTATAACGCAACACTCTTTCGCTTATGCCCAATGATTCGGCGGCCCTGGTCTGCACCCAGTCATGTTTTTCCAGGGCCGTGATGATCATTTCCCTCTCCATTGATTCAAGCTGGTCGGCAAGCGTGCCCTGTTCGGTTGCTTTGTGAAAGCGCATTTCCGCAGGCAGATCTGCGGGTTTTATTACTGTACCCCGGGCCATGGTGACAAGTCGCTGTATAATATGTTCGAGTTCCCTGACATTGCCTGGAAAAGGGAATTTGATAAGAGTGGCCATGGCTTCCGGATCAAAGCGAATGGGGTGCTGGGTGTAGCGCTCCAGGAAAAAATCAACCAGCAGGGGAATATCCTCCTTGCGGTTTCTCAAAGGTGGAATTTCAATCTCAAGGACATTAAGTCTGTAATAGAGATCCTCTCTGAAATGCCCGTCTGTAACCTGTTGCTTGAGATCACGGTTTGTTGCAGCCAGCACCCGGACGTCAACCTCGATATCCTCCTCGCTCCCCACTCTACTGATTTTTTTCTCCTGCAGAGCTCGTAGCAGTTTGGCCTGCAGGCTGAGAGGCAGCTCGCCAACTTCGTCCAGGAAGAGACTTCCTGTCTGGGCCAGTTCAAAACGACCTTTACGTCTTCCGGTGGCTCCGGTAAATGAGCCTTTTTCATGCCCGAAAAGTTCTGATTCAAACAGATTTTCTGGAATAGCGGCGCAGTTAACCTCAATAAAGGGAGCTTGGCTCCTGGGGCTGAGGAGGTGGATAAGTCGGGCAATAAGTTCTTTTCCCGTTCCTGTTTCGCCACGTATAAGTGCTGTCCATGGTGTCTGGGCAACACGCTGTACAACGGAAAGGAGCTTGCGCATGGCAGGGCTTTCGCCAATAACCTGTAAGGGCATTTCTTTCCGATCAATGGTTTCATTGACAGCGGCAACATCCTCCTCTTCTGCCACCTGCTGTTCGATAGCCTCAATTTTTGCTAGAAGCTCAACAAGATCAACCGGTTTTTCCAGGAAATCATCCGCTCCCAGCTGCATAACTTTGACCGCAGTTCCCACCGCCCCATATGCCGTGATCATAATGGCGTGGATAAGGGGGTTGATTTCTTTCATCCTGGCCAGAACCTCATCTCCATTCATGTCAGGCATTTTATGATCCAGAAGAACGAGCTGGATTGGATAGGTGTTGAAAAGTTCCAGGCCCTCCCTGCCGTTGGCTGCGGTCAGAGTGCTATAACCCTTTTTATCCAGAAAACCCTGCAGGGTTTCACGCTGCATATCTTCATCATCAACTATAAGAATTTTCATGGGAACCTATTCTCTTTTCGTATTTTGCAAATCATCCTGAATCGGCAAAGTAAGTTTTACCCGGAAAATATTTTTTTCCGGAGATTCAAGCAGCAACGTGCCTCCATGGGCCTCAGCAATACGTCGGGCCATGGGCAGTCCCAGACCTGTACCACGTGTTTTTGATGTGAAATAGGGTTCTAAGAGTTGGGCTGGTTGCTCTATTGTTTCTTGTATGGCATTTTCAAAAACAATAACTGCTTTTTTGCCTTTAGCAATGGAGCTGATATGAATATACCCTCCATTTTCCTGGGCTTCCACGGCGTTTTTGATCAGGTTTTCGATAAGCTGGCCCAGCAGTTCGCTGTCCGCCAGCAGGATGAGGGAATGGGAAGTATCATGGCTGACCCGGATTTGCTGCTTTTCACAATGCGGCTTGTAAAGAAGCAGGATGTCGTTGATAAGTTCAGACATGTCCACTGGTCCGGGTTTTATTGTCACAGGCCTGCTGTAGTGGAGCAGGTCGCCAATAATGCTGTTTGTTCGCTTTACAGCCTTTCGCATGGTTGCGGCAAGTTCCCGGTGCTCCTGATCCAGTTCCTGTGCTTCGAGTTCAATGCGCTGCAAGCCCATGCTGATAGCGTTTAAAGGGTTTCTTATTTCATGGGTTATGGTTGCCGTGGCTCGCCCCAGAGCCGCGTCCTCTCGCTCCTGGGCAAGTTTTCTTTCAAAATCGGTCATTCTTTGCAGATAGGCTCGCTGGTAGCGATAGAGCAACCAGGAGAAAAAAATACCGAGCAGGATAAGCAGGAAAGAAAATATAAGCATATTGCGCCAGATCTGTTTTACCCGCATGGTATAGCGGCTGGCGTCGAAACCAATGCGAAGCACTGTATCGCCTACCCTGATCTGCTGCTCGATGGTTTGCCTGTCCGGAGTAAAGGCTTCATCATCTTCTCCAAGAAGTTTCACGTATTTAATGCCCGGCAAGGCGGAAAGGGACTGCAGCAGGGCTGGAATACGCAGTTGTTTATGCAGCCTTTCAATGTGGGCTGCGGAAAATCCAAGGATAATGCAACTTTTTTCCTGTCTGGGCCAGACCATGACATAGAGCTTTTTTTCGGGGAAATAATTGAAAGTTGCCTCTGTGTCCGGGCAGGAAAGGTTGGGCAGGAGCGATACCGTGTTCTGTGAGGGCTCATGGGCATCATCCCGGATACGGATAGCGGCCAGACCTGTTTCACCGGCAAAGGCATCGAGTTCATCCGTTGAAAAAGGCTCTACCGAATCCAGGTAATCAACAAAGCGGGCCGTATTCTCCAGAAAGGTTTGAATCGTCTGCTTCAGGGCACCTTCGGCAAGATTAACTGTTTGTGTGTTTTGCTTAATAACGCCACTCACAACCTGTGAATGCTCTTTTGAATAGTTCCTGAAATTTTTGCGCAGAAGACTGATCTGCCATAATGAGTAGGCGATAACGATAAAAACAAGGGAGCCAATGACCAGCAGGTTTATTTTCCATGAGGAGCCCAGGCCGGAAGGATTTACTCTGTGTGGAGCTGTCAGGCTGGTTTGCTCTGTCATTTGTCTTTGTACCGCCAGTCTGGTGGAGGAGGCATGGGGCCATGGGGAGGCCGTTCCTGGCGCATGCATTTTTTCCGCAGCCGGGAGCGGACCCCTGTGGAATCATGGCCGCCGCGCCTCCAGCCCGGGCCGGCTATCCGTTCGGCAACAAAGAGGTGTTCGGTGTCTGGGCTGAAATAGCCCCATACCCGAATAAATGCCTCCGGCTTAACAAAGAGTGGGATCGGCTGTGTTGTTCGGATGGTGATTGGCGGATTCTGCTGCCGGTCTTCTTGCCCCGGAGGCGGCGGAGGGGGCGGAAAATCAGGTTGAACCCTGCATTGGCGGCAGTTTCCGGGGATAAGAAGTATTTCGCCCTTTTCCCGGTCAACAGCTGTTATCACGCCCCTGAGCATATCCGCCTGCACGGATAGCGGGAAAAGCAGAATGAGAAGTATGTATAAAGAAAAACGCATCTCTGTGCTCCTTGGTCTTTTATAAGATAGAGAGCATCTTTTGTGCCATTATGACTCTTCCTGAAAATTGATAGTTATTTTAGATTGTTATCCGCTTTTTCCCCGGGAGGAAGAGCTCGGAATTTCGACATTTACTGCATAATTCGTCAAAATTGTCGAGATTCTTTGTCTGTTTTACTCTTCCCTTTCACGCCCCTGCTTTTAATAACTTTTCTTTCTTTAGATGTACCTGCAGTACTGAGATGGCTGCCGGGGTGATGCCTGAAATCCGTGATGCCTGGCCAAGGGAGAGAGGTTGAACTCTGTTCAGCTTTTCCACAACTTCATGGGAAAGTCCCGGTAGTCCTGTGTAATCCATCTCTGCCGGCAGGCTGATAGTTTCCAGCTTTTTAAAGCGATCAACCTGTTCCTGTTGTCGTTTGATGTAGCCTTCATATTTGACCTGCTGCTGCACTTCAAGTTCTACCTCAGGGGCGACCTTAATTTCAAGGTCGGTCAGGGAGGCGAGGTCGGAAATTTTTAACTCCGGTCGACGCAGGAGATCGGCCAGGGAAACCATCTGTTTTAATGGGGCCATGCCCTTTTCTTCCAGGCGCTGATTGATTTCCGCCTGGGGCTTTATTCTGGTCTGGTTGAGCCAGGTGATGGCGCTGTGAATTGCTTCGCGTTTGGTCTGAAAGGCTGCATAGGTGGCATCATCCACCAGGCCGAGCTGACGTCCTATCTCCCGCAGGCGCAGGTCGGCATTGTCTTCTCTGAGGAGCAGGCGGTACTCTGCTCTGGATGTAAAGAGGCGATACGGCTCTTTGGTCCCTCTGGTGACCAGATCGTCAATTAATACCCCTGTATAGGCCTGGGAGCGGTCAAGAACAAGAGGAGCATCCTTGCGACAGTATTGAACGGCATTAATGCCGGCAATCAGTCCCTGGGCCGCTGCCTCCTCGTAGCCGGAGGTGCCGTTTATCTGGCCGGCCAGGAAAAGACCGTGGACTCGTTTTGTCTCAAGTGAGGGATGGAGTTCAAGGGGATCGACATAGTCATATTCAATGGCGTAGCCCGGCCGGATCATCTTGACATTTTCCAGGCCCTTGATGCTGTGCA
This sequence comes from Desulfobulbaceae bacterium, assembly GCA_020444175.1. Classification (GTDB taxonomy): domain Bacteria; phylum Desulfobacterota; class Desulfobulbia; order Desulfobulbales; family SURF-16; genus JAHLLM01. Next base: position 80,749 of record JAHLLM010000009.1, on the reverse strand, counting down.
GCATGTCCATCTGGACGTCAACAGGCAGACTTGTTGGAATGCCGTTGGGATACACCTCAACCGTATCGAGCCCTTCCGGTTCAAGGAAAATCTGGTGTCGTATTTTTTCCGGAAAACGCATGACCTTGTCCTCGATCGAGGGACAATACCTGGCTCCTACCCCTTCAATGATGCCGGTGTACATCGGAGATCTGTCCGTACCTGACCTTATAATTTCATGTGTTTTTTCATTGGTATAGGTGATATAGCAGGGGCGTTGCGGAAGTGCCGGGGCTCCGGAGCTTGAGAATGAAAAGAGATTGGGCGGGTCATCACTATGCTGGGCCTCAAGGTCTTCATAATTAATGGTCGTTCCGTCAAGCCGGGGCGTGGTTCCTGTTTTCATGCGCCCCATTTGAAAGCCGATTTCCTTTAAGTTTCCGGCCAGGGAAACGGATGGGACATCGCCCTGTCGTCCTGCAGGAAATGATTTGAGGCCGATATGGATAAGTCCGTTCAAGAAAGTGCCGGTAACGATCACCACGGTCTTGCAGGTCAGGGTTTCTTCCAGAGAAGTGACGACTCCGGTTATTTTGCCGTCCTCTATGAGAAGACGGTCTGCCAACGACTGTTTTATGTCGAGATTTTTCTGGTTTTCCAGGAGCTTCTTCATGCGAAGCCTGTAGAGCAGCCGATCTGCCTGAGCCCGTGAAGACCAGACGGCCGGACCCTTGCTGGTGTTGAGTCTCCTGAACTGGATGGCTGTGGCGTCAATGTTTTTTGCCATCTCGCCCCCCAGTGCGTCGATTTCCTTGACAAGATGACCCTTGGCCAGGCCGCCTATTGCCGGGTTGCAGGACATGGCGCCAATGGTGTCGGCATTGATGGTTATAACAGCGGTTTTGCATCCCATGCGTGCGGCGGCCAGGGCAGCTTCACAGCCTGCATGCCCTGCCCCTATAATAATAATGTCATAGCTGTTCATCGTAAATCAAACTCCAAAGTCGCCGCTCCACACTTGCTCGTGGTTATTTTTCCCATGAAATAAAGGCCCATTTGACAGGACTGCGTCGTGTCAGCTCCCAGCCGTTCTCTTTTTTTATGAGACGCTCATTCACGTACGCCGTAAGGTTCGCTTTCTCTCGATCACTGAGATCATCAAACATCCATTGGCAACTGGCAAGAGCCTCTTCTTTATTGGAAAAGGTTTTGGATTGGTCCAGTTCAATATAATCAATTCTGGGGTGAATTCCCATTTTGTACAGAAGATTGACGGTGACAATGTAATCCGGGCCCGGGTCAAATTTTCTGCCCAGGGCGGCAAAGATGTCCGGATCAAAAGGACCGCTTCCCACACGGTCTGCAATGAAAACTTTTTTCGTGGCCCATTTGTTGAGTTTGGTGAGAGCTGCCTGAAGATCAAAAACAGAAAGGGAGCGCGAACTTAAGGCCACATCGTGAACAGGAATTCCACGTTTTTGCCAGTCGTCTGTCCAACTGGCCTGGAGGGGGATAACGTTAGCGATATTTTCTTTCTCTTTTCTTTTTTCCAGTTCAGCAAGCATTGATGCAGAAAAATCAACGGCTGTTACTGATTTGACTCTGGATGCAAGAGGGAGAGCAAGCGTGCCTGGCCCGCAACCCACATCAAGCACATTCCAGCTTGGATCTGGCTCCATGAGCTTGAGAAAAAGGTCAGCGTAACTCGAATCAATATTTCTTTTAGCAAAACCGGATGCCCTGTTGTCCCAGTCCTTTTTTTTCTTTTTTTTCCAACTTTTTTGCTCAAAGGCTTCCTGCCAGAGCCGATTCCAGTCAATGTCCGAGTAGCGCACTTTTTCAGTCCCTGATTTTGGATTTCAGGTCCGGCATGGTTTCCGGTTTACGCGCGTCCCATATCTTACTTTCCTTGCCGGTTGCCGTCACATTTTCGTAAACGCCATTATCACGCCGTACAAGCTTGGTAAAACCGTGACTTTTCAGGTCGCTGTTCGTTTTCGGGGTACTGACGCTGAAAAGGGAGATGATTCTTTTAACAGGTTCACCGCATTCCGGACAAACTGCAAGCTTCTCACTGCTCATGGGTTGACTTATCTCAAAGGATTTGCCTTTTGGGCAGCCAGCGCCGATATGTTCGTATTCATAGATGGGCATGATGTGAGATATTTATTTTCGTTTTAACCTGTTGACCAGAATAGTGATCTCGCCGTCTTCGGAGTTCATTTTTTGTGATTTAACAGCAATCTCGTATTTCTTCTGGGCCAGATCTAAAAATTTAGGCACACTTTTTCTCCGGACATCGTGGGCAATATAGATTGTACCGTTTGGTGCCAGGTATTTGTCAAAGACATTCAGCAAGGGGTTGAAAAATTCATCCCGAAAGAGGATTTCCGCTCCGATAATTGTTTCAAATTGATCCATTTCCGGTGGCTTTTTCCAGTCGATCATCTTGAAGTCAATGTCTGTGATGTCGTTGGCTGCTGCGCTCACTCTCTGAAAGTCAAGGATGTGGGGCTCATAGTCGCTCAGCGTCACCTTGTATCCGCGTGAGGCCGCCACAAGTCCAGGGGCGCCAAGACCAGCGCCTAATTCAAGAAGGCTCTGCCCTGGCTGGCAGGGAACGGTTGCCATAATGTCGGAAAGCATGAGGGCGGCCTCCCAGAGTTTGACCCAGAAGGGGAAGTTCTCCACATCGGCAAAAGGATCTTTTCCAGCCAGCAGATGCTCAAGGTCTGTTACCTGGAGAATCTGCAGTTCGACATCCCGGACCCGAAGCGGTTGAAAGCCGACTTTATATTGTTTTCGTATACGTTTAAGAACTTTTTTGGCATTTTCTGGTAAGTTTGCAATATCCACTGGGAACCCTTTCCGTTTTTTTTTATGAACAATAAATGAGTGTAATACCTTGCCAAAAAAACGAGACCACAGGCTTATTGAGGCTCAGCAAGGATAATCCTTAAAAGTTAAAAGCCCATCAGCAATGCAGCGACAACAAGAGCTGACAGGAAAAAGCGATAGTAGGCAAAAACCGCTAAACTCCTTGTCCTGACAAATTTCATTAAAAAGGAGATGACGAGATATCCTGATAAAGCCGAGGAAAGAAATCCGGTTACGTAAAAAAATATCTCACTTTGATTCAGGCCCTGTCCAAGGATTTCAGGCACCTTGTAAATTCCGGCTCCGAAAATTATGGGAGCTGAAAGAAGAAATGAAAACCGGGCGCAGGCGGGTCGATCAAGCCCCAGGAAAAGTCCGGCGGTCATTGTACTGCCGCTTCGTGAAACACCGGGTATCAAGGCAAGTGCCTGGCAGAAACCTATGATAACGGCATCCTTCATAGTGATGCGTGTAAAATTTCTCTGTCGACTTCCTTCTTTTTCCGCCAGCCAGAGAAAAAAACCTGCCGCAGAGAGGGTAAAGGCAATAGTTGCCGGCCCTCTGAAATAATTTTCTGCTGCATGACCGAATAACAGGCCAAAGACAACGGCAGGAACGGTTGCAAAACAGATATATACTGCCATACGCCGTCCGGTTTGTATCTCATTTGCCGACCCCTGACCCAGAACCGCTGCGAAAAGGGAGTAAAAGTCTTTGCGAAAGTAGATAAGGATGGCAATGAGGGTACCCATGTGCAGGCATATATCAAAGGTGAGTCCTGCCTCTTTGATATGAAAAAAAGTCTCGGCCAGGGCAAGATGGCCTGAGCTTGAGACAGGAAGGAATTCTGTTGCTCCCTGTAAAATGCCTAAAAGTGCGGCATAGAGTAAATGCATGATCTGTCCGGTTTCTTGAAAATTAACATGAAAGTGTTACGAGCATGAGTTGGAAATCTGTGGTGGCGGATACTTGTAAACCTATCAGCAAGAAGAGCAGCGTGCAGTGTAACTGCAAAAAACGTCACACTTCTCTTTCTTTGTTTAGTTCGTGATGTGATGATCTTTCCAGAAATTCAACTCATAAGACAACAGAACATACTGCCATAATTTGCAGCAAATGCCACCATAAATTTATGCATTCATTTTTGAACGGCTGTCTTATACATGGAAAAAATCTCTGGGAGTCAATTACTTGTTCCCCGGGTTTCGATATTTTTTTGAGGAGAAGTTCATGTTGGAGAAAGGAGAGCCTGTTTTGCAAAATACACAGGCCGATTTATCCGGGGATAAATCGGCCTGAAAGAAAATCTAAAAAGGCTAAGTAAGGAAAAGAGATTAGCAACCTTCGATAGCTTTACTTTTTTTAGGTTTAACTTCTACTTTATCGCCAGGGCTTAACTTGTCTGCTTTTTTACAGGTCATCGTTACTTTGTCACCATCAACACTGTCAACGGTGCATTTTACTTTGGCAGCCAGAGCAACGGATGCGGTGCTAATGGAAAAAGCGATTGCCATGGTAAGTGCTAAAAGTTTTTTGCTCATTTTGTTTCTCCTTGTTGATGTAGTATGAATCAATAAAAGATTCCTCTAAAGAACTTCAAGGAAAATATGTACACTGTGATAATGGGAAATGTCAACCTCAAAATGAATTGTCTCTCATTCTCCGGGATGCCAGGTGATTTTTTCCCTGTGGTTATTTCAGCATCTCCTTGATGTCATCGGCTAAAATGGTGTGGCCAACATAACCTGGGTAGCTTTTGGCAATGTTCCCTTCCTTGTTGATGAGAAAAGATGTTGGTATGCCAACAATACCGCCAAAATCACGGGTGATTTTAGAATCAGCCATAAGGACCGTGTAGTTGATGCCGGTTTTGGTTATTATTTTTTTCACAGGCTTTGAGCCTCCCTGGTCAACTGAAACTGCTACCACGGAAAATCCTTCCGGCCCGAATTCTTCCTGAAGTTCGATGAGAGAAGGTATTTCCTGCATGCAAGGCGGACACCAGGTTGCCCAGAAGGTAACAAGCAGCACTTTACCTTTAAACTCTTCGCTCTTCACGGTTTTCCCATCAGCTGCTGATTTCAGGGAAAACTCCGGCATTCCTGTGGCTGCAAACGACACCGCGGTTGTGTTCAATGCCAGTGTCGCGAGCAGCACGACGACAAGAAAGGGCAGTTTTGCAAGAAGGGGATTTTTTTTCATTATTTCTCCATAACAAGTAGAAAGTATTGTGATTTTTTTGTAGGTTCAGCGCATCAGCAGAAATGAACATTAGCGAGAAAGAAAATCTTTCGTGGTCTACTGCGCAAAGGGCCAAGTGAAAAACTGTGTAACTATTTGGCCCGTTTTGATTATAAAGTGCCAATAACTCAGAGGCAGTTATAAATGACGACTATCAAATTAATCAAAATGTTCATTTTATGCCAATAAAAATATGTTTTACCATTTAGCGGAGAGTGGATTTGAGTGACAGAAAAGGAAAATGGTTGATTTTTCTGGTAGTTGCCTCCGGGGTCTTTCTTTCGACCCTGGACAGCTCCATGGTCAACATTGCACTGCCGGTAATTATGGCTGAGTTTAAAACACCGCTGCATAAAACAGAATGGGTGGTTTTAGCCTACCTGGTGACCATCAGTACCACCCTTCTTTTCTGGGGGCACGTCTCGGACCGTCTTGGCCGCAGCAAATTTTACGGGTTTGGATTTCTTGTTTTTGGAGCCGGCTCCCTTGGCTGCGCATTGTCTTCGACTCTGTCTATGCTGATAGCATGCCGTTTCTTCCAGGCGCTGGGGGCTGCTATGATGATGGCTAATGGCCCGGCCATTATCCGTGAAACCTTTCCTCCGGAAAAACTGGGCCGCAGTATGGGGCTTGTTGGTATTCCTGTGTCGCTCGGGCTTATGACCGGACCGGTACTCGGAGGCTATGTCATCGAGTTTTTTTCCTGGCGAACCCTTTTTCTCCTTTCCCTGCCTATCAGTTTCACCCTTGGCATTGCTGCCCGTTTTATCCTGCCTTCCAGGCCGGGAATTCCTTCACCCCACCCCTTTGACTGGTCTGGCGCTCTTCTGTGGAGCGGGTTGCTTGTCATACTTTCGCTGGCCTTTACCCAGGCTTCCGCTCCAGAGATGTCGTGGGTCAAGGCAGTGGCTGCATTTGGATTGCTGGTCGCCACACTTTATTGTTTTGTCCGGGTTGAGCTCAAAGCGCAGGAACCTGTTTTGCCCCTTTCATTACTTAAAAAAAGATATTTTACCATCGGCATAGTAAGCGCTTTACTTTCATTCCTGATTCTTTTTTCCGTTCTCATCCTTATGCCGTTTTATCTTGACAGGGTGCTTGGTCTTGTTCCTTCTGCAATAGGGCTGACCATGATGGTTATTCCCCTGAGTGCATTACTGGTGGCTCCTGTTGCAGGTTGGCTTTCTGATTATGTCGGCGCTAAAATTTTATCCACCCTGGGGCTTTTATGTTCAACAGCAGGTTTGCTGCTCCTTGCTACGCTTTCGCCTGAAACGTCACCCTTTGCCGTTGCAGCCAGGCTTATTTGCTTTGGGGTTGGCCAGGCAACCTTTTTATCCCCAAACAGCGCTTCTGTATTGAGCCGCATGGCCAAGAAAAATAGCGGAACAGCTGCTGCTCTTCTTGCCACGGCCAGAAATGTTGGCATGATGCTGGGGATTTCTCTGGCAGGATTCCTGTTTTCCTCTTTTTATAGAGAAATTACCGGTGGCCTGGATCTTGCCCATTTTGTACCTGGATTTGAAGCCGAGTTCTGCCGTGCTTTGCGTATTTCATTCCTTGTTATTGCCGGAGCCGGAGTTGCTTCTGTTGTCCTTTCCTGGCAGCGTCCGGTCTTTAGCGGGCGTAACTGATTGGCGTATCGATGAGTTGTATTTATCCTTGCAGCTCTAAGGTCCTTGATGCGGCCATCCGCTACCATAATAGCAACAGATTACTTTCATGCTGGAGAGGATGCATTGGCTTTTTGCCAATTTCATACGCTGACATCAATCAGTGAAAAACGTTTGATAGCCGCCTTTTCCTCCAGGGTTTTCTTCAGTTGCTGCACAAGATTTTCACTGCTGATTTTACAGGTCAGCGAAACCGGTGAGTAGTGTTGCTTTCTGAGGATTGCCTCAAGTTCTGGAAGCTGTGTTGCTAAAAAGGCACGGGCTTTTTCCGTCCGGAGACGAAATTCTCCTGAAAAGGACCTGTCAGATATGGATGCTCTGAGGGTTAGCGGGCCGAGATTGCTCATTTCCAGAAAAAAGGCAAGGGTATAATTTCCTTCTTCTCCACCATCCTGTTCCATGGAAAAAATCCACTCACCCCAGCCTGACTGTGAAGCGAAAAAACAGGGGAAGAGAAAAAAATTCTCATTGCTTGGCGCAGGCGGCTGGCTGTTGACCTCATGGTGGGCTGACAGAATTTTTATCAGTTTCTCCGCGTGGTGCAGATCTGTGCCCTGGAGCAATTTCTCTGTCCCCGTTTTTATGTCTGTAGAAAACAGTTCGTTTTTGATATCTGTTTTCCCCCCTAAGAGCATGGCGACTAATTTTAACATTTCCGGTGCCGGTTTCTGGTCGACATGCGCTGCAATGATGCTGCCGGCAGCTACCTGGTCGGTGAGGGGAAGACCTTGAGCCGACGGAGGTAATAAAGTGGAGAGCAAGGAAGGGAGTGCAGGTTTTGAGGTCTGGGGGCTCAGTTGTTGCGAGTGAGCCAGAAAAGATTTGAGAAAATTCTGAACAGCTCCTTTTTTGCCGGCAAGGCTGAGAAGTGGCTGATCTCCCCCCTTTGCCACTTCCAGCCACAGTTCACTGTTGAGGGTGAGGGGCGTCATGCTTTTTGCCGTTATAAGTCGACCGCCGATATCGAGAAGCACTTTGCCATCTTCTGTAAAGCCATTGACAACAGCTTTTAAAAGTTCGCCGGGAGAAAAGCTTTGTTTGCCATCAGATTGGCTGCTGTCTGTAGAGGGAGTGCTTACGGAAGCTGTTGTTTTTGAGAGGGGGATGTTGTTCAGATCTGAAATTTTCATTTACCAATTACCGAAAAGTTTCAGCCGTAAATGGGGGAGTAATGAGGCTGCGCAGAGCCTGTGCCGGCAGTGCACAGGCAAAGAAATCTTGGCCGTCACATAGTGTTGGGGGCCAGGGGAAGGTTTATTTGCACCTCCAGTCCATTCTCAAGACGATTGAGGGAAAAACTGCCGCCATGGCCTTTGATAAATCGGTCAACCAGGGTGAGTCCCATTCCGGTCCCATAGGTTTTTGTGGTGAAAAATGGTTCAGTTGCCTTGTCAATATAGCTGCCGGAGAGGCCGCTGCCGCTGTCGCTGATAGACACATGGGCCCATTCCTGGTCAGTATAGGCTGAAACCAGTAAGGTGCCCCCTTGTGGCATTGCCTCTATGGCGTTACGGAGAATATTAAGAAAGACCCGCCGTATCTGTTTAGGGTCCATGTAAATGACCGGATCCGTTCCCTTGAGGTCAAGTTCCCATGTGATGTTTTGCTTCTGCATACTGGTTTGGAGCAATATGAGGGTCTTTTTGATCAACGGGTAGAGGGCGGCAAGGGTTTTTTCCGCCTGGGGCTGGCTGACAAAATCAAAGAGTTCCGTTAAGGTCGCTTCCAGTCTGTCGGTTTCCTTGACCATAACGTCAAGATATTTTTTCCACTCCTCACCCTGTATCTTGCGGGCAAGAATTCTGGCAACACCGCCAATGGAGGTGATGGGATTTCTTATGATATGAACAAGTTGTGCGGCCATTTGACCCAGGGCTGCATAGCGTTCCGCCTCAATGAGAAGATCTTTGTTTTTGTCCAGCTCATGGGTTACTTCTTCCAGCTCGCCGATTTTCTTTTCCATGTCCCTGTAAAGGCTGCTCTGCTCAATGGCAAGGCTTCCCTGGCTTGCAAAGAGTTCCAGGACGCTGACGTGACTATCAGGAATTGGTTTGCGGGTAACATAGTTATCCGCAATAATGACTCCAATGGAACGTCCGGGAGCAAAAAGCGGTACCACCACAAAAGTATCCTCGTCCAATAGTTTTATCAGGTCAGGATGAACGGCAGTGGTTGATGTCCCCCCGCTGACCTTGAAACTGATTCTTTCAAATGCTGATTTTATGAGGATATGCTCTGATTCGGAAACCGGAACTTTCAGAGTTTTGATAATCTGGTTGACCGATGAATCGTCCAGTATGCAGGAATCACTCAGGTTATGGACAATCTCAAGAAAATTGAGGTTTCTGTCTTTCATTTCTGTCCATATTTGGCCTGCTTCATCCCGGCAGTTTGGGCCGATGGCCATTCTGCCTTCCAGGAATTCTCCGTTGTTATCGAGAAGGGCGAGAAATGCGCGGTTGAAACGTAAGCCCTCATTGGCCGTGATACCCACTAAGATAGCTCGAAGGATTTCGTCGAGCTCACTGGCGTTCAGGTACACGGAGTTCATTTTGTTGGATAACTGGTGCAGGAGTTGAATCCTGAAGGACGCCTGTTCCAGGTCTTCCTGGTAGCGGCGATTTTCATAAATAAGGCGCCTTTTTTCCAGGTTCTTTTCCACCGCTACAAGGATTTCATTAAACTGAACAGGTTTCGTGATGTAATCGTCGGCCCCATTGCGCATGCATTCAAGGGCTACCTGGATATCCGCCTGGCCTGAAAGCATGACAATGGATATTTCCGGGTGAGCTGCTGTAATTTCAGGCAGAAGAGAAGTGCCGTCCCTGTCGGGCAGACCGATATCAAGGAGGATAAGCGCTATGTTGTTTTCTTGCAGTAATTTAAACAGCTCGGAGCCGGTTCCCGCATCAACCACGGTATAGCCCTGCTGTTCAAAATAGAATTTTAAAGGTTCGCGTATGGAAAGCTCGTCATCAACTATAGCAATAACCTCTCCTCTGTGGAGAAGCTGATCAGGTTCCATTGATATATAAGGTCGCAGGCCGGTGTGTGGGGAAGTCATGATCTTTCATCATATAGAAAATTTGTTGTCTCTGTACAGACAATATTCAGTTTGAAATAAATAATAAATTGCACCTGCAGGGCGGGCCGCAAAAAATGATCATCATTTCAAATTAAACTGCTTTATTTCTATTACTAGTTTGTAACCAGAAATATGGGAGTGTCAAGTGCAAAAAAAAAAGCGCATTTCCGAATTTCATCGGAAATGCGCTTATACTGGAATACGGAAAGTGTCCGTTCCGTGAAAATTACATGTCAACTATAAGTTTATTGGCATCCTCGTTCCAGGAAACAATGAGATACCAGGTAACCATAGCAAAACCAATCAGAAACAGGGTCCCTGTGTAGCCGAATACGTCAGGAAGATAAACATACCTGCCAAGCACGCCGTCAGCTTCAAAATCATTATCTTTGAACCAGGAAGTCATGATTGAGTTACTCAGGGCAAAAAATGGCACAACGATCCATAATTTGATCTGTCCTTCGCCGACTCGCCAAAGGGTCCCGGTACCACAACCGCCAGCCAGCATGGCGCCAAAGGCGAAAATAAAACCGCCGACAACGCCGCCCCAGCCAAATGTGCCGCGAACATAATGGGCAGTTGCTAATACGGGGTCGCCATCAATACGTACTGGAACGCCATATTTGAGGACAACGGCGCCGAGGGCCACGATGAAAACACTCAGGGCAACTGCCTTTGCCATAGTGGCGTTTCCTGTCATATGCGGCTCACGGAAGCCCTGGATCATACACCAGCGACCGCGTTGCATGCAGTAACCGAGTGCGGAGGAAATAAGCAGCAAACCTCCAAGGGAGGCGATGTAGTCACTGTCTTCATTGCCGGAATAAATATATGTGCCGGCAATGAGTGCTGCAATACCGGCAAAGCCAAGCAGCATATTCAGTGCAGAAGGAAGCTCTATGGTTTTTGCTCCGCCGCTCCCCCAGGAAATATGTTCCATTTCCCAGTAGATGTATTTAAGACCTGTAATGGCACCTGCCACCAGTCCGACCCACATGGCAAAGCCATGGGCGGAAAGATTGCCGATTGCGTTGTAAAAACCGCCGACATTACAGCCCCCGGCCATTGTTGCGCCGATACCCATGAAGATACCTGCTGCCACTGCTTTACACATCTCCAGCACTGGAGGGATGCGGAAGGCAAAATCATTTCCAAGGCAGGCAGACACAAACGCACCTGCAACAAATCCGATACCGATTACTGAACCAGAGGCAACCAGTATGCTTCTTGGGGCATCTTCGTATAAACCAAAAATGCCTGCATCACTGCCTACGAGACTGGTCAGACCGTACATCATCCAGTCACCCCAGTTACGAACCGCACCCACTGCACCCCACGGCCTCCACCAGGCCATTATAAGGATACTGAACAGGGCAACAAGAATACCTACTGTGTTGGCATTCCACTCCTTTCTGCAAAGGTCGTTGTATAGACCTTTGACTTTACTACCAAAAATACTTTCTTCACTCATACTTTTCTCCTCTCCCCATATATTAATGTTTCCTTTGCAGAGACAAAAGCCAATTTGTCATCTGAACCACACTTCACAGGAACTCATTAAGTGCATAAGTATTTCATCAGATATCATTCTTTAATCGCGTGAAAAAAATTTGTCAAGCAAGTTTATAACAAGGATTTTGTTCATAAAACACGTGAATAATTACTGAGTGAACAGTGATTCATTTTCAGCTTGACAGAATACCCCATTCCTGTTAGAAAAAATTTCCTTTAAATGTTTTATTCTTTTTAGTTTACCTGGCTGATTTACGTATTCTCACCCAGGTCTGTAGAAGGTCAATTTATTAAATGTTAAATCAGTTGTGAGGAGGAATTTATGAGCGACGTAAAAATTGCACCGGCCGATGTTGTAGTTGCCCGCACGCTTGATGCGAAAGGCCTGAGCTGCCCCATGCCCCTGCTGCGCACCAAAAAAGAGATTGATAAAATTAATTCCGGTGAAGTTCTTGAAGTACTGGGTACAGATCCTGGTTCAAGAAATGACCTTCCCGGCTGGTGTACACGCGCTGGTCATGAATTCTTGGGTGAGAAAGAAGAGACCGGTTTTTTCTGTTTCTACATCAAGAAAAAATAATTATTTAATCTCTTTGATTAAAAAAACGGCGCATTCCATATTAACTGGAAGCGCCGCTCATTTTTTATGGAGGATATCATGGCAAAAAGTATCGGGATTTTTGTAACATCTCCCCAGAATATGAGACATATCATGGGCATTACCAAGGCTGCTGTTGCCAAGGGTGCCAAAGTGAAAGTCTTTTTTACCTGGATGGCTACGCATCTGACAAAATGTCCTGAGTGGGACGCACTCACCTCAATGGACAAGGACATGGTCGATGTCTCCATCTGTGTTGATAGCTACAAAAAAATGGGCTATGACATCGCTGATATTCCTGCCGGCCTTACACAGAAGGAAATGGCAACCCAGGCCCAGCATGGCGCTATTATTGAAGATTACGACTGCTATCTGACCTTATAGGAGGAACACATGTCTAAAGTATGCTTTATGTATCCCAGCAATGAGTACAGCTTGGACGGTATGAGATCAGCTCTTGGCCTTGCTGTCGAAAATATGTACGCCTACGGTGTTGTTATGAACACCGAGATTAATGAAAATGATATGACCGAATACCATAAGGAAAATATCGAATGGATTCGTGATATGGAAGGGGAAATTTATTCTATCCCTGATGCCAACGTAGAAAAATACGGCCTGGTTAAAATGACCCTTGAAGAACTCGGCCAGAAGCTGCGCGATATGGATGTTATCGTCCCTTACGGCATCATGAGAAGCGACAAGAGCTAACAGAGCAAGTTAATTACAGGGAGAATGTAAAATGAAAATCCTGCATGTATACCGATCCGCGCCTGTTGACGATGTACAGAAACTTGTTGAAATCGTTTCTGAAGGACGCGAAACAGAGTCTTTTGATCTGAACGTTGAATCCCCTGACTATGATAAACTCGTAGATATGGTCTGGGATGCTGATCAGACAATCTGCTGGTGGTAATGACACCATTTGCTTATTTGATCTAAAAAAACGCCCTGTTTGCGACAGCAAACAGGGCGTTTTTTTTGTTGAGACCATTTCAAAAGTATCTTAATTTTCAGTCCTCAGTCCTCAGTCCTCAGTCCTCAGTCCTCAGTCCTCAGTCCTCACGCCTTTATATGCTCTTCTGCAAGCATTTCGTCCGTGAATTCCAGCAGGAAGTCCCGTTGGGCCTTGGTGGCGTAACTGATGCAGGAGCAGTGCAGGTTGGACTCGCTCCTGACCAGCAATTCAATGATCAGCTTGTCCCTGGCAAGGTCCAGGGCAAAAAAGAAGGGGCCACACTCTTCATGGCCCTGTTGTGCCTCGGCCAGCAGGTCGTCTGGAATCTGCAACCAGAACATTCCTTCCATGCCTCCTGGTTTAAGGGATTTTTTCAGATAGGTATCCAGATTGGCACGTTCTTCGTTACTGAGTTCGTCTATAATAAATTGTCGCATATTTTTACCAGTTTTTCCGTGGGGTCATCCCCATGGGGGTGTGAATATTGGGACGTAACTGCCTTATCTTGTCTTCAAATTGAGTTATATACTGATCAAGCACATCTTCTGATTCAATAACATAGGGTGTGATGGCAACGATAAGTTCCGTCTTGTCTGTTTTGTCTGTCTGATATTTGAAGAAGTTGCCCAGCACGGGGATATCCATAAGAAATGGAACGCCGCTTTGGGTGGTCTCAGTTGTTCTATCGATCATACCCCCCATAAGAATGGTCTGACCGTCTTTGACGGCAAGTTTTGTTTTTATTTCCCGTGTTGAAATTACCGGTGAACTGATATCAGAGGTGGTATTTGACTCTGCTTTGCTCACTGTTTGGCTTACTGTCAAAAGAATCACACCATTGTAATTAATCTGCGGAGTTACCTCCAATATAACGCCTGTATCCTTGTATTGTATTGTTTTGTCTACCTGGCTTGTTGTTGTGGTATTTTCGGTGACCGTCGTGGCGATGGGCACCTGGCTTCCCACATTCACTGTGGCTTGTTCGTTATTGAGAACAAGGATTTGCGGCGAGGAAAGTACGGCAAAATCATTTCTGCTTGCCAAGGCCTGCAGGAAACTCATAACATCACCTGAATTCAGGGCCCATGAGAAGCCACTGGCTGCCGTTCCTACCCCTGGATTTGCCAGACTGCTGAATTCCGTTCCAAAGGAGTAATCGTTTTTGGCAGCATACCATTCTATGCCAAATTCAAGATCATTGCTTAATTTAATCTCAGCAACCATCACCTCGACAAGCACCTGGCGTGGCAGGTTGTCAAGGCGCTCCATCAGTTTGACGATACGGCTGTAATCTGCAGGTAAGGCCCGGATCAGGATAATGTTTCGATCATCATCGGCAAAAACAACGGGCTCTCCCACAAAACGGAGCGACGACAGTGATTTGCCTGATGCTGATGTCTTTTTCAGTGACGGCGCAGTGCCATGCTCTGATCTGGTGGCGCTTGATTTTTTAGTAGTGGTTGTTGAGGTTCTTTTCTTGGTTGTTGTTGAAGATGAAGATGAAGATGTAGGCTTGTCCTCAGAAAGAAGCTCGTTTATCAGTTCGGATAATTCCGAAGCCACGGAGTTGCGAACATTGTAAATATAGATATTATCCCTGTCCTGAGAGGGCAGGACATCCATTTCTCTGATCCATTTGAGGGCATTGTTTATCTGGAATTCGTTGCTGCTGACAAGCATCAGTGAATTTACACGTTCCAGAGGTGTAACAGAAATACCTTCATGGTCTTTTCTGTTGATTTTAAGGGCAGTAAAGATCTCGGTCAGTTCATCACTAAGGTCAAAAAGTGGGGCATTGTCCACGCGCACGAGTTTGACACGAAGTGAAGAAAGGGGTGAAATATCAAGTTTGGCAATGATTCTTAGAATATCCACTATTTTACTTTCATAATCACTGATCAGCAATGTGTTTTGTGTACTCAGGTCGTCAATCGATCCCTGTGCAGAAAGATAGGGCTCAACGATCTTAACCACTTCCGTGGATGCAAGATGCATGAGGGGTACGATCTGGATAATCAGTTGGGGCGAATCCTTCAGACCGGAAATTGCTCCTGCAGCGTTTATGCGATCAATCGCCGGTTTCTTGGCAACATAAATGTAGTCATATTCCCCTTCGCTACGAATGTCGAGGTTGTTGATATGAAGTATTTTCTTAAAAATGACAAAAAGCTGATCATGGGGAATTTTGGAGCCCGAGTGAATATTAACAACACCTTTTACCTGGGGGTCGATAATGTAATTCAGATTTAAAGTCGAAGCTATGAGCTGAATTACCTCGAAGATATCGGCATTGTCAAAGTTGAGCAGGATGCCATCCTTGTCTGATTCTACCGGGCTTGGGCCGGTTCCTGATTTTGCCCGTCCTTGTGGAGGCTGAACAAGGGAAGATGGTGTATCCCCTCCTGCATCAGGAGAGGTAAGGTCTATGAGTTTGGGGCGCTCATTCTTGTCAACCTGTTTTGCTTCCGCCTCAAGAATCGATGATTTGGCATCGTCTCTGGTTATGGTCTCGTTAATTTTTTCAAGATCAATTGGAGGAAGGTCAAGTCTGTTCGAATATGAACAGCCACTCCCGCCAGCGAGGAAAAGAAGAAGCAGAAATATGCCGCCTAATTTCCTGAAAATAGGCGGTTCTATGAAACATGCCTGCCTCTGCCTGGATTTATTTTCTGTGGGTAAATATTTGCTACCGCTCATTGACAACCTTTTTGAGTATGATTTTGACTGGTTGCTTCCGTTTTTCATAAGGCTCGATCTATGTAAAAGCTATCGAATAATTCTATCGGTATTTTTCACCATTCCTTAAACTGGTCCCCAAACACCCGTTGCCATGTATAGTGACTACTTTGGTGTCGGAACACCTGGAATCTGGATTCTGGCATTCGGCGCCCCCCTTTGGGTACTGCTCTTTATTGCCGGTTTTTTAACGGTTCTGGTGGTTGTGGTGGTTCTAATCCCTCGCTTTGCCCTGTCTAGCTGCACTCTTTTCGATCTGGCTGTTTTGACCGTAGGTTTTTTTACCACCTTTTTCTTTTGTGGCGCAGGTGGGACCAGCCGGACTTTGCCAGGGTCATTTAAAGTTTTTTCAATTTTTTCCGTCCCTTTCTCAAAAATAATGCGATCCGGTTCAACTGAAACAACTTTATACCCGCTTATAGTATCGCCGGCAACCAGTTGCGTGTATTTTGTCTTTTTGGGTTTAGTCGCGGTTCTGGCACGAGTTTTTGTTTTTTTAACAGGCTGAGCCTTGGCTTCTGAGTAGGAAATGAGTCCCTTGCGGAGATCCCCTATGATAATGGACCCTGAATAAAAAACAGTGCTCATGTCCACTGCCGGGCCATCGCCTTCAGTTGGGCTCTCTTCCGTTATTTCGGCGACAGCGCTGTCATCCACCAATAAACGTTCTTCGTTGAAAAGATAGCCTTTTTTCAGGTCTGGTAAGGGTGAAGGGACGGCTGGGTAAAACTTAACCGGCGCTCCCGTGTTTTGCGATCGGTTTGGAGATTGTTTTTCTGTCTTATCTGTCAATTGAGCCTGTGTGTCGGCTGAACGAAAAGATACAACAGATTCTCTTACCAGAAAAGCAAAAGCCAGACTCAAAAATATGGAGGTTATCAGTTTAAACATTTTTCAAGCTGTAAAAACCTTTCAAATCCAGAAAAATTTTCATCTCTGTGTTTTTGTAGGGTTTAAGGGTGAAACTCTCAATCTGGAAGAGTTTGTCCGATCGATAGAGCTGGGCCAGGAAATCTATAAGCTGGGAAAGATTTCCTGCCAGTCTGATTTTAACCTCAATTTCATTAAAATCCTGAGGAGCATTTTTCTGTCCTCCTTTGATCAGTGGGCGTATGGATTCCGGTTCAAGCCCCGCCTTGGTCACCCTCTCCTGGAGCATGATCTGCATGGCCGAGGATACTTCCTCTTCGGAAGACCCCGTAAACAGAAATTTTTTCAGCCTTGCTGCCCTCTGTTTCTGGCGGGCTACTTTTTTCTTGATATTTGGAAGTTTTTTTACCGTCTGCTGGTACTGGCCCAACAGAGCAAGTTGGGCCTCTGCCTCGTCAAGCTGGTTTCCATAGGCATCCCATGCCATGCGCCCCAAATTGAGGACAAGGAGAAGACCGCCTACCGCAAGAAGCAGGACTTTGCGGTCAAGCCCCTTTATGAACATGATAATCCGGTTCATGGAGTGCTGATCTCCACATGGAAGTAGGTTTTGTTTTTGCGGCGTCGGGTGGATTTCAATTTCGCCTGATCAAGGTTGTCCAGATTGTTTGTCAGCTCAGTCAGGTCTTCTGTGTACCCCTGGAGGTTTATACTTTTTGTTCTTTTGTCCATTCTGACCTGATCAAGATATGAATTTTGCGGCAGCTCATTAGTGACTTTGGACAGAAAGCGAATAATGTCAAAATTCTGGCCAATACCTTCAATGCGCTCAATGGATTCAGAAAGCTCTTTTTCTTCGATCCGCAGTTTTTCTACTTCTTTCACTTTGGGATAAATTTCGGCAACCTGGGTATCGAGATGTGTCAAAAGGGATTTTACCTTGTATTCCTTTATCGTTGCCACAGCTAGAAGGGCAAAAACATTGAGAATGCACAGTCCGAGTATTAAATACCGCAGATAGTCAGGCCTGCGGTATGATGAGGGCAACAGGTTAAATTCTTTATGCAGAGGTTTTTCGACAAGAAGATCGGTTGCGTTTTCAAATTCATCCTCCTCCTGTGGAGAAGAAGAATAAATAAGGTCAGTGCCACCCAGGCTCGCTAATCCTTCCTTGGACGGTTCACTGTAGCACAGAAGGCGGTCTCGTATGCTGTTAGCGGAAAAAACAAGAAGTTTGGGCAATGGACCTGGCAACAGCAATCCCCAATCCTGCTGTTTGGTTACCTGGGTGACAAACCTTTGGCTTTCCGGGAAAAGCCCTGAAAGTTGAAAACCTGCTGCGGCGATTTCCTCAAGAAAGGGCACTACTTTTTCGGACGGCACGGCATACAGGCTGATGTTGTAGGCTTCCTTGGTGCGCGTTGTGGTGTAGCCGTGCAGCATTTCCTCTTCAAAAGGAACGAGCATGGAAAGCTGAAAATTGACAGCTTCTTTGATATCCGGCGTCTGCAGTGGAAGCGTAAGGCTTTTAAAAAAAAGGAGATTTTCGGCGATGTAGATCTGTATGGATGTTGATGATGGATTTTTGGGAGCCGCGAGTTTGGCGAGCCTGCTGCCCAGGTCGGTTACCGGGCTTGGGATAAACTCACCTTTTTCTTCGGTAAAAGGAGATCCAACCAATACGCCGTCTTCACGTATAAGTATTTCAATACCTTCCATCAGGATCTACCTTCTTGCCAGGAATAGTAGTTTACATTTCTGCCCCGTAGTTCAAATAGCACGTTTACCTCAATTGCTCTCCTGGCATTGTCCGCTTCCTGCTCGCCGTTTTTGCGGGCATTAAGGGTCTCTTCGTCAAGGTCTGCCTCTCCCTTGGAAATGATGGAGTAAAACCGGTTGTTTCCGGAAGAGAAGGTGAGGCCTGTTTTGCATTGATCAAATCTTTCATCTCCAAGAATGACACTTGCCTGTTCTCTCGACAGGTTGCCATAGAGGGATTTGGCCTCCCGATAGGCTTCTTTTTTCTCTTCGTCACCTTCGGTCAGAAAATCAAGCATTAAAGGCGGCAGACTGTTGAAATTAACAAGTCCGCTCTTATTGTAAACGGTGAAGACATCACTTGCCTTAAAAAGACCGGTCAAAGATTGCGTTCCATGGATGAGAAAAAACTCAGAAGGATCCTTTATTTCACCATTTCGAGGAATATAGGGATCAGTGAGTTCTTCGTAAGTCTCAAGTTCTGCCCCGTTAACACGGTGCAGGTTATCACTGTCCCGCCAATCCTTGAGGGAATCAATTATAACATCCTGATCTTCTACTTCCAGACCCATGTACTCCAGGAAAAGTTTCAACAGTGGTTCATTTAATTTATTTAAATCCATTTTACCAGATTCATTCACAACAGAATAGGAGAAATACCCTGTTTTCAGGAAGACTTCATATTGATAACCCTCTGCAAACATCTCATAATCCTCATTGATGTACTCGACCGGTTTATCAATAAGCCTGAAGAGACCCAGGTTAATGCCTGCATGGGCAAGAGCGAGCCCCCCTGCCCTTGATTTGTCGTTAAAGGCAACCTGCAGTTCAGTGCGTACGTTGAGAATCAGCTGGGCAGCAAGAAAGGTAATCAGAAGCATGATGACAATCACCACCACCAGAGCAAAGCCCTTTTCGTCATTTTCAAGCTTGTTCTGCCTTGTTGCCCGTTTTATTTGGGCTGTCTCTGCTGCACTGCTCTGCATGACTTTAAGTAGTAGTTCGGCTCATGGTTTAAAGTTTCGCTCCAGCACCATTCCAGCCTGCTAGAAGGCGTTTTCCATAACAAGGGTTGCCAGTTCTTCATTTTCACTGACAACTTCAACCAGTCTGTATTTCGAGCCTTCAATAAAAGGAATCCCTTCCAGCGCTTCCTCCTGATCGACTTCTCCGGTAAATTTGCTTTTTCGGATAAAGGGCTCAAGCTCCTCAAATTGTGTTGTCCTTGATTTTTCAACCTTGGCAATGTTGCGCAAGGAGACTGAAAAACTCTGCAATACAGCGACATAGGCCAGGCTTAGGATCACAACGGCAGCCAGGACTTCAAGCAACGTAAAGCCTCTTTCTCCGGCAGCCTTTATGGTATTAGCGAATTTGGTCATTTTCTCGAGAACTCACCTGGCACCAGGGCCAGAATTCATATTCGCTTCCATCATACTCTACCGTGACGTCACTGCTCTCTTCCGGGTATGAGAAAGTCAGAGGGGGGCAATTGTCCATAAGAACCATCATGTCTTCATAGTCAGGGGCATAATCATCTGCATATTCAATGTTATAAAAATCCCGTTTCTCAGTATAGTAGAGGGTTGCACTGCCTGGATCGTAACGGTAAAGCGCGAGCACCGTCCCAACCTGGGGATTAAGAAGCGGGGCGCGGGTAACGACGTTAAGTCGCTCTTCGTCCGCATTGATCAGCACTTGTTTGCTTTTGTCGTCATACCAGGCGCTTTTTATCTGGCGCTGAAGAAGACCAAGCAAGCCCTGCTCCCGTTCCATGAGCAGTATCTTTTTTTCTCCTTTTTCAGCAAATTTGATGCTTACATTGAGAATTGAATAAATCATGGAGGAGATCATGGCAAGCAGTAAAACTGCTATCAGCACCTCAAAGAGTGTAAAGCCGCTCTGGCTGGATTCAGTATCAAATGAGTATCTTTTTTTCACTGGTTTTGTGGCCATATTTATCACTGTATGACCGGTAATGCCGTGAGGGGGTCGAGTTTGATTTCTCTGCTTCTCTCTCCTCTGGCATAGGTCAGAACTGCAGGTGTGGCTGTTGACTGCGGGGTGAAGATGATCACTTCCGGTTCCATCAGGATTTCACTTTCCTCATTTAAGTCCAGTTCTTTGACTTGTGGCTCATCTCTCCCTGACTGCAGCAAGAGGTTTCCTTCATCCAGACGGACCACAATGTCCCTGCCGGTGACAATGGCCTGCAATCTGACTGCCCGCAGGTTAGCGCTTATGTTTTGCACCTGCTTGCGAAAGTCAAGGCCTGAGAGGAGTTTGCCGATGGCAGGTGCCGAGATTCCGGCTACGATACCCAGCATCACAAGGACTGTAAGCAGTTCCAGCAGGGAGAATCCTTTTTGGGTGGATGGAGACAGTGAATTTGCCGTCATGGCCAACTGTTTATTATCCTGCAATATCATTAATGCTTAAAATGACTGACAGCATGGAAACGACCACATAACCAGCTATCAGGGCGATTCCCAGAATAAAGGCTGGTTCAATAAGTGAAATGATCTTTTTTATCCGGTTTCGGAGTTCCTGGTCGTAATGGTCGGCAATCTGTCCGCATACTTCCCCTACCCGACCGGACTCCTCTCCCAGTGAAAGAAGGTCCACTGCCAGGCTCGGCAACAGACCCTCCCCTTTAAGTTTCGTGCTGACCCTCTGCCCTTCCTTCAGTGCCTCGGTTGCCTTGTTCAAGAGAGACTGAAACTGTTCGTTCACCGCAATACCGCTGCAGATCCGCAGCGCAGTAGCCAGGTGAACTCCGTTATTCACCAGGACTTCCAGGGTGCGAAAAATTCTTGTTGTTTCCAGTTCACGAATAAAAGTTGAAAGCAGAGGTGTTTTAAGGGATTGCCTGTGATACAGGCTTTTGCCTTCAGGCGTCTTCATATACCAGACAACAAAAGCAATGGGACCAAAGAACAGCAGCAAGGAAATTATGATATTATTTGATATAAAACCTGCAACGCTCATCATGATAGCCACATGACCGGGCAGTTGCTGGCCCATTCCTTGAAAAAGTACTTCAAAGCGCGGCAGGATCGTAGTGATCAGAATGACAATGGCAATGACTCCAACACAGAGAAGAATCAAGGGATAAATGGAGGCTGAAATGATATATTGCCTCAGTTCCTGGAAGGTTGACTGGTATTCTGAAATGCGATCCAGCATGGCGGGAAGGATACCCCCTTCCTCTCCGGCTTTGGCGATGTTTATGTACATCGGAGAAAAATGGGGATAATCTGCCAGGGCCTCTGAAAAGGACTTTCCTTCTTTGAGTTTTCTTTCCATGGAGCTGCAAAATTCTCTGAAGATTTCTTCCTGACTGTTATTCTTCATAACCCTCAGGGCGCCGTCCAGGGAGAGACCGGCATTGAGCAGCATGGCGATTTGTTTGGTGAAAAAATCAATCTCTATCCGTGAGATTTTTTTTCTTTTGCGTTGCATGAACCCCGGGAGGGTAAATTTTTTTGAAGACTCTCCACTGTATGGCTTCAATTCCAGGGGACGTAAACCTTGTACCATGAGCTTCTGGGCTGCAGCTGTCTTGTCAGGTTCTTCCAGGATACCCTTTGTGACAACGTTTTTCCCATCCAGCGCTGTGTACTTAAAGAGCGCCATTACTTATTCCCCTGCAGACTCTGACCACTTCCGCCAGTGTTGTTTTGCCTTCCTTTATTTTTAAAAGACCATCCTGGAACATTTCCCGAAAACCTTCCGAAGTCGCAACGTCTTTGAGTTCGCCAAGATTCTTGCCTTTGGCTACGGCCCGGCACATGGCATCAGTCATGGTGAGCAGTTCATAAATTCCAATCCGACCGCTGTAGCCGGAACCTGAACAGTGGTTGCAACCGGACCCGGTGAACATGGGAAAGTCTCCCACCTCTGGCGTATAGCCAAGATGTTCGGAAACATTGTTTTTTTCCGTTCGACACTGGGGGCAAATACAGCGAACCAGGCGTTGGGCAAGAACGCCTCGCAGGGCGGAGGATATCAGAAAATGCTCCACTCCTATATCAATCATTCGTATAACAGCGGAAAGGGCGTCGTTGGTATGCAGGGTACTGAAAACAAGATGGCCGGTAAGGGAGGACTGTACGGCAATTTCCGCAGTGTCCAGGTCCCTGATCTCGCCCACCATGATAACATCCGGATCCTGGCGTACAATGGACCTGAGCCCCTTGGCAAAGGTCAACCCTATTTCCGGTCTGACCTGTGTCTGATTAATTCCCTTAAGTTGGTATTCAACCGGATCTTCCAGGGTGATTATTTTATTATTTCCGGAGTTGATCTTGTTTAAGGCGCAATAAAGTGTTGTTGTTTTACCGCTTCCTGTCGGTCCTGTGACCAGGATTATGCCATTCGGATAGGAGATCAGCTTCCTAAACTGATGCTCGATATCCCCACTCATTCCCAAGTTGCTCATTTCCAAAATGATAGAGCTTTTTTCCAGGATACGAATGACAACCCCTTCCCCGTAAATTGACGGCATGGTGGAAACGCGTAGGTCTATCTCCTTGCCGCCGATACGCATGGATATTTTGCCGTCCTGGGGTATTCTGCGTTCCGCAATGTCCAGGGCTGCCAGCAGCTTTGTCCGTGAAATTATGGCCCCCTGCATCGATGTAGGGGGTATCTCGTAGTCGTGGAGGATGCCGTCTATCCGGAATCGAATAAGCTGGCCGCCTTCATAGGACTCGATATGGATATCGCTGGCTCGTCTGTTTACTGCAGTGTCAATGAGATTGTTAACATATTTGATGACAGGGGCCTCGGAGGCCATGTCTTTCAATTTATCAATGTCCGCTTCATCGGCAATATAGTGTTCTGCCTCTTTATCTTCCAGCCCCAGGTCATAGACGTCATCGGCAATTTTTTTTACATCATTTTCCAGGGCGATTTGCAGTTCAAATGGCTCGCTTGTCTGGATTTCAACACTGGATAGAATATCACCATCCAGGGGATTATGTGTCACAAGAATATTTTTCTCGCCTCTTCTGACAAGCACAAAGGGGTGGGTGCGGTGGAAGATCTTTGAAATTTCAAGAGGAAGGTACGAATCATCCTCATGGGGGGTGAAAATGGGCAGAGAGTATTGTTCGGACAGGGCGCTGAGGATGTCCTCCTCACTGACAAAGCCCAGGGAAATAAGAATCTCTCCCAGGCCTTGGGGGACAGACTCAAGATGGGTAAGGGCCCTTTCAAGCTGGTTGGGCTGGAGTTTTCCCTGGCGAACCAGAAGGTCGCCGATTTTTTCCTTTTTATGAAAGAATACGGTCATACAGCCTCTTTGTCAGCTTTGATCCTTTAATCAGTAACAGCAGTCTAAAAGCGTAGATGGCGTCAGTATATGACGGGCCATTGTCGCAATACCGGGACTGTAAAGGATTTTATACCCCACAAGGGGGAGTAAAATATGTCCATTTCTGCTGGGATTCGCGTAAATCAGGGAGTATATAAGACGCAACTTATACTCACCATCGGCACATTATCCTCTATTTTTAATGAATATACAATTGGCAGAGCTGAAAAAATTAAAGCAAAAGGAGTAAATCTACAGAAATATAATGGGATATGGGTTCAGGATGAACTTATCTGGCTGGTTCTCTGGCAGAGTTGGAAAGTTGCGTGCGAACGCCCCCGCATTTCCCACGTCAATCATTGCGAGAAATGCGGGTTGGAGAAGTTGGCATATTTCAGGATGCTGCAACTGTCTCTCCTTCGCATTCGTGACATACGAGTCAGCTTGCCTAAGATAAATCGCGGACTTCTCTTCCTTCCTTCAAATCCTGTCCCTCAAGGAATCGTTTTATTGATTCTGCTGCAACTTTTCCCTGATAAACTGCTTTTGCCGCTGTCTGGGGGCCGAGAACAGAGTCGCCACCTGAAAAAATCCAGGGAACCGAAGTCTGCAATGTCTGTGGATCAACTCTATACGTGCCCCAGCTTGTCAGTTCAAAGTCAATACCCTCATCTGAAGCATGGTTGACATTCTGGCTGATAGCCGGAATGATCGCATCTGCTTCAATCATGAAATTTGATCCTTCAATGACAATTGGACGGCACCTTCCGGAGGCGTCACATTCACCGAGTTTCATCCTCAGGCACTCAATCTTGGTAAGTTTGCCGTTTTCACCATGAATTTTTACCGGTGCGGCAAGAAACTCTATTTTTACGCCTTCTTCCTCAAGATGATGAATTTCGGCCATTGAGGCTGGCATCTCCTGTTTTGTGCGGCGATACAGAATGAAAACTTTATCCGAGCCGGTGCGCAGGGCTGTACGGGCAACATCGATGGCGACATTGCCTCCGCCTACAACAACAACTTTCGATCCAAGATTAATTTTTTTGCCAAGGCAAACTTCACGCAGATAATCTACACCATGCATAACGCCTTGCAAATCCTCACCTTCAACTCCGAGTTTACGGCTGTTGTGTGCACCTATTCCAACAAATACTGCATCAAACCCTTGCTCCTCCTTGAGTTGCTCCAAGGTGATGTCTTTTCCAATTGTAATATTGTTTTTAACCGTAACTCCACAATTCTTCAGGGCATCAAATTCAGCATTTATAATGTCCCGCGGGAGTCTATAGGCTGGAATTCCGACAGAAAGCATACCGCCAAATATCGGCAGACTCTCAAAGATAGTACAATTGTAGCCCTCATGGGCAAGATGATAGGCCGCTGTCATTCCAGCAGGACCGGATCCGACAATGGCAACTTTTTTGTCTTTGGGAAGAGCACAGTCAATGGCCATGTTTTTGTTATGTGCCACCATCCAGTCAACGAGGAATCGTTCCAGCATGCCGATGGCAACCGGTTCACCTTTTTTGCCGCGAACACATGAACCTTCGCATTGAAATTCATGGGGGCAGACTCGGGAACAGACAGCCGGAAGTGAACTTGTTTCCCGTATAGTCCAATATGCTTCTTCAAATTTTTCTTCACGAAGAAGTTTGATAAAAAGTGGTATATTGTTGCCAATCGGGCATCCTTCGCGGCAAAATGGCTTTTTGCATTGCAGGCATCGATTTGCTTCCATGATTGCTGTTTTTTCATCATAGCCGGCGACGACTTCTTCAAAATTTGTAATTCGGTAGGCAACTTCAAGCTCTTTTGTTTTTTGTCTTTCAATTGCCAGTCTTTCTTTTGGTTTCATTGTATCCTCCTGAAAAATCTCACGACAAACTAGGTATAACTACTTATTTTATCCTGAATAATTAACGAATTAGCTCTTATTTAATATGTTTGTGAAATCATTTCACCCCAAAAAAAATTGCCCTTGTGTCCATTAAATAAACTGACTTATGAAAAAAATACACAGTTGAAACTCAATATTGTTATGCTATACTAATATCAACCTAACTAATTCGTTTCATCATCACCCATGTTCCAGGCTTTTGATAATAGTGTAGAATGTAACGATTTTTGTAATTCTGGTTTGCGTGTAAAACGTGTCAGTTCTTTTTTCGAAAATTTAAATAAATACTAGAATGAAGCGTATTGATTCACATCATATCTTTACTAACGTCAATGTTCACATCGATATCCCTTTGAAATCAATTAAAGCGAGAACAATATGAAAGCTGAATTTATCAATCCTTTTCTCAATGCAACCAAAAACGTTTTGGAGACAATGTGCCAGACCCAGGTAAAGGCCAAGAAGGCAACCTTAAAGGATAATTCACTGACCTATGGGCATGTAACAGGTATTATCGGGATGGTTTCCAAAGATATTACCGGTTGCATGATCCTCAGTTTTTCCGAACCATGTATCCTGAATGTTGTTGCCAGTATGTTGATGGAGGAACCGAAAAAAGCGGTTGATGAAGAGATCGTTGATGCGGTAGGTGAGCTTACCAATATGATTTGCGGTGGAGCAAAGGCCCAACTGGCCAAACTTGATTACAAGTTTGATCTGGCTACACCGACAATGATTGTCGGCAAGGATGTTGAAATATCATATTATTCCGAGGCACCAACAATCGTTATTCCTTTTTCAACCGAGCATGGGGATTTCGTTATCGAGGCAAACCTTGGAGAAAAAAAAGAATAATAAAACAAAGTTCGATCAGCTTCTTATGACTATAAAAAAAGGCCGCATAGTAATATGCGGCCTTTTTTTTTATAAATGAGGAGTTCCCAATATTATTTTGGGCTCCTTTCAGCAATCTTAAGTCTGGCAAGTGCGCGCTGTAAAGCAGCCTCCGCACGAGTAAGATTGATTTTTTCCTGTTTTGTTTTGGCCTCAGCTAGACGTTTTTCTGCTCTTTCTTTTGCCCTGAGAGCACGGTCTACATCTATTTCATGGCCGGTTTCAGCGGATTCAACGAGAAATGTGATTTTATTGTTTGACACCTCACAAAAACCACCACTTACCATCAGATGGTTTTCTTTGCCGCCTTGTTTGTAAACCAGTCCACCAATTTTAATAGTACTCAGAAAGAGTGAATGGTTGGCAAGTACACCAAAATCACCACCATATCCTGGTGCGCTGACAATGTCGACGTCCTCATTAACAACCGGTCCGGATGGTGTAACAACTTCTAAATGTATTGTAGCCATTGGTCATTACCTTGACTTAGTGCAAAGCCGCATTTAAAGAAGCGGCTTTGCATTCCTTGGAAAAAAAGCACTACTCAATTACAAAACAAATTATGCTGCTTTACCCTTAGCCGCTTTTTCAACAGCTTCGTCAATGGATCCAACCATGTAGAACGCTGTCTCAGGCAGATCATCATGTTTGCCTTCAAGAATTTCTTTAAATCCGCGAACTGTATCATCGACTTTGACATATTTACCTGCCATACCGGTAAATGTCTCAGCAACAGTAAAGGGTTGAGAGAGGAATCTCTGGATTTTACGGGCGCGCCCAACAAGCTGCTGGTCTTCTTCAGAAAGCTCGTCCATACCCAGAATGGCGATAATGTCCTGTAGGTCTTTGTATTTTTGCAGAGACTGCTGTACAAGCTGGGCGGTTTTATAATGCTCTTCACCGAGGACATTGGGATCCAGAATACGAGAAGTGGAGTCAAGCGGGTCAACTGCAGGGTAGATTCCAAGCTCGGCAATCTGACGGGAAAGAACAACAGTACCGTCAAGATGGGCAAATGTCGTCGCAGGAGCGGGGTCTGTCAAGTCGTCGGCAGGAACGTATACGCACTGAACAGCAGTAATAGAACCTTTATTCGTAGATGTAATACGCTCCTGAAGTGCACCAAGGTCTGTTGCCAGAGTCGGTTGATAACCAACAGCAGAAGGAATACGTCCGAGAAGCGCGGAAACCTCAGCACCTGCCTGGGTGAAACGGAAAATGTTGTCAACAAAGAAAAGAACGTCCTGGCCCTCTTCGTCACGGAAGTACTCTGCCGCGGAAAGTCCTGTCAGAGCAACACGAGAACGTGCTCCCGGAGGCTCTGTCATCTGTCCGTAAACAAGGGCAGCTTTAGGAAGAACTCCTGATTCCTTCATCTCATGGTAGAGATCGTTTCCTTCACGGGTACGCTCACCAACACCACAGAAGACGGAAATACCACCATGATGCATGGCGATGTTGTTAACCATCTCCATCATGATAACTGTCTTACCACAACCGGCACCGCCGAACAGTCCCATTTTACCACCGCGAGGGAAAGGTACGAGAAGGTCGATAACTTTAATGCCTGTCTCAAGAACATGAACCTCGGTATCCTGATCTGTAAAAGCAGGGGCTGGTTTATGAATAGGAGCTTTTTTATCTGAATTAATCGGACCCAATCCATCAACAGGTCGGCCGACAACATTCATGATACGACCAAGAGAAGGTTGACCTACTGGGATTTCAATTGGCACGCCGGCGTCTCTGGCGTCCATGTGTCGAACAAGACCATCTGTCTGATCCATGGCAATACAACGAACTACATTGTCACCAAGATGCTGGGCAACTTCAATTACGAGGTTGTCTGCTTCATCGCTGATGCCTGGATTTGAAACATAAAGAGCATTCATGATAGCCGGTAATTGTCCCGGCTCAAACTCGACATCTACACATGGTCCAACAACCTGGACAATTTTTCCTACGTTTTGATCACTCATTGGCTATATGCCTCCTCAGTATCTTTAAATTCTCGAGTACCAGGTAAAGACCTGTACTTTGAAATTAATTTATATTATCCCTTCAACGCCTCAGCACCACCGACAATATCCATCAAATCGCCGGTAATTGCTGCCTGTCTTGCTTTGTTGTAAATCATTGTCAGGTTGTCTACGATATCTTTACAGGCGTTTGTGGCATTATCCATGGCTGTCATGCGGGCTGCATGTTCACTGGCCCCTACTTCAAGCATGGCGTTATAAACCATGACATTCATGTAGAGCGGCAGAAGCACGTCCATGATTTCTTCCGGGCTCGGCTCATATGTATAGGCACCTTGCTGACCTTCTGAAGCAGTTTCAGAAGCTTCTTCAGCCTCAATTGGTTGTACCGGAAGGAAATGCAGTGTTTTCGGTACCTGCCGTGCAACACTAATAAAGCTGCCATATACAAGCTGCACTTCATCCGTTTCACCGCCGATAAAGGAAGCAGCAACATCCTGGGCGATTTCACGGGCATTGAACATCTGGAAGTGACTCATGATATCAGGGAAGTTTTTGCGGACTTTACCCGTTTTTTTAAAGTATTGATTTCCCTTTTTACCTACACAGACAAAGGAGACTTTTTTCCCTTCCGCTTCATATTTGTTCATCAGTTTCTCAGCCATGCTAATGATGTTGCTGTTGAAACTTCCGCACAATCCACGGTCTGATGTCACAACTATAATTTCTGCAGTATTTACTTCCCTGGCCTGCATCAGCGGGAATTCATTTGACTGCATATTGCTGCTGATACTGCCCAGCGCCTCGTTGAATTTCCCGGCATAGGGCCGAAAGTCTTCCATTTTCTGTTGCGCACCACGAAGCTTTGCCGCAGAGACCATGTTCATGGCCTTGGTAATCTGGGATGTCTTCTTTACACCCGTAATCTGGGTTTTGACATCTTTTAGACTTGCCATAACAATTTACTCCCTGAATTATTGAATTCCCTTGGAGGCCTTGAAGGTCTCTGTAAATGCCTTCATCGTAGCGTGCATTTTTTCTTCAAGCGCGCTGTCAATCTCTTTTTTCTCTTTAAGTGTGTCAAAGATGTCAGGTGCGCTGCTTGCGATATGTGTATAGAGATCCTGTTCGTAATCCGCCAGTGTGTCTATCGGCAGAGTATCAAGATAGCCTTTGGTGCCGGCAAAAATGATTGATACCTGTTTTTCCATGGGCAGCGGTTGATACTGTGGCTGCTTGAGGATTTCAACAAGACGGGCACCGCGGGTCAGCTGTGCCTGGGTAGCAGCATCAAGGTCAGAACCGAAACCGGCAAAAGCTGCCAGCTCACGATACTGAGCAAGGTCAAGACGGAGCGTACCGGCGACCTGTTTCATGGCTTTTACCTGGGCGGCACCACCAACCCTTGATACGGAAAGACCAACGTTAATGGCGGGACGAACACCTGAGAAGAACAGGTTCGGCTCAAGGTACACCTGGCCGTCGGTAATGGAAATAACGTTTGTCGGAATAAAGGCGGAAACGTCGCCAGCCTGTGTCTCAATGATTGGAAGAGCGGTAAGAGAACCGGCTCCTAGCTCATCACTTACTTTAGAGGCGCGCTCAAGCAGGCGGGAATGGTTAAAGAAAATGTCACCAGGGAATGCCTCACGTCCAGGAGGACGGCGAAGCAGAAGTGAAAGCTCACGATAGGAAACAGCCTGTTTGGAAAGATCATCGTAAATGATCAAAGCATGTTGGCCGTTATCGCGGTAATACTCACCCATGGCGCAACCGGCAAATGCTGCAACATACTGCATTGGAGCAGGATCAGAGGCACATGCGGCAACAACGGTTGTGTAATCCATGGCACCATTTTTACGGAGCGCCTCAACAACCAGAGCAACGGTTGATTTTTTCTGACCAATAGCTACATATATGCAGTGAACATCCGTCTCTTTCTGGGCGATAATGGCATCAACGCAGAGTGCAGTCTTGCCGATCTGGCGGTCACCGATAACCAACTCACGCTGTCCGCGGCCAACAGGGGTCATGGCGTCAACAGCTTTACTTCCTGTGTAGCATGGCTCATGAACACCCTTTCTGGCGATAACACCGGGGGCCAGAACTTCCATTTTGGAGCTCAGTTTGGCGTTGATCGGGCCCTGTCCGTCAATGGGGAAACCCACACCGTCAACAACCCGACCATCCAATTCCGGTCCAACTGGAACCTCGGCGATTTTACCGGTACGTTTAACAA
The DNA here is from genome assembly GCA_020444175.1 of Desulfobulbaceae bacterium. Classification (GTDB taxonomy): domain Bacteria; phylum Desulfobacterota; class Desulfobulbia; order Desulfobulbales; family SURF-16; genus JAHLLM01. Next base: position 50,133 of record JAHLLM010000009.1, on the reverse strand, counting down.
TATCGCCTTCCTTAATTCCGGAAACATTACCAAGAACCGCGCAACCAACGTTGTCACTCTCCAGGTTCAGGGCGAGGCCGAGAATTCCACCGGGGAATTCGAGGAGCTCCATAGCCATGCAGTTTTCAACTCCATGTACACGAGCAATACCATCACCAACTGAAATTACGGTTCCAGTTTCACTCAGATCAACTTTAGTCTCATAGTCTTTGATCTGTCCCTTGATAATCTGACTGATTTCTTCAGCTTTAATCTGCATTGCCTATTCACTCCCTTTAATGGACTCTTTTAAACCCTCAAGCTGCGTTTTAATGCTGCCATCCATAACCAAATCCCCTACCTTGGCAACGATTCCGCCAATGATAGATGGATCAATTTCAGCTTTCAAAACAACCTGCTTGCCTGTTATTTTTTCTAACGTTTCTTTTGTTTTTGCCTGTAATGCCGGACTCAGTTCCGCAGCACTGACAACCGTGCCCTGGCAGATGTTTCTTTCCTCATCCACCATCGTCTGAAAAGATTTTGTGATTTCAGGAAGGACATCTGATCTGTTTTTCTCAGCCAGCAGGTTGAGAAAATTTGACATAATACTTGATACGCCGGATGCTTTTACAATTTCCTGCATAACTTTGATACGGACGTCAGCGGGATAGATTCTGTTGGTCAAGCCGTCAATTACTTCCGGGGTAGTTGCATAAAGCTCAGCAAATCCCTGCAGTGTTTCGGCAAAATCATCAAGTGAATTTTCTTCTTTGCCTACTACGAATAAGGCCTTTGCGTAACGCCTGGCCAAGATATCATTCTTCATTATTTAAGACCTCCTATCTTGGTCAGGTAATCCTCAACCAGCTTGTCCTGATCTGTTGGCTGGAGATTTTTCTTAATGATTTCTTCTGCCATGATTGCTGCCTGCTCGGTTACTTCTGACTTCAGGCGACGTTTGGCTTCTGTGATTTCATTCTGGATAGCCATTTCCGCCTGACGCTTGATGTTTTCTGCAGCATTGTTTGCTTCTTCAATTATACGCTCTTTTTCCACCTGGCCCTGGGCAATAGCTTTTTCGACCATTGCTTTGAGTTCATCATCGATGCCCGCCAGTTTCCCTGCGTATTCGTTATATTCCCGTTCTCCATCTGCCCGGCGGGTTTCAAGGTCTTCAAATTCAGCAGCAATGCCCTGCTGGCGACCTTTGAGTGCATCAACCAAGGGTTTTTTGAGAAACTTAAGGAGGATGACCACAAGGGCGGCAAAGTTCATCACCCTCCATCCGAAATCTTTTATTTTTGCCGGGGAGAGAGAGCCATGGGGTCCTGTCATAGATCCCCCCTCTCCACCACCTGAGGCATAAAGGTTACCAGCTACCGCGATAATAGCTGTGAGAGCCAAAGCCCCTATGGCAATCTTTGACCACTTGTTTTTCATTTTCATCTTACAGTGCCCTCCCGAGTACCTTTCCAGCCATTTCTGTAGCGAAATTTTCAACTTGACCCTTTAGAGTTTGTTCAGCCCCCTGAATTTCTCCAGCAATTTTGCTGAGCTGATCTGCCTTTGCTTTGTCGGATTCTTCGCGAATCTGTTTTAACGTTGCAGCACCAGCTTCCTGAGCTTCATTTCGAGCAGCATCAAATTCAGCTTTTGCCTTACTCCGTGCATCTCTGAATTTCTGATCAAACTCTTCAGCGCGTAATTTTGCATTTTTGTGAAATGTGTCAATCTCGTTGTTCATGTCTGCGATTTTTTCTTTGCGCTCTGCTAATATCTTCCTCACAGGGCGATAAAGTACTGCGTTGAGTATCACAATCAGGAACAGGATGTTCAGGATGTGAAGCGGCATGGTCAGGTCTACTGTAATCATTAAGCGCCCCCTTACATTTAATTCTTAAGTATCAATAAACAAAAAAATGAATAGTCCCTCAGAAAACATGGCTTGTCTACTACATTCTTTATAGGCTGTCAACTTTTTTTACGGATATATGGCCTTATATTTCGCGTAGAATTCTGTATGTTTACCTAGTTATCCCACAGGTAAAAAAAGTTTGTGGCACATTGTGTCTCCGGTTCAATCAGGCTCATTTTTAGGTCAAAATCAGCAAAGTCGCTTTTTAACTATGAGGCTGACGCTGGCAAGCGCTTCCGGTAATTTGTCAGGCATGGTGCCGCCGGCTTGGGCCATATCAGGACGGCCACCTCCACCACCACCAACTGTAGCGGCCACTTCTTTGACAATATCTCCCGCCCTGATTTTGCCGGTCAGGTCTTTGCTGACGATAGCGAGGAGTGAAACCTTGTCGTTGAGGATGCCACCCAGCACAGCGACACCGCTCCCCATTTTGTCGCGAACTTTATCGCCCACCTCTCTCATTGTTTTTGCAGAATCCAAGGGGATTTGAGTGGCAATTACCCTGATTCCCTCAATGGTTTCCGCTTTATCAATGATTGTATCCAGGCTCGACAGTGACAGTTTGGCGTTGAGCTGTCCGATTTCTTTTTCGAGTTCCTTGACTCTGGTCATAAGTTTCTCGATGCGGTCCTGAGCGTCATCGCTGCTGCAACGGAGAAGGTCAGAGATTGTATGCAGTTTTTTTTCATCATCCTGGAACAGGGAAAAGGCCTTGTCGGAAGTAACCGCTTCTATGCGTCGAATTCCTGCCGCTATGCCGGATTCCGAAATGATCTTGAGCAGGCCGATTTCCCCTGTCATGCCAACGTGGGTGCCTCCGCAGAGTTCCTTGCTGAAGTCGTCAATGGACACCACACGGACCGTATCACCATATTTTTCTCCAAAAAGAGCAGTTGCGCCTGATTGCATGGCCTCTTCCTTGGTCAGATTGTCAACTGTGACTTCTTTGTTTTCACGGATAGCCCTGTTGGCAATCGATTCAATGCGCTGCATTTCTTCAGGGGTGACGGGGGAGAAATGGGTAAAATCAAAACGCAGTCTTTCTGCCTCGACAAGTGAACCGGACTGTTTGACATGGTCACCCAGAACCTCTTTTAGGGCCGCCTGCAATAGGTGCGTTGCCGTATGGTTGCAGGCAATGGATTGGCGTCTTTTGTTCTTCACGCTGAGCGCTACCTCATTTCCGCAGACTAAATTGCCCTCAGTAACTTCTGCCTTGTGCAGTATCATGCCGTCTCCGGTTTTAACCGTATCAAAAACATGGGCCATACCGGTTTTGCTCTTGACTATTCCCTGATCCCCTGCCTGGCCGCCTGATTCTGCGTAAAAGGGTGTTTCGTCGCATACCAGCAGTACCTTGGTGCCGCTGCCTGCCTCTTCGACACTCTCTCCCTTTTCGTTTAGGATAGCGCGCAGTGTTGCTGTGTGTGACTTGCTTGTGTAGCCGACAAATTTTGTCTTTTCACCCTGACTGAGTAGTTTTTTGATGCCTTCGCCGATTTCTGCAAGACTGCCTGCTTTCCAGGATTTTCTGGATTGAGCCCGCTGGGCTTCCATTGCCTTGTTGTATCCCGCTTCATCAATGTCGTATCCTTCTTCAATAGCCGCGTCGCGGACAATGTCCACAGGAAAACCATAGGTGTCGTAAAGTTTGAAGATGAAATCTCCCTGCACGGATTGCTGTCCGGCTTTTTTCAAGCGGTGAAATTCTGCAGCCAGCATTTCCAGGCCATTGTCCAGGGTTTCGAAAAATCGTTCCTCTTCATTGGTGACAACCTGGCCGAGCAGATCAGTGCAGTCTTTCAAGTGTGGGTATGCGTGAGACATTTCACTCACCACTTTGCCTGTAACTGTCTTCAGAAAGGGTTTGGTCAGACCCAGAGTGCGACCATAGCGTATGGCGCGCCTCATAACGCGCCGCAGGACGTATCCCCTGCCCTCGTTTGAAGGAAGCACTCCGTCTGCTACCAGAAATGCCGTTGCCCTTGCGTGGTCGGCAATGACCCTTAAAGCCGTGTCTGAGGCACTGTCTTTTCCATAGCTTGTGCCTGCCACTTCGGCGATGGTATTTATAATCCCTGTGAAAAGGTCAGAATCGTAATTGCTCTGCACCCCCTGAACAACTGCCGCAATGCGCTCAAGTCCCATCCCCGTGTCGATACTCGGTTTGGGCAGCGGCGCCATGGAGCCGTCAGCGCTGCGTTCGAACTGCATGAAAACGAGGTTCCAGAGTTCAAGATATCGATCACAGTCGCAGCCCACGGCACAATTCGGGTTGTCACAGCCCACTTCCGGCCCCTGATCTATATGGATTTCCGAGCAGGGTCCACAGGGACCGGTGTCTCCCATGGCCCAGAAATTGTCTTTGGCTCCGAGTCTGATAATGCGTCCTTTGGGCAGGTCCTCAATTTTTTCCCACATGGTAAAGGCTTCGTCATCATCTTCAAACACGGAGACCCAGAGTTTTTCCGGGGGCAGACCGATGATTTTTGTCAGAAATTCCCAACCGAACCTGATGGCATCTTCCTTGAAGTAATCACCAAAGGAAAAGTTGCCCAGCATTTCAAAAAAAGTATGATGCCGTGCCGTATAACCGACATTGTCCAGATCATTATGTTTGCCGCCGGCTCGAACGCAACGCTGACAGGTGGTAGCACGGCTGTAATTTCTTTTTTCCTCGCCTGTGAACAGCCTTTTAAACTGCACCATTCCGGCATTGGTGAAAAGCAGGGTCGGGTCGTCCTGGGGCACCAAGGCTGAGCTTTCTATGAGTTCATGGCCTCTTTCTGCAAAATAGGATAAAAATTTTTCTCGAATCTCGTTTCCAGTCATCTTTTTGTCTGCTGATTTAAAGTTAATGTGGATAGGGCCTTAACCACAAAGACACAAAGGCACGAGGTTTTACTGAAATCCTCTGTGTCTCTGTGTCCTTGTGTTTTTTTCGTATGAGGGGGGATTAATTTGCGGGAGCCTCTGCTTCCTTGTTTTCTTCTCCAGGCAACGGCAATCCAAATCCCTGGCGCACCTTGCGGTCAATTTCGACCATCATTTCCGGATGCTCTTTCAGGAAATCCTTGGCATTTTCCCTGCCCTGGCCGATTCTTTCGTTGCCGTATGAATACCAGGCTCCGCTTTTTTCTATAATGTCCTGGGTTACCGCCAGGTCAAGAAGGTCTCCGGCTTTGGAAATGCCTTCCCCGTAGACGATGTCGAATTCGGCTATTTTAAAGGGAGGAGCGACCTTGTTTTTGACGATTTTCACCTTGGTTCGGTTGCCCACTACTTCCTGCCCGTCTTTGATGGGAGTCTGCTTGCGGATGTCGAAACGCATGGATGAATAAAATTTCAGGGCGTTGCCGCCGGTGGTGGTCTCCGGGTTGCCGAACATCACGCCTATTTTCATACGGATTTGATTGATAAAAACCAGGGATGTATTGGTTTTTTTCAGGACGCCGGTGAGTTTGCGCATGGCCTGTGACATGAGCCGGGCCTGGAGCCCCATGTGCGAATCACCTATGTTGCCGTCAATTTCAGCTTTGGGTACCAGTGCGGCAACGGAGTCGATAACAATAACATCCACCGCCCCGCTTCTGATCAGGATCTCTGTTATTTCAAGGGCCTGTTCCCCAAAATCTGGCTGGGAGACGAGCATGTCATCGACATTGACACCGAGCCGCTCGGCGTAATGAAGGTCCAGAGCGTGTTCCGCGTCTATAAAGGCTGCTGTGCCGCCGGCCTTTTGCGCTTCAGCAATCACATGGAGGGCCAGGGTTGTCTTTCCTGAAGATTCCGGGCCATAGATTTCCGATATCCGCCCTCTGGGAAAGCCACCGACTCCAGTGGCAATATCCAGGCTCAGCGTTCCCGTGGGAATGACAGGAATAGCTTCAACCTCATCCGTGCCGAGGCGCATGATTGAACCTTTGCCGTATTGTTTCTGGATCTGTAAAATCGCTGAATCGAGTGTTTTGCTTTTTCCATCGGAGATGGTCATGGTTTATGCTCCTGCACCGCGCCGGTTATACCGGGAATTGTATATAAAGAGGGATAATTGACTGTTCGCCTTTTCGAATTCCGGGGCATGCCGCTTGATTCCTTAGAAAGAAATGGGAATAAGTGTAAATCTGCTTAACAAAGGATCGAAATGAGTCTCTGCTCCAGGCCGAAACTGTCCATTTTTTAAATTTCATAAATCTTACATCACTACCAGCCGCTTTCAAGAAAGTCAAGTCCATGCAGGTGTCGACGCAGCAGGTCCAGTCCGGTCATTGCCGATTTTGTCTGGACGATTTTCCTGTTGCCTGAAAAATGATATTGCATGGCAACACATTTCTCCTTGTCTGCTATGGCAAAACAGACGGTTCCCACCGGCTTTTCAGGTGTTCCTCCTCCCGGCCCTGCAATGCCCGTAACTGAAAGAGCAAGGTCTGCCCCGCAGGCATCTCTGGCGCCCCTGGCCATCTCTTTTGCAGTCTCCCTGCTGACCGCGCCATATTTCTCCAGGGTCAGTTGCTTTACCTGTAATAGTTTTTTCTTCAGCCCATTGGAATAGGCAACAATGCCGCCCAGAAAGTAATCGGAACTGCCGCTCACTGTTGTTATGTGATGGGACAGCAGTCCGCCGGTGCAGGATTCGGCCAGAGCCACAGTCATATTTTGCTCTCTGAGGGAGTTGCCAACAATATTTTCCAGGGTCAGCCCCTCTTCATCAAAGATGCAGCAGCCCAGAATATTTTTAATTGTATTTTCACCCTGCTGGAATTGTTTTTCGGTCTCAGCATGGCTCTCTCCCCTTACCGTAAGGCTGACATGCACCTCAGCGGCATTCGGGTAGTAGCCGATGCGAAGCTCCTGGTTGCTTTTTTCAAAAGAGCTGAGCATTTCCTGGATAAGTGGTTCCGGCAAACCGAAAACCTTAAATATTTTCTGTTTGACAAGGGAAACAGTATTATCACCCCAGGTCGCCAGGCGGGGAATGACTCGGTCCAGCATCAACTCTCGCATCTGGTGAGGGACACCAGGCAGGAAAAAGATAGGCTTGCCCTGATAGACCAGCATGTATCCGGCGATTTTTTCACCAGGTTTGAGGATTTCAGCCCCTGATGGTAACCAGGCCAGTTTTTCCAGAGAGGGCATCTCCTTAAATGATTTGGATTGTTTGATCTTTTCAAATATTTCAGGATAAAGGATAGTGGGACGATCAAGGGCATGGGCCACCGCCTCATTGGTCAGGTCGTCGGTGGTGGCCCCAAGTCCCCCTGTGACAATGACAAAATCGGCCCGTTCAATGCTTCTTTTCAAGGCGCTGCCGATGGTTGCAGGTTGGTCGCCAATGGTGGCCATGGCTGCAATTTCATGACCTGCACTGTAAAGATGGCTGGCTGCAAAGTAACTTGTCGAATTGAGTATGCGGCCGGATGTCAACTCATCGCCAATGGCTATAATTTCTCCAATCATTTTATTTTTCCAAAAACAATGCCGTCTTCCAGGCGCTCAAGACTGATTTCGATGATCTGATTTGTCATTGATTCCGTGGCTTGAAAGTAGACGGGAATATAATTTTCAGTAAAACCGCGCATGAGTTTGAAGCGATTTTTCTTGTTTTCAGCGAGCACCAGATGGGAGGTGCCGATATGCTGTCGGTAAAAGTCGACTTTTTTCTTTTTATCAAGGGCGCGCAACAATGCCACCCTCTCCTCTTTCATTTTGCCGGGAACATGACGGCTCATCCCGGCAGCAATGGTGCCCGGTCTTTTTGAGTAGGGGAAAACATGAAGATAGGTGACCGGCAGGCCTTCGAGCAGTGAGAAAGTAGTAGAAAAGGCCTCCTCGTCTTCGCCTGGAAATCCGCACAGCACATCCACCCCTATGGCGGCATGGGGTATTTTTTTTATTATTTTCCCGACCAGATCCGCAAAATCCTCACTCTTGTAGCGTCGGTGCATCTCCTGCAATATCCTGTTATCTCCACTTTGCAGGGGGATATGAAAATGGGGCATGAAGTTGGGGCGATCTGCCATTAAATCCAGCAATTCATCCTGCACCTCACCAGGTTCAAGTGAGCTTAGACGGAAGCGGATATGGGGAAAAGCAGCAGTTGCCTTGTTTATGAAGGCAAAAAGATCTGTTGGAGGGGAAAGATCAAGTCCGTACATGCCCACATGGATGCCGGTTATAACAATTTCTCTGTAATTGTGATCAGCGAAAACAGAAATCTGCTCCAGGGCCGCTTCTTCTGACAGGCTGCGGCTGCGTCCGCGTGCGTAAGGGACAATGCAGTAGGTGCAGAAGTTGTTGCAGCCGTCCTGGATTTTGAGAAAGGCCCTGGTTCTCCCCGGGAAACGCTGGACCGGAAGCTGACAGATGGCTTTCTGGCTGCCGATATCACCCATGTGCATTTCAAGGTCGCATTGCTTTTCGGAAAGGGCAATATCGACAAGGCGGTGTTTGTAGCCGTTGCCGACAATACAGAGGGACCAGTCCCCTATTTCCAGAACATCCTGGCTTGCCACCTGGGAATAGCAGCCGGTGACCACCAGGCGGGCATCCGGATTCAGTTTGAGTGCCCTTCTGATCATTTGACGTGACTGGGCACCGGCCTTGGCCGTTACGGCGCAGGTGTTGATGATATAAACGTCCGCCTTATGAGAAAAGGGAACAATTTCCGCACCACGTTCTTCAAGTCCTGAAAGAAAAGAGGCTGACTCGAACTGGTTGACTTTACAGCCAAGAGTGGTGAGGGCAACTTTCATCTTTTTGCTGGGTTGTTCGTCGGACAAAATTACCTGTTTTGTGTTTATTCTGTCTGGGGGATTATTTCTCCACCGCCAAGAACCTCATCACCTTCATAAAAAACAGCAAACTGGCCGGGAGTTACTGCACGTTGCGGTTCATCAAAAAGAGCTTCTAGCAACTCTCCGCAACGTGCGACACGTGCCTGGGCAGCCCTATGGCGATAGCGTATTTTTACCTGCATTCTTACAGATTTTTCCGGTATTGATCCCCTGATCCAGTTCAGAGGGCGGACAAGCATTGTATTTTGCCATAAATTACTTTCTTTGCCCACGATTACCTGATTTTTTTCAGCAGAAATCCCAATAACATAATACGGAGTGGCATCACAGATGCCCAAGCCTTTGCGTTGACCGATGGTATAGTGGAAAATTCCCTTGTGCAAGCCAAGAGTTTCTCCGGCTGCTGTCACAATTGGGCCGGCTGAGCTTTTCAGCCTTTTTTTCAGGAAATCCCCGACACGCTGGTTGGCCAGAAAGCAGATATCCTGGCTCTCCGTGCCGGGGGAATGCCTAAAACCAAGCTCCCTGGCCATCTCGTAAACCTTTGTTTTCGTCAACTCCCCGAGGGGAAATGTAATATGACCAAGCTGCTCCTGGGTGAGGCCGCATAAGAAGTAGGATTGGTCTTTTTGGGGATCAATGCCTTTGAAGAGATGCCGGCCCTGGGGACTTTGTTTTATGCGGGCGTAATGTCCGGTGGCTATTTTTTCAATGCCCCGCTCCCGGACGGCCTGCAGAAGATGGCCGCATTTGATCGTCGGGTTACAGATTACGCAGGGATTGGGAGTGATTCCGGAAGCGTAACTCCTGCAAAAATAATCAACGACATTTTTCTGGAAATTGTCGGCAAGGTCAATGACATGCAGCTCGATGCCCAGTGTCTGCGCCACCTTCTGCACCCGGGAGATGTGTTTTTCGCGATCAGGCAGACCCAGATCCATGAAAAAACCATGTACCACGTGATCTTCTTGCAGCATAGCGGCGCTTACCGTGCTGTCAACGCCTCCGCTCATTGCAACGGCTATGGAGTTTATCGATTTTTCAGTCATTCGCAATGCAAGGGGAAGATGTCTTTAAACGCTCCGGTGCCTGAGAGAGATGTTGATGCCCTCCCGGAAAAAGGGTAATCTGAAAAAATGCATTGAACAGGTATATGTTTCAGCAGTCAACATTTTTTTCCTAGAAGGGGCGTAACCATCCAGCTGCACCCCACGGACTCTGTGCTGACCTGTCCACATCTGAGGCACATCTGAGCAGTTACATCTTGCAGTGAAGGTTCACTTCGTGCCCTTCCCAATAGATTTGATAAGGATATTGTGAAAAACAAGAATCAGAAAAATACGCACCGTTGCGAACTTCTTGCGCCTGCCGGGAGTCTGGAAAAATTAAGAACTGCGATCAATTATGGGGCTGATGCCGTTTACTTGGGCGGCAAAGAGTTCAGCCTGCGGGCCCATGCCACTAATTTTTCCAGGGACGATTTGCTGAAAGCGGTTCATTTTGCCCACGAGCATGGTGTGCGTGTTTTTGTAACCGTAAATATTTTTGCCCATAACCGGGATTTGCTTGAACTTGCTCCCTACCTTCTGTGGCTTGAGGAATGCGGAGTTGACGGTCTGATTATTTCTGACCCGGGAATCTTGCGCGTTGCCCGGCGGGTTGTGCCGGCCATGTCCGTTCATCTTTCGACCCAGGCCAATGTAACAAATGTCGAAAGCGCTCTGTTCTGGCAGGATCTTGGCGTTACACGTTTGAATCTGGCCCGGGAATTGTCTTTTCCTGAGATGCTTGAGATAAAAGACAACATAAAGGCCAAAATTGAAGTCTTTGTGCATGGGGCAATCTGTATTTCCTATTCCGGACGCTGCATGCTCAGCCTTTATCTTACCGGCAGAGATGCAAATCAGGGAAAATGCGCCCACCCCTGCCGATATGGCTACCGTATTGAGGAAGAAAAACGCAAGGGGCAGTATTTCCCGGTGGAGGAAGATGGTCGCGGCACCTATATGTTTAACAGCAAAGACCTCTGTCTTATTAACCGGCTGCCTGAACTGGTGGCTATCGGGGTGGATTCCATTAAGATAGAGGGCAGGATGAAAGGGATTTATTATGCTGGTGGCATTGTGCGTATTTATCGGGCGGCCCTGGATTACATTTACAAAGAATGCGAGGCAAATCCCGGCCAGTCTGTCTCCATGCCCGATGATTTCATGGACGAAATACTCAAGCTTGGTTCCCGGGGCTATACTGAAAATTTTTTCAATGGACCACCTGATGTTGAAGATATGCGGTATACAGGGGCTCGTGTTGATCAGACCTATGTTCCGGCCGGGATAATAATGAAACCCGGACCACGCCCCCTTGTGGAGGCCAGAAACAGGATCAGACATGGTGATACGCTTGAGTATATGGACCGCGGTTTGGATAATAGCACTTTTACTGTTCGCTCCATTGAAACACCGCAAGGAAAAATTCTGGAGCAGGCCAATCCGGGGAATGAGGTTCTGTTGACAACGGACCCGGAGATTTCCTGGAGGAGCTATGGCTTGATCAGAAGAGTCCAGGAATCCAATGATAAATAAGAAATAAGCGCAATAAGATTTTACTCAGATTCACATACAAAGGTGATATTATGAAAAAGTTGTCTCTCCTGCTGTTTTTTACCCTGTCCCTGTCTCTTTTTTTACCCTGTTCTCCATCATGGGCCTATCGTAGTGGCTCAGGGCTTCCGAGCTGCCACGATGACATAGCCTCGATGCGGACAGAACCAGGGAAAAGCCCTCAGTGCGCACCTCTCATTCTGGACAAAGATACGGCCCTCAAATTTTTAAAGGAGTTCAAGGCGAAAAAAATCGCGAAGAAATGGTTCCTTTTTCTTTCAGAGCAGGAATTTGCCAACCTGGACACGAAGTCACGCTGGAAGACGATAAGTACCTTTGTTTCGGCTGTGACAAGTAATTTTGGTGAGCAGGGAGATTGCTTTATTGCCAGAATTCCAGCAACGGATGAAGAAAAAAAGGCGCTGCTTGCCGGCGCGTATCCTGAAAAACTTATTGCGGCCTCAGGCGTAGGTGTGGAGCAGTCAGACAAAGATGCAGCCGACAGAAAGTGGCTTGAATATCACCACCCTCTGCTCTATGTATTAAGCGTTTATTAAATCGGCAGGACCCATTAATAGAAATAAGAAGTGAGATACCTGTTTTTTTTACTTACTTCTTATTTCTGGATTCTTTGCCAAAAGAACGTGACTGATTTTTTCTTGTCTCCGCTTCCCTTGCTCCATTTTTCGAGAGACTGTCAGGCGAGTTGCCTGTTAACAGAGCAAGTTCGCCCGCAGTAACTCCTTCCCGTTGCCATTTTTTTTCAGGCCGTGGCTTGAGACGCAGTCTGCTTAATTTTCCCATGGCATATTCCTGTTTTTATGCTCATCTGTTGAAGAAGGCCTGCTGTTATCGATGGGAGATCACAGCTCAGGGCTTCCAGAAAACCATTGTAAAGCAATCGGTTTATCTCACGGGGAATACCTTTACTCATTCTGAAAACTGTTTCGTAGGCATTGTCAGTCAGGAGTTGCGGCGGCCCCCCACATTTAAGAAGCCGGTATTTGATGAATTGCTCGGTTTCTGCGCAGTTCAAGGGTTTCAGGCTGACTGCAAAGGTGATTCTGCCCCGCAGAGAAGCATAAGACGGACTGTTTAATCTTTTTTTAAGGGATTCTTCGGCAATAAGAAGCACGGTTACCAGTTTTTCATGCTCGGTTTCCAGGTTGGAAAGGGTTCGCAGGATATGCAGGGCGTCGGCCTTCAGAAAGTGTGCTTCGTCGATAATGACGACAAGACGCTGACCTGTTTCATGCCTGTTCATGGCCTCTTCCTGCAGACGACTCAGTCGGTCATGGGTATAGCGTCCGATGTCTTTGCAGCCCATTTCCGAAAGAATCTGTTGCAGCAGCATACCTTTACCCATACCGGGATAGACGGGAATAAAAACCGGAAGATAGCTTTCTTGGTCAAGGCTGCGGATGACAAGCTGGGAGACAAGAGTTTTCCCTGTGCCAGACATTCCTGTAAGCAGGATAAGGGCATGGGAATCATCCATGCCGATACGAATTTTCACCAGTGCCTCTTCGTGCTGGCTGGTCCGATAAAACAGGTCCGTGTTCAGGGTGTCCTTGAAGGGATTCTGTTGCAGGCCGAATTTTTCCGTCCAACTGCAGGAGTTCATGCTGATTTCCTCTTGGGGGGATTCATCTGATTATGTCCTCGGATCAGGTTCATATACCGGCTGAAAGCGGAATTGCCCGGTTTGGATGGAATTTCCTCTTTGAGTAAATGCTGGGCAACACTCCGGGTGTTTTTGCTGACCCTGGACATGGGGCGATAGACAGTGTAGGGAGTTTGCCTGGCCGTTGCCAGGGAAACAGTGTTGTCCCGCAGGATATAGCCGGCATTGTTGATTTCCCGTCCCAGAAATTCCCTTGCACAGCTGGTAAAACGAACGCTCACATTGGCTGCCTGCTTTAAAGTCTGCACCATGTTGACTACCAGATGGATTGGCCGTGCCTCCATCCTTTCTTTATGAAGGGCCTTGAGGAGTCCATACGCGTCGGCCAGGGAGGTGATGTCCGGCGTGATGACGAAAATTATCTCATCTGCTGCTATAAGAAAATCTCGAACGCCCTGCCCCATACCCGCCCCCGTATCTACAAGGATGATGTCAGCTGCTTTTTCCAGCTCCACAAGTGATTCAATGATACGGTACCTGTCATGTCTGTGGCTGTCTGCCATGGCCAGGATGCCGTTGCCGCCTGCAACGACGCCGATGCCTTCGGGGCCGGCCTCAATGAGATCGGCTATATCTGTTTTGTTCTGAATTAAGTCCATGAGACTGTGGCGCGGAGTGATGCCAGACAGCAGATGCACATTAGCGAGCCCCAGGTCAGCATCAAGGACAACGCTCATCTTGCCCTGGTGTTGCAGTTCAATGGCAAGATTAAGGGCAATGTTTGTCTTGCCCACGCCTCCTTTTCCCGAAGTGACGGCTATAACTCGAGCGTAGCGTTCGGTCTGGCCTGGCTTTTTTTTCTCACCGGATTGATGGCGTTCATGGATGTCGCGGAAAATCAGGATGCTGGCCGGATCAAAAAAAAGGGTGCCTCCCCGTAGGATTTTTTTGGGAAATTCATCTGGGTATTCCGACTCGTAAAAACGGAGCAGGCTTTCTTCGAGCCCCGTCCGGCGGACAATTTCTTCGATGTTCAGCGGTTCCTGCATCAGGGAATTGTGCACGATTGACTCTTCAGCGCCCGTTCGATGGTATCGAGTGTTTTGTCAATCATAAAAGGTTTTTTCAGGCAGGCAAATGCGCCCTGTTTCACGGTTTCTTTTATTTCATCAAGACTTGCCAGTCCTGTTATGATGATAACTTTGGTTGACGGGTATTCCTGTTTGATAAATTTCAGGACCTCCATACCGTCTTTTCTGGGCATCCGCATATCGAGGAGGACCAGGTGGAATTTGTCGTGTCGGAGTTTTTCGAGCCCTTCAACACCATCGTAGGCTCCATCGGCAAAATAGCCGGCGGAACGCAGGGTCTCCTGAAGTATATCATTCAGCATGCGTTCGTCGTCAATGACCAGGATTTTACATTTTTCCTGGGAAGCATTGCTGTGCGAATTTTTTTTCTTGGTCTTCAGAATATTTTTCATCTGCCGCAGACGGTCACTTTTATCTATCGGCAGACGCAATTTGAATGTGCTTCCCTTCTTTTTGTCACTTTCAGCCCGAAGTTTGCCGCCGTTATGTTCGACAATAGAGTGACAGACGGCAAGTCCCAGACCTGTGCCCTCACCTTCCAGTTTTGTCGTGAAAAAGGGATCAAATATTTTATTCAGATCCGTAGGTTGGATACCTGTACCCGTGTCTTTTACTGCAATTTCAAGGAAACCGTTTACAACGGCAGCATCCAGGGAAAGTGTTCCACCCTGGGGCATTGCCTGATAACTATTGACAAATAGGTTGAGGAGAACCTGCTCAATCTGCTGCGGGTCCACCATGACCTGGGGGAGGTTTTTGGAGAGTTTGTTTTTTATTTGAATGTCTGCCAGCGGTTCACGACTTTTAAGGAGGTGGAGAGCTTTGCCTGCAATTTCTTCAATGTTTGATGGACAGAATTTGGGTTCAGTGGGTTTGGCAAACCCCATAAGGTCCTGAATAACTTGGGAAATCCTGTTTTCTTGTTCCGAGATTACATCAAGGCGTTCGAGAAGAGGCTCGTTGTCCTGCACTTGTTTGATCAGGCGTTTCAGGATTTGCAGGTTAAGTGAAACAATAGTCAGTGGATTGTTGATCTCATGGGCTGCACCAGCGGCAAGACGGCCTACTGTTGCCAGTCGATGTGATAAAAAGAGCTGGCGTTGATTTTCCTCCATTTTACGGGAGGTCTCTGCAAGTTTTATAGCCTGTCGGTTCAAGTCTTTCTGGAGCAGGATACGTTCAATTGCACTGCCGGCAGACGATGTCATTGCCTCGAACTGTTTCTGCAAACCGGTAAAACCCTGGCGGATGAAGTCCGGTCCGTTGCTGAAATCAATAACAAGTTGGCCCAGAAGCTGCTCCCTTCGCCATCTTGAATTTTCATCTGCCATGAAAAAAGCGGCAAGAAATTTTGAGCCGGTCATCATGCTGAAAATTTTTGACTTTTCTATTCTGCCATGCAGAAGGTCATGTGTGGCCTGTTCGAGCCTGTTGGCTGCTTCTAGCTCAATGTCATTTGTCGAAAAGTTATGGTTGGCTGCCATGTCGCTGAGTTGGCTTGGAAAGTCAACATCATGGAAGATCAGTTCGTCGCATATCGTTCCTACGAACCGTTTGTGTTCCGGATCGCGGATCAGGCAAAGGCAGCGGCTGACTTGAAAGGCCTGGCACATTGAACTGGCTACAACTTCTGCCGCTTCTGTCAGAGACAGATCGGAATTGAGTTTCATGTGCATTTCACAGGTGGCGGACAACACCTGATTGCTGGCAAAAAGGTCTTTGTTGTCCTCGTCGAGCTGTATGCTTATTTTGCCCAGTCTGACATTGGCTGATTTCAGAAGGGACTGGTATTTTTCTTCATCCCAGACGCCGAGAACCTGGCAGACATTCTCAACTTTCTGGTGCACCTCTTTCATTATCCCGTCTATTTTTTCCGGGCTGAGATTGTGGATTCTGACAAGGTTTTCCAGGGCAAAATGAAAGTGCTCATGGCAGAACGGTTCATCGGTAAGAAAGTAACTTGAGCCAATATTATGGGTGACGCAGAGTACGTCGGCAAAACGGATAAGTTGCGGAAGCTGCTCAATGTCTGGAGCGATGGGATGAATGATAGGCTGATGGTGGAGCCACATGGTTCTGGTTAATCTGTCCGGGAAACCATAACGTTCACCCAGAAATTTGCCAAGATCGATGTGATTAACAGAGGCAATGGCCTGTTCTGTATCCAAGGGCAGAAGCTCTCTGCTCAATCCCTGGTCAGTGAGTTCCTGGCAGATTTGCGCAAACTTATCCGGCAACTGCTGGAAGCAGACAAGTTTGCCCAGGTCGTGGAGCAGCCCTCCAAGGTAGGCTTCATCCGGGGCTGGAAAATTCAGGGCTTGAGCCAGTGCCTCTGCCGTGGCAGCCACTCCGATGGAATGGAGCCAGAAGAGAGAGAGCTTGTCTTGATCCGGAGCGTTTTTTTCAGAAAAACTGTCAAAGATTGAAACGGACAAAATAAGTGCCCGGACTGCATTGAAACCAGTCGCGGAGATTGCCTGGGGAATGGTTGCTATCTCTCTTCTGGCTCCTACATGGGCTGAATTTGCATAATGCAGAATTTTTCCAGTGAGAACCTGGTCATTTTTCAGGAGTTCTCCTATGGAATCAAATGTCGAGTTCTCCCCTTCCATGAGGCGTATGGCCTCCATGGCAACAGACGGCAGGGTGGGAAGACTGTTAAGATCAATACCGTGCTTAAAAAGTTTTTCCGGCATACGGACTCACTTTCAGAGGATGGAAGAGTGCTGGTGAGGAAAATAATCTCACTCTGCAGGCGATTTCATTGTAAAATTATAAATAGACGCAATTTGCCTGCCGAAAGACGACAGGCAAAGAATAAACAAAAACGCTTTTCAGTTTTTATTGAAGTCACGTGGTGGAAAATGTTTATTTGGTCTGTAACGCATCATTTTGTCACCCCGTTCCTGGTCACTGAAGCGTAAACCGACTCTTCTTGGACGTTTTCACCGACGGTGAAGTTAACGGCGAATTCCTCATCCGCCTGTGCTGCATGCTTGTCCTTCCCCTTTTGCTGATACAGGGGAAATAATGTATTGGCGGGCAACTTTTACGCGGATGTTGTCAGCAATTTCCAAGGTGACAACGGTATCTGTCAACCCGGTGATCTTTCCATGCAGTCCACCGCCGCTGATAACTTCATCGCCTTTCTTCAGGTTGCTTAAAAATGCCTGCTGATCTTTTGCCTTTTTCTGCTGCGGACGGATAAGCAGGAAATAAAAAACTACGAAAATAAGAATCATGGGGATAAAGCCTGCCAGCGGGCCGCCTGGAGGCGCTGCCGCTGCATCGGCAGCATATGCGAGAGATGTCATTGTGTTACTCCTGTAAATAAGTTTGTAAAAAAATACTTTGTTTATTTGTGTTTGGTGCGCCGGGAATTACAATCTTGATGTCATTTTTTTTTCTGATTGTAAACAAAATTTGACAATTTTGCCAAAAGTCCTGGAGCTAACCACCGCCAATGCAATATCGACAAGTTACATGTGTTCCGGCGGCTGCTGAGTGGGTTTATACCCTGAGATGCATAAATACGAAACCGTCAATAATTAAAGTTTTTTATATCCAAACCGAAAGGATAGATTGGATAAGTATGTTTGCTTTCAAAATTAAGGATATGAGCAAAAAAGGGAATTGGGTTACCCTTCAGGAAGCGGTTGGTCCCTTAACAGGTAAAATTCTTCCCTGAACTTTTCAAAACGATCCTCTGTTATAGCCCTGCGAATATCATCCATAAGATGAACAAAATAATGCAGGTTGTGGATGGTGTTCAGGTGCGATGCCATAATCTCTCGAGCCATGTAAAGGTGGCGCAGGTACGCTCGGGAGTAATTTCTGCAAGTATAGCAATCACATTTTTCATCCACTGGCTGATGGTCATTATAATAGCGCGCGTTTTTTATTACAAGCCTTCCTTTGGAAGTAAAGAGCATTCCATTCCTGGCGTTACGGGTGGGCATGACACAGTCGAACATGTCAATCCCCCGGTAAACACATTCAACCAGATCTTCGGGCGTGCCGACACCCATTACATATTTTGCTGATTCTGCGGGAAGGAGGGCGGCGGTGCTTGATGTCATGTCATACATCATCTCCCTTGGCTCACCCACGCTGAGGCCGCCCAGGGCGTAGCCGTCAAAGCCGATTTCTACGATTTCATCAACTGCCTGGGCACGCATTTCCGGATACATGCCGCCCTGGACTATGCCGAAGAGAAGTTGCTGTCGCTGTTTATGGGCTGTTCTGCACCTTTTTGCCCAGCGCGCCGTCAGCTCGGTTGCCTCTTTTGTTTCCTGTTTGGTGGCAGGGTAGGGGATGCATGTATCCAGACACATCATGATGTCGGAACCCAGTGCTTCCTGCACGGCTATGGCATCTTCCGGACAGAGAAAGAGGCTTGAGCCGTCCAGGTGAGATTTGAAAGTCGCCCCTTCTTCGCTTATTCGGGCAAGCTCTTTTAAGCTGAATATCTGGAAACCGCCGCTGTCGGTCAAGATGGGTTTATTCCAGTTCATGAAAGAATGCAGGCCGCCAAATTCCCGGATAAGTTCATGTCCGGGTCTTATAAAGAGGTGATAGGTGTTTGCCAGAATGATCTGGGCGCCTATTTCATGCAAGTTTTCCGGGGTCACCCCTTTGACCGTGGCCTGGGTACCGACCGGCATGAAAATAGGGGTCTGGACAAGGCCATGGGCGGTTTTCAGGACACCTGTCCGGGCCGGACTGCGGGATGATTTGGCAAGGAGTGTAAATGGCAATGTCATTATTTTGCTTCCCACAGTTCAAGCAGCTCTTTTATGCCTTTTTCCGCAAGGTCTGCCAGTTGGTTAAATTCGTTCCTTGTAAAGGGTTTTCCTTCAGCCGTACTTTGTGCTTCCACCCAGCGGCCATCGGCAGTCAGAATAAAGTTGGCGTCTGCCTCGGCACTTGAATCCTCAAGATAGTCCAGGTCAAGGCAGGGCTCTCCCTTGACAATCCCCACGCTGACAGCGGCAAGGGGAAGAATATCCGGCATTTTGGCAAGATCGCCATTTGTCTGCATTTTTGTCAGTGCATCACGCAGAGCAAGGGCGGCGCCGGTGATTGATGCGGTGCGCGTGCCGCCATCTGCATTAAGCACGTCACAGTCGACTCTGAGTGTTTTTTCTCCCAGCTGACTGAGATCGATCATCATGCGGAGAGAGCGACCAATAAGGCGCTGAATTTCATAGGTTCTGCCAGATCGGCCTTTGGCCGCTTCTCTGCGCATCCTGCTGTTGGTGGAGCAGGGGAGCATGCCGTACTCCGCAGTTATCCAGCCTGTGCCACTGTCTCTTAAAAAAGGGGGGACGGAATCTTCGATGGTAACGGCGCAGAGCACGTGGGTGTTGCCCATTTTCATGAGGATGGAGGCATCTGCCTGGGGTTGGAAATTCCTTTCAATTGAAAAGGGGCGGAGTTCGTTATAGGCTCGGTTGTTTGTGCGCATAGTTTTTTTGATAATTGAAGTTAATAATTGTATACTTAAATTGCCTCAGTGTGGAAACTGCTTTCCACTGAAGAGTACAAATCGTACAAAGAAAGATTTTTTCAGTACCAGCTACTCCTTTCAAATTCCTGCCGGCGGTTTCAAGTCTGGATCGATACAGCATGTTTTGGGGCATAATTTTCAGCCAAAACATTTCCAACCTGGAATATTATATGATAGTGTGGTTTGCGATTTTAGTCACACCTGCGCTTTTGTATCGCTTTTTTAGCACATTCGGCATGACGGACAGAGAATATACCCTATTATTGAGATGAAAACGATGCAATCATTAAATTACTGGAAACGATTCGAATATGACGGACAACCAATTTATGTCAATCCGCAGAAACCGGACTGGTTCGTGCCAAGCAGGAAAGCTGAAATGCTTCTGCAGTCAATTGATCAGAAAGACCGAAAATCTCTTTGTCACGATACGGGTGATGATGTTCTGGAGCGGGCTCAGCTTCTTTCTCTGATCAATACAGGCAAAAGCATTGCATATGGGGGGAGAAAAAATTCTCTTACCCTTGCAAAACTCAAAGAGTGCTGGTTTCATCTTACCGATGCCTGTAACCTTGCCTGCCGCCATTGCCTTTTCTCAGCCTCTCCGGGCAAGTCCCGGTCATTGACCCGCCTCGAGCTTGAAAACGCTATCAGTGAGGCCGGAAGGCTTGGCTGCACACTCTTTTATTTTACCGGTGGCGAACCATTCGTTTATCCTGATTTTGCGGATATTGTGGCAGACTTGCTGGTCGATCCGGCTGTCCATGTGGTGGTGCTGACAAACGGGTTGCTCATTGAAGAGAAGGTGCATTTGCTTCAAAAACTTCCAACCGACCGTTTTCATCTTCAGATCAGTCTTGACGGTATGGAATCCAGTCATGACGCTCTGCGTGGCAAGGGAACTTTCAAGAAGCTGGTGACCAATCTCGACATATTAAAAAGGGAAGGCTTTTCGGTAACCCTCTCCGTTGCCGTTAATCGTGAAAATATTGAAGATTTATCGCAAATCGTCGAATTTGCTGCTGCACGGCAGGTGAGAAATATCCATTTGCTCTGGCACTTTGTGCGGGGCAAAGGCAATGATGGGCAGTTTGTTTCCCCGGCAGAAATCTGGTCTCATCTGGAACCCGTTCTAGCCCTGGCCACGGAAAAGGGGGTCGCCATTGATAACCTGGAAACAATCAGGTCCCAGGTTTTTTCTACTCCCGGTACCCGGTATGATCTGAGCAACAGCGGCTGGGAATCTATTGCAATAGGGCCTGACGGCAATGTCTATCCCTCTCCGGCCCTTGTCGGCGTGGAACCTCTGCTCTGCGGTTCTCTTCATCAAGGCCTGGAGGATGTGTGGCGCAACAGCCCGGTATTGCGGGAGGTGCGGGAGGCCACTTTGTCCGGCAGTAAATGCGAAGAAAATGCCTTCAAATTTCTTGTCGGCGGTGGGGATCTTGATCACAGTTATATTGCCTTTGGCCAGTTTGTCGGCCATGATCCCTATGTCGAACTTTATAACAACATGGCCCTCTGGCTCATTGCGCAGCAGGCCAGGCTCTATCCCGAGCGGGAAGGGGCATCCTTTCTTTTGAAAATGGGTGATGTGCGTTTTGATTGCCCTGACGGACAGGAAGTGGCCCTCACCCATTGCAACTGTGTCATCTCTCTTTCAGATGACCACGGCCATAGTTCTGTCCGAGAATTTTACGGCAGGGCGGCCACTCTGGCCAATGAGGATATTGTCAACCCCTTTGCCCCTGATCAGGCCTTGGCTGATTTTATTCCTGCCGTTTCCCGGAAAAGATCCTATGGCTGCGGTAGTCCGGTCCATGACGCCAAGGTTAAAGAGGGGGAGGTTCTTGTTGATCTGGGCAGCGGCAGTGGGGTTGAATGTTTTCTGGCCGCTGAGATGGTTGGCGCCACGGGTCAGGTCTATGGTATCGACATGACCGATGAGATGCTTGCCCTGGCCACATCCTCCCAGGGCGAGGTCAAGAAAAGACTTGGCTTTGATAATGTTTCCTTTAAGAAGGGTTTTCTGGAAGCCATTCCCCTTGCTGACGATTGTGCCAATGTGGTGATTTCAAATTGTGTGATTAATCTGAGTCCTGATAAGCGCCGCACTCTCCATGAGGCCTTTCGCATCCTGGCACCCGGAGGACGTCTGGTGGTGTCGGATATCGTGACTGATGAAGCGGTGCCAGTTCATATCAAAAACGATGAAACCTTGCGGGGAGAGTGTCTTGGCGGGGCCATGCAGCAGGAAGAACTCATTGCCATGCTTCGGGCTGTCGGTTTTAGCGGCATGAAACTTGTCAAGCGTTTTCCATATCGCCAGATCGGTGAAACGTCGTTTTATTCGCTTACCTTTGCGGCCTATAAGCCTGCTTCTGTACAAACAGTGGAGGTGATTTACCGCGGCCCGTTTGCCGCCGTCTATACAGAGAGCGGCATCCTTCTTTTAAAGGGCAAAAAAATGAGGCTTTCCCTGGCAGATGCTCATGCTCTGGATGATTCTGTTTTCCTTATTGATGACACCGGTGCAGTGACAAATATTTCCCAGTCTTCCAACTGTTGTGGGCTGCCCCCTGAAAAGCAGGATACGGCGGGACAATCGTGCTGTCCTTCTTCTCCGTCGGAGTTTGGCGTGGACACTACTGCTGCCCTGAAGAATAAAGCCAAAAAAGATGAACCCAGGAGCAAGACCGATTGCATGGTTTGCGGCGGAGAGCTGCGCTATTTTACAAAGGAAAGAAATTTGGACTGCTATTATTGCGGGGAGGAAAAAAACGCCAATGCCACCTGCCACAGCGGTCATTTTGTCTGTGACGCCTGTCACCAAGATAAGGGGCTTGCCCAGATAAAGAAACTTTGCACCGAAGCTGCCATAGAAGACATGGTGACTTTGATGAAAAAAATAAGGTCAAAACCAGCCATTGCCATGCATGGACCGGAGCATCATGCCATGGTGCCCGGTATTATTCTTGCCACCTACCGGGCTAGGGGCGGTAAAGTCGGCAAAAAGGATATTCTTACCGCCATTGAGCGGGGAAGCAGGGTGCCAGGGGGCGTTTGCGGTTTCTGGGGAAGTTGTGGGGCCGCAGTCGGGGTTGGCATAGCTTTTTCCGTTATTCTCGAAGCAACCCCTCTTACTCCAAAAAACAGGCAGCTTGCCCAGGGGGTCACTGCTCAGGTGCTGGAGAGAATTGCTGATTTGAAGGCCGGTCGCTGCTGCCAGCGGGAGACATTGATCGCCTTGCAGGAGACGGCGAAGCTGTCAAAAGAAATTTTGCCAGTATCTCTTTTGGCGGCGGATTCTGTTGCCTGCAGGCAATATCATCTGAATCGTGAATGCATCCGCGCGGCCTGTCCTCTCTGGGAGAGCAGGGATACGAACGTGGCTGCTGGACAGCCTCTTGCTCTCGTCATATAAGACCAGGCTGCGTAGGAGACACAAAGGGACAGAGGACCAAAGTTTTCTTGGCCTTCTGTCACCTAGCCCAATTAACCGCGCAAAGCGAATTGTCTTCAAGGGAGTGATTTCGAACTTGGAACAGCAGTCAATAAATACGAACAAGTAACTACTAAAAATATGCCTGAACTTCCAGAAGTTGAAGTCATCCGCCAGGGGCTCATTGTCCATGTCCTAGAAAAAGAAATAACGGCAATTTCCAGTTCCGGGAAAAAACTCCGCCTCCCTGTTCCGCGTTCAGAACTCTTTAAATGGGTCAAATGGAGAAATATAGTATCGGTGGACCGTCGTGGTAAATACCTTCTTTTTTCCTTTGATAACCATGCCGTCATGATTGTTCATCTGGGCATGACAGGAAAGCTTGGGGTATTTCCGGCAGCCGCTCCACCCGCCCTCCATGATCATCTCGTCTTTACGTTTAATGACGGCACTCAGATGCGCTATAATGATATCCGCCGCTTTGGTTTTGTCCGGGTTTTGAGCCCGGCTGAATTTGCGGCAGGAGACCCATTTGCCTCCCTTGGTCCGGAACCCCTTGATGAAAAATTTACCGGTGCCATCCTTAAGAAGAAAGCAGGCCGTCGCCTGCAGCCTGTAAAGAATTTTCTTCTGGATAGCCGTATGGTTGCCGGAATAGGCAACATATACGCCAATGAAATTCTTTTTTATGCCGGTTTGCACCCAGCTACCCCCATAGGCTCGATCAGCCTGGCTCAATGGGAGGTTATCGCTGCAAAGAGTCAAGAGGTGCTTTGGCGGGCCATTGAAAGTGGCGGCAGCACGATCAGCGATTTTGTTAACAGTTCCGGTCAGAAGGGATATTTTCAGCTTGAATTGATGGTGTATGGTCGATCAGGAGAGTCCTGTAAGCAATGCTTTGAAAAGATTGCTAAAATTGTTATGGCCGGGCGCAGCACTTTTTTCTGCCCCAAGTGCCAGTCGTGATGAATCTGCATGTGTGTCCTCAAGTGTAAAGTAAGACACGAAATTTGCCGGTTTCTTAAAAAAAATCAATCGCGGCTGACGGGTATGTAATTCCTTGATATGACACGAGTGGGCGGTCAATTTTAGACTTTTTGTTATGGCAGTAAATTATAGTTTTTGAGGTTTCAATGGGTACACGATGGAAAGCCATTCTTTCGGTTTTGATGGTTATGCTTTGTCTGGCAGGCCTTTTCCTCTTTTTTTCTATCCGCATGCAGCGACAGAATCTGAACCGGATCATTGAAGGGAAGGAGGAGAGTGCTCGTTTGCTGCTTGAGAGTGTATTGGGCTATACTTCCCAGCAGTATAGGTCAAGGATCAGGAGTTTTATCAATGCGAAGGCTTCGAAGAGTCGGGCTGATATGGTGCGTGCCTTTGCCAGGCAGGACAGGCAAACATTGCTTGCCCTGTCCAAGCCTCTTTTCAGCGTGCTGCAGCGGGAAAATGAATATTTTTCGACAATAGGGTGGGTTCTTCCTGAAAAAAGAGTTTTTCTCAGGGTTCATGAACCTGACCTTTATGGAGACGAAATCTCCAGCTTCAGACCGGATGTAGGGCAGGCGCTTGACACCCAAAAGCAGGTCACCGGATTTGAAGTTGGCCTTCGCGGTATGCAGTTCAGGGTCATTGAACCTGTATTTTTTGAAGGAAAATTTGCCGGGGTTGTGCAGTTCGGTATTAACAGCAACCTTCTTCTCGATACCCTGGAACAGAAATTATCAGTTCTCCCCTTGCTTGTAATAAGCAGGGAAAAACGTCAGAAAGCAAAGTTTTTCTCACAAGAAACGGTTGATTGCAGTGATTTTGTTGCCAGAGGAAAAGATGTGTCGTTGATTAAAGAGCATTGCGGGAAGCTCGATTTGACTTTGGATAAACAGTTTTTTTCCACAGGCAATAAGGAATTTATCCTCATTACTGCCCTTGTCTTGCGAGACTATAAGCAGCAGCCAATAGGGAAAATAATTGTGCCGCTGGATATTACTTCGGAAGTGCAGCAGACAAAAGACTTTGTCTTTTATTCAATTCTCGCCACCTGCGGTTTGCTTTTCCTTGCTTTCCTGCTTCTGTATCTCAGTTTCGGCAAAATGCTCCAGAGAATTTTTTCCCTGAACGAGAATCTTGAGTTGAGCAATAAGAAGCTAATCGGGGCAAAACAGAAAGTGGAGGCCCAGGTTGCCGAGCGGACGGCAGAGCTTTTGTCTGCCAATCGAGAACTTCACAACGAGATTGCAGAGAGGGTAAAAGCTGAACAGGAAAAATCAGACCTTGAAAAGCGTCTTGTCCAGAGTCAAAAAATGGAGGCAATCGGTACTCTGGCCGGAGGTATAGCACATGACTTTAACAATATTTTAAGCGCTATACTCGGTTATGCCGAACTCTCCCTGCTCCATGGCGAGGAAAAAACTGAAATTGAAAACAACCTCAAGCATATTGCCAAGGCAGGCCGCCGGGCAAAGGATCTGGTGTCTCAGATTCTCACCTTCAGTCGTCAGGCAAAAACAAAGCCGCAACCACTTCAGCTCAGCCTGATTGTCAAAGAGGCGTTGAAACTGTTGCGCTCCTCCCTGCCATCCACCATAACCATTCTGCAGGAAATAGAAGATCAGAAGACCTGTGTTATGGCTGACCCTATCCACCTTCATCAGGTTGTTATGAATCTTTGCGCCAATGCCGCTCATGCCATGTCCGGAGCAACAGGTGAGCTGTCTGTCTGTGTCAAGTCAAGAGTTGTTTCTGTAAAGGAGGCGCAACACTGCCACATTGAGCCGGGCTCCTATGTGATCCTTACCGTTTCTGATACTGGGGTCGGCATGGAACCTGATATCGTGAACAGGATTTTTGATCCGTTTTTCACAACCAAAGGTGTTGGAGAAGGGACCGGTATGGGGCTTTCCGTTGTTCATGGCATTGTTCAGTCCATGTCAGGTGGACTTACTGTGGAAAGTACGGCAGGGAAGGGCAGCAGCTTTCATGTTTTTCTGCCTCAGTGTAAATCGGTCACTGATTATGTAGAAGAAGAAGTCAGATCCGCTCTTCCCGGAGGTACGGAAAAAATATTACTCGTTGATGATGAGAAAGAGGTCATCGGCCCGATCCAAACCCTGCTCAGCAGTATTGGTTATGAGGTTGTCAGTAGTTTGAGTGCTGTCGCCGCCTTGCAGCTTTTTGAGCAGCAACCGGATTTTGACCTGGTAATAACGGATTACACGATGCCTGAAATGACAGGTCTAGCACTGGCCGCTGAGCTTATGCGATTGCGGCCTGATATGCCGATTATCATGTGTACGGGGTACAGCTCCAAGGTCTCCGAGGAAAAGGCGCTGGCCGCAGGAATTAAAAAATTCTACATGAAACCCGTTTCTCTTTATGAAATAGCCAGAGGGATCAGAGACGTTTTGGATGGGCACTCACATCCCCAGAGCGCTCACTAAGGATGCGGCAGTCTGTTCCAGTGCTTCGTCGCTCAAATGACGGGTTATTGAAAAGCGTAAGCGGGCCGTTCCATCTGGCACGGTAGGGGGGCGTACAGCAGTGGCAAAAATTCCCATTTCCCGGAGTTTTTCAGCAAGATCCACGGCCTTTGCACTTTCGCCTATGAGAATGGGGATTATCTGGGACGGCCCCGTATCTGTAACTCCAGCTTGCTGCAGAGCTGCTTTAAAAAGGGCGACCTTTTCATGGAGTTCTCTTCGCAATTGCGGTTGCTCCTGTGTGATCTTGATGCCGGCAAGCGAGGCGCCTATCACCGAGGGAGGCAGTCCTGTGGAGTAGATAAAGGTTCTGGCCCTGTTGATAAGATACTGGACCCGTTTTTCCGATGCCGCGATGTATGCTCCATAGCTTCCCAGTGCTTTGCCAAAGGTGCCCATGGCTATGTCCACCTTGTCCGCCACTCCTTCCTCTTCAATGATGCCACCTCCGTTTTTTCCAAAAACTCCAGTGGCATGTGCTTCATCCACCATGAGAAGGCATTGGTACTTTTCTTTGAGCTGCACAACGTCTCTTAACGGACAGCGATCGCCGTCCATGGAATAGAGTGATTCAACAATTATGAGAGCTTTCCCATGTCCTCGGTGTTTGCCAAGCTGCTCTTCAAGGTGATTCATGTCATTATGGTGAAAGCGGACAAGTTTGGCTCGGGAAAGAAGGCAACCGTCATAGATGCTGGCGTGGTTTAAGCGGTCAGTGAAAATGACATCGCCTCTGCCGACAAGGGCCGGAATGACCCCGCAGTTTGCCATGTAGCCACTGCCGAAAAGAAGGGCCGATTCCTGTCCTTTCAGTTCTGCCACTTTTTTTTCCAGTTTGTCATACATGGCCAGATTGCCACTCATAAGCCTGGCTGCTCCGGCACCGCTGCCGGCAAGCTCCAGGTAGCGTCGACTGGAGCTGATGACCTCGTGATGGGTGGACAGTGCCAGGTAATCATTGGAAGAAAAATCAAGAAGTGGGGAGGCTTTTTTGCCTGAAAGTGAAAGGAGGCCGCCGGGGTTTCTTTCCACTGGTATGAGGCGGCGTAAATTGCCCTTTATCTGCTGCGCAGTGAGCCAGCTAAGATCGTCCATGGTTTCATTCCCATAACTTGACAATTTGTTGAACAAACTGGCGATCTGCGGCAGCACTTCGGCCGCGCTGGGTCAGGTAGCCACCTATCATCATGCCGTCAGCTCCAGCCAGAAAAGCCGAGCTGAGAAAGTCGGAGAGTGCAGATTCCCTGCCTGCAGCCAGACGTAAAGGGATATTGGGAAGTATGATGCGAAAAAGAGCTATGGTGCGGAGAATTTCGTTGCTTTGCAGGCGCGGAATTTTTTCAAACGGAGTGCCGGGAAGAGGCACGAGAATATTTAAAGGCACGGAATCCACCTGAAGGTCTGCAAGGGTTAATGCCATGGAAATTCTGTCTTCTTCGCTTTCGCCAAGACCTATTATCCCGCCTGCGCAAACCTCAAGACCCGCTTGTTGGGCTGCCTTAATGGTTTCTTCTCTTTCATGGAAACTGTGGGTGGAAACTACTTTAGGGAAAAATTCCTTGGATGTCTCAAGGTTGTGGTGATAGCGGCTTAACCCGGCTTTTTTCAGTTCCTCGAAGTCGCTCAATGTGCCTATTCCGAGGGAAGCGCATACTTGAATGTCGGCTTTTTCGATGATTGAGGAGATAATTTCCGCCAGTTTGGCCAGGCTTTTTTTCTCAATTCCTCTGCCGCTTGCGACAATGGAAAAATGACTGGCACCGTCGTCTTTAGCCTGTTTAGCCGCAGCTACAATTTCATCTGTTTTTTGTAAAGGATAAACTGGAGTGTCTGTTTTGTAATGGGCTGACTGGGTGCAGAACCTGCAGTCCTCACTGCATTTCCCTGATTTGGCGTTAATGATGGAGCAAAGAGAGAATTTTTTTCCTCTGCTTGCCAGTTTGACCTCCAGGGCTTGAGCCATAAGCTGGCGGCAGGAAAGATTTCGCAAACCAGTGAGTTGACTTTGAGATAATACCACTCTTATTTCCTCAATCCGAAGACGCCGCCCTTTTGTCCTTTTTGGGCAAAAGAGGGACCGCGCCCCTTTTTTCGAGCCGAGCGTTTTTGTGGTCTTGCTTTTTTCTTGTGAGGCAGAGAGAGTTTCAGGCCAGAGACCGGCTTGCCGCCGGTCGCTTCACGATAAATCATATAAAATTGTGAGCTTTCTTTGTAATAACTTTTTTTAATAAGCCATTTGGGCCAGTGACCGTCTTTGTCGTTTACTGCAAAAAGATTGAGGCGGGAAATAAAAGAGGCTATATTTTCCTTGGTTGCTCTTTTAATATTCAGGTGACTGAGAATTGTACCCAGTTCATTTTTTATCGTGCGTGACAGGGTGTAAAAGTCTCCTGATTTAACTTTGCCGGTCATTTCCGGGTAGTTTTTTTGAGCCCAGGGAATGAGCAGAAGGCCAAGAAGCAGGGAGTCCGGTATATACTGCTTTGCATTGTGCAGCCGGTCAATAACCTCGAAAATATGTATAAGAAGTTTTCGTGCGTCATCACTTTCTTCAATAACTTCAGCATAAAAAGGGAAGGGCACGAAAAAAAGCCTGCTTTTAAGAGTAAGTTCGAGCCACTGAGCACATGCCCCGCCACGCAGGTCTTTCATGAGTTCATCCCTGATTCTTGATACCGGGCAGAGGTGCAGTTTCTCCTGATTGTGGACAATGGCCTGCCAGGTTGTCTCTTCGATGGTGAATTTACTGCGTGCGGCATGCCGTATGGCGCGCATCATGCGTACAGGGTCCCTGGTTATCCTCCTCTCAGGGTCCCCGACAATGCGAATAATTTCATTATCCAGGTCAGCTACTCCACCGGTGTAATCAATTATTGTTTCATCCTGAATATCAAAAAAAAGGGAGTTAATGGTCAGGTCACGCCGAAATGCGTCGTCTGCCAGGCTGCCGAAGGTATTATTGGCGGCAAGAACCGCATCTTCGCCATTCAGATCGTATTCGCTGCGGCATCGAAAGGTGGACACCTCGATTATTTTATCCCCGGGAAAAAAGACCTGGACAAGGCGGAAACGGCGACCAATGGTTCGACTGTTACGGAAAAGTTTACGAAGTTGTCCAGGTCTGGCATCTGTGCTGATGTCAAAATCTTTGGGAGTTTTCCCCAGATAAAGATCACGGACACCGCCGCCGACAAGATATGCCGCGTGTCCGGCCTTGTGGAGCTTGGAAAGAACCTTTAAGGCATCTCTGTCTATATCTTTCGAGGAAAGAGGATGATTTGAAGCATTGACAATGCGTGGTTCGGGGTCATTTGTAGAACGGGTGCATTCAGCTGTATTGTGTGTCATAGACTAGAAAATTGGTGAAGCAGGCAGGGGATTACGTTTCAACCAGGCTGGTAAAGGACATATTACAAACTGCAGCTTCGTGACGAAAGACAAAGCGGCCAAGAAGAAGATTCGCCGTGAAGCAGAAGAATCAGGATTCTTTATATACAGATTCTGCCTGGGACACAAATTGATCAAAAACCTCTTGCACTGACAAAATATCTTTCATTTTGTAGACGTTTTCCCCTGAAAAAAAGAGACCGTCTTCATAGTTTCCGTCATGGGCCTTCATCAGTCGTTCGCTGATGCAGTAATGATGGTCGCATTTTTTCAGACATTTGTACAGGCACTCTTTGGTTTTATCAACCTCTCCTTTTGCCAGTTTTTGTACAAAAGGGGTATTGATTGCCCTTCCCGGCATACCAACAGGTGAGCTTGTCAGTACAACGTCTTCTTTTTTGGCATTGAGGAGGGCCTGCTTGAATTCATCTGAAACAGCGCATTCTTTGGTGAGAACAAATCGGGTGGCAATCTGGACGCCATCAGCTCCGTACTTGTCCATCAACTCAGCCATTTCATAGCCATTTGTTATACCGCCTGCCGCAATAAGCGGGACTTTTTTTACCACCTTGCGTATCTCAGGAAAGAGGTCGCGCAGGGAAATATCGGTTCCCAGGTGGCCGCCTGCTTCTTTTGCCTCCACAATAATTGCGGCAGCGCCGAGTTTTTCTGCCAGTCTGGCAAATGCCGGCGAGGAAACAATTGACACGATAGGTGTGTTGCTTTCTTTGCCGATTTTAAAAATATCTCTTGAAAATCCCGCTCCGGTGACGATCATGTCAACACCGGCATCGATGGAGCCCTTAACCAAGTTATAGAAATTTTTCATGGCAAACATGATGTTTACCGCAATAATTCCTTTGGTCATGCTTTTGGCTTTCAGTATATCTGCTTTCAGTTCATCGACAGGAAGAGCGGAGCCGCCGATTATTCCAATGCCTCCGCATTCAGCAACAGGAGCGGAAAGTGATGATGTTGAAACACGAATTGACATTCCACCTTGTAGGAGTGGAATGGGAGCCGTATAGGGGCCTATGGTCAGAGGGGGCAATTTCATTTTTTATATTTATAGTAAGAGCGTATTTGTTATATGTCTTTTCAAAAAACTACTCCATACCTTATTTGTGCTTAACGTTTCGCTTGGGGAGATGAGCCGTTGTAGTCTCAGCTTACGGGAATTCGTCAATAGCAACTTGCTGGGCTGGGATGTGAGTTTTTAAGACTTAGTATGTTTTTTAATCAACAATGAAAAACGTGCTGTGTTAATTTCATATTGAAGCTTTAAAATTTATCAATGTGTTTTGCGACTATGCCCGGCTTGCCCCAGTTTGTCAAGAGAAGCATTGCTCTCTTGACTGTAATTGTGGTATTTTTTCATTTTTTAGTTGTGAACCTTTTCAAGGGTTCGTGTTGAAACATTCAACCTTTGTCGACTTGCAAGGAGCTAGTTGCTCTTCCGTTGGTAAAAGGGCAGCTTCAGTATTTTGGGCACATTTTCCAGACATTGATTGTCTTGCAAGTAGTCTCTAAACGAATCTGAACAACGTGACAAATCTAATATTTAAGAAGGCCTGAACCTGGTGAAGTCGTATTTTTTACGATTCCATTAAGCATTTTGGAGTGGGATGAGAAATAATTTTACAATAAAACCAGAGCTTATCGGTTTCGACATTGACTGTGTCGTTGCCGACACGATGGAAGCTTTCATCCGCCTGGCTCTTGAAGATTACAATGTCCGCGTACTGCCCGAATACATTACTTCGTTTGAGGTTGAGAAATGTTTGTCTGTTGATTCCTCAATTATTACTGAAATATTTGACCGTCTTCTTAAATTTCCACTTGAAAATAAACTCAAGCCTATGCCCCATTCCGTAACGGTCCTCACGGAGCTTGCGAATCACGCTCCCTTAACCTTTATAACTGCTCGGCCCTTTGAGGAGCCGATTGATAACTGGTTGCGTGATATTCTGCCTTCCGCTACATATGCTAAGTCTCACCTTGTGGCCATGGGCGACCATGATTGTAAGGTTCAGCATGTCGCAAATCTTGGTCTTCAGTATTTTGTTGATGACAGGGTGCATACCTGCAAGCAGCTTGCCCTGGCAGGATTTTCTCCTGTTGTGTTTAGTCACCCCTGGAATCAGGGCCGTCATAGTTTTCTTGCCGTAGATTGTTGGCAAGAACTTAGAAAAAGGATTGATCTTTGATGCACTGCCCACATTGCCGTAAATCTATAAATGTATACAGGAATCCAGTGCCAACTGTTGATATCATTATCGAGATTGATGGTGGCATTGTGCTTATTTCCAGGAAAAATCCACCATTAGGATGGGCCTTGCCCGGAGGATTTGTTGATTATGGAGAGTCCCTTGAGCAGGCAGCTGTGCGTGAGGCCAAGGAAGAAACCGGTCTTGATGTTACTCTAATCCGTCAATTGCATACTTACTCTGACCCGAGTCGCGATTCCCGCCTGCATACAATAACTACCGTTTTTATCGCTTCAGGACGTGGCCAATTGCTCCCTGCCGACGATGCTCTTGATGCAGGAATATTTACTTCAGATACTCTTCCTGTCCTGGTCTTTGATCATTCAGACATTGTTCGTGATTATTTTTCTTTATCGTGAACTTTCTTATTTTATTTTTTTAACATATTAAGGGAGTTGGAGGCTGTCGGGGCGGTACCCTTCTCCCTTGTCGTTTGCTTTGGTTCATAACTCATTGATTTGACGTTTGTCGAATTGGCTCTTTTTTATTCTTTTTTTTCGTTAATTCTTTTATTTAAAGTTGTTTTTCCTCCCTGTCTCTGGTATAAAGTTTTTTTTCAAAATCGGCCAAGGAGGAACTAGTTTAATGGGTAACAATGAAACAGAAACTAAACAGGACAGCTTTGAAGCTGTCGAAGAAGGAATGAGCTTTGCAGAGCTCTTTAATGATGAGCAATTAAATGTTGCAAATGTCGGAGATGTCGTTGAGGGAACAATAATTGACTTAAGTGATAATTTTGCTGTTATTGATATAGGCGACAAGTCAGAAAGCGAAATTTCTTTAAGTGAATTTAAAAGTGAAGGCGAAAAAATTGAAGTAAAAGTTGGTGATGTTTTTGATGTTTTTGTCGAAAAGCGTGAAGCCGAAGGAGGCCTTCGACTGTCACGTGAAAAAGCGATAGGCATCAAAGTATGGGAAGATATTGCCAGTATTCAGGAAGCTGACGGTACTATACAGGGAAGAATTGATAACCGCGTTAAAGGTGGTCTTTCCGTTGATATTGGAGTGCCTGCTTTTCTTCCTTATTCACAAATTGACCTACGTCCAGTTAAAGATCTTGACAGTATGATTGGTGAGACTTTCGACTTCAAGATTTTAAAATATAATCGTAAACGCAATAATGTTGTCATTTCGCGTCGTGCAATACTTGAAGCAGAACGTCAGAAACTCCGTGAAGCCATGCGTACAAGTTTGGAAGAGGGATCTGTTGTCTCGGGTTCCATTACAAATATTACAGATTATGGTGTATTTATAGACCTCGGTGGTCTTGACGGATTGTGTCATATAACCGATCTTTCCTGGGGACGTGTTTCACATCCTTCCAAACTTTTTAAAGTTGGCCAGGAGATAGAAGTAAAGGTTCTCAAATATGACAAAGAAACCGATAAAGTTTCACTCGGTGTCAAACAGCTCAAATCTGATCCTTGGTCAATAGTTGAAGAAAAATATCCTGTTGGATCACGCACTGTGGGCAAGGTTGTCAGTATTACTGATTATGGCGTTTTTGCAGAACTGGAAGAAGGCGTTGAAGGTCTTGTCCATGTTTCTGAAATGTCTTGGTCCAAGAAGACCAGGCATCCTTCTAAAATCGTTTCTGTTGGCGATGAAATTGAGGTGTCAGTACTTAATATTGATGTTGATGCCAAGCGTATTTCTCTCGGCATGAAGCAATTACAGCCTAACCCATGGGATCTTGTTACTGAAAATTATCCTGTCGGATCAATCATTGAAGGCAAGATTAAAAATATTACTGATTTTGGTATTTTTATCGGAATTGAGGAAGGTATTGACGGTCTAATTCATGTATCCGATTTATCGTGGACCGAACGTATTAAACATCCTTCTGAGAAATATTCTAAAGGACAGACAATTCAGGCTGTAGTTCTGAAGATTGATCGTGAACATGAGCGTTTCTCTTTAGGTATCAAACAGCTTACTCCTGATCCTTGGCAGCAGACAGTGGAAAAATATCCTGTTGGTGCATCTGTTCAAGGCTCTATTACCAACGTTACCGACTTTGGTATTTTTGTAGAGGTGGAAGAGGGTATTGAAGGTCTTGTCCATGTTTCTGAAATCAGTAAGGACAAAATCAATACTCCAGTTGGCATGTATAATGTCGGCGATGCTATCGAAACAAAGGTTATCAGTGTTTCTGCCAAGGATAGGAAAATAGGTCTTTCTATCAAGGCTCTTACTGATGATAGTGATTCGACCATAGAAGAATACCAGAAGGAGCAGGCTGCTGCAGGTCCTTCCACGCTTGGTGATTTGCTCAAGTCTGAGCTTAGTAATCAAGAAAAACAGGAAGATTCAGGAGAATAATTTATCTCAATCCTGCAGAGCTGGAAAAGACCCGATGGTGACTGAATAGCGTGAATCACGATTGTCACATCCAGGATTTACGCCTAACTGTTAATGTTACATCAGGAAACGGGTCGAATTTTTAAAATGACACAAGAAAGGTTATTCCGCCAAAAGCATCCCATTTTTACAGGTTTTTTTATACTTGGGATTATGTTTTTACTCTTTTGGGCAGGAATAGCCTTTTTTGTTGCTACCCTTGGCAGTCATCGCAATCAGTCGGATCTTTTTGTTGCAAAGAATGGTATCGGTGTTGTTGAAATTAAAGGTGTTATTACAGATGCCAAGGATGTACTTGCCCAGCTGGTTAAATTTCGTCAATCTGCTCATGTGAAAGGCGTTGTCGTGCGTATTGATAGTCCTGGGGGCGCTGTAGGGGCTTCTCAGGAGGTTTTTCGTGAAATAGAGCGTACAAATACCTTTAAGCCTGTAGTTGCGTCTATGGGCTCCGTAGCCGCTTCCGGCGGATATTATGCTGCCCTTGGCGCAGGGAAGATTTTTGCTAACCCCGGTACTCTTACCGGCAGCATGGGAGTTATTTTAAAATTTCCAAATCTTGAAGAGATTTTTGAAAAGATCGGCTATAAAGATCAGGTTGTCAAAAGTGGAAAGCTAAAAGATATTGGGTCGCCCAATCGTTCACTCACCACTGAGGAGCGGGAGCTTCTGCAGTCACTTATTGACGTGGTTCATGAGCAGTTTATCGCG
Source organism: Desulfobulbaceae bacterium (assembly GCA_020444175.1). GTDB lineage: Bacteria > Desulfobacterota > Desulfobulbia > Desulfobulbales > SURF-16 > JAHLLM01. Next base: position 14,974 of record JAHLLM010000009.1, on the reverse strand, counting down.
GATATTTCTCGCTCTCGCAATCTTCCTGTGGAAGACGTTCGCCCCATGGCAGATGGCCGGATTTTTTCCGGAGAGCAGGCCCAGGAACTCGGTCTCGTTGATGACCTTGGCAATTTTAATGATGCTGTTGCCTTTGTGGCCAAGTTGTCGGGTATGGAAACGGATACTCCAAAATTAATTTATCCGGAAGAGAATCAGTTTGCTTTTTTGAAAATTCTTGCTGAACAAAAACTTGCTTTGTTGCTTCGTAACCTTGTGTCAGAGACGAAGCCTGTTCTTTCCTTTGAATGGGATATCTGATGTTTGGGAATAGAAGTGTACATGGTTAAAAACAATATTTAAATTGAGTTACAGTAAAATATATAGGACTAAATGATGTTAAAGCGTGATCTTATAAATGAAGTTGCAGGTGAAATGGATGGCTATCTCAAGAAAGATGTTGGTCATGCAGTTGATATTATTCTGAATACTATAGCTGATGCATTATCCGAAGGCAGGAGGGTTGAAATAAGGGGTTTTGGCAGCTTCAGCGTTCGTCAGCGCAAGGCACGTTCAACTAAAAATCCAAGAACCTCACAGATAATGAACATTCCGGCAAGGAAAACGATTCATTTTACCATGAGTAAATCCTTGAAAGAGCCCTTGGTAAAAGGTGGAAACGGCTCAGGAGAATAAGGAATCCCTGCTTTTCTATTATACCTATCGGCAGCACCCCAACTGTTGTTCGGTCAGGCTCGTTTGAATGGGCACGCTGAACAGGTTCCGATAAAGTGTTAACTTGCCGGTTATACGTCTTGCTGTTTGGGTCCCCTGATTTTTCTTAAAGAAAGATATCTGTATCTCCTTTTCCCTCCCTCAATACTTCCGGAGTGTCATTCACCAGAGAGATGACACTCGATGGACTAGGGAACACTGTTCCGCCGTCAATGATCAGGTCAATCCGGCTTCCCAGCCTTTCCTCTACTTCATAAGCTTCTGCAAGAGGTTCATCGCCTTCAATTCGAGCGCTGGTTGTCAGTATCGGATTTCCAAGTGTGTTCACCAGCATCTGGCATATCAAATTGTCAGGGACCCTGATTCCAACAGTTTTTTGTTTGGTCATCATTACCTTGGGAACAATTTTCATTGACTGCAGTACGAATGTATATGGACCCGGAAGCTTCATTTTCATAATTCGGTATGAAGAGTTTGAAATGTAACAATAAAGGCTTACGTTTTTGAGGCTGCTGCATATAAAGCTGAAGGGTTTCTTTTTGTCTCTTTTCTTGATCTGGTATATTCGTTTAACTGCCTTCTGGTTGTAGATATCACAGCCAATACCGTACACTGTGTCTGTTGGGTAGGCAATGACGCCTCCCTGTTTCAGGCAATCGACTGCTTTATCAATGAGTCGTTGTTGGGGGTTGTCTTGGTTTATTGTGAGCATAATTTATTTGTTTTCCATAAGGCTGAAAAAAAGACGATGCGCATACAGTTTTCTCTCCGGTCAACAGTCATTATTATAACATGAAAAATGACCAGAATTAAATTTGCTCATTTTTTTCATTCACGGTCTCCGTGAGCCTGGTTGTCAATGTATTGAGTTGTAAAAAAATGTTTTTGTCAGTGACTTATCTGGTGGGAGGGTTAATCCTTTGCGCGAGTAATGGGCTGACAACGACTTTATTTCTTTATAATTCAAGAAAATCTCTTGCTATTTCAGATACTTGATCGTTTTTGTCGTGGGCCAGTTTTTCGAGGGCTTTTTTGGCATCTGCAGTGCCGATTATACCGAGAAGAGTTGCTGCATCCCCTCTCATGTATGGTGTATCTTCTTCGAGCACTGGGAGGAGGGAAGGGATTGCCAGGATTGTCTCTTCCCGGTTCGTGGTAACAAGCTCCTCGAATAAGACAGCCATACCCATTCTGACCATGAATCTTTCGTCTCGTATAAGTTCGCCGGTTAGCCTGTAATAGTCAGGCTCCTGCTTGAACATTGCCACAATATTTTCTATGTGGCCCATTTCAATAAAATCGGCTATTGTTTTTATCAGTTCTTTATCGCTAATTGGGTTCATGTTTTCTGTCAATTTCAGATCCTCTGGCTTTTTTCTTCTGCTGGACTTCAAGTTAACCACAAAGCTGCGAAGAAGACAAAAGGTAAGTTGCCTTGTTGAGCAAAGATTTGTTGCTTTGTTATTGTTTGCAGCCTGCATGCAAATAGTCTCTCTTCATTTGTGTAGTCTTGTTTTTTGAGTGTTGTTTTATGGCTCTTGTTTTGATGCTTCTTTCGTCAGCTTCTTTTGCAACCATGTCTGCCATGGTTAAAGCGCTCGGCACCAGTATGCCTCTCAGTCAATTGATCTTTTTCAGGTGCATTTTGCCTCTGCCTTTTTTCCTGGGTTTGATTCTCTATCAACGCAAGTCTGTTATTGTTAAGGCCAAGGGGACTGTTTTGCTCAGGTCTTTTTTCGGCTTTCTTGCTATGTCCGGCTTTTATTACGCTCTTACCCATATGCCATTTGCGAACTGCATTTTTATAGGTCGGGCGCAGCCTCTTCTGTTGGCGCTTCTGGCACCTTTTGTTGTTGGTGAAAAAGTGCCGAGAATTGCTTGGCTTGCAATTGCACTCGGTATGGCGGGCGTTATGGTGATAATGCGTCCCTCTGCGTCTGTTGCTGTGTCTTTTCCGGCCCTTGTTGCTTTTGTTGCTGCCGGTTCAGCAGCGTGCGCTCATTTAATGATCCGGCGTCTTAATCGTACAGATGATCCTATAGTCATTGTTTTTAATTTTTTTCTGCTTACGGCATTTTTCAGCGGTTGGTGTTTCGGGTGGCATTTTATTATTCCAACTGCAGGGCAATGGCTGTTTATTACCGGAATAGCCCTCTTTGCCACACTGGGTCAATTTCTTATGACGATTGCCTACCGCCTTGATAAGGCACCTGTTGTCGCTGCGGCAAGTTATTCTTCTATTGTTCTTTCTGTTATTTATGGTTATTTATTTTGGGATGAAATTCCTACAGCGCCCGTTTTTGCAGGAGCTTTCCTGGTTTTGAGCGGGGGGTATTTCCTTTTTATTTCCAGGTTCCGGCCCCTAAAATGATCCTGCTTTTTTTACGATTGTTCGCTGGCGGAGTCGGCATGAAGCTATTGGGTATGGAGTCTGCCGGCAAAGAAGATTGGTTCTAATTATTTTGATGAGGTTTTTTATGTATTCTCGCATTTATGTATTGCGGTTTCCCAAGGAAACGAGTGACAAACCGATGATTTGTAAGTTGGTTAAAGAGTATGATGTGGAGTTTAATATTTTAAAGGCTACTATTCTTCCTCAGTGTGAGGGGATAATGGTCATAGAGCTCATTGGTCACAAGAAAAATGTTCGTGCTTCCCTTGACTACCTTAAGGGGCTCGGCGTTGTCACAGAGGCGCTATCCACTATAATCCGTCGTGATGAGAATAGATGTTTTCAATGTGGTGCTTGTACAGGTATCTGTCCCACCCATGCCCTCTATATTGAACGAGAGACCATGGCTGTGCTTTTTGAGCCGGATAAGTGTACGGGATGCGGTCTTTGTGTTACGACGTGTCCTGTGAGGGCCATGGAGGTTTCTCTGCTGCAGACGGTTAATTCGTTTGGTTGATCTGTTTTTCTTTTCCCTAAGGGGGGGTGCATGGCCTTAAACGCCGAACGACTTACACACCATTTTACTACATTGTGTGAAATAGATAGCCCTTCCCGGGGCGAAGGCAAACTTGCCGTCTATTTGTCCGATCTTTTTTCCGACTTTCGTCCTGACGCCGTTATTGAGGATAATTCCTCGTCTGTGACAGGGTCTGATTGCGGCAATGTTCTTGTTCGTTTTAACGGTACTCGTTCAGACCTTCCCCCTGTTTTTTTTAACTGTCACCTTGACGTTATCGGCCCCTGTCTCGGGGTAAAGGTAAGAATGGTGGATGGCTTTTTTTACAGTTCAGGGTCAACCGTTCTTGGAGCAGATGACAAGGCTGGGATTGCTATCCTGATCGAGGTTCTCTCTTCCATTCTTGAGGACAAGTCTGATTATGGTCCGGTGGAGTTCCTCTTTACGACTTGCGAAGAGATAGGATTACTTGGAGCAAAGGCCTTTGACCCGTCTCTTTTATGTGCCCACTATGGGTACTGTCTGGATTCAACTGGTGTTGATAATGTAATTGTCGGTGCTCCGGCAGCGTATTATCTTTTTGTCGAAGTTCATGGCCTTGCCTCCCATGCCGGTCTTCGTCCTCGGCATGGCATAAGCGCTATTCAGCTTGCCTCACAAGTCATCTCTCGACTCAAACTTGGACAGATTGACGAAGACACTACTGCAAACATCGGTCTTATTTCCGGAGGCACAGCCACCAATATTATTCCGGATTTTGTTGAAATAAAAGGGGAAGTGCGCAGCCATTCGCTTCGCAAGCTTCTTCGTAATATTGATCTTGTCCGGTCAACTTTTCAACACGTTGTTGATGACTGGCATGACCCTTTGGCCTGTGTTTCAGTAAGGCCTCATTTGAAGTTTTCAGCTCCTGAGCAATATCCCCTTATGCTTCTGCCGAAAGGGGCTCCTGTTTTGTCCCGCGTTGAACATGCTTCATTAAAGCTGGGGCGGTCTCTTGATTACATCAAGGCTGGCGGAGGCAGTGATGCCAATATTTTTAATTCCGTAGGGCTCCCTTCTGCCATTCTGGGTATTGGTATGGAGCACGTTCACTCAACTGCAGAATGCATTTCGCTGGCTGACATGCTTCGTACCGCAGAGCTTGTTCAATCCATTTTAACACCTTGATATGTTAGTGAAAAACGCCACATGTTCCACGTGGAACATGTGGCCGGTGTCTCTTGTCTCCATGGTGATGTGGGACATGGCCCAACAGAGATGTGTGCCGGGGAAGCACTCTTTTTTTATTAGATGCTTGTCATCGTTCACGGAATTCTGTAAAAGAAGGTTGGTAAATTTTATGTGGGTGGATGGCAATGTTGCCTGTACGATACGTTTTATTCTGCAGGGGCACACAATGAGCCTCCACTCCAGGTCGTAACTGTTTAGATGTGCCTTGAATTTGAGCAAGCAGGCCTGTGGGACTATCGCCTTAAGTGGGGGACCGGGTCGTTCAAGGAGTAGGTGCAGTTGGATGGTTACTCTGAAGTAAATAATGGGAACAGAGAAAGCTGAGGTTTTATGAATAAGGGAAAAATTATTGCTTTGGCAAACCAGAAAGGCGGAGTTGGAAAAACGACGACCACAATAAATCTCGCCGCCTCTCTGGCCAAGCTGGGGCACAAGGTGTTAGTCGTTGATTCAGATCCGCAGGGTAATGCCTCAAGTGGATTGGGGATAAATATTGCCGACATGGAAAAACACTTATATCATTGCTATCTTGACAATGAGCATGTCACAAAAAGCGTCCGCCAAACAGAATACCTGCCGAGTCTCTATGTTCTGCCGACACACATCGATTTAATTGGTGTTGAAGTCGAACTTATGGGAGCACAGAGAAGGGAGAAGTATTTGTCCCAAATGCTCCAGCCACTTCTTGAGGATTATGAGTATGTCTTTGTCGATTGCCCTCCCTCCCTTGGCTTGCTTACCCTGAATGCCCTTTCTGCGGCAGATTCGGTCATGATTCCTCTTCAGTGTGAATATTTTGCTCTGGAGGGATTGAGTCAGTTAATTCGGACAATTCGTCTTGTTAAACGATCCTACAACAAGAAATTGAAAATTGAGGGGCTGGTGTTGACCATGTATGACAGAAGAAACAGGTTGACATTTCAGGTGGCAAAGGAAGTGAAGCAGCATTTTAAAGAAAAAGTTTACCGGACAGTGATTCCCCGAAATGTACGATTGAGCGAATGCCCAAGTTATGGGAAACCTGTCATTGAGTATGATAAAAAATCGCCCGGGGCCTTGGGGTATATGAATCTGGGCAAAGAATTCATTAAAAGGCAAGTTGCCTGAGAATGATGGACGCGCAATGAAAAAGATAAGACTTCGGCAACCTGCCCGGAAAATGGCAACAAGTGGCAAGCTTGCCGGCGACGGAAGCTTATTGGCGATACTATAAATATGAAGATCAAGGAGCTGTCATGAGAAATGGAGATCGATTAGGCCGGGGCTTACAGTCTCTTTTGTCCGATTCGCTGGACCTTGATGAGGCTGCCAGTCCAGGAGGAAATGCAGAATTCTTCCGATGTCCCATTGACGCAATCAGTCCGAATCCGTATCAGCCTCGAAAGGCTATGGACGACGCCGGACTAACCGAGTTGGCCGAGTCGATAAAAGAAAAGGGAATTCTGCAGCCACTTGTCGTTCGAAAAATTGATGATGCGGGTGCCTATGAGCTTATAGCAGGCGAAAGACGGCTGCGAGCGGCTAAAAGAGTGGGGCTTGACGAAGTGCCGGTTATTGTTAAAGAGGCAACGGCAGAAGACCGGCTTGAGTTGGCGCTCATTGAAAACATACAGAGGCAGAATCTTAATCCGGTAGAAGAGGCATTAGCCTATCGACGATTAATGGATGAGTTCAATCTTACCCAGGAAGATGTTTCTCAAAAGGTGGGAAAAGACAGGTCAACAGTGGCTAATATCATGAGGTTGCTGCAGTTGCCCGAATTTGTCAAAGAAGATATTGTTCAGGGTCGTCTTTCAATGGGCCATGCACGTGTCCTTCTCTCGGTGAGTGATCCGGCTGATGTGCAGGCGCTCCGTGATGAAATCGTTCAAAAAGGTTTATCAGTAAGGCAGGTTGAAAAGAATGTAGCTGCCTTGAAAAAATCAAAAGGCAAAAGACAAAAGACGCAAACTCCGGGTGAAAAGAAGCCGATTCCAGCATCCTATTGTAAAACAATGGCCGAGAGTGTTGCGCGTGTTCTGGGCACAAAAAGTAAAATTATCCAAAATGGCATAAAGGGGAAGCTTGAAATTGAGTATAAATCACTGGATGACCTGGAGCGAATTCATAGCGTTATATCTAAACTTCAGGATGAAAGAACATGAGTAAAGCGCAAAAAATACAGTTTCAAATTGATGCGCATATTGTTGACAGCCAGTGTGCAAATGACATTTGTACACTGGTTCTTCAGGCACCGGAAATTGCCAGAACTGCCGTTAGCGGACAATTTATTATGGTTGCAACCGGAGATGAAAAAAGTCATGATCCGCTGTTGCGCAGGCCTTTTTCGATCAGTCAATGTGCAAACGGGACTATAGGCCTGGTTTATAAGGTTGTAGGACGGGGTACCAAATTGCTGTCAAAGATGACAGCAGGGCAGAAAGTAAATCTGGTCGGTCCACTTGGAAAAGGTTTTAAACTTCATTCTCAGAAAAAACATTATCTTGTTGGAGGCGGTATGGGAATAGCGCCGCTCCCGTTTCTCGCCGCAACTCTTCGTGAAAAATTTCCTGATGATCCCATTGCCGTTCTTCTCGGAGCGAGAAACCGGGATGAGCTGATATGTTTGGATGATTTTGAGGAAATCGACAATATAACGGTGGCATGCGCCACTGATGATGGCTCGGTTGGCTATCACGGCCTGGTTCCCGACCTGCTTCCCGGCAAAATTAACGGCACTGTTTATTGCTGCGGTCCCTGGCCAATGATGAAGGCTGTTGCGGCAATCAGCCGGCAACGGGGGGCAGCCTGCCAGGTCTCACTCGAAACAATGATGGCCTGCGGGATGGGAGCATGTGTTGGCTGTGCCATTCAGGGGGTTGATTTTATAGAAAACGGCTACCTGCATGTGTGCAAGGACGGCCCTATATTTGAGGCAGAAAAGATATGGCTTTAGATTCACCTGAACTCAGTGTGTCAATAGGAAACTGGCAACTGCAGAACCCGATAATGACAGCCTCCGGCACATTTGGCTATGGCGAGGAATTTGCCGATTTCGTTGATCTGGACTCACTCGGGGGCATGGTTCTCAAGGGTATTTCCCTGTTCCCCAAAAATGGCAACCCACCCCCAAGAGTGGTTGAGACGTCTTGCGGGATGTTGAATGCCATAGGCCTAGAAAATGTTGGAATTGATAAATTTATAAATGAAAAGCTGCCTCGTGTCAGCAGGTACAAAAGTGCAATTGTTGTCAATATTCTTGGCGATTCCATTGATGAATATAGAGAGCTGGCCCAGCGACTTAATGATACGGATATTGATGCCATTGAGGTAAACATTTCCTGTCCAAACGTGAAAAAAGGAGGAGTCGCCTTTGGTACGGATCATAAAATGGCCTATGAGGTTACGCGGGTTGTGCGGCAAAGCTGTTCTAAGCCGGTAATTATGAAGCTGACGCCTAATGTGACGGATATCGCTGCCATAGCTCAAGCTGTTGAGGAGGGGGGGGCAGATGCCGTTTCTCTTATCAATACCTTGCTCGGCATGGCTATAGATGTAAAGACCAGAAGACCGCGTTTGGCAAACACGGTGGGCGGATTATCCGGACCGGCCATCAAGCCGGTGGCCTTGCGCATGGTGTGGCAGGTTGCCCGGAAGGTATCCATTCCTGTCATTGGTATCGGTGGCATAACAACTGTTGAGGATGTGGTTGAGTTTTTGTTGGCTGGTGCGTCTGCCGTACAGGTTGGAACTGCAAATCTGGTAAACCCTCAAACCTCGGGACAGCTAGTCGAGGAGCTTGCCGACTATCTCAAAAGCAATAATATGGCGAGTGTCCATGAACTGATAGGCGCGATGGAGGTCTAGGGTGAATGCCGTAGCGGCAAAAGTGCTCTACTATATTAAGCTGCTCTTTAATCGCAGGACCCCGTGGTATGTTCGGTTGCTTCTCGCCTTGGGATTAATCTATCTCTTCGTTCCCACGGATTTTATTCCTGATTATGTCCCTTGGTTTGGATTTGTGGACGATGTGACCATCGGCACGATCCTTATCTCATTGGCCATCAGGCTGCTTCCTGAATCAATGCGGCGCAACAAGTAGCTGTATAGAGAAAATTGAAAAAATTAAAATGAGTGATTTAAAAAAAGGGATTCTTCTGCAAATTTTCAAAAAATATGAGGAGTGGACCCGAAAAGATACAGTCGTCTGCCATAAGGGCTGCTCTTCATGCTGCACCCAAAATGTGATAATAACAGCGGTTGAAGGTGATTGTATCTATGATTTCATCAGGCAAGGAAACCGGGAGAAATGGTTTGCTGAACGCTTAACGGCTAGTAACAGACAGGGTGCGCGCTATTTGCTCACCATGAACCAACATGCCCGCCTTTGTCTGGAGCGAAACGTTGATTCGGAAATGTTTGAAAATGTTTCCTTTGATGAGGTCTGTCCTTTTGTTGAAAATGGCTGTTGCAGTATATATCCCGCGCGCCCATTCTCCTGCCGGAGCCTGGCATCACTGAGTAACTGCATTGAGACGGGTGAAGCGGAATTTCCAGAAGGGTTGCTGGTTATTAACACAGTTACAATGCAGATTATTGAACACCTTGGACAAAAGGAATATTGGGGCAATATGCTCGATGTGCTGCTTGCCATGGCAGATCTGCCTGAGAATGATGAGGTGAGAAAAAATATTGGTGCGAATGAGATCATCGCCCAGGCCGGGGCAAGGCTGCTGAAAGCGGAACCTCTAACCGGTTTTCTTCTCCTTCCGGAAGAAGAGGAAGAGGTGAATAAGTATATGCAAAGCATACTGCAGCAGAAAGTGGGTGAAAGAACCATTGATCAGATTTTTAATAACAGGTAACTGAGTTATGAAAGGTAAAAAAATAGAACCGCAAATAGATTGGAATGAGATTGATACCGTCCTGCTTGATATGGATGGAACATTGCTTGACAAACACTTTGATGATTATTTCTGGGAAGAGCATGTTCCTGAGGTTTATGCCAAAGAAAATAAGCTGAATTTTTTTGATGCCCATGACAAACTCATGGAAAAGTACAAGAGCAGGGAAGGAACTTTGCAATGGACTGATCTTGATTACTGGTCAGGGCAATTAGGATTGGATATCGTCCATATGAAAGAAAAAATGAACCATCTCATTCAAGTGCATCCTTATGTTCTTGATTTCTTGAAGTGGTGCAGAAAGCAGGGCAAGAAAATTGTCCTGGTGACCAATGCCCACAGCAAAACTTTGGCAATAAAAATGGCGAAAACCGAAATTGAATCCTACTTTGACACTATCGTCTGCTCCGAAGAGATTGGTATCGCCAAGGAAGAGCCGGTATTCTGGGAACGACTCGAAGAAAGGCTGGGTTTAGCAAGAGATAAATGCATGCTTGCTGATGACAACGAGGGGGTGCTGCAAAGCGCGGAAGAGTATGGATTACGGAATCTTATCTTTGTTGCGAAATCAAGCTCCACAAAACCTGTTCAGTTTTCAGGCAAATATCCGTCAATTATTTTTTTTAAAGAACTGATGAACGAATAAGCACGAGTAATAAGGGCAGCTCAGCCAAGGGGGACAATCTCCAGATCCCCCCAGATACCCAGCTGATCATTCTTTACAATTACAACTCCAGACAAGTCTGGAAATGATTGAGCTATTTCCAGGGTGTGATTCATATCGGATTCTTCTTTTAGCTCATTGCCAAGGCGGGTGGCCACCGCATCTGCCAGGGCAACAGAGGGGGAGAGAACTGTTACTGAATCAGCCAGCCCGAAACTCAACGAGTGGCCGATTGTTCCTGAAGATGTACAAATGCCGACGGGCATGATGAGTTGCGGTATCGTCACAGCTATTTTATTGCTGAGCCTGGAGGTGCCGGCGAAAATGGCGGCAAGGCAATCTTTATTTCTCCACATAAAAATATCCCCTCCGTTTTCTACAATAACTTCTTGTGTATGTTTTTTTCTGATAAGGTCACGACCAACAAATTCAGCAATAACACCGGCAACAGCAGCCATGGGGCCTACACCGGCAATGCATGAAGCCTCAAGCATTGCTTTGACTACAGGAGGAGCTATGCCGTCAAAGCTGAGCGGAGAAAGGGATGTAAGAAAATCAGGATGCTTGTGAATGAAGTTTTCCAGTTGATTGCGGTATTGCAGCGCAAAATCGGTTGCCGGAGCGGAAACATCCTTATTGGCGAGAATAAAAAGATCTGTCTGCTGAATGGTTATCTGGCTGGGAACTAAACCATCGGAATTCATGGAACGCCGGTAATTTCGCTCTTTGTAGGAAAGAGGGTCAGCCTTGGGGACCTGGGAAGATTTTTTTTTCATGGTTCAGTCTTTTCTCTTGGACAAGGGTTAAAAAATACATTTGCCGCTATAGCGATGTTTGGGAGCAAGGGTAAAAATACATGATAAAGAGAAGTTCTGACAAGAAAGATATTGAAGTAAGTGTGGTGCAGTCAAAAAAAAGCAATGAGTTACTCATCATTTTCACAAGGTATCCCAAAATCGGAAAGACGAAGACAAGACTGATTCCCTTCTTGGGGGCAAAAAAGGCGGCTGAGCTTCAGCGTGCCATGGCTGAATATATTTTTGGGCAGTGTCTCAAATTACATGAAAATCGTTCCTCTCAAATTGACGTCTATTTTGAAGGCGGCGAACAAAATGAGGTGAGAGGGTGGGTGCCCGGGAATATGGGATGTTTCCAGCAAAGAGGAGAGGACCTGGGTGAACGGATGAAGAATGCATTACATGATAATTTTTTTCGTTGTAACGTTGAAAGGATACTTCTTGTAGGAGCAGATTGCCCGCACATAACACCAGAAATATTAAATCAGGGTTATGACATGCTGCAGGAAAGAGATCTCGTTTTGGGGCCTGCTTCTGATGGAGGATATTATTTAATCGGCCTGAAAAGGCCTGCTTCGTTTCTTTTTGAAAACATAGAATGGGGAACTGAACGCGTACTTGATCAGACAATTGTCCAGGCTGAGAGGGAAGGTCTCACCTGGGGAACTCTTCCGACTTTGACAGATATCGATAAGGCAGATGATTTGCCGCAGTTGAGAAATTTTGGCAAACCATTTGCCGAATTTTTCATGAATTGATGAAAACAGAATCGGAGAAAAAGGTTGTATCAGTTATTATTCCTGTTTTGAATGAAGAACAACATCTTTCGTTGGTACTTGATTCCATAGGCAGTGGGGATTTTGTAGAGGTCATTGTTGTCGATGGGGGAAGTACTGATCGCACACCGCAGATAGCAGAAAAATATGGGGTTAAAATTCTGTTCTGTCGCAGTGGGCGGGCCAGGCAGTTAAATGCAGGCGCCGCTGAGGCAAAGGGAGAAATCTATCTTTTCCTGCATGGCGATACCACTTTACCTGAAGGTTTTGCTGAACTCGTCAGGAAATCTCTGGCAGAGGAAAATATTGCAGCAGGGGCCTTTCAACTCAGCTTTGATTCACCACTGAAAAAAATGAAATTCATTTCCTGGGGAGCAAATGTCAGATCAAAAATTTTTCAAATGCCCTATGGTGACCAGGCCCTCTTCATGAAAGCCTCGCGTTTTAACGAAATCGGAGGTTTTCCGGAAATATCGATTATGGAAGATTTCAGCCTTGTACGTGAATTGAAAAAAAGGGGGAAGATACTGATCCTTGATCATTGGGTCGTTAGTTCGGCCAGAAGATGGGAACGACATGGAACCCTGCGGGTAAGTGCATTGAATCAGCTGATCGTTTTAGGGTTTTTCCTCGGCTTTCACCCCGATTTTCTTGCCAAGCTTTACCGTTTGGGGAAGAAAGGATGAAATCGCTGGTTTCTGGGGAAGGAGACCCTTGCGAAGATTTTCGTCTTTAACCACCGATATAATAAAAGCCGAACTTTTTTCCAGGTAAGGATAGAAAAAAGATTTATTGAAAAAGGGATTTGCTGCGGAGATAAAAAGGGCGAGTCCCATAAAAAGGAGACAAGAGACAAAAGACCCTTTGGCAAGTCCAAGTATGCCGCCTAATAGTCTGTCGAACCACCCGAGAAGAGAGAGTTGGACAACTTTTTTAAGCAGCATGCCAAGGCAGATTACTGAAAAAAAAGTGACAAGAAAAATAAGAATATAGGACGCAAAAAAACCGACCTGAGGGTTTTGTATAAATGGTATGTCGAGACTGGAAGATTGACCATAAAAGCGCCCGGCCACCACAAAACCTATAATAAGAGCAGCAAGCCCGGCAATTTGTTTGACAAAACCTGCCCAGAGACCGCGTGCCAAAAAGAGGGCAATGACAATGAGTATGATAATATCTAATATCGACATGTTCAATTCGGTTCTTTGGTCAATGTTATCCGTCAATCAGATTGTTCAAAATGGCAAATCAGAGATCTTAAAATCGCAAAGCCAAAGGACATTTACATGCTCACTGATCTGACCGGGCCGGTTGAAGAAAGTTTTGGTTCAGCAGAAGATTTTCCTGTTCAGGTAAAAATAGTAACAGTAAATCTTCTGGATTTACAGGAAAAATTGGAAAGCATGCCTCTCCTGCAGGGCGGAAACCATTTTCTGTGCAGAAAAGAAAGAGAAAAGCTTCTTGAGTTCCGCTACCCCAAAAGAAAAATTGAATGGTTGGGGGGGAGAATAGCTGCAAAATACGCTGGTTTAATGCATTGCGATGCAAAAAGGATAAATAAAGAAGATTGGCAGAGTCTGAACTGGCATGAGAAAGAGATTGTGGCCGATGAAAGGGGCAAGCCTTTTTTTTATGGAGCTGCGGAGGAAATAAAGAATGCGCCGCAGATATCAATATCCCACAGCAAAGGAATTGCCGTGGGGCTTGCGGCCAGAACAAAGTGCGGTGTGGATATACAACAGATAACCTCGGCACTGGAACGAATTCAAACTCGTTTTATAACTGAGGAAGAGAGAGAAAAAGTGGAGGAAATGAGTCAGTCCCTTGGTGTGCAGAATGCTTTGTCGCTGCTCTGGTCCGCTAAGGAGGCTGTGAAAAAAGCACAAAGTTGCGATGTGCTGCCCGGCTTTATGGATATTACGCTTTGTGGATGGGAGAAGCAGGGCCAGGGGAGACGGTTTCGCATCATTACTCAAAAAAATGGGATAAGTATGGGCGAGCAAACTGTCTGGGCAGGATTTATTGATGGATATTCATTTGCAATGACAGTCCTTGAGGGATAAAAAATGAAAAAAATTACCGATTGCATAGCTTCAATCCAGCTTTTTAAAGGGATGACAGCAGAAAATCATGAAAAGCTGGCAATGATCGTGGTAGATCAGGAATTTAACCGAGGCAAACTTATTTTTTCCGAAGGCGATGAGGGCCGCGGTTTTTATGTCGTTATCTCCGGAAAGGTGAAAATATTTAAACTATCTCTCGATGGAAAAGAGCAGATTCTTCACATCCTGGGCCCGGGTGAGCCCTTTGCCGAAGTGGCTGTTTTTACAGGATCATCCTTCCCTGCAAATGCCATGACCCTGGAAAAAAGCAGGATATTTTTTTTCCCCAAAGAGTCCTTTGCTGATTTAATTGCGCAATACCCTTCACTGGCCATGAACATGCTGGCCACACTTTCTTTCCGACTCAAGCAGTTTACCCATATGATTGAGGCTCTTTCCCTGAAAGAGGTGCCTGGGCGGCTGGCCGAATATATCCTCCTAACAAGCAGGCAAAACGGCGAAAGCCATGAAATTCAACTGCCCATGTCCAAAACTCTGTTGGCCAGCCTTTTAGGCACAATTCCGGAAACACTGTCGCGAATATTCGGCAAGATGGTCAAACAGGGACTGATTCAATCGGAAGGGGCAATGATCACCATTTTGGATATGGATGGACTCGAAGCTCTGGCAGAGGGTGAAATGCGGCTGTAGAGAAACGCAGAATTGATCCGAAAAGTCTCAATAAAGGGACAGCGTGGGCTGACTTTTCCGCAAGGTATAAAGTAGATCTGCTAAGTTTGGAAAGGCGTTGTGCCGGTTGAGATTGGCAGATGTAAGTCCAAAGCAGAGAGGCAGGCAATTTTCAAAAATTACCTGCCTCATATAAACTTTGGTGGCTCGCACCCTCTGTGTCAATGTAAGTGAGACATCTACCCCTTGAAAAATTAGTGTAGGGC